>CAWJVV010000012.1:0-129460 GCA_963846375.1 uncultured Acidobacteriota bacterium
GGCCGCGTAAAACGTAAGAACTAAGTCATCTATTCGTCCGCAACACCGATAGGCTTGGCTTGAGCCGGTGCCTCCGCGCCCTCGATCACCTTGGCGTCGTGCGCCCGGATCGCGGCGAGAACAAAGGACATAACCTCGCCAGGTGGCCGAACTCCTGCATCCGGCAAGCCGCGCTTGACGGCGCCCAGCACCTCTAAGATCAGCGTCCAGTCGCTCGCCTCCAGATCGCCCGGCAACGCCGCTGTAAGACTCACCGATACGTCTTTCGGGATTAGGTGGGAGCAGATGCCGACAAACCGATCGGGGTAAAGCTTGGCCGTCTGTTCAAGTGCTGCCGCCCCGTGTTTTTCCCAGGCGTCAGTTAGGTCGGCAACGAACCGTTGACTGAAGCGACCGCGAGCGCCAACGGGTCGGCCATTGGGATTGCCAAACTCGCCCGACTGCCACATGCGACCGTTGACACGATTGGCAGGCACGTCGATTTCAGGCTCGGCCATTCTCTTCTGTTCCTTCTGTAATTCTAATTCCATGCGCTTCGGCGTTTCCTCCGTGGTGCCGGCCCACAAGTCCGTCACGCCGCTATCTGACGCACGTTTGGTGATGGCGGCTTTTGGGAGGTCGCCCGAGCGAACACCCACATCGCAAGTTCTTCGTTTATTTCTTCTGAGGTCATGTGACTCCAGTACGTAGGCCCAGCCCAACCTTGCTCCGATGTCGCAAGTTTGGTCTGTGCATTAGAAAGCTTTATTGCTGCCAAAGTTGCAACTCTCCGGTTCGTGATCTGTCCCTTAGCCCTGCGACGTTCCCAAGTGCGTCGGCAGATGCCTTCGGCTAACCAGGGTCGAGTACGGGATAAGCTCTCGGTCTGCGACTTCGTGCCCTGCATCCTTCGCTTTTTGCGACGGCGCTCGTTAGCGAATACGCCAGAGAGATAGCGGCGCATCTCTGGGCTCAGATCGATCGGCGCAATGGTCCTCAGCTTCAGGACTCGCCATTCGTTCCCAGTGAAGTTTAGGAGCTTGCCCAGGGAGGGGGCTCGATACCGCTTAGGATTGCCCTCGACCTCCTCAATGATCGCTTCCGCGTCCGCCCAAGGCGCCCTGAGCTTGATGATCCGAGGTAGAGCCACAGGGTTATAGTGGTGCGCGAGGATTATCAGATCCTCCCGGCCGGCATCATCTTCCGGAAATTGCCAGCCGCAGGCATTCGCGTGGCCGCCATAGCGAAGCGCAAAAAATTTGTTCAAATCGCCAACCCGCAGCCTACGAATAATTTCATCAGGATTAGTCTTGCGTGACCTCTTGACCCCCCGGTTTGCAGCCGGTATTTCATTCATCGCTGAACAAATTTGCTCCTATCGTTTGGAGACCCGCCGCGCCAACGGCGGGTTTTCCGTTTCAGAAACGTTGCAGAATGAGAGCCGCGGTCCAAATGAGGGCCGGAGGCGGCTTTCGTCTTTTTGAAAAGTCGAAGCCGTGCGGCGGCGTCAGATTAATTCAGTCGCGCTCAAGCTCGATCAGCAAAAGTCGCGCAATCGAATGTGCGGGGGACCCGCCCACTTGCGTTGTCTTCTGTCGCCCGTCCTCAGACGTAACCGTAACGAGCCCGCGCTTGACCCACATCATGCCACGCAAAGTCGGCTTGCCCTCGCGCTCGACAACGATTGGTCGATAGTCCCCAAGTGACTTGCTCATGCCGCGTCCCGCCTTGCGGCCCGCGAGCGTATCGACTTCTCCGCCCGCTCCATTGCGTGCGCCGATGGCTCGCTCGGGCGGCTGGCCAGCCACCCTTCGACGTCGACAGCGCGCCAGGCACGAGAGTTCGCGCCAAGTAACAGGCCGGTCGGGAAACCATAGTGTTCCTGCATGTAGCGAAGTTGGGGCCAAGAACTTACAACGCCGAGGCGCCGCAAATCCTTGAAACGTAGTAATTCGAGGGACATGAAGCCTCCGCTGATTGAAAAAGTGGAAGCCTATGTAAATTGATCGGAATCCAAATTCTACGCCCGAATATTAGGACCAGTTTCTGTCCGGCTTCCTCTTTTTCCGCTTTTTCTCGCGTTCTCGCCGCTTGCGCAGAGTATCCGAGTTGTCCGTCTCGACCAGCTCCTTATTGCGCCTTCCTTTTGGGCGCCCCGGCTTCGATGTCCAGAATTCCGGCTGCATTCCCGCAAGCTCACGGCCAATTTGTTCATATAGCCTGTCTAGACCATCTTCACCAAAGTGATCGTCGTACTCGATATTTCGAAATTCCCCCGTCGGAATTCCGAGACGCTCCGCGAGCGCAAAAAGGCGTTCCTCTTGCGTTGCTGTTGGGGGAAATCTTTTGGCCAGTAATTCCGACTTCTTGCCGCGGCGGCGTGGGTCCGACCGATAAAGCACTTCATTCCAATCAATAGGATTTCTCTCTCCATACTCCCAGGCCCTCATATGCCGCGCGATGACTTCCTGGACCTCTTCCTCCGTCATCGAGCTGCGGCGGCAAGTCATCATTCTATGCAGCGCCCTCAGCTGGCGAACCTCTCCGCGGCGGCGATCTGCGACCTCGCTCACGACGCCGCCTCGTGCAGCGCGACCACATTTCCGGCTGGCGGGTTGACGATCCGTTCTATCAGCGCCGCAAGCTTCCCCAGCGCATCGGCCTTTTCATGTGTGAAGGGATGGTGGTCGTAGACGCCCTCGACACCTTTTCGGGCATGCCCGAGAACGCGCTCGGCGATGTCTGGCCGTACGTTAGCGCGGGACAGAAGCGACCTCGCCGATCTTCGCAGATCGTGCAAAGTCCAAGCCGACACGCCGCAGGCTTTGTCGAAGGCGGCCTTCGCTTGGGCGAAGTGACTGATCGGACCGACGCCGCGGCTCGCAGCGAAGACATGCGGGTTGCCGGCAAATCGGGGCAGCGAATTGACGATTGCCAACGCGGCCTCGGGTAACAGCAGCATTCCGGGGTTGTTCTTTTCACGCTTTTCGGTTGCGATAGTCCACATGCCGTCCGGTGCAAGATCGCACCACTTCATCGTGACTACCTTCTCACGCCGCTGCGCCGTCAGCAGCAATAGCTTCACCAGCGCGCCGTAGGTGCCATCATCGGCGGCAACAGCCCACACGCGTCCAATTTCGTCGTCGCTAAGCACTCGGCTGCGTTTGCGATCTTCGCCGGAGACACGCTTCATGCCAGCAACGAACGGCGGCTGGTAAGTGTCATGACGCGTCGCGTACCAACGCGCGATCGCGCTGAGCTCGACCAATACGGTGTCGGCCACCCACGCCCCGTGCGTATCCTCAACGGCGTCGCACAGTCGCGCGATGTCGCTGCGTCCGATCGCTGCAAACGGGCGATTGCGCCACACCGGCAAAACATGCGTCTCGACTATCCGCCTTTTCTCACCGGCGGTGCGAAAGGCTCTCACCTCGACATGGCGTTTGAAGTACATCTCGACGACGTCGGCGACGGTGTCAGGCTTTACCGGCGCCGCCGGGAAAGGATCGAGCCCCTGCTCAACGCGCTTGATGACCGCGCGCGCGACCTCTCTCGCCTCAGCTATTTTCATCTCGGCGACGGAGCCGATCTTCACCCATCTCTGCTTTTTGTACGGGTCTCTGGTGATAACTGTGTAGGCGCCTGGTCCCTCAGGGCGGATACGCACGCCGTGCTTGGGCAATTCCGGATCAGGATGGAAGTAGGGCTTTAGCGGTCTCGGCAATTCGCTCAGCATCTTATCGGTGAGTTGCTTGCGGCGCTGGCGGCGTCTCTGTTCGTTCATCAGTAGTCCCCTTCGGGCTAACAACGCGCTAACACTGCAGCTGTAATCACTTCAACTAACAGCAACTACGGCGCAACTTACTTTCGCACGAATTTGAAGGGGTTTTTGCGCTACGGCAAGGGAAAATGTGTGTCGGTGTTGGCCGACATTAGTTACGGGCTCCTGTCCAGAGTCCTAAAGACGGGCGTACCGCGATACCAAATATGTCAAGCACCCGCTGAAAAGTCATGCGACCGAAGGATCGGGCTTTGGCTTGCTGTGGCGGAGTGGTTTTCAATCCCGCCGGAAGATTCACGATATCCGGGGGAATGCCGTACACTCCCCCTTCAGGGAATTTACCCATTTGCCGCACGTGCGCCTTGGAGGGAGCTCATGCCCGAATTCCAACCCTTTATTCCGCCCGACCAGCAGCCGCCGGAGTTAAGCTTTCGCGCCCTGCTTCTCGGCTCGATCTTCGGCATCATCTTCGGCGCGGTAACGGTGTATGTGGGCCTGCGGGCGGGGCTCACGGTCGCCGCTTCCATTCCCATCTCGGTGCTGTCGATCAGCATTTTGCGCGCCTTCGGCCGGGCCTCGATTCTTGAAAACAATATCGTCCAGACCACCGGTAACGCCGGCCAGTCGATCGCATCGGGCGTGATTTTCACGCTGCCGGCGCTGGTTTTTCTGGGCTTCGAGCTGGAGTACTCGCGCATCTTCATGCTGGCGCTGATCGGCGGCTGGCTGGGCGTGCTGTTCATGATTCCGCTGCGGCGGCAGCTGATAGTGAAGGAACACGGCACGCTGCCCTATCCCGAAGGCACGGCCTGCGCCGACGTGCTGATTGCCGGCGAAAAGCGGCGGATCGCTGGCCAGCCGCGTCTTTCTCGGCCTCGGCCTGGGCGCGCTTTACACCCTCTTCCAAAACGACAATATCTTCAAGGCATGGCCGGGCACCCCGGAGTATCCAGCCGGACTTCGGCCCGCAGCACGTGCTGAAGGGCGCGTCCATCAAAGCCGATGCCACATCGGAATACCTGGGCGTGGGCTACATCATCGGCCCGCGCGTGGCGGGAGTGATCTTTGCCGGGGGCGTCTTTTCCTGGCTGGTGCTCATGCCGCTGATCTACTTCTTCGGCAAAGAACTGGGCCAACCCGTCTATCCCGGCACCATTCCCATTGCGCAGATGGGGCCGAGCCAGCTTTGGTCCACCTACATCCGGCCCATGGGCGCGGGCGCGGTGGCCGCGGCCGGCCTGATTACACTGCTCAAGACCCTGCCCACCATCTTGAGTGCGCTCGCGCAGGGCTTCAAGAACATGCGCGCCGGCGCGGCAGGCGAAGGCCAAGCCGATCCGCACCGAGAACGACCTCTCCATGAGCGTGGTTTTGCTCGGTTCGCTGGCTGCTGGTCGTCGCTCATGTTTATGTTTCTGCAATTCAAGCCGGTGCCCGGCGCATATGTGGGATGGGCGGCAAATCTGGCCGCGTCACTGCTGGTGGTGGTCTTCGGATTTCTGTTTGTCACCGTGAGTTCGCGCATTGTGGGCCTGGTGGGCTCCTCGGCCAGTCCCGTCTCCGGCATGACCATCGCCACGCTCATGGCCACCTCGGCCATCTTTCTGGTCAAGGGCTGGACGGCCCGGCCTTCGGCGCGCTCGCCATCACCATCGGCGGCGTGGTCTGCATCGCCGCATCCAACTCCGGCGACACTTCGCAGGATCTGAAGACCGGCTACATCGTCGGCTCCACGCCGCGGCTGCAGCAGATGGCGCTGATGATCGGCGTGGTGGTGTCGACCATCATCATCGGATTCACGCTCAACGTGATGAACACGGGCCTGCAGGAGTTCCGCACTGCGCCGCAGCCTGGGACTCAACGCCGCGCATCCCGGCGTTGCCGTCCAGAAGGACGCGCACCTGCCCGAGCAGATTCCCTGTGATTGCCGCCGACAAGACGACCAGCCATCACACCAAGGGCGAATACACGGTGCTGAACGCGGTGGGATCGGCCGAGCTGGCACGACGGCAAGTATCTCTACTCGCCGACCACCGGCCGCATCGAGGTGCAGTGGATCCAGGGAATCGGCAGCGAGAAGGCGGCGGCCCCGCAAGCGCGGCTCATGGCCACGGTCATCAACGGAATCCTCAGCCGCAAACTGCCCTGGGGACTGGTGATGGTCGGCGTCTTCCTTGTGATCGCGGTGGAACTGCTGGGCATCCGCTCGCTGTCGTTTGCCGTTGGCGCGTATCTGTCCATCGGCACGACGCTGGCCATCTTCTGCGGTGGCGTGGTGCGCTGGCTGGTGGAACGCGCCTCCGCGCCGCCGGCGAGGCAGCCGAAGCGGAAAGCGAAATCTCCCCGGGCTCGCTGTATGCATCAGGGATTGATCGCCGCCGGTGGCATCGTCGGGCTGCTGGGCGTGGCGCTGAAGGGCTACGAGACCACCGTCGGCAAAGGCGACATCCTCAACTTCCCGCACACGTTCCTCGATAACATGGGTGTATCGGTGATCGCGTTCCTGCTGCTGGCGTACTCGCTGTATTACTTTGCGCGCAAGCCGCTGAAAAAATAACCAGCGCGGTATCGATAGGGACGGACTACTTCAAGGCGCTCGCTGCGCTCAGCGCCCTTGCCGCCACGGCCGGCGGAAGCGGCGCGTATCCCAGCGAAGCGCACTGCTTCTGTCCCGAGGTCAGCATCCACTTCAGCAGCTCTGTGATCGCGCTCTTCTTTTGCGCATCCGGCTGTTCCGCCGGAACCACCAGCCAGGTGAACGTGCTGAGGGGGTACGCGTCCTTCTTTTGCGAGTTGAGAATGGCCAAGCCTGCATGCTCGTCGCCGCGCGGTGCATCTGCGGCGGCACTGGAAATGCTGGCGAGGTCGGCTTTCACAAATTGCCCCGCCGCATTCTGCAACTCGCCATAGTTGAGCTGATGCTGGATGGCGAAGATCAGCTCCACATATCCGATGGAATTGGGTGTCTTCTTCACCATCTCGGCCAGACCATCATTGCCCACCGCGATGACGCCCACCGGCCACGTCACGCGCGCTCCCGCACCGGCTTTCCACGTGGAACTCGCCTGCGAAAGATAGCTCGTCCACACGAACGTCGTCCCGCTTCCGTCGGATCGGTGAACCACGGTGATCGACGCATCGGGCAGATGCGCGCCTTGATTGATCGCGCGGATCCGCGGATCGTTCCACTTGATGATGGCTCCGGAATAGATGCCGGCAAGAATGTCCCGCGTAAAGCGGAGCTCGCCGTGCGCCTCGGGAAGGTTGTAGATAGGCACCACGCCGCCCAGCACCGTGGGAATCGCCGTCACGTGCATTTCGGCGGGCGGAGGCATGTCTGACGCCGCAAAATCGACCTTCCCTTCGGCCAGTTGCGCCAGTCCAGCCTCCGATCCATCGGCGTCGTAACGCACGTGTATGCCCGCTGACTCAAACCACTTCATGTACAGCGGCGCGGCCAGCGTGCTGCCTGCCGCGTGCAATTGCGCACCGGCCGCGTCTCCCGACAGCGTGGCCGGCGCAGAGCCGGTCTCAATGCCGTGCAGCGCGTCCAGCAACCGCGACGCCGCCTGGTCGGCCAGATCGTCGGTGATGGAATGAGTGCGGAACCGGCTCGGCGTGACAAGATACGACCACAGCGTCTGCCCAGCTTTGTCCTGCAGTTCGACCGACAGATAACCCTCGTAATTCGTTACGCGATAGCTGTTCGAGTGAGCGCTGATGGAATACGACCCCGTCGGCCAGATGCTCGAGTTTCCGCGCAGCGTCAGGTCGGCCTGAGCATCGGAGGCCGCCATCCGCAACCCTGGATGTTTGCTTAGCCGTTCGACAATGCGCTGGCGCAGCGCCCGCGCGCCCTCGCCGGTTCCCAGCGAATCCACGGCGATGCTGCGCATATGAACGTGCGGAGTTGGCGTGCCTGACCAGGCCAAAGCGGGCGTTCCCACTATCCCACCGAATAGCGCGATCAAGACGCGCACCCGGTCACGTTTTCTTGCGCCTAAACGCCCGAGTTGCACTCGCAAATCCAGTCGCGTTGATGCCACCTGGGAATCTCCCTTCCGGCTAGACTGCAACATGCTGTTCACAAATTGATGAAAACAAGCCGAACACTGGCCTGGTGAGGTATGAGTTTACCGGATTGCGGGTTCTGCCGGCGGACGCGGCGCTATCCTAAAAGGCAGCATGAGCACAGCGGTTCAGACATCACCCGAGATTCTCGAGCAGCAATTTGCCAGTGACAATTACGCGGGCGTGTGTCCTGAGGCGTGGGCCCATGGAGGAAGCCAACCGGGGCCACGAGCCCGCCTATGGCGGCGACTCCTGGACCGCACGCGCCGCCGATGCCTTTCGCGCGCTCTTCGAAACCGAGCTGCGAGGTCTTCTTCGTCTTCAACGGAACAGCCGCCAACTCACTCGCGCTGGCGTCGCTTTGCCAGTCGCTATCACAGCGTCATCTGCTCGGAAGCGGCGCACGTCGAGACCGACGAGTGCGGCGCGCCGGAGTTTTTCTCCAACGGCTCGAAGCTCCTCGTTGCCCGTTCGCCCAACGGCAAGCTCACGCCCGAGGCCATCGGTCCGATTGCGCTTGAAGCGCACCGACATTCACTATCCCAAGCCCCGCGTCGTCACCATCACGCAATCCACCGAGACTGGGCAGCTGTATCAAATTGACGAGATACGCGCCATCTCCGACACCTGCCGCGAACTCGGGCTGTCGCTGCATATGGACGGCGCGCGCTTCGCCAACGCCTGCGCGCTCGCTCGGCTGCGCCCCGCAGAGATGACCTGGAAGAGCCGGCGTGGACGTGCTGTGCTTCGGCGGCACCAAGAACGGCATGGCGATCGGCGAGGCCGTGATCTTCTTCGACACGAAGCTCGCCGAGGACTTCGACTATCGCTGCAAGCAGGCCGGGCAGCTGGCCTCCAAGATGCGCTTCCTTGCCGCCCCCTGGGTCCGGCATGTTGGAAAGCGGCGCGTGGCTTCGTTATGCCGAGCACGCCAATCATCTGCGCGATGGAGTTTGCTCGCAAGGTCAGGGACCTACCGGGGTCGAGATGATGTTCAAGGTCGAGGCCAATGCCGTCTTCCTGATAGCTGCCGCCTGCCGTCGCAGAGGGTCTGCGCGCGCGCGGTTGGATGTTCTACACCTTTATCGGCGGCGCCGCGCGCTTCATGTTCGCGTGGGACTCGGATCTGCGCCGGGTCGACGAACTGGTCCGCGACCTGCGCGCCTGCGCGTCATGACCAAGCGCGAAGCCCGGTCAGCGCGATGCTGGCGAAAGGTGCGTCACCCGCCAGCCCAGCCAGAACACGAATGCCATGGCTGCGGCCGCAATCTCGACGATCAGCGCTGGATGCGCGAATTCCTCGTTGGGATCGTCCATGCGAACATCCGCCGGGTACGATACTTCGCGGTAAGGGAATTGATATAGCCGTGCACTCTGGGAACGCCCTGTTGCCGCAGGGCTCACAGCTGTACTGGCATCTTGGACGGCGCGATAGATCATGGTTCGGCTCTTCACGGTGTTCTTCCCCCGGTGCCCTGAAATTCACTGCCAAGGCTTGGCTTTGATTTACGGAAACTTCGTCATCTTGGTCCTCTCCCAACACGACTGTCTTTGCGCTTAAGCATGGAAATGGATAATGCTGCGGGCGATGGCCGATGAAGGGGACTTCGGAGTAGTACTGGCGTACCGTTACTGTTTTGTATCGGAACAACGTGCGCGGAAAACCACCTTCAGCTCCCGCCGCCAGTGCTCGCTCACCGCCATCAGCTCCCACTCCACCTGCGGCGAAAGATAGCGCAGCACCGGCTCGTTGGCAGGATGAATGCGCAGCGCCGGCGCGACCAGCAGCAAGCGCGGCGGCAGCGGCGAAACCTCGGCGCCGGGAAAGTAGCCCTGGCGCTCAAAGGCGGACACTGTCGGCCGCCGCGGACCCAGGCTTGCCGGTCCGCATTGAGCGCGCGCACGCGAATCCAGTAGTCGAGCGCCTGCAGGGGCAGGTGCAGGTCCTCGTCGGCTTTCAGCTCGATCACCGTCAGCCGCCCGTTGCGGTCGAGCGTCAGCAGATCCAGCATGCCGCGATCGCCGCTGGACAGCGCCGGCACCTGCGCAGTAGACCGGCTCGCCGCGCAGACCCGGCAGCAGCTTCCGAGATCTCCGCGCAGACGCGCGACTCCAGCCAGCGCTCCGGCTGCAGGCGAAACAGCGGATCGCGTGTGCGTGCCGTCCGGATGGCGGCTCTCGAAACAGCCGCGCGAACAATTCGCGGCACAGCGGCTCGTTTTCTTCGGTCAGCGGCGTCTCGTTGGCGCCGGCGCCAAAGGTGACTTCGTCCTCGCGCGGCAAACGAATGCGTCCGGCGGCCATCTGCCGCACGCGCGCGAATTCGAGGCCATGCAGCAGCAGGCCAACTTCGCGTCGCCGAGCTTGCCCGGATCTCAACGCGCGGCTCGCGCGCGCCGCGGGCACCAGCGCCAGCAAGCGGTCCAGGCCCGGCGCGGCAGCGTTCGATGGCGGCATCGGTTGAGAGAACGCATGCACCAGCCGCGAATCAAGATTGCCGGTATCGCGAAAATCAACTGGCGTCAGCTCTTCACTGCGCTCGTCGAGCGTGAAGAGCTGGAAATCGGCAGCGGCATGGTTCAGCCACGCCATGCGTTCCGCCGTGGTCCGCCACGCGCCGGCCGGCACAATCACCTTCAGCCCGCCAAAGTGCCGCCGCCGTCCGCTCTGCTGCGCGGCAATAATCGAGCCACAGAATGCCCAGCGTCAGAATGCCGTCGATCATGGCGCCAGACTCGGCCGCGCTCACGCCGATCACCGCCTCGGCCGCCGTTCCCTTGCAGCAGCCGTGCCGCGCACGTACGCCGGGCCAAAGCTGTGCTCCAGATCCATGGCGGAGCGCAGGCCATCGACCTTCGAGCCGATGAAGTCCCGTGTCAGCACGCGCTCCAGCAGCCGTTGATAATTGCGCCGCGCCGCATCGCGCGCGTCGGCGTGCGGCGGTCGCTGGTGGGCGACAAACTCCAGCGACTGCGGCTTGGCCGCGCCCATGCGCCGCGTCATGATCCGCAGGCATTGCGCGCGCTGCTGCACGCTCGACCACCGTGCGCATCAGGTTGCGTTCTTCGCTCCAGAACTGCAGCAGGCAGCGCCCGTGCGATTCGGCTGACGGCGTAGCGCGCGGTGCGCATGTCGAACAGCACGCGTCCATCCTCCAGCACCGCCGCCGCCGGATGTTCGGCCAGATACTCTTCGATACGCCGCACCAGCTCGCCGGGCGCGACGGTCTCCTCGCTTGCCCTTGAAGCTGTCGCCCTCGAGCCACCGGCCATCGCCGGCTACCAGCCCATCCGTTCGCGCAGGCTGGCTGATGTGCGCGGTGTGATGGCGAGAGTGCCAGTCGTAGAGCGCCAGCGTGTTGGCCAGAGTCTGCCGCCCGCGCTCCGGATGGCGGAACGCCCGCTGGAAGTCGTCGTCGGACATCGACTCAAGCAGCGCTACCCAGCGAGCGTGCAGCGCGCTCGATCAGAGGCAGCGAGACTTCGATCGGCATCGCGGCTGTCCGGCAGACTGCGCCCACGCGGCCTCGTCGTAGGGCTTGATGGTGGGCCAGTCCTCGGTGAGCGCCAGCTTAAGCGAACATAGGAATTGGCGTGGCTGTCGGCCACATGATGCACCACCTGGCGCACCGTCCAGCCGCCTTCGCGATAAGGCGTGTCGAGCTGGGCGTCGTTAAGCCCGGCAACGGCCGCGCGCAGACGCTCCGGCAGCCGGCGCAGCGTTTCAATTGTGCAGCGCGCTCGGGGACCGGCCGCGGCAGGACTGGAAGCGCCCAATGGGATAGCGAAGATCGTCCAGATCGGTCATGGCACGAACCTATCAGAACGGCAGGGACGACGAAAGCCGTGACGAGCGAGACTGCGCGGCGCCGGCTTCCGGAGCGCAAAGCCGGATGCCGGGCGCCTGGGTTACGCAGTCTTGATGGCTGACGTGGCTGGTGTTGGTGGAGTGGTGATGTGGTGATGATGCTCTTGGCGGCAAACGCCGGGGCGGCAAACACCATCAGCAGCAGGATGCGGCGACGATGAGTTTCTTCATGGGTCGAATGTAGCATCGAGTTTGATCGCGTTGTGAAGACCACCTTTGTTGAAGATCGCGCGACACGCATCAAGAGAGGAACGGGTAGCGCGAACTCGCCCAAAGAGGTGGGCTACCGCAAGATTCAGCGTAAACTGAAAAGTACGATGACTGCACCCCCAACTTCCTTCCCCACACACCGGCCACAAGCGCTATTTTTTCGAGAAATTTGGCATCACCGAGCGGCTTCTGGAGCGCTGCCTGGGCGAGGCTCTGTCCGCCGGCGGCGACTATGCCGACCTTTACTTCGAGTCGGTTACGGCCATCGCGCTGGGCGTGGACGAGCAGATCGTGAAGTCGGCCAGCCAGGGAACCAGCGCCGGGTGCGGCATTCGCGTGCTGTCGGGCGAGCGCACCGGCTACGCCTATACCGACAATCTGAACCCCGAGCGGCTGCTGCATGCGGCGCGGACCGCGGCGCTGATCGCCTCGGGCCCGGCCAAGCAGACGGTGCAGGGATTTACCGAGACGCCGCATGGCGGATCTCTATCCCGTTCCGCTGGGCGGATTCGACCTGGACCTGGCGGCGCGGCTGGAGCTGATTCTGCGTGTCGATCGCGCGGCGCGCGCCTACGATCCGCGCATCGTGCAGGTGCGGGCCAGCTACTCCGAGGAACTGCGGCGGATTCTGATTGCCGCCTCGGACGGCGCGTTTGCCAGCGACACGCAGCCGCTTTGCCGGCTGAATGCTTTCGTCATCGCCAAGGAGGGCGCGAACACCACCAAGGGTTCGGCGGGTGCGGCGGCCGCGCGGGCCTGGAACAGTTTGTCGGATCGAAGAGCCCCGAGAACCTGGCGCGCGAAGCGGCTCGCGGAGCGATTCTGCAACTTGGCGCGGTCCCTGCGCCGGCGGGCGAGATGGAAGTGGTGCTGGGGCCGGGATGGCCGGGCATTCTGCTGCACGAGGCCGTGGGGCATGGCCTGGAAGCCGACTTCAATCGCAAGGGGACCTCGGCGTTTGCCGGGCTGATCGGGCAGGCCGTGGCCAGTTCCAAGGTCACGGTGGTCGACAACGGCACCATGGCCGGCCGGCGCGGCTCGCTGAATGTGGACGACGAGGGCTCGCCGACGCAGGAGACGGTGCTGATCGAGGGCGGCATGCTGAAGGGCTATTTGACCGACAAGCTTTCCGCGCGGCTGATGGGCACGGCCAATACCGGATCGGGCCGGCGCGAGAGCTACCAGTGCATTCCCATGCCGCGCATGACCAACACCTACATGCTGGCCGGCGACGACGATCCGGAAGACATTATCCGCTCGGTGAAGCGCGGGCTCTATGCGGTGAACTTCGGCGGCGGACAGGTGGACATCACCAACGGCAAGTTTGTGTTTTCGGCGTCGGAGGCCTACCTGATCGAGGACGGCAAGATCACCGCGCCGGTGCGCGACGCGACGCTGATCGGCAACGGGCCGGAGGCGCTGAAATACGTGTCGATGGTGGGCCACGATCTGAAGCTCGACGAAGGCATCGGCACCTGCGGCAAGGACGGCCAGAGCGTGCCGGTTGGCGTGGGCATGCCGACCATCAAGCTGGACAGGATGACGGTTGGCGGAACGGGCCACTGAGGCCGCTCCGCATGGATATCCATAAAAAGCGAAGGTTGTGTGAATGGATACCTTGTAGGTTGCTGATTCTGTTTGACGATTCAGAATCGCAGGGGCGAAAGTATGGATATCCAGATCAAATTTTTCTTTTGCCCGCTTTCGATTTGTGGTTCACGCGAAACCTTCCCCTCGGCTCCGTGAACCTGCAAGGAAGTATGCGCTCATGTTGGGGAACGGCTTGTACCAGTCATCACGGTTGGCTGTGACCCGAAGAGGAAAACTCGCCGAGCCACTCAGTAAAAAGTGAAGCGCGCTCGAATTTGATAGCTTCAGAACATGCCCGAAATCGTTGCCCAATCCGAGTCAATTGATCTGGAGTCGCTTGCCGCCGACGTTGTCGCGCAGGCCATGAAGGCCGGCGCAACCGATGCCGAAGCGGTGGTCCGCGAGGGCGACGAGTTCAGCGTCACGGTCCGCATGGGCCAGGTGGAGAAGCTGCAGGAGTCAGGATCGCGCGGTTTGGGGGTACGCGTTTTCCTGGGCAAGCGGTCTGCCTCGACTTCAACGAGCGATCTGACGCCTGAGGGCGTGCGGCAGGCGGTGGAAGGCGCAGTCGCGCTGGCGAAGATCACCGAAGAGGATCCGTTCAGCGGGCTGGCGGACACGGGCGAGTTCGGCTCCATTCCGGATGACCTGCACCTCTACTTTGAGGATGTGTATTCGCTCCCTGGACCGCAGCGCATCGAGTGGGCGCACCGGGCTGAAGCCGCCGCATTGGCTGCTGACCCGCGCATTACGAATTCGAATGGGGGCAGCTTCGACGTCTCCACAGGCCGCAAGGTGCTGGCCAACTCGCGCGGTTTTCTGGGCGGCTACCGCAGCAGTTATGCGGGCGGATCGACGGCGCCGCTGGCGAAGGACGAGAACGGCCAGATGCAGCGCGATTTCTGGTACACGAGCGCCAGGCGGATCGGCGACCTGGACACGCCGGAGTCGGTTGGGGCCGAGGCAGCGCGTCGGGCGCTTCGGCGCCTCGGCGCAAGGCGCGTGCCCACGCAGAAGGTTCCCATCGTCTTTGCGCCGGATACGGCGCGGTCCCTGATCGCCACGGTTTTTGACGCCGCTTCGGGCGATGCGGTGTGGCGCAGCGCCTCGTTTCTGGCCGGCAAGCTGGGCCAGTCCATTGCGGCTTCGTCGCTGACGATTGTGGATGACAGCACCATGCTGTTGCCCAACGGCGTTGGCGGCTATGGCACATCGCCTTTCGACGGCGAGGGTTTGCCGTCGCGGCGGACGGTGGTTGTGGAGAAGGGCGTTCTGGAGAATTACCTGCTGAACACCTACACCGCTCGCAAGCTCAATATGAAGTCGACACACAACGCGGCGCGCGGGCTGGCGGGAGCGCCGGGCATCGGCGGGGGCAATCTGTACCTTGAGCCCGGCACGGTCTCGCCGGAGCAGATCATCGCCGATATTCCCGCGGGCCTGTACGTGACGGGGCTCATGGGTTTTGGCACCAATCTTGTGACCGGCGACTACTCCCGCGGCGCGACCGGATTGTGGATTGAAAACGGCGAGCTGACGCACGCGGTGGAAGAGGTGACGATTGCCGGGAAGCTGGCGGAGATGCTGCGCAACGTTACGGTGATCGGCAACGACCTGGCGTTCCGCGGGGCCCTGGCGAGCCCGACGCTGCGGATTGATGGCATGACGATTGCGGGAAGCTAGCCTACTTACTCGCGAGTTAGCGAGTTAGCGAGTCAGCGGGGCAGCGGGCAGCGGACGCGCAGCTTCGAGATGCAAGAATCATCAGATAGATTGCAACGGATTTGCTGCTCATGAATGTTCTTGCTTTTGATCCGGTCGATGCGCGGGGCGCGCTGAAGCAGCTTCCCGAGAAAGGCGCGGTCTTCGCGCTCTACGGCGAAGCCACCAATGCCGAGCCATACATTGGGCGCACGCCCAACCTGCGCGGGCGCCTGGAACGGCTGCTGTTGCCATCTCCGAAGCATCCGAGGCGGCTGCAACTCGCTGGGCGCGTGCGGCGGATTGAGTGGCGGCTCACCGGTTCGGAGTTCGAATCGCTGCTGGCGCAGTTCACTTTATTGGAAGAGGTCTACGGAGGCAAAGCGCTGGAGCGCATGCACCTGGGCGCTCCGTCATTCGTGCGGTTCCTAGGCAGCAATCGATATCCGCGCGTCACGGTGACCAACCGGCCCAGCATGCGCGAGGCCGATTGGGCCTACGGACCGTTTGCCTCGCGGGCGGCGGCGGAGCGCTTTGCCGACGAGGCGCTGAAACTGTTCCTGCTGCGCCGGTGCACCGATGAGCTCGATCCCAACCCGAGCCATCCCGGCTGTGTGTACTCGGAGATGAAGATGTGCCTGGCGCCCTGTTACCAGGGCTGCACCGATGAGCGCTATGCCGAGGAGTCTTCGTCGGTGGAGCAATTCATGGCTACGCGCGGGGAGAGCCGCCTGGTGCAACTTCAAACGCAACGAGATGAGGCTTCGGCCAATCTGGAGTTTGAGTCGGCGGCGGCGATCCATGCGCAGGTTCAGCGGGCCGAGGCAGTGCGGGCGCTGGCGCCGGAGATCGTGCGTCCCATGAGCCAGCTGCGCGCCGTAATCCTGCAACCACCTGCGCCACCTGCGGTGGGGCTAACTGCGCCTTCGGCGCCGGCGCCGGAGGTTGCCGTGTTCGTTTATGAGGGTGGAAGGCTGCGTGGGCCAGCTATGTTTTCGACCCTGGGCATGCGAATCCAGAATGAGCAATCGGGATCGAGTTCGCTGTTCGCGCAGCCCGTGGCGCTTGAGGCGGTGCCGGAAGACCAGGGACCAGGGACCAGGGACCACGGACCAGAAGAACAGGGATCAGGAAAGGAAGAAGAAGGAACGCCGGTTGACGAGACTGCACCGGCGGGCTCGGCGAAGGCTGGAGCCAAGGCCGCGGCGAAGGCGGCGCGGGGACTGCTGGAGGCAAGGCTGGAGGGCGTGCTGGCTTCATTAATGAGCCCGGACGATCCGCCGAATGCGGTGGTGCGGCAGGGACATTTGGCTCTGCTCAAGCGCTGGTACTACCGGCCGGAGGTGAAACGGTCGGGCGAAGTCTTCTTCCCTGATGCGGAAGGCGAGTGGCCGGTGAAGGCCATCCTGCGCGGGATAGGGCGGGTTGCCGCCAAGTCACTGACTGGTCCCACGGCGACGTAGCAGAATGGCTGAGATCCGGGTGCCCCCGAAACTCGATCTGCGCGCCGAACTGGCCATCGGGAGGAACGCGTTTCATCCCGGACGGGTGTGCGAAGTCGTCGAATGGGTTAGGGATGCGCCGCGGCGGGTGCCCGCGCTGATTGAACTGATGTGGGACGACGATGCGGGCGTAGCCGGGCGAGCGGCCGATGTACTCGAGAGGATCATGCGCGATCCATCGCCTGCGGTGCGGCGAGCGGTGGAAGGCTTCAAGGAAGAGATCATCGGCCTGCTCAGTGACGCGCGTTTTGCCAAGCTGCGCTGGAACCTGGCTTTGACGTTGCCGCGGCTGACTCTAAACGTTCCAGAGTGTCGGCGGATTGCTGCGGTGTTGCAAACGTGGCTCGAGGATCCGTCCTCGATTGTGAAGACAACGGCGCTGCACGCGCTGGCCGACCTGACGCGGCAGAATCCTGAGTCGCAGCCCGAGGTGCTGGACCTGCTGCGAATGGCGGGCCGGTCGGGCACGCCGGCCATGCGGGCGCGCAGCCGGATTCTGCTGAAGGCGCTGGAGCGGCCCGAGGGCAAGCGGCAGCGGCGCGGGTCACTGCACATGTTCGACTGATAGACTGGCTAGCGAGGAGAGCGGCGGCATCCCCATGGTTGAGCTGGTTCCATCCATTCTTTCGGCGGATTTTGCACGGCTGGCCGAGGAGATTGCCGCGGCCGAACGCGGAGGCGGAACCGTCATCCACTGCGACGTGATGGACGGGCACTTTGTCCCGAATATCACGATTGGTCCGCCGGTGGTGGCGAGCCTGCGCAAGACCACCAAGTTGCCGCTCGACTGCCACCTGATGATCGAGAACCCTGACGACTTCATTCCGGCGTTTGCGGATGCGGGGGCAAACTGGGTGAGCGTGCACTACGAGGCTTGCCGGCATCTGCACCGCACCCTGCAACTGATTGAGCATCATGGGATGAAGCCGGCGGTGGTGCTGAATCCGGCCACGCGGGTGGAACTGATCCGCGACATTCTGCCTATGGTGCACCACGTGCTGATCATGAGCGTGAACCCGGGGTTCGGCGGGCAGCAGTTCATCGAGTTTTCACTGGACAAGATCAGGACCCTGGCGGAGATACGGCAGGAATTGGGGCTCGCATTTAGAATTGAGGTGGACGGCGGGGTGGCTCACGATACGGTCGCCCGGGTCGTCCAAGCTGGTGCGGACCTGCTGGTAGCAGGGAGCGCTGTATTTGCGGTCGGCAATGCGGAAGAAAATGCCCGCATGTTGTTGGCGGCGGCGCGTGAGGCAGCCGGCGAAGGCCAGGCCCGGAAGAGCGGGGACCGGCGCACGAGAACGATTTCCAGCGTGAAACGGACCGGCCGGCCCCAGACCGTCCGATCAATGAGGTAGGGAATGAATCGGTTGTCCAACAAACTGACCGCGGCTGCGCTTGCGGTTCTGCTGATGACGAGCGCTTCCGCGCTGGCCCGCGAAAAGAAACCCAAGAAGAAGAAGGATCAGGACCTGAGCGCCAATCCGCTGGCCAACGTGAACTCCAAGCAGCCCGACAAGGAGCTGTTTGACAAGGCCATGACGGCGTTGAAGAAGGGCCGGTTCGACGTGGCGCGCCTGGACTTGCAGACCATGCTGAACACGTATCCGGACTCCGAGTACCGCATGCGTGCCAAGCTGGCCGTGGGCGACAGCTGGTTCAAGGAAGGCGGAACTGCGGCGATGACGCAGGCCGAGGCCGAGTACAAGGACTTCATCACGTTCTTCCCCAACGCGCCGGAGGCGGCCGAGGCGCAGATGAAGGTGGGCGACATCTACTACCAGCAGATGGAGAAGCCCGACCGCGATTTTACCAATGCGCTGAATGCGGAGAAGGAGTACCGGAACATGATCAACATGTTCCCGGACTCCACGCTGATTCCGCGGGCCAAGCAGAAGCTGCGCGACGTGCAGGAGGTGCTGGCGGAGCGCGAGACGCAAATCGGCACGTACTACGAGAGCCGGGAGAACTTCCCGGCGGCGATTGCGCGTCTGCAGACGGTGGTGGATACGTATCCGCTGTACTCGAAGAGCGATTTGGCGCTGCTGAACATTGGCGACGCGTATGCCGGCGAGGCACATGCCATCCAGATTGCGCCCAACCTGCCCGGAGCGATTCGTGAGCGGCTGCGGGCCATGTACCAGGACAAGGCGGCCGCGGCTTACGCCAAGGTGATTACGCGTTACCCGATGGCGCCTCGGGTGGAAGATGCGCGTGACCGGCTGGTGGCCATGAATCGTCCCATTCCGGCGCCGACGCGCGAGGCGGTAGCCGAGAACGAGGCGGAGGAGCAGAGCCGTCAACCGATTCGGTTTACCGACCGTACGCTGGACGTTATCCGCCA
The DNA here is from genome assembly GCA_963846375.1 of uncultured Acidobacteriota bacterium. Lineage (GTDB taxonomy): Bacteria > Acidobacteriota > Terriglobia > Terriglobales > Acidobacteriaceae > Telmatobacter. The sequence goes on from CAWJVV010000012.1 coordinate 19,046, forward strand.
CGGACCGACAGTCGTGCAGTCTGTGCATGTGGGCGAGCCAACTCTGGATGACCCGAACCGTACGCTGGCCCCGTCCGTGACCAAGGAAAATATGGCGCTGTTCAATGCCGCGGTGAATGCGGGCAAGCCGGCTGTGGCGGGAGAGGCTCCCAAGCCGACGGGGCCGAACGAGCCGCCGCGCAGCGATGCCCCTTCAACCACGACGGCGCCGTTGATGAGCGCGCCGAGTGGCTCGGGCGTCGGTGTGGAGATTGTGAACGCGCCGAACGGCACCCCGGGCAATGCACCAGCGGCGGATCCGAATGCAGTGGTCAAGCCTGTAGGGCCGGCGAACACGGCCATACCGGCGGCTGAAGCCCCTGCTCCGGCGCCCGATCAGGTGAATGAGGTCAAGAATCCGGCGGCCAGCACAACGGCCACCGACGACAGCAAGAAGAAGAAACCGCCCAAGGCCGATCTGAACGACGAGTCCTCGAGCAAGAAAAAGAAGAAGAAGGGGCTGGGCAAGCTGAATCCGTTCTGATTCTCTCGGGAATTGCAGGAACCAGGCAGGCCGCAATCCGCTATGGATTGCGGCCTGTTTTCCTGCATGGCCAAATTCATCGGGGATGCGGCAATCTGCCCGTTCGGTCAGCAACGAGCCACGTCGGATTGACCGCGCCACTCTGCTAAAGTGAAGGGTTGTCCCCTTGCACGAATCAGCGTGGCATAACCCCGGGGGCACGCGATCGAGCCCATGCCCCACGACCTGCCAAAAGCGTACGATCCCACTGCCATTGAAGACCACTGGGCCGAGTACTGGGTGCGCGAAGAGCTGTTTGCGCAGCCGGTAGTGACCACTTCCTCGGGGGCCGACAGCCAGCCGCAATTCTCCATTCTGCTGCCGCCGCCCAACGTCACCGGCCGCCTGCACATGGGGCACATGCTCAACCAGACGGAGATGGACATTCTCACCCGCTGGCATCGCATGCGGGGCGACCGCGCGTTGTGGCTGCCCGGCACGGATCACGCCGGCATTGCCACGCAGATGATGGTGGAGCGGCAGCTTACGGCCGAGGGCACGTCGCGGCAAAAGCTGGGCCGCGAGGCTTTCGTGGAGCGCGTGTGGGAGTGGAAGCGGCACTACGGCGGCGCGATCCTGGAGCAGATGAAGCGCCTCGGGGCCTCGGTCGATTGGAGCCGCGAGTACTTCACCATGGACGAGCGGCTGTCGGTCGCGGTGCGCGAGGCCTTCGTCAAGCTGCACGAACAGGGGCTCATCTATCGCGGCGCCTACATTGTGAACTGGTGCCCACGCTGCCAGACTGCGATCAGCGATCTGGAAGTGGTCTACGACGAGCACAAGGGGCATCTGTGGGAGATTCGCTACCCGGTGCACGAGAACGGGCGCGAGACCGGCGAATATCTGACGATCGCTACCACGCGGCCCGAGACGATGCTGGGCGACGTGGCCGTAGCGATTCATCCCGAGGACGAGCGCTACAAGCACCTGCACGGCAAGATGCTGCGGCTGCCGCTGATGGATCGCGAGATCCCCGTCATTCTGGATGACTGGGTGAGCCGCGACTTCGGCACCGGCGCCGTGAAGGTGACGCCCGCGCATGATCCCAACGATTTCGCGCTGGGCGAGCGCCATCATTTGCGGTCGATCAACGTGATGGACGATACCGCGCACATCAACGAGAACGGCGGCGCGTACATGGGCCTGGATCGTTATGCCGCACGCAAAAAGATTGTGGAGGATCTGGAGGCGCAGGGCCTATTGGCCGGCATTAAAGATCACGTCCACAACGTGGGCCATTGCGACCGCTGCAAGACGGTCGTGGAGCCGCGCCTCTCCACGCAGTGGTTCATCAAGATTCAGCCGCTGGCCGACATGGCGATTGCGGCGGTCAAGCCCGATGCCCACGGGAACAAGGCCATCCGCTTTGTGCCGGAGATGTACGAGAAGACGTACCTGAACTGGATGGAGAACATCCACGACTGGTGCATCTCGCGGCAGTTGTGGTGGGGCCATCGCATCCCGGCGTGGCACTGCGCGGTGTGCCACAAGATCACGGTAGCGCGACAGGATCCGACGAACTGCGCGCACTGCAAGTCCGACCAGATTGCGCAGGAGACCGACGTTCTGGACACGTGGTTCTCGTCGGGTCTGCTGCCGGTGAGTGTGTTTGGGTGGCCCAACATTACGGCGGAGAATCGCGCCGACTTCGATACGTTCTATCCCACATCGCTGCTGGTGACAGGGTTCGACATCCTGTTCTTCTGGGTGGCCCGGATGATCATGCTGGGCTGCTGGTTTTCAAAAGACGTGCCGATGCCCGACGGAAGCCCGCGCCCGCTCGCCGAATCAGTCCCGTTCAAAGAGGTGTACATTCACGCGCTGGTGCGCGATGCCAACCGCGAGAAGATGTCGAAGACCAAGGGCAACGTCATCGACCCCATCGAGATCGTGAAGCAGTATGGGACCGATGCGGTGCGGTTCACGCTGGCGTCGATGGCCTCGCCGGGAACCGATATTGCATTCAACGTGGCGAGGACGGAGGGGTATCGCGCGTTTGCCAACAAGATCTGGAACGCGGCGCGGTTCTTGTTCATGAACGTCGATCGCGCGGCAGAGGCGGGCATTGTCATTGATCCGGCTTCTCTCGGGGGCATGCCGATCGCGTTACCCGACGCGCCGCTGGAGTCTCGCTGGATCGTTGCCGAACTGCACGATACGGCTGCCAAGGTGAACGAGGCCCTCGAGGACTATCGCTTCGACGAGGCCGCCAGCATCATCTACCAGTTCTTCTGGGGCAGCTTCTGCGACTGGTACCTCGAGATCGTCAAGCTGCGGCTGGATTTTGGCGGGATCCAGGTGGTGAATGGCTCCGCCGGTGAAGTCCTCGGCGACTTCGAGGGGACGCGCGCGGCGCTGAACACTCTTGTGAGCGTTTTCGAGGCGGCGCTGCGGCTGTTGTCGCCGTTCATGCCGTTTCTCACGGAAGAGATTTGGCACGCTCTTTATGATGGCCAGCCACCCGCGAAATCAATTGCTCTGACCCGCTTTCCGCAACCGGATCGTCTGGCAATCGAAAGCGCCGCCATTGAGCAGATGGAACGCCTGCAAAGCCTCATCGTTGAAGTTCGCGCCCTGCGGAAGGAGATTGGCGTCGAAGAAAAGGCCTCGGTCCCCATCGAAGTTCGTGCCGACGCGCAACTGCGGCAACTCGCCGAGGAGAATCGCGACATTGTCGAGCGTCTCGCCCGTGTGAGCGAGATCCGATTCGTAGACGCCATCACTGCGGGCGCATCGAAGCATCATGCGGCGGCCTTCGATGTCGGTGTAGTGTACGAACGCAAGATCGATGTCGCTGCCGAACGCGAACGCCTGAAGAAAGACATCGCCAAGTACGAAAAGGGTTTGGCAGCGGCCGAAAAGCAGTTGGGCAACGAGGGTTTTCTCGCCAAGGCTCCGCCGAACGTTGTTGAAGGACTGAAGAAGCAGGAGGCCGAGACGCGACTGCTGCTGAAGAAAGCCCGCGAGGCCCTGGACAACCTTGGGGACGACGGCGCCCAGCCCTCGTAGCTCTTTCGTGCTAGAGACTTTAGCTCTTTGAGACGCCCAGAGTGTTCAAAGCATCAAATCGCTGAAAGCCAGGGAACGCATGGATTGGAAGAACAGCCGTTTCGATCTTCTGCTGGAACAGGCACTGGTGGAGGATCAGGCCGCCAAGGACGCCACGACCGCAGTCACCATCGACCCCGACCTGCGCGCCTCCGCCAGCGTTGTTGCGAAGGAGGAGTTGATAGTCGCCGGGCTGGGGGCGATCCCGCGGCTGCTGGAAATTTTTGCGCGCCTTGACCGCCGGCCGCAGGCGCAGACGCGCTTCGAGGTCGTCAGCCATCCGGAGATCTTTGACGGTGTGCGTGCGCGCAAGGGGCAGGTGCTGGCTGTGATCCGCCATAACGCGCGTGTGCTGCTGAGCTGCGAGCGCGTCATCCTGAACCTGCTGCAGCATCTCAGCGGCATCGCCACCAACACGCGCCGCTACGTGGACGCCATTCAGGGAACGCATGCGCGCGTGCTGGACACGCGCAAGACGGTGCCGGGCCTGCGCGCCGTTGACAAGTACGCGGTGCTGTGTGGCGGGGGAACGAATCACCGCCTCGATCTGTCTACGGGAATTCTCATCAAGAACAATCACATCTCGCTGGGCGGGGGATTGCGCGCGGCAGTAACCAATGCGCTGGCGCGCCGGCAAAGCGGCCAACGCGTGCAGGTTGAAGTGCGCAACGCGCGCGAGCTGGAAGAGGCGATCGAATGCGGCGCCGAGGCCATCCTGCTGGACAACATGACGCCAGTCGCAGTGAAGAACGCGGTGGACCGCATCAAGACCGAGTCGCGTTGGATTCCTACGGAGGCATCGGGGGGCATAGTGCTCGAGAACATTCGCGCTTATGCCGAGACCGGAGTGGACTTCATCAGCGTGGGTGCACTGACGCATTCGGCCCGCGCCGCCGACATTTCCATGTCTATCGCGGCCGAGTAGCTCATGTACGAGCTGGCTGCACTGGAGCGCGCGCTGGCCGGCACCGTCTATGCCGGCAAGGTTCGATTTCTGCCGGTAACTGGATCCACCAACAGCGACGCGATGGCTGCCGCGCGCAGCGGAGCCCCGCATGGAACATTCATCTTTGCCGACGAGCAGACTGCCGGCCGGGGACGTGGGGAACACATCTGGCACTCGGCGGCGGGGCAGGGGCTGTATGTAAGCGTGATCCTGAGGCTACCGCTGCCGGCGTCGCAGCTGCCGTGGTTGCCGCTTGCCGGCGGATTGGCCGCTGCGGAGGCGGTCCGCATCGCCAGTGGTCTGACGGTGGACCTGCGCTGGCCCAATGACCTGCTCCTGGGGCCGCGTAAGACTGGAGGCATACTTGCCGAAGCGCAGACGGACGCGGGCCGCTTGTCGTTTGCCGTGATGGGCATCGGCATCAATGTGCATCAGAGCCGATTCGACCCGAATCTGGCTACGCCCGCCACTTCGCTGGATCTGGAATCGGGCCGGACCATCGACCGCCAGCAACTGCTGATTGCGCTGCTGGAGTCGCTTGATCGCGAGACTCGATCGCTGCTCGCGTCTGGAGCCGGAACATCGATTCGCGCGCGGCTGGAGCGTGCGTCGACCTGGATCCGCGGACGGGCCGTTGAAGTGCATGGTCCGCAGGCATGCGCGGGAACCACAGAAGGGCTGGATGAGCAGGGATTTCTGATGGTGCGCACGCAGGATGGGCTGGTGCAGGTGCAGACGGGCGGGATTCGCCAGGCTGAAGGCGCGCTGCCGCGGCATTGAATACAATCGAAACTAATGCTGCTCGCACTTGATGTGGGAAACACGAACACCGTTCTCGGCCTGTACCGGCTCGCCGCCGAGTCGCCCGCGCCAACCCCTCCCGTCGCGCATACGGAAGAGCGCGAGCTGGTGGCCCACTGGCGCGTTACCACGCATCGCGGGCAAACCTCTGACGAATACGGTGTGCTGTTCGTAAACCTGTTCCAGATGAGCCGCATCTCGGTGGATGAGGTGCACCACATCATCATCTCGTCGGTGGTGCCGCCCGTTGAGAGCACGCTGCGCCGCGTGTGCGAGAAGTACTTTCACGTGCAGCCGCTGTTTGTGGAACCGGGCATCAAGACAGGCATGCCCATGCTGATCGACAATCCCACCGAACTGGGCGCGGATCGCCTGGTGAACGCGATTGCCGCGTACGAGCGCTATGGCGGTCCGTGCATCGTGGTGGACTTCGGCACGGCAACAACGTTCGATGTGATCTCCGCGAAAGGCGAATACCTGGGCGGCGCCATCTCGCCGGGGCTGGGCATCAGCGCCGACGCGCTTTTTTCGCGCGCGGCGCGGCTGGGGCGCGTGGACATCAAACGGCCGGCGAAAGTCATCGGCACCAATACGATTACGCATCTGCAGAGCGGGTTGTACTACGGCTACATCGGTCTGGTCGACGGGATTCTGGAGCGCATGATTGCGGAACTCGGTGCACAGGCACGCGTGATTGCCACGGGCGGTCTGGCGCGGCAGATCAGCGAAGACTCGCGCTTCATTGCGCAGATCGACGATATGCTGACGCTCGACGGCCTGCGTATCCTGTTCGACCGCAACCGAACGGCCAAGCCGCGCGCCCGCGCACACTGAGGCGCCGCCGTGCAGAACTATTTCAACTACTTCACTGAAATTGAAGAGCGCTTTCAAAAGCGCCGCGGATCGTTGCTGCTGCTGTCCACGGTGGATTGGGCGCTGATTGAAACCTGGCAGGAGGCCGGCGTGCCGCTGGAAGCTGCGCTGCGCGGCATTGATGCGGCCTTCGATAAATACGAGTCGCGAACCCATCGCGGCCACAAGCGCAAGATCAACGGGCTGGCGTGGTGCGCGCAGGCGGTGATGGAGGCTTCGGAGGAATTGCGCGAAGCCGCCGCCGGAGCATCGACGACGGCCAACTACACGGGCGAGGCATCGGGCTTCGAAAATGAGCGCGTTGCGGCACATCTCGAAGCAGCGGCTGCGGTGCTGCGAGGATCGGCCATTGCCGCGGACATGTGCACAGCTACTGCGGACCGCCTGCTCGAACTGGCGGCGGAGGTTCGCGCAGGCGATCCGAAAGCTCACCTCGACACCGAGGCTCTGGAGCGTAATCTCACCGTGCTGGAAGAAAGGCTCTTTGCGGCATTGACTACTGCTGCGCCCGAACAGTTGCTGGTGGCGCTCAAGGAGCATGCCGCACGCGAGCTTGCGCCCTATCGCAGCCGCATGGGCGCGGTGCAGCTGCGCCAGGTGGAACGCCAGTTTGTGCAGAAGCAGCTGCTGGCGCACTACAACCTTCCCCGCCTCAGCCTGTTCTACATGAGCCAGCAATGAAGAGCCGGCGCGGCACAGATCGTCCTTCCTCAAACGCCGCAACGCCGGCCCCATCGCAGATGGAGGTGGAGATCGAGAAGCCGATCTACGGCGGCAGCTTTCTTGCGCGGCATGAAGGCAAGGCCATCTTTGTACCGCTCGTGCTTCCGGGCGAGACGGTGCGATTGCGGGTGATTGAAAACAAGTCGGGTTATGCAACCGCTGAGCCCGTTGCGGTTCTGACTGCTTCAGAGCTGCGCATCGCTCCCCCGTGTCCGCACTTCGGTCCCTGTGGCGGATGCAACTATCAACACACGGACTATGCGAATCAACTTGCGGTGAAACGCGCCATTCTGCGCGAGACGCTGGAACGTGCGGGTGTGCCGGCCCCGCAAGAGATCGGCATCCTCTCCGGCGACCCATGGGCGTATCGCAATCGCATTCGCGTGGCATTCGATGCGGACGGGAATCCGGGCTATCGCGGCCGGCGCTCGCACCAGGTTGTGCCCATTCGCGCGTGTCCCATCGCCGCGCCAACCCTGGTGGCCGCCGCGCAAGCCGCAGGCGAAATCCTGGCGCGCGTCCCTGCCAACCTGCGTCCTCACGAGCTTCTTCTCTTTTGCGATGGGGCGGAGTCCGCGCTGCTGGCTACGTTCTTTGTTCCCGGCCCATCGCAGCTTCTTCTGGACGGCATCGCAGCGGCACTGCACGATGCGATGCCGCAACTGACAGGCGCTCAGCTGGCCACGGGCGGCCGCCCCGGCCGTCCGCCGGAAACGCTGGCGCAGTGGGGCGCGCAATCGCTGACCTATCCGGCTGCAGGATTCCCCTACCGTGTGGATCACGGCGCCTTTTTTCAGGTCAATCGCTGGCTGATCGACGCGTTCGTGTCGAATGTGATCAGTGAGGCACAAGGCGCCCTCGCCTGGGACCTCTACGCCGGAGTCGGTCTCTTTGCCCGCCAGCTTGCGGCGCGATTCGAAAGGGTCATCGCTGTGGAGTCGGCGCCTGCGTCCATCGCGGCCCTGGCTGCGAATCTTGCGGGCACAAGCGGTGAGGCCGTGTCCGCATCAACGCTTGAGTTTCTTCGCGGCAACAAGAGCGGCAATCGTCCCGATCTCATTGTTGTGGATCCGCCCCGCACGGGCCTTGAAGGCGCTATTTGCGCGCTTCTCACCGACATCGAGGCGCCGCAATTCGTGTATGTCTCCTGCGATCCGGCGACGCTCGCGCGCGATCTCCGCGTCCTGCTTGGGGGTGGGTATGTCATCGACTCGATCACGCTCGCCGACCTGTTTCCGCAGACGTTTCACCTGGAGACAGTGGTCCGCCTACGCCGCTCCTGATACACTTCCTCTTCAATCGCTGCCAGCATGGATCCGGATTCTGCACTCTCCGGGCACGCTTCTGCCGGACGCTCATTCTCGGGCGCGGACACCATGCCGCTGTTCCTTGCCGCCTGTCTCTTCGCTGTCGGCGTCATCGCAACCGAGATTCTCTATCTGCCCCCGCCGCGGCTCCTCATCGCAATTGCAGCGTTGATTGTGTTGAGCGCCGTCACTGCTCTGCGCGCGCAGCGAGCCGCCTGGTTGTCGATGTCCGCATTGTGGATTCTGCTCGGCGTGTATTGCGCGGAGATGGAGCCACAGCCGGCGCCGGCGCCCGCGTTGCTGGCGTTGTCAGACGGGCTGCTGCGCACCGTCGAAGGAGACGTTACCAACGCCGGACCCGTACGCAACCAGACGGATCAGAGCGTCGACGAGCCGAGTGCGGAGACACCGACGCAGTCGGTCGACGTTCGGCTCGCCTCAATCGAAATCGTCGATGACAACAGCGATCAACAGGTCCCTATCTCCGGCCGCGTGCGACTCAACTTGCGTTGGCCGGATACCAGCCCGCAGCGCATTGCATGCGGAGCGCGCATCCGAGCCGCCGCGCGCCTGCTGCCGCCCCAGTCTTATCACGATGCCGGCGTCTGGAGCCGAACCGCCTATCTGCTCGACCAGGGCATTACCTCCACAGCTTCTGTCAACATCGAACGCGTCGAGGTCGTGGGCGCCGCGAAGAGCATGTCGTTCTCGTGCAGGATTCATGAGGCACAGCATGCGTTGTCGGCGCGCATTCTGGCACTGCCCGCCATGATGCGCGGCATGCCCTCGCCCTTGCGCCTGAGCGATGACGATGCCGTAATGCTGAGCGCCATGGTCACGGGCGACCGCACCTTTCTCAATCGCTCGTTGCGCGCAGGCTTTGAGCGGACCGGATCATTTCATATGCTGGTGGTCTCCGGCCTTCACCTCGCGATTGTCGCCGGATGCATCCTATGGCTTGCGCGCAGATTGCGCATTCCGCGCGTTCCGGCCACGCTGTTCACAATTGCCGCGGCCTTTGCCTATGCGCTTCTCACCGGCTTCGCCGCGCCCGTGCAGCGTTCGCTCTGGATGGTGACGCTGTACCTGGTTGGTAGGCTCCTGTTCCGCGAGAGAAGCGTGCTCAACACCATCGGATTTGCCGCGCTCTGCCTGATGGCGGCAAGCCCGCGCGCTCTCTTCGATTCCAGCTTGCAGATGACCCTGCTCGCGGTGATTGCGATCGGCGCCATCGCCGTTCCGTTTCTTGCGGTCACCGTGCATCCATACCTGAACGCAACCGGGGACCTGCGCCGCGTGGCGCTCGACGTGAAGCTCGCGCCCGCTCTCGCACAGTTCCGCGTGACCATGCGGATGATTGCCTTTCGCCTGCAGCATGTCGTCACGCGACGATTCGCATGGCAGGTGTTTCCGGCGATGATCCGTTTTGTTCTTCGCATCGTCGAGGCCGTCGTGGTCTCCGTGACCATCGAACTCGCGATGATGCTGCCCATGGCGGTCTGGTTTCATCGCATCACGCTGTTCGCGCTGCCGGTTAACCTGCTCATCCTGCCGTTGCTGCTCGTGCTTATGCCGGCCGCGCTGCTCACGTGCCTGCTGCTGTTCATCTGGCCCAAGATTGCGATCCTCGCGGCGATGTTTGCCGCGGTGTTGTTGCACGTGGGCGCGGGCATGGTGCACCTGTTTGGTGGGCTGCGCTGGGGCGATGTGCGGCTCGCAGAACCAACATGGTGGCAGATTGGCCTCTTCTGGGCCCTCTTAGGCGCTGCCATCGCGGCCATGCGCATATCTGGCCGGCGCTTTCGCGTCGCGGCGTGGTGCGCCCTGTTGCTTGCGGGGCTGGTGGCCATCACGCCGCCTCCAGTCCGGCACCCACACAATGCGCTTTTCGTCGAAGCCATCGACGTGGGCCAGGGCGATTCCATCCTGCTCATCACGCCCGAGGGGAGAACGCTGCTGGTTGACGGCGGTGGCCTCGGCGGAGGTCCGCGACAGGCCGCCCAGGAGTTCGACACCGGTGAAGAAGTGGTCTCCGCAGCCTTGTGGGAGCGCGGCATCCGTCATCTGGATGCGGTGGCTCTCACCCATGCGCACTCTGACCACATGGGTGGTTTACCTGCGGTGCTGCGCAACTTCCATCCTGCGGAACTCTGGGTCGGCAACAATCCTCCCATCGCACCGTACATGGCTCTGCTCGACGAGGCCAAAAGCCTGAACGTGAACATCCGCACCTTGCGCGCAGGCGACGCTCTCGCATTCGGCAGCGCGCAGATTCAGGTGTTTGCCCCGTTCGCGAATTACACACCCAGTGCTGAGCCAGCCAACGATGATTCGCTGGTGCTGCGCGCGGCCTATGGTGCAACCGCGGTTCTGCTGGAAGGCGATGCCGAAGCGCCCGTCGAGCACGCCATGCTTGCCGAGCCGGGATTGCAAAGCACCCTGTTGAAGGTCGGTCATCACGGCAGCTTGACGTCCACCACTCCGGAGTTCCTGGCGCGGGTCGCGCCGCAATGGGCGGTCATCTCGTGCGGGGCTCATAATCGCTACGGGCACCCGCGCGAGGAGATTTTGCAGGAGCTGGAAACGGCCGGCGTGCGCACCGTCAGCACCGATATTCACGGAGCCGCATGCTTTCGACTGGACGGAAAATCGGTCCAGCCAGATCGCACATGCGGTCGCGCAGACCCCTGACCGTTGTGTTGCTGCCGAGCGAAGCGCCCCGAAGTCGAGTTTTCCGCAGCTTGACCCTACTGGTGCGCCCCGTGCTTCTTCAGGTATTCGACGATTGAATCGTCATTTGGATTCGACATGGCGTAACCCAAGGCCCGCATTAAACCCTGGTTCTGCGCATTCACATCCGCGCCCTTTTCCACCAGCGGTTGAACCAGGCTCAGGTAGCCAAGCTGGACGGCGCAGATCAGGGGCGTATCTCCGAACGCGTTGGCAAGATTTGGGTCCGCGCCGTGGTCAAGAAGGAATTTCTCATCGTCCTTCTGGTCGCGCAGGACGGCCCAGTATAACGGGGTGGTTCCGGTAACGCCCCTGAGATTCACATCGGCCCCATGCGCGATGAGGAACTGAATCATCTTGGTGTGATTGCTGGAAAACTCGGCCAAGGCAAGCGGAGTATAGCCATTGTTCCTGAACTCGCCGTTGATGCGCGCGCTGTTTAACTCGTCCGATCGCGACTGCGAATGCAGCAGCTTGACTGGATCTTCATGATTGCTGCCGGAGAAGAACTGTCCAAGGTCGTCGGGTTTGAATGGGGGATAGCTGTTCTTCACATTGACATCGGCCCCTGCCGCGATGAGAGCCTCAGCAACGTTAAATTGCCCATGTAGAGCCGCCTGGTGAAGCGCCGTATCGCCATTGTTGTCTTGCTCGTTCAGCGCCTTGGGATCGGAAGCAAGGATCTCCTTAACCTTCTTTACGTCTCCCTTGCGGGCGGCATCGTGAATGGCGCTGCCGAAAACCATGCTGGTTGAAGCGACGACCAATGCTGCAAATACAACAGCGCGACGAGAACGCTTGCAAAAACTCATTCGAGCATCGGATGAGAGCGAACTTCTAAAGGCCTTTACAGCAAACTCCATGGTTCCTCCGGAATGGAAATGACAGTTTATCTGATCTGTGGGATCGGTCTCATTTGTGGGACGATTGTCGGCTCGGATAGGACTCATGCGCCGCGCCCGCGGGATGTGGGCTCATCAGAACTTCAGCCTCAGCCCCAGGTCAAACTGGCGCTCGCGATAATAGTCCACGGCGTTGATATTCAGCGGCATCCCGAACTCCGTCTGGCCCGGTTTGAGCCCGGTGAGAAAGTTCAGCGTTGGCAACGATCCGTTGATGCTTCCAGGCTCGATGGTGTAGCCCGTCGTCTCCACTTCGGTCACGTTCTGGTGATTGAACAGGTTGAAGCTTTCGGCAAGCAGTTCCAGTTCGCGTCCATGCGTCAATCGAAACCGGCGGCCCAGCCGCACGTCGGCCTTCCAGGTTTGCGGATGCCGGAACGTGTTGCGGCCGACGCCATACACGCGGTCGTCGCCGCCGTATCCATTCATTCCGGGGCCGAGTCCAACAATCGCATCTCCATTTGTCTCGAACTCTCGCGTGATCGACCCTGCCGTCCGCATCGTGTAGGGCAGCCCGCCGTGATACTGCGCGGTTGCCGAGAGGAGCCACCCATTGGCGATCCATCCATCGGGGCCGCGACGATTCCAGGGCGCCTGCCAGATGGCCATGGCTGCGGCTGAATGGCGCTGGTCATCGTTACTCGGCCCATACTCGAGAGAGAAATTGGTCGGATCGAAGACGGTGCTCCTGGTTGGCTGCGCGCTCTCCTCAGGATTCCAGTCCATTGCATGGCCGTAGGTGTAGCGGGCGTGAAAGCTCAGCCCGTGCTGGGCATAGCGCGAGACCCGCGCCGTGCCGGCCTCGTAAGTCGCATTGGCACGGCTGACGATTTGGGTGATCTGCTGATAATTCGTGTTCAATCGTCCGCCGGCGCTGCTGCCTGGCCAGGAGGCAAAGAAGGGAACCGCGACCTGCGGCGATTTGATGGGCCCTTTGCCAGTGCTGTCGATAACGGCGTAGGTCACGGTCTTGGGATTCACCGCAGAATCGTAGTTGGTGTCCATGGTCACCGGCAGCAGGCGCGCCAGGCTGACCATCGCGCTTACGGCAATAAGAACCCGGCCCGGCAAACGCTCATCCATCTCTACCATTCCCTGGTGGATTTGAGCATTGCGGAAGTTAGGGGCGAATTCAATCGCGCCCGGCTTCACGATGCCGGCTGGCTCTCCGCTTAGGACGTAGGGAAATGGGGGCGCACCGCCGGCGCGCAGATTGTCTGTGGGACGCAGGAAGAATTTCAAATCGCCCTTGGGCGAGCCGGTCTCAGTCAATGCCGTTTCGAGCAGGCCATTGTTGGTGCGGCCGGCAAACATTCCGTAGCCGGCGCGCAATGCCGGCCAGCGGGTCTCGCTTCTGCCCCATGTCAGGCCCACGCGCGGGCTCCACGCGCTTCCCAGATTTGGCAGGCGCTGCGTGAGGGGCAAGCCGGGATTATTCACCAGCGCGATGGGCGGCGGTACATCTTCGCGATCCCATCGCAGCCCGGCCGTCATGACAAGTTGTTTGGCGGCACGCCACTGCGTGCTGAAGAACCCCGCCCAGTCATTGGTGCTCAGGTGCCAGTCGGTTGGCCCCAACGTTTGCGTGTAGTGGCTATAGCAGGGCAGGTAGCCCAGTCCGTGCAACTGGCCTGCCGGGTCGCGCCAGGCCTTGCCGCGCTGATCGCAGTTGTGCTGATGCATGGGGTCAAGGGCGTCGCCCAGGCCGTACTTGGTGAAAACCAGCGCATCGGAAATGAAGTTCTCCACGCTGGAGTAGTAGTAGGTTCCCGTATGGTTGCGCAGCATGCTGGTGGCGTCGGCGCTGTGCCGCAGATCGAGACCCGCCCGCAACAGCAGCCGCCCATGAACCCAGTCGACATTCTGCTGCGCTTCGTAAACATGCTCGTCGGGAGAGCTGCCCGCGCCGAATCGTGCCGGGTTGCCGATCGTGAACCCGTACCGCGAGTCTACGGTCATCTGCGGAAGCTGCCTCCACACATTGGCGTCGAAACTCTGTTCGAAGGGCGATGGAGCCGAGGCCGGACGGTCTACGATGGCCCGCCGCAGCGATCCCTGCGTGACGGCAAGCAGATGGGGCGTGATGATCGTCTCCCACCGCGCGAGGGCGAACGTGCTGCCGCCATGGCTGGCGCCGAAGCTGTGCGTGCCAAAGTTCTCGGAGGCTCGCGTCAGCCCGCCTCCGGGAGAGTCCCAATTTGCCTGCGAGCCCTCCAGCGTGAAGCTGTACCGGTTTCCGTTCTTCCAGTCCAGCCTGCCGAACCCGCCTAAGGTCTGCGACGTGCGCGGCGCTGGTCCTAGCAGGCCGGCCAGCGACTCCAGCATGCCCGAGTAAGCCTGCAGCCCCGCCGTCTCCGGATCGGAGCCGCCCAATCCCAGCCGCGCGCTCAGCACCTGCATCTCGTCGTTCGAGGGCTGGGCAAAGAAGTGATCCGGATGCTTCACGGCGGCGACCGCCGGGCTGTTTCGTTCGTTGCCGTCGATTGCCGCGAACCACTGCAACCGGTGCCAGCGCAGCGTGCTTCCTACTCCAGCGCCCCAGCGATTCTCGGTATTTGCCGGGGTAAACGGGTAAGCCGTAAACAATGGCGTGGTGGTGGCCGAACCAGGCGCGCTTTCTCTGACCCATTGGGTGAAGGGATTTTGGGCTCCGAGCAGTCCCTGGCGGTTGAAAAGGGAGGCCTGTCCATGCAGGCCCGCGCCCCCTCTGCGCGTCTGCAGGCTCACCTGCGCGCCCGTGGCCAGGTTGGCCCGTACGTCGTTGAATTCGGCCACGCGAAATTCCTGGATGGCCGATTCCATGGCGCCGGGACCAGCGAGAAGCGCCCTGCCGGTCTGCCCCCGCATGCGGCCGCCGAAGGCCATCTGCGTGGCCAGCCCATCAACCGGCACCGCGGCTTGCTGCGATGCGCCCGCACTCGGAGCGACTTCCCGGTCTTCCGCTGTTGGTTCCGCGGCGGGCGCGGGCTCGATGTAGCTCTGCAATTGGCGTTCGGGCAGCGGGATAGCACCCATCTGCTCGGCACGCAACTCCGGCTCTTGTGCTTCGCGCGCGTCTATTTCCAGCACGATCTCCGGGCGCTCCGCGAGCAATGCCGCACGCGCGGCAGATGCGGCTGCCATCACCATCATCATTCCCGGCGATCTTCCGCCCATGTGCGGGACAGGTATTGGCAGCTCGCCCATGGGAGAAGCCGGCGGCGCAGCGCGAGCCTCCAGCGTGGGTGCATCGAGGTAGCGTGCGGGCGGCGTTATTGGGACCGCGCTCTCGGGAGGCAACTCGCTACGAACGACAGGCGCGTTGGTCGCCGGTTGCGGAGGCGCCGGCGCGGGCTGAGTCACTGCCTTGGACGCCGCCGACGCAGGCGAAGGGCGAGCATCGGCAGCGGCTCTCATCTCATTAGGTTCGGCAACCGCATCGAGGAGCAGCGCAAGGGCGGTCTGCACGCGGGACTCGTGTCCGGCGACGATCTGGACACCGCCGGCCGAACCTTTGCCGAGCCGTTGGCTCACGGCAACAACGTCGTACACTCCCGGCGCAAGATCCCGGAAGCGGTAGGCGCCGCCCTTACCGGTGATGGTTCGAACCTCAGCGCCGGACTGCTCATTTTTCAGGGTGACGGTCACGCCGTCGAGCGGCCTGGAGTGCAGATCGGTGAGCTTTCCGGTGAGGGATCCGGGCGCGTCCTGCCCCGCTGCGCTCAGCGCTGAGACGGCCAGCAGCGCGACGGCAAGCGGCATGCCCCAGGCTCGCTTGCAGAGTTCGCGGGTGTCCCAGGAATTGCTCACCGTTCGCCTTCCCCCGGTTCAGTGCGGCTCGGTGCGAGGCGTTGAGAGACACGCCTGGCGTGGACCGCGAGCCTGACCCCAAAAGGGAAGTTGCTGCGATTCTATTCCCGAATTGGAAAGCGGAGAAGGATTGACCAGACAAGGGTGATGGCGCTCACGTTGCGTGACGACGGGATCGGCGAGCGCCGGTCTGGCTGGAGAGCATGGATATCCATAAAAGCGAAGACAAGATGAACATCTCTAGCAATAAGTTATTGTAAATAAAAATCTTATGTAGGACGCAGTGGCGAAGACGTGGATATCCAGGGGAGGGGGTGGGGGGTAGGCATTTTTCCTGCCACCGCAGGAATTACAGATGACACTTCCCCTCTCGTCTCCAAGAACCTGCGTCCAGTATCGGACCAAGCCAGGCGGGGTGGATGTGGCGGTGATCACGAATGAGCGGGGGCGGGTGATGTCTCAGCGTGCCTCAAGCTCAACGAGTGTTTCTCTTCCGGCTGGACTCCAGTTATGCTGCCCGTATGAACCAACCAGTTGTTGGGGAGGGGACGGCGAGCCCCGTCGCGTCGCTCATCCCGGGAATTCGCGCCTTTCGTCCTTTCCTTCCGGCGAAGGACTTCGAAACCAGCCTGCGCTTCTACGAGGCGCTGGGCTTCAACACTTACCGGCTGGGGGAAGCGCTCGCCGAAATGAGTCTCGGCGCGCATGCGTTTCTGTTGCAGGGCCGGTACGCAAAGGCATGGGCCGACAACACGGTGATGCACGTGCTGGTCAGGGATGTCCAAAGCTGGTGGCGCCACATCGATTCCCTGGACCTGGCGAATCAGTTCGGGGTCTCGGCGATTGCGCCGCCGCGGGTGGAACCGTGGGGGCTTACCGTGCTGTATGTGACCGATCCAGCCGGGGTGCTATGGCATTTTGCCGAGGCCACGAAAGCGGAGGGCAAGGAAAGCTGACGAGCTGCCGAGCCGGCACGATGGCGCGAGCTTTCCTGGTGGTGATACGCGCCCCTGATAAACTGAGAAGACGGCATATTGGCTGTGGAGCTCATGGTTGAGCGCACGGCCGTTTTGCGACTTATCTGTTCATTTTCCATGTTTATTGATGAAGCAAAAATTCGTGTGAAGGCCGGCGACGGCGGCAACGGCTGCATGGCCTTCCGGCGCGAGAAGTTTGTGCCCCGCGGCGGGCCTTCGGGCGGCGATGGCGGCCGCGGCGGCGATGTGGTGATGCAGTCGTGCCAGCGGCATAACACGCTGATTCATTTCCGCTACAACCCGGAGCACAAGGCGCAGCGCGGCGAGCACGGCATGGGCTCGAACTGCACCGGGCTCGACGGCCGATCGATATCGTGCTGCAGGTGCCGGTGGGCACTTCGCTGTACGATGCCGGAGACGGGCGAGCTGGTGCACGACTTCCACGAGCCCGACGAGCGAATCGTGATCGCGAAGGGCGGCCGCGGCGGCCGCGGCAACCAGCACTTTGCCACGCAGCACGCACCAGGCTCCGCGCGAACATGAGCTGGGACGTGCGGGCGAGGAGCGCTTTTACCGGCTCGAACTAAAGCTGCTGGCCGATGTCGGCCTGGTCGGCTATCCCAACGCCGGCAAGTCGACGCTGATCTCGCGCATCTCCGCGGCGCAGGCCCAAGATTGCCGATTATCCCTTTACTACTCTCGAACCCAATCTGGGCGTGGTCACCGTGGGCGAGGAGCCGGACCAGGAGTCCTTTGTCGTCGCCGATGTGCCCGGGCTGATCGAGGGCGCGCACCTGGGCTCCGGACTGGGCGTGCAGTTTCTGCGCCACATTGAGCGCACGCGCGTGCTGGCGCACCTGGTGGATGTGTCGGATGGTTCGGGCGGCCCGATCCGGTGGAGGACTTCAAGGTCATCAACAACGAGCTGGCCAGCTTCGGCAACGGACTCGCCGAGAAGCCGATGATCGTGGTGGCGACGAAGATCGACGCTGCCAATCCGGAAAAGCTGAAGAAGCTTGCCGCGCATGCCAAGCGGCGCAAGCTGGAGTTCCACGCCGATCTCCGCGGTGACAGGCGCAGGGGATCGAGGAGCTGAAGTGGGCGCTGGCCAAGCATGTGCGGGTTGTGGAACCCGCAGAAGAGACCACACGATAGGCGGTCCTAGGCTTGAATCGCGCTGAATCCAAGTTGCCCGGCAGCATCGAGCAACTGCGCGTCGCCCGAGATGAAGGGCCGACCGCTGGGATGGCCCTGGCACCATGCCCACGCTGAAGCAAGTTGCAGTGCATCGGCGGCGCGCAGGGGGAACCGTTCCACAAAATCCTCGGCTTTTTGCCGCATCGCCGGACCCGGCAAGATTTCACGCCAGTCTGCGCGATAGACATCGAGTAATGCGAGCCCCTGAGCTTGTTGGTTGGCCGTGATCTCCCTGTTGCGCAACATACGCGCAATTGAACCACGAATCTCGACCGGAGCAAACCAGGCGACTGCCATTCGGTACTGCTGACCCAGGTTCTGCGCCAGCGGCGTGGACTTCTGTCGAACGCACAGTGGCACAAGGGAGCTCGAGTCCCAAAAGGCCGAATCCATCTAGCGCTCGCCCTTCACCCAGTCCACTGCCTCTCGTAACGCCTCGTCCGAAACTTCAGGCATAGGCATTTTCTTGACGGCTTCCCAGTCGATACCCTTGGGATTTTCCGGCAAGACCATGACACCGATGCTGGCCAAATAGAGCTCTTCATCGGTGAAATCAGCGCTCTTGATGGGCACAATCCGGGCGATCGGCTTTTTGCGGTCCTGCACAATTACCTCTTCGCCGTTGCGCACGTCCTGCAGGTAGGCGCTGAGCTTGTTTTTCAGCGTGCCGATGTTCACCGTCTTCATGACATCATTGTACGTCAAACTTAGCTAACTTAGCCAAGTTCGTCTGGCGTTGGAGGCCGAAGGCAAAC
Source organism: uncultured Acidobacteriota bacterium (assembly GCA_963846375.1). Taxonomy (GTDB): domain Bacteria; phylum Acidobacteriota; class Terriglobia; order Terriglobales; family Acidobacteriaceae; genus Telmatobacter. The sequence continues at coordinate 37,656 of CAWJVV010000012.1, forward strand.
GTAGGAATAACTGCGGATCCCTTCGCTCTTGGTGCAGGCTGCGGGATGACAGCTCCGCGCGAAAAGTCACCAGATCAGCACCCGCTCCTCCGGCCCAAGGTACAGCTTTTCGCCGGGCTTGACGGCGAAGGCGTCGTACCATCCGTTGATGTTGCGCACGGCCAGGGCGCGGTAGGGACCGGGGGAGTGGGTGTCGGTCATGACTTCCTGACGCATGGCCTCATCGCGCATCTTCATCGCCCACGATTGCGAGTACGCCAGGAAAAACTGCTGGTCGTCTGTGAAGCCGTCTGTTTGAGGCGCAGGTTGTCCCTGCTGGGCGGTCTTGTAGGCGTCGTAGGCGGCGGCCAGTCCGGCAACATCGGCAAGGTTTTCAGACAGCGTCTGCTTACCGTTCAGCGCAAGGTCGGGAAACGGTTTGTAGGCGTCGTATTGGGCGACCAGCTTGGCGGTCTCCGCCTCGAAGTGCGCAAAATCTTCCGGCGTCCACCAGTTGCGCAGGCGGCCCTCGAAGTCGAACGCGCTGCCTTCGCTATCGAAGGTGTGACTGATCTCGTGGCCGATGACCGCACCGATGGCGCCGTAGTTGGCCGCTGCGGGCGCCTTGGGGTCGAACGCCGGCGGCTGCAGAATGGCCGCGGGAAAGTTGAGCGCGTTATGCAGCGGCAGGTTCACCGCGTTGATCGTCTGCGGGGTCATGGTCCAGTCGTTGCGGTCCACCTTGGTGCCCAGCCGCGAGCGCTGGAACTGGTACTCCCACAGATCGCCGCGCCAGGCATTGCCGAAGGCGTCGTCGGCCCTCACGTCGTAGTGTGCGTAGTCGCGCCAGGTGTCGCCATAGCCCACGCCTACTCGCAACGTATCGAGTTTTTTGAGCGCCTCGGCCTTGGTGGAGGGCGCGATCCACGTGAGAGCCTGGATGCGTTTGCGATACACCACCAGAAGATTGGACACGATGGACTGCACCTGCGATTTGGCTTCGGGTGGGAAGTAGCGCTTGATGTAGATCTGTCCCAGGTCGTCGCCGAGATAGCCGTTCACGAAAAAGACGCCTCGTCTCCAGCGTGGCAGTTGATCGTTGGCTCCGGAGAGGGTTTTGCCGTGGAAGTCGAAGTCCTCGTCCGAGAAGGCCTTGGGCAGCAGAAAGGTATAGAGCTCGATGAGGTGAAAGCCCATCCAGTCTTTCCAGGTTTCGAGCGGCGTAGATGCCACCAGCGCCGACTCGGCCGCGATGGCGCTGGGTTGCCAGACGACAAACTTTGCCTGCTTGCTGAGCCCGGCCGCGCGCAAGTATTCTCCCCAATCGAGGCCGGGAGCCTTCGCCGGGAAGTCTGATGCGTTCCAGGGATTGTTGGCTTTTTTCACATCGTTGTCTTCGGCGAGGGTCCAGTGCTTCTCGGCGATGGCGTGCTCCAGCGCGATGATGCGATCGGCCCGGGCCTCCACATCCGCGAAGCCGGCCAGCTTCATCAACGTGACGATATGCGTCCGATACCGCTGCCGGACTTGCTTCATCGCGTCCGCGCCCGACAGGTAGTATTCGCGGTCGGGCAGCGACAGTCCTCCCTGCATGAGGTAGGCCGTGTAGTGCGCGGTATCGTTCAAGTCGGGGGCGATCCACAGGCCAAAGAGATTGGGACTGTGAAAATTGGTGTTGTTGAGGGCATCCTCATCGGCGCGCAGGGTCTCGCCCAGTGCGCGTGCCAGCTGCTTGCGGTCGTGGATGGCGGCGATTTCATTGAGTGGCGCGGCCAGGGGCTTGGTTCCATGCGCCTCGATGGTGGCCTCGTCCATGTAGGACTTGTACAAAGCGGTGATGCGGCGCGTGGCGTTGGTGGACGGCGTTCCCGTGCCGGCTTCGTTAATCAGGTCGGCGAGCCGCTTGTCGTGTGCGTCATACAGGGGCGTGCCCGGATTCACCTCGACGCGATCGGATGGAATGGGGGTGTTCTTCTCCCACGTGCCGCAGCAATACGCGTAGAAGTCATCGCCGGGCTTCACGGAACGATCCATGAATCCGGCACTGACTGCTGGTCCCGCTTGCGCAGCTTCGTTGTTGGTCCGATGCTGCGCTGTGGCGAAGGCAAGCGGAGCCATGGCGACAAAAAGCTGCAAGCCCATTCTGTGCAGGCGGGGCGAGAACAAAGATTTCATGAGATTTCTCCGGACCGGCGATTGCGTCGTCCGAATGCTACAGGAAAGGAGGGGAGGCGTTACGGATTATTGATGGGCGGGCGGAAGATGGTGACGGGCCTGGCCCAGTGCGAGCGCAAGCGGATGAGGCATGATTTGCAAGGTGGCCAGCACCGGGTCACACCATGGCCCGTTCTTTCACCATCAGGTACTGGTTCAAGACCGAGGGCGTAAGCACTTCGGGATTGAGGTCGAGAGTGAGCGCACCCTGCTCATGGAGCCGCGCCAGCAGCAACTCGCGGCGGCCTGTCATCTCCTGCGCGGCCGCGGAGCGGAACATCTGGTCGACGCTCTTCGGGCGCGCTTTGGCGATGGCGTCTACCTCAGGCTGCGCCATGGCCACAAAGAGCAGGACGTGCCGCCGCAGCAACTGCACGGCGCCGTCGATCACCTCGGGCCGCATGGCCGTTTCGGCAAGGTCGGTGATCCACAGAATGAGCGAGCGGCGCGGTTGCAGGCGGTTGAGGACCGCTGTGGCGCGCAGGTGATCGGCCTCGCTGGTTTCGACCTTGACCTGGGCGAGCAGTTCGATGAGCTGACGCAGGTGTGCGGCGCCGCGTCCGGGCAGCAGCCGCTGCTGGATGCCCTGGCCATAGGCCAGCAATCCCACGCGATCCCCGGAGTAGAGCGCCAGCTGCGCGAGGGCCACCGCCGTGGAACAGGCATAGTCGAGCTTGGAGTGGGCGTGCTCCCGCTGCGCTTCTGAAGTCTCGCCACTCCGCAGGTGGCGCGACTGCATCAGCCGTCCGCAGTCGAGCACAATCCACACCGGCTGGCTGCGTTCGGTTTGATACTGGCGCGTGATCAGCGCGCCGCGGCGGGCCGTCGCGGTCCAGCACACGTCGCGCAGGTCGTCGCCTTCACGGTAGTCGCGCAGGCTTTCAAAGTCGCGTCCCAGACCGCGCTGCCGCGCCTGCCGCAGCTGCAAATCGATCTGGCGGCTGCGTGCCAGAAATATCTGCTGCTCTTCCGTGGTCCGCAGAGTAGGGTATACGCGCACCGTTTGCGTGAGCGGGGCGCGCGCCCATTTTTCTGCTAATCCAAGCGGCGAGCGATAGCGCAGATAGAGCCAGCCGGTCTCGCAGTCGCCGCGCTCCACGGGGTCAACGCGATACCGCACCGCGGCCGGCACGCGCGGAAATGCGCGGAGCTTGAGCGTGGTTGAGCGGGCCAGTAAGGCCGCGGGCAGATCGTCGACCAAACGGCACTCGATAATGACGCGACCGTGATTGACGAGGATGAGCTCGATTTCTGCCTGGCTGTTGAGCGCCGGTGCGTTGATCCAGCTCCGCTCTGCGGTTAACTGCCCGGCACGGGGCAGGCGCAAGAGGTCGAGGAGCGCCGCTGCCAGCAGCAGCCCATCCCACACCAGCATGGCGTAGCTGAATCGCTCCACGTAGAAGCCGGGAATGAGCAGCAGAAACCCCGCGGCCAGCAGCCACACGGTGAGCGGCGTCAGGCCAAACGCCCAGCGGCGCCGCGGCACGAAGTCGGCGCTAACGGGGGCGGGATGGAGTGAAGGCGAAATCATTGCTATGCGTCAAAGCCGCATGTCGAGCGCCATGGCAAGAGCACGATCGAGCTCGGCAAACCTCGTCCGGGGCAGAACTCCAACGTACTGGGTCAATTGCGACTTTTCAATGCTGGCAAGGTTATCGCAATGGACCCAGCTGGCGTGTTTCAGCCCCTCCTCAATACCAATGCTTACCTGCGTCGAAAGGCCACTTCCATTGGTGTAAATCGGCGCGCAGATGACAGTCGGGTATTTCGCATCGAGGAGCGCTTGGCGGCTGACAATGATAAAGGCGCGATACCTTTTCGGGTCATCGCGGGGTTTATACACTCGGTAAATCTCGCCTCGCCTCATCGCCTTTCAATCTTCCTCAGAAAAGTCGATCGGTGCCTGGTACTCAAGTACATCGAGTGCTTCGCGGTTCAGGTAGTCGAGGTTGGCATTGATGAGCTGGAGATCTCTGGCGTTCAGAGCCTCGCGGAACTTTTCCTTGAAGTATTCACGCAACACACCTTCAATGAAGGCTGAGCGCGAGGTGCTCGATCCAGCCTTCTTGTCGATCTCCTTAAGCAAATCCGATGATAGTGTGATCGATGTCTTCTGTTTCATACTACTATCATACTACCGTTCTACTGCCGGGGCACCGGCACCGCCGCCACCACGTCGGCCAGCGCGCGATCGGCATCGAAGCCTTCCAGCTCCGCCTCGGGTTTCAGCATTACGCGATGGCGCAGAACCGGCTGCGCGGCGCGCTTCACATCGTCGGGCACCAGGTAGTCGCGGCCGTCGAACGCAGCAGCGGCCTGCGCCACCAGCATCAGGCTCAATCGCGGCGCGGGGGCTGGCGCCCAGCAGCAGCGTGGGCCATTCGCGCGTGCGCCGCGCCAGCGCCAGGATGTAGCGATACAAGCTCCGGCTCGATGCGGATGGCACGGACCTCAGCGCGCGCGGCTGTCAAGCAGACCGGGCGCAATGGGCGTGATCTGCGCATCTTCAAGCAGGCCGGCGCCGGATGCCGCCGTGGTGCCGCTCCAGAATCTGCAGCTCCTCCTGCTTCAGATGGGTAGGAGACGCGAATCTTCAGCAGGAACCGGTCCAGCTGCGCTTCGGGCAGCGGATACGTGCCTTCAAAGTCGACCGGGTTCTGCGTGGCGAAGACGGTGAACCATGCGGGCAGCGGCCGGCGCATGCCGTCGCTGGTCACCTGCCGCTCTTCCATGCACTCCAGCAGCGCGGCCTGGGTGCGCGGAGGCATGCGGTTGATCTCGTCCACCAGCAGCAGATCGGTGAACACCGGCCCGGCGTGGAAGGTGAACGTGTCGGTGCCCGGGCTTGAAAATGGTGGTGCCAAGAATGTCGGCGGGCATCAGGTCGGGCGTGGCCTGCACGCGCTGAAAGCCCAGCCCCAGCAGGCGGCCCAGCGATTTGACCATCAGCGTCTTGGCGATGCCCGGCACGCCCTCCAGCAGCGCGTGGCCCTGGCAGAGCACGGCAATCAGCACTTCGTCGATTACCGCGCCCTGGCCGGCGATCACGCGTGCCCAGCTCGGCGCGCGCATGCGCAATCAGCTGTCTGGTCGCGCGCAGCGCCGGCTCCTGCTGCTGCACATCCTGCACTTCGTTCGTAATCGGAGGTGATTCCTGCGCTCATGAGGCCCTTTCCTGGCGATATCAATATCAACTTCTTCTGCATTTGAGAATTTTCCGCAGCGAGGCGGCTGCGCCGCCGCGCTGCAGATTCTCCATGTGCGCTGTGAGCTTCTGGATCAGCTGCAGCGCTTCTTTGGTTCGAGACGTCATCGGCGCTACGCGGCGTCCTCGCAGCCTTCAAGGTCGGCCTCAAGCGTCTCGTCAAGCGCCGGGAAAGCGCCGCCGCAGCATTGCTGCCAGATCTGGCGGCGTCCATCGCGTTCGCCGCGCAGTCCGCACAGCCGCAGAGCCTGGCGGCGGAAGCGCTCCCAGCGCAATGGCGACAGCGGTGTTGAGCGGCGCCGGCATTGCGGTAAAGCGAGCCCAGCGCCTCAAGAAATTCGATCGGCGTGGCGCGCGCCGGCGCGGGCAGATCGCGCACCGGGCCGCTGCGCCGGCTGAAGCTGAACAGCACCAGCAGCGCGAGGACCGACGAGCCCGATCCGCAGCAGCGTCAGGCCGGGCCGCTCGCGTAGTTCCACGTGGAGCGAATCTCCCCATGCAGCGACTCGTCCCAGTAGAAGTGGTGGCCTTCGCGCGGCCCCAGCGAATTCAGCAGCAGGTCAAGGTTGCCGGCGCGCGCCAGCGATCCGTTTTCAAGCGGCGTGGAGCTGGCCCACCACACCACGTGGCCCTTGCCCCAGTCGTACTCCACCACGGCGGGCTGGCCCGCGCAGCTGTACTCCACGCGCTCGCCGGGATTGCCCACCTCCCAGGTGGCTTCGGGCACCATCCAGACCTCGCCGCGTGCCGGCCAGCGGATCGAGGCCTTCGGGCTCCAGCTGGCAGGCGGCAAAGGTGAAGCTCGTCGGGCGTGGCGCGCTCGATCCGCCGGGCAGAAGGTAGCCGCCCCAGAAGCCGGTGGCCAGCACGCGCCCGCCGCGCTCGAGAATCTGCCGCACCGCCTTGATGTCGTCGGTCTCGCGTGAAAAGGGCTGGGCAAAGATGACGACGGTGTCTGCGGTCTGCGGTGGCGGCCAAGATCGCTGAGCGGCCGCTCCCAGCGCTCAACTGGATAATTCGATCGCAGCAGCGTTTCATACGCCGCCAGCGCTCCATGCTGGCCGGAGAGATAGGTCGAGGGCAGGCGGTTGTCGTTGTTGTTGCCGTTGGGCAGCAGGAAGCCGGCGGCCACCGCCAGCACAACGGCCGCGCCAAGGCACCCAGCAGCAGCTTGCGGTCGCGTCGGATCGAGCGAGGAGAGGAACTTCATCGGGCCGTGTTCGCCTCCGCTCTCAGTCGACGGCTGCAATTCGCCGCGCGTCGTTACTCTGCCGATCCGGTTCCTGCAATGAGACCGTGCGCGAGTTCCTCGGCTTCGCCGGTAATCGGCTTCTCGCTGCGCTTCGCGGCCGCCGTACCAGATCCGCTCAAAGCATGCCGGTGAGCGAAGCCAGGCCCGGCTTGCGCGGGTCGTCGGGCGCAACCAGAGCCAGGTATTCGCGTGGAGTGCGCGCGCGGTCCGCAGGCCACAGCCGCTTCGACTCCAGCCGCGAGATTACCGCCCAGTACAGGAAGTGAATTGCCTCGCGCCACAGGCCATGCGCCGCAGCCTCGCGGGCATCTGCCATCCACAACTGCCAGTCGCGCGCCGAGGCAGCATCGGGCGCCGGGCCGTTGTTCTCGGGCAGCAGGCGAATGCGCCAGCGCCTTTCATTCTGCATCAGCCCCCAGGCCAGCCCCACGCCGACGGCCAGAATGAATCCCCAGATCAGCGCGCGGCCAATCCAGCGCGGAGTGCGAACCTAGCTTGTCCATGCCCTCGAAGAGCTTGTTGAGCCACGGTTGATGCGTTCCAAGGCGGAGTCTCTCGCAGTCGGGCCGCTTCAGGGAGCGAAATTCGCGTCCGGCCAAGAACCTGGTTCATGGTGGCGCGTTCCTGGGCATGATCGGGCTGGGTCGCGAGTGCGCCCTCCAGCCTGCGCCAGGTCCGACTGCAATCGCGCGACAGCATCGTTGAGCAACTGCGACGTGGTGCGCGGCCGGGGCCGGGCCTTTTCTTCGCTCGTCTCGGGCTGTTTGCCTGCCGTGGGCGCCTGCTGCGCCTCGTCGCTCTCCTTCGGCTTTGGAAAACAGCACCCGGAGCCAGCCGTAGCGCACCAGGCGGCGTTCCCCGTGCGCTCCCAGCGGCACGCGGTCATCCAGGCCCACCAGGAGCGGATCGCAGGACTTTACGTCGCGTCCCCTGGCGCAGACCTGCGTCAGGCCTGCCAGCGTCATCAGGTGCTTGCGATAGTCCTCGATTGAGGCGTCCTGGGAACGGCCTGTCGTGGTTGGGGTGGGTGCGGGCGCAGCCGCGGCATGGGTGTGCGGAGCGAGCACCCCGCCGGCACACACCAGCAGTGCAGCTTGCACAATAGCCTTTGCCCCCACGCTCACCCCGGTTGCACCTCAGTCTCAGCGGAATCACCGGCCACAACCATGGCTGGAGCAGTCGGCGCGCTCATCCCTGCCGCGTCCATCATCCGCTCGATGTCGTAGCCCTCTTTCCGTATCCGCTGATCATAGTAGAAAAGCGTGGAAGGGGATGGCGAAGATGGGGCCGACAAGCGCGCCGACAGCGATGTACAGGGGGAAGAAGCTGGCTTCGTACCAGGGCAGCGAAAAATGAAAGTGCAGGGCGCGCAAAGCCAGCGTCCAACCCCAGCGCACCAGGAATACCAGGGTGTAGAGCACGATCAGGTGGCCCACATAGATGGCAATCCAGGTGAACTGAATCGCCCATCTCCGCTCCCGGGTCACATGCCAACTACGTCGCAGGGCCGTCATGCCGCCCAGGTCTTCAAGGGTGGCCGCGGCGATGGAGAGGGAAAAGCATGCGCTGAGCCATTGGGCAAGTATCAGTCCGCCAAGTGCCAGCAGCACAACGACGAGTCCAAGCAGTCCGGGTCTTATGGACGGATCGATAACGTACATCAACATCCCGATGCCGAGAGCCACGGTTGCAGAGGCAATTTCGGCAGCCAATGGACCCAGCGCAAGTTTGAGACAGGCGATCCCGAGAAACCGCCTCCAGCGGCGCAACCCGAAGGCCAGCGACTCGCGCACGGACTCGTTGTTGTCGAAGAGGCTTCGCCGAGTCTGGCGAACCAGGGCCGGCGAAAAGACCGAGCCGATCAAAGAATGCAGGTGAGAGACCGCCAGCCAATCGAGAATTGCCAGCAGCCATGCTGCCCCCGTCGTTGGGTGCGGAGGAGCCTGCGTATGCTCCAGATCTGTCCGTGACGTTGACCGTCATCATCGCAGTGGTGCCGATGGCCCAGATGCTCACAAACGCGAGAAAACGCGACCGGTAAATCTGGATGGTCTGATCGAGAATCTCTCCCAGGCTCATGGGCCGCAGCGCTGCCATCATGCGGGGCCTCCGCCGAGGAGCGGCTGGTTCGCGGACGCGATCTCCGCGTCCGCCTGGCGCCGGTCCGCGTAGATGACGGCACAAGTGATCGCGTAGCTGCTCCATGTCAGGATGATGACGATCATGATGGCGGCAAAGCCGACCACGCCGAAGAGCGCCATCAAAGCGATAGCCGCCGGCTGCAGGGGATGTAGTCCCATTGCCGAAGCCAGCAGCATTCCGGCGCTTCCAATGAAAAACGCCGCCATCTCAACCACCAGGATTCCGGCGTAACTGATGGCATAAATCACCAGGAGCACCAGGAAGATGCGCCCTTTGCTTCCATGGGTGAGCTGCGCGCTGCCGTCCAGCGCATCCAGCACAGTTCTGTCTTCGGCCATGAACGTGGGTACGGCCACGCATAGCCGAATCATCATCCACACCGCGTACACAATGGCGCCCAGGTAACTAAGCACCGCTACAGGAACCAGCAGGAACAGGACCCCAGGTGAGATCTGCTTTCCGCCGGCGTATACCCTCAGCGCGAAGACGCCGATGATCGCCGTCGCCGGCAGGGCGACGTACAGATAGCGCAGAAACACCAGCCATAGGAGTTTTCCGATTCGCCGCCACGCTGGAGACATCGCCGCGGAAAACGAGCACTCCTGCCCGCGCTCGATCGTCAGGGTGGCTACGGACACGGCGCCTTCAAACCAAACATATGCCACCATCATGGGCAGCATAGAAACCAGGTAGACCGGCAAAATGGTCCAGATGAATCGCTGCGGGTTGGGGTGTGCGCCGGATGGCGGAAACAGGCCGAACGCAAACATTAACCCGAAGATCGCCCCGATGGACACAATCAGGGCGGCCGCCGGAACGCTTCCCAGCGCAATAAACAGGCGATAATGCCCAACCAATACACGTCGCACCCTGTCGATCACATTGCTGAAATTCAGAGGCGGCCGACTGGCTTGCTCGGGGCGTCCGTTCACGAGGGTTCTCCAGGCGTGTCAGCCGGCATGGTTTCCAGGCTTTGCGGGGTCGGCCGCGGCGCCAGCGAGCCCAATCCAAGAATGGACTCCGGCGCGGCAACCGGCTCTGCCTCCAGCCCCGCCTGTTGGAGCATCTGCACAATGTCGAACCCTTCCTTGCGCACGCAAAGGTCGTAGTAGGTCAGGGTGATCGCAATGCACGTGAGCGGCTCATACAAGATGCTGGCCAGGAAGGTCCATATCGCATCCAGCTCCATAACCAGCATCGGGTGAAGAGTGGTCCAGTGCAGCCAGCCGCCGAGCCACTCCATCAGTCCGCTTCCGCCCGCCAGCAGCACCATTCCGATACCCGATGGCAGAGCAAACGACCAGAACACCTTCCAGCGGAAGTCGCGTCCCAGTTCCACGCTGCGATGGATAGACTCCCGGGCGGGCTCGTCCAGGATTGCGGTTACCGGAAATGCCAGCGCGTAGCGCGTGTAGAGAAAGCCGCAGGGAATCCCCACTACCACCGCCATCGATCCATACACCAGCCAGGGATTGGCGAGGGGCGCTGCCTGCGCCATGCCGACAAGAAGCAAGGCCATCGGAATCGCCGGCCAGAAGGCGAGCAGCGCCTGCCAGATCTGAAGACCGACCAGCCTGAGCTTGCGATCGCTGAAGGCGCCATAGGCGGAGCTGATCGTCACCGGCCTGTCCAGCAGAATCTCTGAAGCTGCGCGGCACTGCGCGGCGGAGGCAAGCGCGGAAAAAACCACGTTTGCCACCCAAAACAAGAAACTGAGCAGCGGGCCGGCGATCTTCCAGGCCAGCCCGTCAGAAAAGCCGTGCCGCACGGTCGGGTCGCTCACCAGCGTGTGCAGCAACGTGGCCAGCGCCGGGAACGCTGCAATGCCCGCGAAGAGAAGAAATCGCGACCGGATGATCTGCACGGCCCGGTCGAGAATCTCGCCCAGGCTCATCGGCCGCAGGGACGCGGCAATGGTGGACACAGATCCGCTGCCGCCAGCCACGATCGATCCCGGCTCCAGGGCGGCCTCTGCTTGCCCGGATTGGCCGGCTGCATCGAATTCGCTCACGAAGTCTCTCCCCTCGCGCTGCTTTGCGTCCCGCCCATCGGCGCTCCGCCCATCGGCGTTCCGCCCATCGGGGTTCCGCCCGCGTCCCGTCCAAGCCCCGCTCCCGGGGCGAGCCAGGGTTCGGGAGGCGGAGCAGGCTCGCGCTCCATCCCCGCTTCCCGCATCATCCACTCGATATCGAAGCCTTCCTTGCGAATCCTCTGATCGTAGTAAAAGAGGATCATCGCGATGGCGCTTACCGGCTTGGTGAATGCCTGCGACACAAACGATGCGCCATACAGGAGAAATAGAAACAGCGCGCCCATCGTCTGCTCATGTTGGGGCGTGTTCATCTGTGGTATCAGGCTGATCACGATCACGACGGGCGCCGTCAGCGCCATGGACACAATCCAGCTCAGCGCCATGCAAAGCAGGTAGAGCACCAGCATGCGCCCGCGGGTGCCCACGCTCAGCGACGTGGCGCGCTTCAGAGCGGCCCATGCGCCCAGCTGTTCCACCACCGCCGCGGAGAACGACAGGCAGATCCGCAGCAGCATCCACAGGAAATACGCCACCAGCGCCAACCCTACGATCAGGAACAGCAGGCTTTGCAACGTCACAAAATCGCCGCTGGGGGCGCCCGCGCGCCTGCCCAGTGCAGCCACCACGGCCATTCCGGCAACCATCAGCACCCAGGCGGTGAAGGGAATCACGGCCAGGAACAGAATCTCCAGCGAGAGCAGGCCCACGTAGCGCCAGCCCTTTTTCCAGGCAGCGCCGTAGGCTCCCGAATGGTGATCCGTTCTCCAAGAAACGCCTGGCTTGACGCGTGGCTGATGGCTCCACTGCCCAGCGCCGTGAGTCCCAGGCACACCGGAACCGCCAGCAGCACCAGGCCCAGGATCGCCAGCCCCAGCAGAGCCGTGGTGGCCGGGTCGGTGGCGCCAATCCACGCTGACAACAGAAACCCCGCGGCAGCAAAGAACAGCACTCCTCCGGAGGGAATGGCCGCAATGCCCACGAACACCAGAAAACGCGACCGGTACAGGGACGCAGTGCGGTCCAGAATCTCCCCGAGATTGGCTGGACGCAACTGCAGATTCATAGGGTGTCCCCGGGGCTCAGCGCATCCGCGGCCGGCGGCAACTCCGGCATTCCGACCGGTAGGGCCAGCGCGCCGTCACCTTCGGGACTCCCTGTGTGCGCCGCCGAGTCTCCCAATCCTGCCGCAGCCATCATCCATTCAATGTCGAATCCCTCTTTGCGCACTCGCTGATCGTAGTAAAACAGCGTGGTTCCAATCGCGAGAATCGGGCCGACGAAGGTGTTGGTAAAGAATGCGACTACCTGCTGCGCGATGCGAAGACCAATCGGAACATGGTAGTGGTGGCGAATGGTGTATGCCACAAAGAACGCCTGCGTGGTTGCCGACACAATGAACTCGATCACTATCACCAGGACCCACAGAGCCAGGATCCTGCCGCGCGCACCCTTGGTGAGAGCGATGCTTCTCTTGAGTGCCGCGCGCGGCTTCAGGTTCTCCACCACGCTTGCCGGCAGGGCCAGCGCATAGCGCAACGCCATGAAACCCGCGTAGATCAGCAGAGGCCATGCCAGAAGAAAGAAGCCCGCCGAGACGGCCACAAACATCAGCGCCTGCGGGTTGGGCGTTCCCCGAGGAACCTCCCCGGGTTGGGGAAGGACTCCCTTGAGCTGAAAGTAGACGTAGCTTGCCTGAAAGGCGAAGTACATAAGGATGATCGGGGACCAAGCGATCAGCAGCTTCAATGCTCCCAAACCCAGATAGCGCCAGGATTGGGGCAGAATGCCTCGATACGACGCTCCAATCGTGGCCGGCTCCCCCAGGTGCACCCAGGCTACGGCGCGATTGTTGGCTGCGGCGGACACGTTGCTCACCAGCATCATCAGAATCAGGCTGACCGAACTGTACACCTGAACTTGCCAGGTCGCGGACGGGGACTGGTTCGCTGACTGATACAGGTTGAGAAGCAGCGCGCTCACCAGGCCGATGGCCAGGGCGACCGCGGCATACGGCGCCGCGATCCCCGCAAACAGCACAAAATTCGTGCGATACAGCTGAGCGGTCTTGTCCAGGATCTCCCCCAGCGTGAGGGGTCGCAGATTGATTTCCATGATGTTGCCCCGGAGGTTGGCTTGAACGCTTGCCGGGATACTAGCACAGACATCGATTTCCGGGCGTTGTCCGGCGCCATCAGAAGACGCGATCCAACCATCCTCCCCGTGGCGTTCAAACTCTCTCAACTTGCGCTCAAGAGACGAGGCCATGGAAAATGCGCTCGCTAATTTTTCAACAGCGGGTACTTTTTACCGGGCGTGCACTCTTTCAAACAATGCAAACAAGACCCGAATAACCACTTAGCGTTTGGCTCTTCGCTTGCTCTATCCATGTCACGGACGAGAAAGAGCAAATTCGGTCGCGAAGGTGGCGCGTGGCGTCATTGAGCGGAGTCGCGGCTGCCGAGGTTCCTAGATATATGAAGAATCTCTATAAACGCTGGCTGATCGTGGGCCTCTCCATGTCCATCTTCACCCTGGCTAATCTAAGGCGGAAGCTGGAGTCGCAGCTCGAAAGGGACTTGGGCATCGCTCCCAAGACTCCGCCCGAGGATGCAGAAGTCAAAGCAGCTCTGCCGGTTCTTCCCCTTTCCGATGGCCGGCCCAGCAATGCCACCACTGTGACCTTCAGCGGCACGGTCATCCGCAGCGGCGGCCGCTTTGCCCTGCTTGAGACCGGCGGGGTCCTTTATATGCTCGATTCCACCGGCCGTGCCTGGCCCTTCGAAGGGGAGGATGTGCGCGTGACCGGCAAGCTCGACACCACCACGCACCTGCTCCACGTCGACGATATCGAAGCCATGGCCTCGTAGGTATCGAGCCCGGAACCCTTCCCGCTATCCGATTGCTCGCTTCCCAGGCCTGCCCCTGTTTACTCCAGTTTCTTCACCTTCGTGCCGGGTGGAAATGGCGGCAACTCGAAGCTCTCGTCCTTCAAATCCGGGTTGATCGTCACCTTGTCCACCGTCATCACCAGTTTCAATCCATCCAGCGGCCGGTTGATGGTGATCGTCGACGGATATTTGTGATCGCCGAAATCCACATACCGCCCGTAGTAGACCTGGGTTTCCAGATTGCCGTCCCGATCGTATAGATCCTGCTGGTAGGGAAGCAGGTCATCGCGGTGGATATGGATCACTCGCACCGGGTCCAGTTCCTGGCTGTTTTCCTTGCGATGCACCACGTTCAGCAGGTACTCCGGGACAAGGTAGAGATGCTTCTTGGCAGCGTCTTCCACCGTATCGGTGTCTGCCGTGACATAGAATTCGTCGTCCTTGGCCAAGCACCGCACCGACATCGCGTCGATGAAAAAACCGGGGCGAAGATTCTCCAGCGTGTTCTCCGACTTGCTCTTCGACTCCGCCACCGGCCCCTCGGCGACCTGGTTCAGATGCGGAATCCACATCCTGAAGTCCTTGCCGTTCGAGACCATGTCGAAGAGCCGTGTGTGCACCACCGGCGCCAGCCCAAAGACCCGCAGATCCTCCGGCTTGCGGAGCAGGATGATGCCCCCTACCGACGGTTCCTCGGTCACCACGTTGTTCTTGGTGACGCTGGCCTGCATATCCACGTTCACGTTCATCGAATGCAACTCGTCGCAGCGCTGATCGATCTGCTGCACCAACTCCTGCGACGTGGCGGTGTGCACCACCGCGGGCGCAATCGGAACCGGCAGCTTGCGATGCGTGGGAAGAAAGCACCCAGCCAGCAGCAGCACCGGAGTCATCAGCAGGGCAGTTGCGCCCCGCTTTGCGTCCTTCACCGCGCCCCCGCTTTCTTCATCGCCGACCGATACTCCGCCACGTTCCGGTTGTGTTCTTCCAAGGTCGATGCGAACATCGATTTGCCCTGCGGGTTGTCACCGGCCGCCACAAAGTAGAGATAGTTGGTTTGCGCGGGATTCATGGCTGCGTGCAGAGCCTTCATTCCCGGATTCGCGATGGGCCCCGGCGGCATGCCCACATGCATATAGGTGTTGTAGGGCGTATCCCGTTGCAAATCGCTGGCGTAAATCGATCCCCGCCATTGACCCGTCACCTGCAGGCCGTAGATCACCGACGGGTCGGTCATCAGCGGCATAGACTTCTCCAGTCGGTTTTGAAACACGCTGGCCACCAGCGTCCGTTCGCCTTCCACCGCCGTCTCCCGCTCCACCAGCGACGCCATCGTCACCGTGTTATGGAAGTCGTGAGTCAATCCCAGCTGCTGCGCTGCCTGCCGAAATCGCTTCACCATGATCGCCGCGATTTGCGGCATGTCTTCCTTGGGTCCGATCCGGTACGTGTCCGGAAAGAGATACCCCTCCAGCGACTTGGCCTGGGGATCGAGATCCGACACCAGCCCGGCCTCCTGGCGCGCCACGTTTACAAACGTCTGGCTCGGTCCAAAGCCGGCCTGCTCCAGCCGGCTGCCGATATCGAACATGGTCGAGCCTTCAGGAATGGTGACCTCGATGGTGAACGTGTCGCCCCGCCGGATCCGGTCGTAGACCTCGCTCACCGGCGCCGGCTGGTCGAATTTGTAGTCCCCGGCTTTCAGCGTTCCATGCTGCACCCAGCGCATGGCGTCGAAGGCGTATTGGCTGCGAATAACGCCCGCTTCCTGCAACTGCCGTCCGATCCGCACCGTCGACGAACCCGGCAGAATCTCCACAAACGTTTGTTGCATTGGCCCGTAGGGAGTAAAGAAGACAAAGGCCACAGCCCCGGCCGCCGCCAGCAGCACCAGCAGAAACACCGCAACCAGGGTGCGTCTCCAGCTCGAGCCGCGGCTCCGTCCCGTTGTCCCTCTGCGGCTCACCATCCGGCTGCGGTTTTCCTTTCCGTGCTTCACCCTAAGAGACGCAAAAACCCTCTTCGGGATTCCTGTACCTTCAAAGATTGTAATGGGATAGCAGCCTGATCCTTCAATCGCGAGATGTCTGCTTCTTCCCTTGAACCATGTACGACCATGGGCAGCTTCTGGTTCGCCGTGCCCCCGTATCCTGAATGTCAGGAGAGACTCCGAGCGCACATGCCGGACGAACAACGCTATCTCGGACTCGACCTCGGCGCCAAGCGCATCGGCGTGGCCGTCTCCGATGAACTTGGCCTCACCGTCCAGCCCGTCCTCACCCTTGAAGTCCACCGCAACCGCCGCGACGATCTCCGTTCCATCGCCCGCCTCGCCCGCCGCTTTGCGGTCGCCGGGATCGTGATCGGCAACCCGCTCCATTTATCCGGGGATGTGAGCCCGCGCGCCGAGAAAGTGCAGCGGTTCGCCGCCGAACTCGGCGAACTCACCGGCCTTCCCATCCACCTCTGGGACGAGCGTCTCACCTCGCGCGAGGCCCACCAGATCCTCTATGAAGCCGGCCACGCCCGTCAGGAACATAAGAACCTGGTCGATCAGGTCGCTGCAGTGCTCATTCTCCAATCCTTCCTGGATGAAAGGGCGAGGGACGAAAAATCAAGGGATGAAAAATCGAGGGACAAAGGGACAAAGGGACAAGGGACAAACGAGCAAGGCAGTTGACTCCACGACCGGCCTGCCGTTTAACTCCTCAGTCCCTCAGTCCCTCAGTCCCTCTGTCCCTCCGTAGTCCCACCCCGTATAATCAATTTTCAGCGGTTCTACCCTTTCGCGGACCGAGCGTCGCGCTCCCCGCCACGGACAATGGATGCCCGAACACATTAAAAACCAGCTGCAGAAAGAAATTGCAGCCATGGAGCATGAACTCGCCCACGAGCTGCCCGCCGAGATCAAGAAGGCCGTGGCGCTGGGCGACCTGTCGGAAAATGCCGAATATCACATGGCGAAGCAGCGCCAGGAGTTTGTCAACGCCCGCCTGGGGCAGCTCAAGCGGCGCATGGCCGAGCTCTCCCTGGTCAACCTGGCCAACATCCCCAGAGACAAAGTCGGCTTCGGATCGACAATCGTGGTCTATGACTCCCACAAGGAAGAGGAGATCGAGTACCGCCTCGTCACCAGCGAAGAGTCTGACGTCTCCAAGGGCCTCATCTCCACCACTTCACCTATTGGCCGCGGCCTGGTAGGCAAACGCGTCGGCGATGTTGCCACCATCGTGACGCCCAACGGCAAACGCGAGCTGGAAATTCTCAAACTGAGCACGATTCACGACGAAGCCGATGCATCCAATTCGGCCGACGGCGCCGAAGGCACTACAGCCGGCGCCGGCCAGTAGCGAGGGAACGAAGGAATGACCTGGACGGGTGGCTTTGGCCGCGCTTGCGGTTGGTTGCTGGATCGAATCGTTAACGGACTGGCCCTGACCCGCATCTCGCCCAATGCCCTTACTTTCATCGGGCTCGTCATCAACATCGTTGCGGCATTCTTCTTTGGCCATGCCGACGCCACCAACGCCGGACGCATGTTCTTCTACGCCGGCCTGGTCATCATCGGCGCCGGCATCTTCGACATGGTCGACGGCCGTGTCGCCCGCCGCACCAACCAGGTCACCGTCTTCGGCGCGTTCTTCGACTCCGTCATCGACCGCTACTCCGACGTGGTCCTCTTCTTCGGCCTGCTGGTCTACTACGCGCGCTCCAATCATTTGCGCTACGTGGTGCTCACAGCGTTTGTCATGTCCACGTCGCTGATGGTGAGCTACACGCGCGCTCGCGCCGAAGCCCTCATCGGATCCTGCAAGGTGGGATTCATGGAGCGCCCCGAGCGCATCGTCCTCGTCATCCTGGGCGCGCTCTTCAATCACTGGGGCGTCATGGCGCCGGTGCTTTGCGTCCTGGCAGTGCTCTCCACCATGACGGTGATTCACCGCATCCAGTACACCTACGAAAAAACCAAGCAGTTTGCGCCGGTCAGTGACTCAAGCCAGCTCCCGCAGTTCGTGATTCAAGCGACTGCACCGCAGCCGCTCCCCAACGCGGTCCGCGAGCCTCTGCCTGATTCCTACGCATCCTCAGCAGTTCACCATCATCACTGAGCAGCCCTGCTTGGCCGGCTTCCACTGCACCAGGAACCGCGTCACCGCTGTTGCATCCAGCCGACGCATCGACTCGAATTCCCCGCTCTTCTGGCTATAAAGCAGCTTGCCGGTCTCGCTCAGGACCGCGATCGCCGGCACGCCCCGCTTCAGCGGAATCTCGTACTTCTCCGCCAGATCCAGGTTGGCGTCATACTCGCCCACGTTGACGTGCACCAGCACAAAGTTCGCGTCGAGGATGGGCTTGTTTTGGGCGTCGTGGAAATAGATGTCCAGTACCTGGCAATCCCCGCACCAGTTCCCGCCAAAGTCCAGTAGAATGCGCCGGTGCGTCTGTGCGGCTGTCTTCAATGCTGCCGCTATCTCTCCCTTGGCTTGCGCCGGGTCAGGATAGATGTCGCGGGCGGCCGGACGGCCCACCGCGGCACCATTTAAAACCAGGACTGCCAAGGCGATCACACGGAAGAGTTTCACGGGGAACCATCCTCTCTGTACTTGATTTTAGCCGTACTTCAGTGTGGATCGCCGGCGGTGCTTGCTGAAGGCAATGCGTCCTATACTTGGGGTGTACATGAGTGAAGTCCGAAAACGACTCGAGTCTGCGTCCTTCCCCGACCTCGGGGCCATGATGGAGGGCTATGCCCGGGGCGCGGTCGAGACGGCGCAGCGCGACTTCCGCCAGCACCTCGACAATTCCCCCGACTCAGTCGACATCCTCGACGAGATCCTGGTCATGGTGGGCGAAAGCCCCGAGCGCGATCTGGACTACGAGGTCCGCCTGTGGGGCAGCTATCTCGGCGAGATCATCCGCCTGCGCTACGCCGGCAGCTGGGAGATGACCCAGTACCCGGGCGGCACCGTCGCGGTTCCCGCCGTCAACGTCCGCGGCTCCCGGCTATTTCCGCTCATGAAGGTCTACCGCCGCCTGACCGCCGGGGAAGAAGAGGACCTGCGCAGCTTCTACAACATGGTTACCGAGCGCCTGGGCAAGCCCGCCCAGGTCAATTAGCCCTCTCCAATCCGCTCCGCCTTATCCCGCGTACCCTTGAGTGTTGCCCGCTGTGTGAGCTGGCTCACATTAAAGGCGGCCGAACCGTGCGACCATGTGGATCGGAATCTGTTCGCTGTCTTCTGTGAACTGTCGTCTGTGAACTGTCGACTGCCGTTGTGCGACAATAAGAGTGTTCAATGAGTGCGCCCGCCCCGTGCGGCGCGCGGAGGATGATTCAATGGGTGATTTGTTACAACCATGGCACTTGATTGTGCTCGCTGCCCTGGCGTTCATTCTGTTTGGCGCCAAGCGGCTTCCAGAACTGGGCAAGGGACTGGGTGAGGGCCTCAAGGGCTTCAAGGAAGGCATTCGTGGAGTAACCGATCCCGCGCCGCCACCTTCCAACACCCAGCAAAGCTCCTCTAACCCGCCTCCCACCTCTAACTCCGACAAGAACGAGCCCAAGGCGTAGCACAGATATCTCGGGCGCGCCGGACGTCGTTAGCTCCTTCTGCGCCTGTCGCAAAATCAAAAGAGCCTGTGCATCCGCACAGGCTCTTTGCATTGCTTGCTGACTCAGGATTCCGTCTACTTCAGGTCTGTTGCGGCCGCATAATATCCGCGCCGCGCGATTACTTCCAGCCCCGGCCGGTCTACCCGCACATCGATGCTCCGAAACTTCTCGTCGAACGGCGGCTCGTGGCTGGTGTACATGATCGTGTACCGGTTCCGTGCCTCGGCCGACAGCTCCTGGTAGCTCTTTTCGATCCCGTTCAGGTTGTTCTCTGAGTCCAGCGTACCGCCGGTCTGCGTCACGTAGTTCACCAGCCGGTTGTCGTACATCGTAAACGGCAAATGGAAGCGGCTCAGGTACCCCTCGCCCCAGCGCGCCGAATCACCCACCAGCGTGCCATACACCGAGATCTCGTGCGTTTGCAGGTATTTCAGCACTTCCTTGTAGGTGGCCTTGCTGCCGTTCTCTTTCCCGTCCGAGATCACGTAGATGATCCGCCGCCGCTCCTTGGGCCGCGTCGAAAGCTCCTTCGCCGCTGCAAAGATCGCGTCGTTCAGCGTGTGAATCTCTTTGGGAATCGTGATGAACGAGTCGCTTCCCGCTGACCGTCCCGGCTGCAGGTTCGGGTCAATGCAGTTCCCGTTCTGCCGGATTGAGCACCCCGCGAGCGGCGACGCCGAGCCAACTGGATTTAGCTGCTCCGTACCACTGGCCTTGGTCATCGACAACACAAAAGGCACACGCGCGCTCTGCCCCCCGGTGAATCCGCCGGACTGATCGTGAGCGCCATTGGAATAGGAAAAGACGGCGATCTCGTCATAGGGGGTCAGCGCGCCCTGCAGTCGCCCCGAGCGACTCGTTTACCTTCGCCATCACGTCGCGTGGCAGGCTCTGATCCACCACAAACGCCATCGACAGCGGAAATGCGTCGACAATGAAATACTTAATCGGCTCAAAATTACCGTTCTCGTAGACTTTGAAGTCGCGCCACGTCAGGCCCGCCACCAGCTTGCCCTTGTTGTCCTTCACCGTCACCGGTACGTTCACCAGCGTCGTGTAAAGACGGTAAATCTGCCCGATATCCTGTGGACTCAGGTTCTCCGGCGGCGTGCTCTGCACGTCCTTCTGCGGCTCAGCCGGCGGCGCCTGCGTCGAGGGTTGCTGCGGCACCTTGGTCTCCGTCGGGCCGCCTGCCGAACTGCTGCCCTGAGCCTTCTCCACCCCGGCTCCGCCACCCGGCTTGATGGGGCCGCCCGCCGCGTCTGACAGCGGGGGATTCGTCCTCTGAGGCGCCGGGGCATCGGGAATGGGTTCCTGCATAGTCCAGGCCGCTGGAACCAGTCCCAGGCTCAACACGGCTCCCATAGCCGTGACCCGCAATCCCTTCGATGGCTTCAATCCAAGCTTCACAGGCCCTTCTTCCTCCACCCAAACCCTGCTAAATGCCGCGTATCCTGTCACTCGCGCACTCCGGCGAGTGTCCATCCGTCAGACTATCAGACGCGCCACCGGGATGCAGGTTTGCTTGCGGCGAGCGATTGCAGGCAGGAAAGGCGCCCGTCCGCCCTGAACCACCCCCACCTGCGGTTGGCTTTATTCCTTGGTACCCCGGCCGTTTGCGCCTCTTGATGCCGTAAACCCGCAATTCGAGCTATGCTCTCTTCAAGCTCGAAACACGCGTCTAATGGATGACATGCGTATGCGCTTCCCACTTGCTTCCCTGATATTGGCTCTTCCCCTCGCATCCGCGTCCGCGTGGTCACAGCTCCCGCCGTCCCCTGATGCGCCCCCGGTGAGCCACGCTCCCGCTCAACCTACCGACGAGGACCAGTCCGTCGCCACCTTCCACGTCAACGTCAACTTGGTCGACCTCTTCTTCACCGTCAAGGACAAATCCGGCAACCTGGTCCCGCACCTGAACAAGGACGTCTGCAGTGTCCAGGAAGACAAATCCCCGCAGACCTGGAAGAACTTCACCGCCCAGAATGACCTGCCGCTCACCCTTGGCATCCTCCTCGACACCTCGGGCAGCCAGCAATACGTCCTGCCTCTTGAGCAGGAGGCCGGCAGCCGCTTCCTCGAGCAGGTCCTGCGCAAAAAAGACGAGGCCTTCCTGCTCTCCTTCGACGTCAACGTCGACCTGCTCCAGGACTTCACCAACAACCCCCACCTGCTCACCCGCGCCATGAGCAAGGCTGAGATCAACACCGCCGGTGGCAACGGCGCGGCCGGCATCCCCGGCGCCGGCGGCGGCACCATCCCCACCGTGGGCGACCCCAAGGGAACCCTGCTCTACGACGCCATCTATCTCGCCTCCCGGGAGAAGCTCAACCAGGAGACCGGCCGCAAGGCCATGATCATCCTCACCGATGGCGAAGACCAGGGCAGCAAGACCAAGATCAGCGAAGCCATTGCCGCTGCTGAAAAATCCAACGCCATCATCTATGTCATCCTCATCGCCGATGTGGGCTCCTACGGCTCCTGGGGCTACAGCGGCTACTCCGCGGCCAAGCGCCTTTCTGAGGAAACGGGCGGACGCCTGATCAACGTGGGCAACAACGGCAAAAAGCTCGAAGCCGCCTTCCAGCAGATCCAGGATGAACTGCGCACCCAATACATTGGCACCTATACACCCACCAACAACAAGGCCGATGGCACCTTTCGCAAGGTCAACGTGAACTGCGGCGAGGGCACCCACGTCCAGGTCCGCAAGGGCTACTACGCCCCCTCGCCTGAAGGCCAGTAGCGAAGCTGGCGCCGGCAAAGCGTGAAGCACCTGATAAATCCGGCCATCCCAGGCCGGATTCACCCGACTCGACCTAGGTCCAAAACGGATCCCGCCAACCCTCAGCTTAAACCCAACAATTCTGCAAGCATCGCCGCTGGAACGTCCGCATCCCTGCCCTCATGCCGCCCAGATCGGAGCTTTGTCAACGAACAACAGTTCATGTCAAAAATGAATGCTTGCTCGCAACGTCAAAACCCATGAGATCTGTGAAAAAGCTGCCTGTCGAGAGCTTTTGGCGAACCTCATGAACAATCTAAGCCATTGTCATTAAGCAACTTGTTTGTTTGCGGCGGGCCAATTTGTCGTTGCACAACCGCGTGTTTGCCATAAATGATTGTGCAAAGTAATTTCACAATTCGCGACTCTCTTTTGCAGCGATTTCGAAATCCCCAATCAACCTTTCGGCCCCGTTTTGCACCTACCTTCGTTGATCGCCATTGCCCTCAGGCGGCAAGGCCGATTCCGATGGAGGTTTACCTCGATGAGAAAGATAAAGTTACTCGTTCCGGCGGTCGCTTTAGCCGCCCTTTCCACGATTCCCCTGACTGCCCAGGCTCCCGGCCAACCGCAACCCAGCCAGCCGGCGCCCATGCAGCAGCCCGGCCAGTCCGGTTCGCCTTCGCAGTCCACGCCCCCTTCGCAGCAAACCACCCCTTCCCAACCCGGCGCAGCGGCGGCCGTTCCCGTTCCCAATACCGCTAACGCCCCTGAGGTCAACAACGCCGATCTTCGCCCCGTAAACGGCGAACTGGTCTCCAAGCTCGACACCAAGAACGCCAAGAACGGCGACAGCGTGGTCGTCAAAACCACTGAGAAAGCCACCATGGGCGACGGCGTGGTCATCCCCAAGGGCTCCAAAATCACCGGCCACATCACCGACATCCAGGCGCACGATGACGCCAATCCGAACTCCAAGGTGGCAATCCAGTTCGATCAGGCCGAGCTCAAGGGCGGCCAAACCCTGCCGATCAAATCGGTTCTGCAGTCCGTTGAACCGGCGGCTGGTTCTGACGCTGCGCAGTCTAGTCCATTCGGTACCGGCTCAGCGCCCAGCTCACCCACGCCTTCCGGCGGCGCCAGTCCGGCCGGCGGCGCGGCAGCACCCAGTTCCAGCCCGAGTGGCAGCTCCCAGGCTCCCATGCAGCAGAGTCCCAGTGCTTCGTCCCCCGGCAGCAGCCCGAGCGCAGCTCCTAGCGGCTACCCCGCTGCCGGAACGGTTGTGGCGCACCAGGGCAATATCGAAATCAAGACCACCGCGATCCCCGGAGTCCTGATTGCCGGGAACGCCAACGGTCAGCCTTTCTCCAATGCCTCCGGCGCGCTCCTCGGCGCCCGCCAGAATATCCATCTTGACGGCGGCACCAAGGTCACGCTGGCCATTGCAGATGCCAACAACAAAGTCGGCAGTAACCGCTAGTCGTCAATCCTGCAACCAGTAACATCAACCCCGCGGGGACCGGCATTGCCGGCCCCGCGCGCAATTTACTCGCGCGGTGCGTTTATCCCTCCATCCCCAGACAGGAGCCTCGCGTTCCCTCGAGCTTTCCCTAGACCCCAGCCCTGGTCCCTGTTCCCTGGTCCCTGGTCCCAGCCCCTGTCTCAAATCCAGACACAACATTACTTCCGTCTCATCTGCCCTCAACCTGCCCGTAATCTGGTGCGCGCCGGTCTGAATCGCTACGATTTGGGATGAAAGCGAACCCAATCGGCAGGCCCAATTCCTCCCCTGCTCAGGAGCTTTGCCATGGTCCAGTCAATTACCAAGGAGCGTTTCGAGATAAGCCCCCGCTTTCGCCGGTCCATCGAGGAGCGCATCCTCCGGCTTGAGCGCGGCGCCGCCGACGACGAGGCGCGCCTCCTCCAGCTCGAAGACCCCGACCACATCCGTCGCCAGCTTCGCCTTGTCGCCACGCAGCGCTTTGAGGCTCTCCGCATGCGCATCTTCCTTGACCGCTCCCTTATTCGTCCCACCCGCACCATCGACGCCCCGCCGCAACTGGGCTGACCTGAAGCGCATCCGTGGATTCCTGAACAGCTCGGCGCGATAGCACCAACGCGGCGAAGAATCCGCAGTTGCCTTTGAAATCTGCAAAGAAGGAAGTAAACGGGAGGAAGTGGACTCTCAGCCGTATTGCGCGGCTCGATCTGTTAACTGTCGTCTGTCAACTGAATTTGGAGCACCGGGAGGGAATTGAACCCTCGAATACTGGTTTTGCAGACCAGCGCGTTAGCCACTTCGCCACCGGTGCTCGTTCGGCAGGCTTGAAATAGTGTCGGCCTTTCGCGCCGAACCATTCTTGTCGCGCGTCAAATGCCAACAAACCCATCATACCCCGGACCGAACTCAGCCGATTCGACAGCCCTGATTTTAAGTGGGTTGCCAGTTCTCATCAAAGTGCTTCGCCTCCGGCCCGAGGCTGCCCAGGTCGATCGTTAGCGTCGAGTCATCGTCGTCGTGTTCAATCGTGTTGATGGCGAGCACCATACATATAAGCACCACTACATCGGCATCGTGGTTAGTGCGCAGGTCGTACTCGTTTCCCTTGCCCCACACGACCCGGTTCTTTGTGAATGCCGCAATCTGCCGCTCATCGCGAAATACCGAGTAGCGGAGGCCCTTGTGCTGATAAAGCCGATAGATCTCGCCGTTGCCCTCGCATGTGTACACCTGGGTCCAGAGCTTTTCGCACCCAAACTCAAACGCGCGTCCGTCGTTGAGCAGAAACGAATGCATGTTCCGGAGCGGAGATAACTTGCCCTCGATCGTCGCCAGCACGCCTCCATCGCTGTTTTTCAACTCCAGGTGGTCTGTAAATGAAAGCACGGCTCGGCGCGCATAGTAGTTCCCAGCGGGTGTTTCAACGTCGTACTCCGAAGCGAACGACAGACGTCGTTCCTTGATCGAAACATCCACGGCAGCCTCCCAAACGACTTCCCGTACAGGATAATCATTCCATGCCCGCAGCCCTCGACTACGCCATCGTCGACGTCTTCACCACTACCGGTCTGGCCGGCAATCCCCTCGCCGTTGTCATGAACACGGCCAATCTCACCACCGCGCAGATGCAGTCCGTCGCCCGCGAATTCAACCTCTCCGAAACCACCTTCGTCGAGCGTCGTCCCGCCGCTGTCGAAGCTGCCGAAGGCGTGCGCGTGCGCATCTTCACAACCCAGGAAGAGCTGCCCTTCGCCGGCCATCCCACCCTCGGCACCGCCAGCGTTCTCAAACTCACCGCGCCCGAAACCCTGCGTGACTCCGTCATCACCCTGGCCGAGAATGTCGGCCCCGTCCCGGTGCGCTTTGCCGATCCCGGCACACTGTTTGGCGAGATGACCCAGCGCAATGCCGAATTCGGCGCCGAACTCGATCCCGCCGAAGTCGCCCGCCTCTGCGGCCTGTCACTCGACGACCTCGACAACTCCGCCGCACCGCAGGTGGTCTCCACCGGCAACGGCTTCGCCATCGTGCTGCTGCGATCGGTCGACGCGCTCGCCCGCCTCCGCGTGCTACACGACGAAGCCACTCCATTTCTGCGCGCCCACAGCGGCCGCTGGTTCTACGTCCTTGCCCCATCCCAGGACGAAAGCGGCGCCCAGTGCTTTCGCGCCCGCATGCAGTTCAACGGCGCAGAAGACCCGGCCACCGGCTCCGCCGCAGGATGTGCCGTCGCTTATCTCGTCCAGAGAAATCTCGCCCCGTCCGGCCCACGCTTTCTCATCCGCCAGGGCGTCGAGATGGGCCGTTCCAGCGAGATTTTTGTCGCCGCGCAAGCATCCGAGTCAGGGGTAGGCGAAATTCGCGTTGCCGGCAGCACCGTTCTCGTTGCAAAAGGCCGGCTTTTCCTGCCGTGATGCACACGCTTTCAACAGGAATTCATAGTCATAAGCCGTTCGGCATCAAAGTAGTAAACCTATTTTCCCTACTGTTATGCCAATTTTCGGCCCTACATTTTCTCTTTTCATTCCATCTTTGCAGATCGCGCCGACCTTCGTACTCTTGGCAATCATTGGGGAAAATCAAGCGGCTTTCAAGCCGGCTGATCCCAGGCGAATCAGTTGCAGTTCGGCCAAGGGTGAGGACACCAATTCAGACTCCGCGTTGAACGGGGTCGCTTGCGTCGTGTTGTGCGTTCGCCAGAACGCATCCACTGCGCACCGCGGCTTCGTATAGCTGAAAGCGGACTGGATTCGCAACCCTCCTTGCGGCCGAAACGGGCCAAGAAGATCCGATCCGAATTCGCCGCGCAGAGCGGGACAGGAAAATCGTATTGTCTCAAGGCGACTTATCACAATGAATAAGGAGTGTACCCCACATCATGCGGCCAAAGAAATGATTCTCTGCGTCGACGATAACGAACAGGAGCTTTCGGTGCTCAAGTTTCTGCTGTCAACCAATGGATACCGCGTCGTGTCGGCCACCAATGGCCAGGAGGCAATCGGCATTTTTGCCGGCACCGCAGTGGACCTGGTCTTCGCCGACATTCCCATGCCGCAGATGAATGGAGATCAGCTTCCTGACGCGTCTCAAGCGGATCGCCGCGCACGTTCCCATGATCCTGCTGGGCGACCCGCAGAAGATGGGCGACCAGATCCACGCCGCCGATGCCATGCTGGCCGAAAAACAGTGCAGCTCGAGGAGCTGCTCAAGCGCATCAAGCAATGAGCGCCCGCAAGCGCGGCCCCCGCAAAGGCAGCACGAGCGTCCTCGCACCGGACAACCGCATTCGCCGCAGCTTAAAGAACAGGGACAGGGAACAGGCGTCAGGGCAGTGAACCAACCGCGTCATGTAGTTAAGTCACGCGAGAGACCAAAAGCTGTATGACTCGAGTTCGACTGCATTCGAGGCAGGGAATTTGGCTTTTGTTTTGGCCCGGTACGACTGAAGCTCTCTGCTCCCTGTTCCCTGATCCCTGTATCCCTGTTCTTTGCTCTATCCACTTGACGACTATTGACGCGGCTCTGCATACTCGCCAATCGATGCCCGAAGCTGGCGATATTCTTTGCGCGCCAGCGAAAGTAGGTCTTTATGGATCTGGTTTTGCTTACGTCTTCTTTTTGTTGCCCTCTTGGCCGCGGTTTGTTACTTCCTTCGACCCTTCGGCATTCAGGCTGGCTGGGATGGCGCGGTTGCGGGGCTGATTGCCGCATGCGCCGTCATCATCTTCGAATTCCGGGTACGCGCGCTCACCTTGCGCCGGCTGATCGGCGCAGTCGCGGGCAGCGTTCTCGGCATCTTCGGCGCCGCGCTGTTTTGCCTGGTTCTGCGGTCCGCACCGCTCGCCGGCGCCACCTCCGCCGTGCTGCAGATCTTCGTTCTGCTGCTCATGACCTACGTCGGTCTGCTGGTGGGCGCCAACAAGGGCGAT
Source organism: uncultured Acidobacteriota bacterium (assembly GCA_963846375.1). Lineage (GTDB taxonomy): Bacteria > Acidobacteriota > Terriglobia > Terriglobales > Acidobacteriaceae > Telmatobacter. The sequence goes on from CAWJVV010000012.1 coordinate 65,137, forward strand.
CTGCTTAACCCTGCCGCCCTCGGCACCCTGTTCTCCGGCGACAAGCCCACGCGCCGCAGCGCCAAGGTGCTCGATACCAGCGTCATCATCGACGGCCGCATCGCCGACATCGCCGAGGCCGGCTTCATCGACGGCATGATGGTCGTGCCGGAGTTCGTTCTGCGCGAGCTGCAGGTCGTCGCCGACTCCACCGATGGCTCCAAGCGCCAGCGCGGCCGCCGCGGCCTCGACATGCTGCAGCGCATGCAGTCCAATGCGCCAAGCTCCAGGTGCAGATCGTGCCCGACGACTTCCCCTCCATTCGCGAAGTCGACCTGAAGCTTCTGGAACTGGCCAAGAAGTGGGAAGCCAAGGTGGTGACCAACGACTTCAACCTGAACAAGGTGGCCCACCTGCATCACGTCAGGTGCTCAACATCAACGACCTTGCCAACGCGCTCAAGCCGGTCGTGCTGCCCGGCGAGCGCATGACCGTGCTCATCCTGAAAGAAGGCAAGGAATACAACCAGGGCGTCGGCTATCTCGACGACGGCACCATGGTCGTGGTCGATCACGCCCGCAAGATGATCGGCCGCTCCGTCGAAATCTCGCGTCACCAGCGTGCTGCAAACCGCCAGCGGCAAAATGATCTTCGGCAAGATGGACGAGAACGGCAAGAGCCCCGAGCCTCCGCGCACCGTCCCCATCGAACTGACTCGCTGATTCTCGCGGGTCCATCGTGAACCTGGGTGCCCCATGTCTCCCGGTATTGGAGACATCGGATGCCACTGCCTTCCCACCCCAGGCTCCCCTCTTCACGAACCATTCTTCACACTACACAACAAGGAACCTCCCGCCACTCCACGCAAGCCTCTGCTGCAGTCCCGTGACAATAATGTCTCCATGTCTTCCCCGACAGCCGCAGGAATTCCCAGTCGTATTCTGGACGAGCAGGACGCAACGCCCATGCGGCTCAACCTTTCACTTCGCATTGAATCGGTCCTTCTCCTGTCCGCCTGTGTCTTCATCGGCTTTGTTTGGCCCATGCTTGTGCGCTCTCCTTTTGACGGCGTGTGGTTCCGCACCGGCGGCGATGAGAACGCCCCCAGCGAGATCAAGCTCCTCACCCACCTCGGCAAATTCTCTGAGGTTCTTCCCGTAGATTGCTTCGGCTCCTACGACTCCGTCACGCTCATTGCCGATGGCCGCGAGCACACATGGTCCGAACCCGCGGGCAACTGCCACCTCGCCTTCGAATCGGGCATCTCCACTTACTCCGCGCAGCTCACACGCAATTCCTTCACCCTCACCAAGAGCACAAAATCAGGCGCCGTCACGGAATCGTGGCAGATTCTCGACAGCGGGCACATGGTCGTCTCCCAGCACGGCCAGATCGCCCTCTACCGCCGCGCCTCCTGGCTCCGCTCCTTCTTCACAGAAGAGCCCTAACGGCCACGCCGCAACAAGCCCGCACGCCGCGCAACATCCCCACGCTCACCGCAATGATCGCGTCTCAAATCGCGCGTGCTACACTTGCGTCCTTCCATCCCTTCCAAGTTCCGGCTTGACCAAATCTCATTCCCCACGGAGGTCCAGGTATGAAGCACATGTTGACCTACTCGGTCCGCCCCGGCTGCAGGCCGGAAGCTATCAAACGTTTTCTCACCACCCAGGGTGCACCCCCGCCAGGCGTCACGCTCCTCGGCCGCTGGCACAAATCCGACAACAGCGGCGGTTATGCTCTCTATGAGTCCGACAATCCCGTCGCTCTCTTTGAAGGCTCCGCCATGTGGTCCGATGTTCTTGAAACACACAGCAACGTCGTGATTGAGGACGCCGACGCAGCCGGGGTCTTCATCAAGATCCACGGCAAGTAAGCTCCACGAAAGCTGAAGCCCGCCGCTCCTCAAGAACGGCGGGCCGCTGTAACGCTCCCCATTTCTATTCTTTCGCGTCCCTTCCTCCGGGCCGGCTTCCGCTTCAACATCCGCCGTCATCCACCTTGCTTGATCCTCCCAAAAAACGACGGGCTATCACACCCCGCCGGGTTTCCACCACCCCCCACCCGGCTCCTATACTAGCGACGGAAAAGTCCTAGGAGGAATCATGGCTACCGAATCCAAATGCCCGTTTTCGGGCAGCGCCCTCGCCCACACCGTGGCCGGAGCCCGCGGCAATCCGTCGTGGTGGCCCCAATCGCTTAACCTCGCCATCCTGCACCAGCAGTCCTCCTTGTCCAACCCCATGGGCGAGGACTTCGACTACGCCGAAGAGTTCAACTCGCCTCGACCTCGACGCCGTCATCAAGGACCTCCACGCCCTCATGACCGACTCCCAGGAGTGGTGGCCTGCCGACTTCGGCCACTACGGCCGTCTCATCATCCGCATGGCCTGGCACTCCGCCGGCACCTACCGCATCCACGACGGCCGCGGCGGCGGCGGCCGCGGCTCCCAGCGCTTCGCCCCCCTCAACAGCTGGCCTGACAACGCCAACCTCGACAAGGCCCGCCGCCTGCTCTGGCCCATCAAGCAGAAGTACGGCCAAAAAATCTCCTGGGCCGACCTCATGATCCTCGCCGGCAACGTCGCCCTCGAATCCATGGGCTTCAAGACCTTCGGCTTCGGCGGCGGGCGCGCCGACATCTGGGAGCCCGAGGACGACATCTACTGGGGCCCCGAAACCAAGTGGCTCGGCGACGACCGCTACAGCGGCGATCGCGAGCTCGACCATCCCCTCGGCGCCGTGCAGATGGGCCTCATCTACGTCAATCCCGAAGGCCCCAACGGCAATCCCGATCCCGTCGCCTCCGCCCGCGACATCCGCGAAACCTTCGCCCGCATGGCCATGAACGACGAGGAGACCGTCGCCCTCATCGCCGGCGGACACACCTTCGGCAAAGCCCACGGCGCCGCCGATCCCGCCAGCCACGTCGGCCCCGAGCCCGAAGGCGCGCGACATCGAGCAGCAGGGCTTCGGCTGGAACAACACCTACGGCAACGGCAACGCCGGCGACGCCATCACCTCCGGCCTCGAAGGCGCCTGGACCACCAAGCCCACCCAGTGGGACAACGAATACCTCGACAACCTCTTCAAGCTACGAGTGGGAGCTCACCAAGGGCCCCGGCGGGCGCCCATCAGTGGACACCCAAGAACGACGGCGGCGCGGGCACCGTCCCCGACGCGCACGACCCCTCCAAGAAGCACGCCCCCGATGATGTTCACCACCGACCTCGCCCTGCGCTTCGATCCCGTCTACGAAAAGATCTCGCGCAAGCTTCCTCGAGCAATCCCGACAAGTTCGCCGACGCCTTCGCCCGCGCCTGGTTCAAGCTCACCCACCGCGACATGGGCCCGATCGCTCGCGCTACCTCGGCCCGCTGGTCCCCAAGGAAGAGCTCATCTGGCAGGACCCCGTTCCCGCCGTCGACCACGAGCTCATCAACGAGCCGCGATGCCGACGCGCTCAAGGCAAAGATCCTCGCCTCCGGCCTCACCATCTCCCAGCTCGTCTCCACCGCCTGGGCCTCCGCCTCCACCTTCCGCGGCTCCGACAAGCGCGGCGGCGCCAACGGCGCGCGCATCCGCCTCGCTCCGCAAAAAGACTGGGAGGTCAACCAGCCCGCCGAGCTCGCCAAGGTCCTCGCCAAGCTCGAAACCATCCAGAAGGACTTCAACGCGCAAACAGTCCGGCAACAAGCGCATCTCGCTCGCCGACCTCATCGTCCTCGGCGGCTGCGCAGCCGTCGAAGCCGCCGCCAAAAAGGCCGGCCACGACGTCACCGTCCCCTTCGCCCCGGCCGCACCGACGCCTCGCAGGAGCAGACCGACGTCCACTCCTTCGCTGCCCTCGAGCCCACCGGCCGACGGCTTCCGCAACTACCTCAGGAAGGGTCTCGACACACCTGCGCCGCCGAAGAGCTCTCATCGACCGCGCCCAGCTGCTCACCCTCACCGCCCCGGAGATGACCGTCCTCATCGGCGGCCTGCGCGCCCTCGGCGTCAACTACGCCAGGCAGCAAACACGGCGTCTTCACCGACCAGCCCGAAACCCTGACCAACGACTTCTTCGTCAACCTGCTCGACATGAGACACCAAGTGGAAGCCAAGTCTGACGACCGCCGAGGCGCATCTTCGAAGGCCTCGACCGCGAAACCGGCGAGATCAAGTGGACACGGCCACCGTCGTCGACCTCATCTTCGGCTCGAACTCCCAGCTCCGCGCCCTCGCTGAAGTCTACGCCCAACAGGATCGCAAGAGAAGTTCGTCCAGGACTTCGTCCATGCCTGGGCCAAGGTAATGAACCTGGATCGTTTTGACCGGCCCGCTTCGACCTCCACGCAGGGCCGCGTCGAAGAAGAAGCGCTCGTCTAACCCAACCCTTGCTTCCCCCTCGCCGGTCCTCAACGAGGGGTGCCCCAGGTCTCCCGCATTTGGAGACCTGGGAAAGCAGGAACCTCCCACGCCCCGCACAGCCATCACTCACCACAGAGATGTCATCTCGTAGCCTCGCGAAGCAAGGCGGAGAGATCCGCAGTTGTTCTTGTTGTTGCTTTCTCATGTCTCGGCTGTAACCACGCCGGCATGAACGATGTTGGTTGTCCTCCTGCGCATGGTCTGAGACGAGACCCAGAAGCAAGATCATGAACCTCGATCGCTTCGACCTCCACGCCGCCGCCGGCCGCGTTCAGGAAGAAGCGTTACTCTAACCAACCTCGCACCAAACCAAAGGCTGCTCATCCCGCGCCGAACCGCAAATCGCGGTTCAACACGCGGATGAGCAGCCTTCCTCAATTGATCGCCATTTGACGTGCAAAGTCGACACTGATTCTGTAGCCACAGCTCAGGCGCCACGAAGGTGCAGCCGGGGTTAGTCTAGAAGGGATCAGGAAGGTAACGTTCATATCGTCTTCTTCCTTGCTAGTTCCGCTGTAAGCGGATTAAGCTTTGGAGGCGAACAAATGGCGAAGAGGGGCTATGTCAGAGAAATCCTCGATCGAGTGGACAGACGCTACATGGAATCCCGTGCGCGGTTGCACCAAGATCAGCCCGGGTTGCCAACATTGCTACGCTCAAGTTTTTGCTGAACGCTTCCGGGGTGTCCCCGACCATCCCTACCAACAGGGCTTCGACCTGCGATTGGTACCGGAGAAGCTCAGTGAACCGCTGCGATGGAAAACGCCGAAGAGAATCTTCGTGAATTCCATGAGCGATCTATTCCATTCTGATATCCCCGATTCATACATCGTTAAGGTCGCCGAAATCATGATGCGAGCTCCTTGGCATACGTTTCAGGTACTCACCAAAAGAGCAGATCGGATGGCGAATCTCCTGAACACTACACTGTCATTCGCCGCTTCCTCTTCCCATATTTGGTGGGGCGTGAGTGTGGAGAACAAAAAGCACGGCGTACCTCGTATTGCTCATCTTCAGAATGCAAGAGCAAAAGTCAGGTTTCTATCTGTCGAGCCACTTTTGGAAAGCCTCGGGAGGCTCAATCTGCGTGGCATACACTGGGTGATCGTTGGAGGGGAGAGCGGTCACGGGGCGCGGCCGATGAGGGAACAGTGGGTGGTTTCTTTAAAAGCTCAATGCAAGAAAGCACGAATCCCGTTCTTCTTTAAACAGTGGGGTGGTCGCCAAAAGTCAAAGGCAGGCAGGCTGCTCCAAGGCCAGACACACGATGAGATGCCGCTCCAAGCTCAGCTGTACTCGATACAGCCAGCTTCAGGAGAACCTCAGAACGGTACCGTCTGGGAACGTACCTTTCCTGCGCTTGGGGCCGGGGCTGACGACTGAGACTTCCCCAGCCTGCTCCATAGGCACCAATATTGGCACCTTTATATGTTTTGGCAGGAATTCGGTTTCGGCGACAACCCAGTCGCGTAAGTCTTCCACGGCAATCTCTTTTCCCCGAAATTCTCTCAAGATCGCGTCTCTCAGAGGAGCGAGGTTAGGCTGTGCACTAAATAGAGACATCAAACCGCGCGCATCACGATGGTCAGAAAACTGGAAAGTTCCCGTGTCATCAACCTTCCACATCGCTTCCTTCATCTTCTCTAGCCCTTTCAGATTGTTTGTCGCAAAGAAAAGAAAGTAATCGGTGCTATTTCCCATGTTCAACATTTCGAAAGTGTGCACATATTTCGCAGTAGTCTTCAATTGATTTAGATAGATGTCGTGAATAGCCTTACGTCGTTCCGGTGCTTGAGACAACGTGAGGACGTTGCGCCAGGCAGCGGTTCCAAAGAGCTCGTCGTAATCTTCGGCGTGCTTCTCAACCGAAAGAAACCGGTTGACCTCCTCGTACATAAAATTGACCAGGACTTCACACCGGCTGTTATTCATGATTTTGCAGATCGTTTGAAATGGCGTGTGAGAGAAACCGAATGGATCGATGAAGACAAGGGTCGGCGCGATGTTCTGCTTCTGCGTCTCGAGCAGTTTAAAGGTCTTTGTTAAGTGCTCATTGAATTTTCCGTTGACGACCGACCATTTGACGTGACTAGGAAGGGTGGGCGAGAGTTCATCGAGCACGGCCTTCAGGTGTCTACAGCGCTCGAGATCATCCTCGACGAATATGCAGACTAGTTCACACCGAATCGGATAGGCATGATCTCGTGCAGCTTTCAGCACTACTACCGGCGAGCCATCCTCACCCGCACTATAACTGCCGGGACCCGCGAATCCATCGATGTAAACGACCCTTCCGTTCCAACTGGCCATAATCGGTAGCCAAGCTTCAAAATACCGACGCAGTATTTCGTGCTTCTTCGCTGTATGAGGATCCAAATTCCAAGTCGTGCCGAGCGATTTCGACATAGATTTCTTCGAGGCTCCTTCGAGCGGCCGCGCAGTGTGTGCATTCTTCCAACCGCAACTACGACCGTTCCGTTGGAACCTAATCTTATGCTCCGAAAGACAGGCAATTTAGTGACGGACCTCACGGTGTCGTTCCAAAAGGCAACAATAGTCGCTAGGTGACAGGCCTCAAGTTAGAACGGCCACCATGAACAGGCACGCAAAGTCGGGCGACCCACCCTAAGCCCCCGCAATTTCACTCCTCACTGATGGGGGTGCCCGTCCTAACTTTGTTAGGCGGGAGGGACATCCGCGATCCACTAAGGCCTCGTCCTCGCGATATGGGAAGCGAGGGACGCGCCTGCGCCCCTCACGACTCCATCACTCGATCACTCCATCACTTGATCACTCGATCACGTCATCACACCCACCCGTGACCGCCGACACAAGCGCATGCACCGCAACCGGCGCATACTCCATACAGGTTCCCAGGAACCGGTAGGTGTTGTGTCCCTACATCGATCTTTGCCATTGCAAATTGCAATAAACGCGGGTGATCCAAATCACACTCGCGTAAAAATATGTGTGCATCCCCCTGAATCCACTGAGGATGTTCGATTTTATTTTTTCGCACACAAGGCCGCGCCGGAACGTCCTCGCGCGCCTATCTTTGAAACAGCAGCGGCGCAAAGTGGATGAGATTATCGCGCCACACCAGCGAGTCATGCAGCCCCGGCGTTTCCACCTGTGTCACCGCCATCCCCTTCGCCTTTAAAAACGCGATCATCTTGCGATTGGCGTCGATCAGGCCGTCCTCGGTTCCGCAGGCAATCCACAGCAGCTTCAGGTCGGCCGTCTTCGGATCGAGCGTGGCCAGTTGATGCTCGTAGTCCAGGTTGTGTACCGCTGACGAGAAGCCGCCCACCCACGCAAATTTGTCGGGATAGTGCAGGCCGGTGTCCAGCGACTCCAGCCCGCCCATCGAAAGCCCGGTAATGGCGCGGCCCTCCCGGTCGTGCGAAACGTGGTATGCGCTCTCCACCAGCGGCATGATTTCGCCGGTCAACAGCCTCATGAACAGCTGCGTGTTGTGTTCAACCGCCGCCGGGTCGCGCCAGATGTCGAAGCCGTTCTCGACAAACGCCATGTCGCCGTAGCCCATCGGCATCACCACCACCATCGGTTTCATCCTGCCCGCAGCCAGCAGGTTGTCGAAGATGAAGTTCGCCTGTTGATCCTTCACCCAGCCCTCGGCCACTCCGCTCCAGCCGTGCAGCAGGTACAGAACGGGATACGGCTCGGCAGCATGCGCATCGTACCCCGGCGGCGTGTACACCACCACCTCTTCCTGGTGTGCCGGCAGTCCCACCGCAATCTTCGACGTAAAACGATGCGTGTGCACCGTGCCGTGCGGAACTTCGGTTTCGTCCCACGGCTGCGCCGTCGCTCCTGGAACCTCCACCGTGTTGCTGGCAGGGAAGGCGAGATTCGTCGCCACCCTGTGGTTCTCCGGATCGATCCGCGGCTCATCGTCAACCACAAAACTATAGAAGTAGATCTCCGGCGTTAGCGGCCCCGTCGTGTAGCTCCAGATGCCGTCCTTTCCCTTGATCATCGGGATGGGCTTGTCCACGCCTTCCAGGTTCAGCGCCACGTTGCCGGCCGCGCCTCCCCTGAAGCGAAACGTCACACTGCGGTTCGCATGCACTTCGTGCGACACCAGTGGCGGCGGGGGAGGCGCAGGCTTCGCAGCGGGCTTCTGCGCAACAACAACAATCGCCCCCCAAAGAATCAGAGAGCTCAGCAGATGCTTGTGTGCCATCCGAGGAGTGTACCGGATATCCCAGCCAGCTTTTCCGCACAGGATGTGATTCCCATCACTAGAAAAAGCCTCCTTCCGGCTGATAATCGTTCAACATGTCTTTAATTTGAGATCCCCCGCTCAAATAGCTCCTTTACGTGCCGATAGAAGGATGTAGCAATGAGCTCGCCGTTCTTTCCGGTCAGAAAACAGGGGTCCTTCTTGTTGTCCGCGTCTTTCTCGGCCGTGATCATCGCCGCGGCGGCCGGTGCGGTCGCGGGATACTTCCTCGGCACGGAGTACGCTCGCCTCCAGGCGCAGGCCTACCTCGCAACCCAGGCCCGGAACGCGGAAACCTCATTTCAGCAGGCTCTTCAGTCCAGTCAGCTGGCGCTGTCGCGTATCAATCAATCGACGCTGTCAATCTGCTCGGAAAAGGACCTGCAGGACCTCCGTCGGCTCCTCTACGAACGGTCGTTCCTGAGAGATGTCGGTCACATGCATAGCGGGCAATTCGAGTGTTCCGCCAGCTTCCCCAAATCAACCTTGCCCCTCACCGCGGGCGCACCCATCATCTCCAGCGTTGACGGAGTGTCGATTTACCGGGACACATCCGCCTTCTCGCTGCTGATCGGCCCGGTATTGCTGCTGGAACGGGGCAGCGCGTTTGTCGTGGTCGATCCCGAAGTGCTGAAACCGACATCGAATGAATCCGTTCAGACATCGATGTTCGATGTGGCTTCCGATACCCGCGTCAGTCTCGACGGAAACCCCATGCCCATTCCCCCGTCGGTTCGTCTCAAGCATCCCCGGGGACGAGTAGGCGATGCTCTCTATGCCGTCGAATGCACAGACCAATTGCAAACCTGCACCGTGGCCAGCGAACCGCTCTCGGCAGCAGCGGAGCATTTCCGCGGGATGATTGTCCTCTTCTCGCTCGTCGGCGCACTCTCCTGCGGCTTCGTCATGGTCTTGTCCAGCATCCGGCGCGCCAGCATGGCCGTTCAACTGCGACGGGCCATCCGGCTAAACAGGATCAGGACTGTCTACCAGCCCATCGTCGAACTGCAATCGCGAACCATCGTTGAAGCCGAAGCACTGGCGCGATGGACAAATAACGATGGTGTCGACGTCAGTCCCGAAGCTTTCGTCCGCGAAGCCGAACGGGGCGGTTTCATTCACGACCTCACAGCCTGCATTCTCAAACGCTCCCTGGCGGATTTTCAATCAATCTTCGCGCAGCTTCCCGCGTTCCGCCTGAATGTGAATGTCACCGCTGCCGATCTCGTCCATCCTCAGTTCCCGCAAATGCTGCACGATGCCACGCGCGAGGCGGGCGTATCTCCTCGAAACCTCGCTCTCGAGATCACCGAAGGCAGTGCCGCCCAACGCTCCGAACTGATCCCCATCATCCGCAACCTGAGACGCGACGGCTACAGCGTACGAATTGACGATTTCGGAACCGGGTACTCCAGCTTGTCCCGCCTTCGGGATCTCGACGTCGATTGCCTGAAAATTGACCGGTCCCTCACCCAGGCCGCCGGGATTGAAGGCACGGTCTCCATCCTGCCGCAGATCATCTCCATCGCCGATGCCCTGAATCTGGTAGTCATCGTGGAGGGCATTGAAACCGAAAAGCAGGCCCAGCACTTTGCCTTTTGCCAACAGCCGCTGTTGGGCCAGGGATGGCTGTTTGGCCACCCGGTAACAGCCGGCAGATTCAAGGCCATGCTGACCGCTCAAATTAAATCTGGGTACGCGGCAACCTCCGATGAGAACCTCCTCGATGTCCCGCTGCATCCCGCCGCGGAGCGAATCCACTAGACGCGGCCCTCGTCTGGGTCGACAATTGGTCTGCACGCCCGGTCCGCCGGTTGCGTACTGACCATCCATGAACAAGCTCTCAAAACACATCATCCTCTTCTTCATCGCGATCCTCGCAACCACCCTCCCCACCTGCGTCCACGCACAATCGACTGACGAGCAATCGGTGCTGGCGCCCATCCACGCCATGTTCGATGGCATGGCCAAACGAGATGCTGCGGCCATCAAGGCGCCCACGCTGCCCGGCGGCACCATGGTGCTGATGCGCGATGGCAAGCCCGCGCAGATGACCTTTGAAGCCTTCGCCGAACGCGTCGGCAAACCCGGCACCACACAGAGCCCCGCGCAGATTGAAGAACGCATTCACGATCCACTCGTCAAGATCGACAACGATCTAGCCGTCGTGTGGGCGCCGTTCGACTTCCTGGTCAATGGCAAGGTCGATCACTGCGGCACAGATCTCTTCAACATGGTTCGTGTCGACGGAAGATGGATGATCGCCAGCGTTGCCGACACCGGTACAAAAAACTGCTCCGCAAAATAAGCTTCGCGTTTCGGTTTACGCGGCACGAGTCGGATCGCTGCTATTGACGAGTGCTCCGAGTCTGAAGTCATTGGAAAAACCGTGAGTGTCATTCTGAGCGCACGGGGCCCCAAACGTCTTTCAGTTTGGGGGTGGTAAACGAAGAATCCGCGGTCGCTTCTGGCGCACTTGACCTGACACGAACCTATCACTCAAGACACTAGATCCCGCTTTGCAGTACGAATCCGCATGGGCTCTCAGGCGAATGCTTGCAGGGGATGACCGCATCGCCCTGCTAAGGTTGCGCTCGAACGCGACCTGCTCAACGGCGAGCCTGCACACTTGGTCAATATGAGCCCTCATAGTTGAAGTCAACTCCAGCTATCGCTAAGGTCAACTCCCTCGCCGGCACTACCATTCGTCACCAGTTTCGGCTACCATCGAATGCAACCTGTGTTGAAGGCAGCCGCAAATTCGCGTTGTTGTTCCCCCATTTAACTTTCAGCGCGGCTGCGCCTGTGGCTGTCGGTTGTATTGACGCCTGCCTTCGATTCCCCTAACGGAAAGACCTTACGCACGGTTTTTAGAGCAATTTGTTCTCTTTTCTGAAAGAGCAGTGCTCAGGTTTTTTTGCCGGCATTTTCGGCTGAATTGATTCCGGAAAACTCTCGCGGTTGCAAGTGCAGCTGCGGAATATGTCCCCGACAGAGTGCCCATCTCGGATGCTCTGCAAACGTATACAGGCAATGCGGAAACGTCGAATCGCCAAAAAACAGTTACCGCAATGCTGACCACTTGCTTCGATTTCAAGGAGGACCCATGCGAACTGATAAGAAATGGCGGAGGATCATTCCCATCCTCCTCGCCTTATTACCGCTTCTCGCTGTGCCGTCATTCGCGCAGACATTTCGCGGCAGCATCAACGGCATCGTCACCGATCCCTCGGGCGCTGTCGTTCCCGGTGCCAAGGTGACAGCGACCGACGTGTCCACCGCGGTCGTCCGCGAGACGGTCTCATCCGGCGCGGGCGAGTTTGCGTTCAATGATCTTCCCCTCAGCACCTACAACGTCAAGGTGGAGGCCGCCGGCTTCCAGTCCACCGAGGTCACCGGCGTGCAGGTGCTGGCCGGCAAGATTTATACGCTGCCGCGTCAAAGCTGAGCGTCGCGCAACAGGCCGCCACCGTCGAAGTGTCCGCCGACGCCCTCTCCCTCGACACCACCACCGTCACGCAGACCACCGTCCTCGACTCCGAAGCGCTGCAGGATGTGCCGCTCAACGGCCGCGACTTTACGCAGCTTCTCGGCACCTCGGCTGTCCTTTGCCGGCTACAACAACTCCGGCTCCGTCAACGGCACGCGCAACAACCAGATCAACTACACCATCAACGGCACCGACAACAACGATCTGTACCTGAACGTGGACGCGGTCAACCAGGGCGGCATCAGCGGCATCGCCGGCGTCGTCTATCCCATTGACGCGCTCGACGAGTACTCGCTCCAGACCACCGGCAACAGCGAATCCGGCCGCAGCCCGGGCGGCAACCTGAACATCACCACCAAGTCCGGCAGCAATCAGCTTCCACGGCGATGCTTACTACTACAACCGCAACGAAGCGCTGGCCGTGCTCTCGCCATTTGTCCAACCCGGCTCTCCGGAGCAGCCGCTGCGCAACCAGAACTACGGCGGTTCGCGTCGGCGGGCCCATCTGGCGCGACCACACCTTCTTCTTCCTCACCTACGAGGAGCAGAAGTTCGTCATCGGCGAGCCCAATACCGTCACCGAGCCCTCACCGGCCTACCAGGCGCTGGCGCTCGCAGAGCTGACCAAATACAACGTCCAGCCCAGCCAGGTTTCGCAGAACATCCTCAGCACGCTGTGGGATCCGACCGCCATTGCCAGCCTTCCCGCCACACCGGGCAACTACTCCAGCAGCGCGCCGCAGGCCGGTTACAGCCACAACGCCGTCGCCCATCTCGACCACAACTTCAGCGACAAAAGCCACCTGTCGGCCATCTGGTACTTCGGCCAGGGCTACGCCGATGCACCCAGCTGCGTCTTTGTCTGCTCTTACCTGCCGGAATACTTCCAGACCGTTCCCTCGCACATCCAGAACTACAATGCCGTCTGGAACTACAACCTCCGCCCCAACCTGAGCAACCAGCTTGCCGCCGGCGTCAACTACTTCATGCAGGACTTTGCCGATGAGAACCACAGCCAGAATCCTCTGACACTGGCCGGCCTCAACACGGGCGCCTCTCTGTCCGGCGCTCCGCAGATCGCCATCAACGGCTTCGACTCCATCGGCGTCACGCCGACCTCCGGCCGCAACGACATCAGCGGCCAGATCGCCGACACGCTCTCCTGGACCGTCGGCAAGCACCAGTTCCGCTTCGGTCTTGAGTATCGCCGCGCCTACATCGACCTCTACTACAACTGGGGCGCTCGCGGCGCCTTCAACTTCGGCACGGCCGAAGTCTCGGGCCCTGGGCAGGCGATCCTCCGTCACCGACTCCAACGTGCTCACTCTCGCCGACTTCCTTGCCGGCTACTGCGTATACGTCCGGCATCACCCTCGGCACCCAGGAGCGCTTCATCTACACCCACACCGGCATCCGCCTTCGCTGAGGACTCCTGGCAGGTCACGCCGAAGCTGAACGTCAACCTCGGCCTGCGTTACGACTACCAGCAGCCCTACTACACCAACAATCCGAACCTCTCCATCTTCGACCCCAGCAGCAGCACCGGTCTGGTGGTAGCCAGCGGGGCTCCGGCACGCCGGATTACATCTACAACAGCAACAAGGCCGACCTCTCGCCGCGCGTCGGGCTCTCCTACCAGGCTCCACAAGGCACCGTCATTCGCGCCAACTACGGCATCTACTATGACCAGCCCGCCGGCCAGGCCTTCTTTGGCAACATCGGCATCCCCAACGGCGGCGCAGGCGGCGTCAACAACAACCCCGCCGGCAGCCAGCCCAACGAGTCCATCGTTCTCGCGCGCCGAGCAGGCGCCCATCTGGACGTACAACCAGGCAACGCCTATCTTCACGCCCAGCCCTGGGGCAGCCCACCGGCAGCAACGTGGTCTCCATCTACTCGGTCGAGCCGCAACTTCAAAACACCCTACGCCGAGCTCTTCGGCCTGAACATCGAGCAGAGCCTGGGCAAGGCCTGGCTGCTTAACGTCGGCTACGTCGGCTCCACCAGCCGCCACAACCTCGTCCTTCAGGACATCAACCAGAACGCACTGGGAGCCGACCAGAACTCCTCGCCACCGTCACGGTCGAACGGAAACACCTTCAGCTACCAGCAGTCCACGCGCCCCTACTTCAGCAAGTTCCCCAACTTCGGCATCATCAACCAGATCAACTCCGCCGCCTCGTCCAGCTACAACGCGCTGCAGGTCACGCTGCGCAGCAGTTCGTGGCATGGGCTTACCAGCCAGTTCGCCTACGCCTGGAGCCACAATCTCGACGACTCCAGCGTCTTCAACACCATCCCGCAGAACTCGCTCAATCTGAAGGGCGACTGGGGCAACGCCAATCAGGACATCCGCAACCACTTCTCCGCCTATCTCAACTACGCGATTCCCGCCTTCGCGCACGGACCCAAAGGCTCTGACCCAGGGCTGGGAGGTCAACAGCATCCTCAAGTTCCAGAACGGCGAGCCGGTCAACGTCCTCACCGGTCAGGACAACAGCGGCACGGCCGAGGGCGAGGACCGCGCCAGCATCACCGGCCCGGCCATCAACAGCGACCGCTCAGTGCAGTCAGCACTCCTATGCGCAGTACCTCAACCCGAACAGCTTTGCCGTGCCGGCCGCTGGCACCTACGGCAATCTGCGCCGCAACCAGGTCGTCGGACCTGGCTTCGAAGATGTGGATATGTCGCTGCTCAAGAACATACCCATCTACAAGGAAGCGCGTCCGCGCGCAGTTCCGCGTGGAGATGTTCAACGTCTTCAACCGCATCAATCTGGCGCAGCCGCTGAACAACTTCGGCTACGGCGCGCGTTTGGCTGGAGCACCTCGACCATCGGCGTCTCCTACGGCGCGCCCGGCATCGGCTCCGGCGAACCCTACAACACCCAACTCGCCCTGAAGATTATTTTCTAGAGGCATCCTCAGCACCCGCAAAACGAGCCGGCCCCAAAAAGCCGGCTCAATTTGTTCACCTAAGCCCGTGTCCTGGCGGCGAACTGCCGCGGGGGGAACGCACTGATCCCTGATCCCTGATCCCTGACCCCTGATTCCTAACCACCGGTTCAAGGAAGAGCCGCTCGTAGCGGGTAAAGCAGCCCGTCTCTCGAACCAGCTCCGCAGCCGATTGGCACGCGGGATCGGCTGCAACCGTCTTGCGATAGCGCCGGTAACTTTCTTCGTCTGGAAAAGTGAACATCGCCACGGCGACATCCGCTGGGCCGTCATAGCCAAGCTCCGGAAAGCTGAACCCTGCTCCGTCTGGAGTCGCTCGCGGAATGAAATATCCATGATGAATACCGCCATAGCGTTCCACAAGCACAGTCCAGGTGCGCGCATAGGTTTCAAACGCACCAAGCTTGTTCAAGTCGAGCGTGTATCGAATCTGGCATGTTACTGGATGAGTGTTCGCCATCGCTAACCTCCATACCCGTCGATTCTGGATACCCGTCGATTTTGTTGCGGCTGGCCCGCCCGGCCCCTCGCACCGCCAGCTCCCCGCCAACGGGTGTGCCCCATCCTAAACACAGTTTCATCGTATTGAGGATGGGGCACCACGAATCTCAATTCGAAGAAATGTGTCCGGACCCAGATCGGCATCCGCAATTTGAGAGAGGCCGGACCGCAGGCTCCTAGCGCGTTTGTCGATACCAATCCTGGTTTTCTGGTGAAGAGCGAGCTCGATGAGCGATTTGGGCTGAGGGCAACAGTTGAACCAAGGGTCACTTGTCCGGCAAGCCGATTGGCGAACAAGAAATCGATTCCCTGCTCGATCGCGTGAGAAACGATTTTGTCAGTCAAGATTGATAACGACGGAATATACTGGGAAACTACTCTCGCTTTGCCGGCATTCCTATGAATCGACGAGAATTTCTCCACACCGCCGCCCTCGGGTTGGCTGCGGCCGCCGTAGCACCCGCGCAACAGTATGATCGCGACAAACGCCGGCGAGTCGGTTTGATCGGTTGTGGATGGTATGGAAAATCGGATCTGTTCCGGCTGGTGCAGGTATCGCCGGTCGAGATTGTCTCTTTATGCGACGTCGATTCGCAGATGCTCTCGAACGCCGCTGACATGTCCGCCGCCCGGCAGCGTTCCAAGAAGAGGCCTCGCACCTACTCGGATTATCGAGAAATGCTTGCTGAGAAAGATCTGGACTTGGTGCTGATTGCACCGCCTGACCACTGGCATGCCCTGATGATGATTGAAGCCGCAAAGTCTGGCGTGGACATCTATGTTCAGAAACCGATTAGCCGCGACGTTCTGGAAGGCAAGGCCATGCTGGCCGCTGCCCGCCGCAACAATCGCGTTGTCCAGGTTGGTCTGCAACGCCGTAGCACGCCTCACCTGGTCGAGGCAAAAGAGCGCTTCATCGAAGAGGGTAAGCTCGGGAAGATTGCGCTGGTTGAGATCTACTGCTACTACCACATGCGCGCAACGGAAACCCCGCCTGATTCCGCGCCGCCCGCGAATCTGGATTACGATGCCTGGACCGGTCCTGCACCAATGCGGCCTTATAACAGCCTGGTTCACCCCCGCGGCTGGCGCGCGTTTATGGAGTATGGGAACGGCATTTTGGGTGACATGTGCGTCCACATGCTGGACATGACACGGTGGATGCTCGGATTGGGCTGGCCGACGAAGATTGATTCCACCGGTGGAATCTTTGTCGATAAGAAGAGCAAGGCCAACATTTCCGATACCCAGACAGCCACCTTCGATTTCCAGGATCTTCGAGTCGTGTGGCAGCACCGCAGTTGGGGCGAGGCCCCAGATCCAAATTATCCATGGGGCGCGACATTCTACGGCGACAAAGGAACGCTAAAGGTGAGCGTCATGAGATATGACTTTGTTCCCTTCGGCGGCGGACAACCTGTTCATAAAGACGTTACTTACGAGCTGGAACAATACCCCGAAGACAAGACTGAACAGGAACTCGAGAAACACGTCGCACCCGCCATCCGGCATCATATGCAGAACTTTCTTGCCTCGATCGACGCGCGTAGCCGTCCGGTATCCGACATCGAGCAGGGCTACATTTCAACCGCGTCGTGCATTTTGGCGAACAACTCGATGAAGCTGGGCCGAAGCCTGGCGTGGGATCCAGAGAAGCAACTCGTGATCGGGGACTCCGAGGCAAATGCACTGTTGCGCCAGGAATATCGAGCGCCTTACACGCATCCCGCAGCTTAGGACGACATTATCGCTTGGCCGATTACCGGCTTCGCGAACAAGTGTTTTCCGATGGACTCGCTACAACTTTCTCGACGAGCAGTAGATTACCAAGTCGCTCATCGACCCTATTTGCTCCCGGAAAGTCGGCATTGCGGCGACCCGTCATTGGTGCGGATCGCCGTTGCCTGGGGCGTTTCCCGATACCTACGCCATGGATCGTGGATCGGAAATTCTCCGGCTGTACAATCATCCGGAATCCATTCCCCGGGGTCCGCGTGCGCCGACGCGCCAATGAGCCTTCGCGCTGGACAGCTCTACCAGAGACGTGCTTTTCGACTAAGCAGTCAGGGAGCGTCTCCAGAGCCGTTCGCCCCAGAATACGGAAGCCACGTAGAGGGCGAAGGCAACCGCTAAGACCCAGAGTCCCGCCCTTGCCGCTCCGATTCCAGCGAATCCACCCAACAGAACCTGTGCTACTCCGAAACGCCAATCTCCTCCGACGAAACGCCATCTACGCTGGTTCGCCCGCTGCCTCAGCGACGGGTATCGTCCCACTGCGATAGCGACCAGGCCAAATGCAAGGCCTGTTCGTAGACTCAGGAATGAAACCATGATGGCGAGCGAAATCAGGAACGTCTTGTCCTGCGTGACCAGCAGCTTCCAACCCGCTATCGGTAGCAGACGATAGCGCAGTAACGCTCGCCCTTCATCCAGGCGGAGCATGCGTTGCCCAATCGTGCTCATGGCAATACCCACGAATAGCGACAGCATCGGAAATGCTTCGGGCTCCGGCGCCTGTCCAAACAGTCGATAAAGGGTTCCGCTAATGGCAATAAACAGAGCGGCCCAAAAGTCGAGAGTTCCGTGCATTTCCCGCCACGTCTCTTGCGCGATTCCGCCGAGCCTCAGAGGTGTCCTTGAGATGCTGAGACTTGCAGGCGTCCTGAACTCGAATGGGAGGCGGCCAACGGCGTATACCGTCACATGGACGATGAATGCCAGGAGAACAAAAAAGAGACCCGCGGCTAAGCCCATCCAGAACAGGTATCCAAAAAACAACACAATAAATAATGGATTCAACGCAAAACTTACGGAGCTGAGCAAGAGTCTTTGTGTACGTGTCAGCGGCCACGTAGCCACTCGCTCCGGGGGCAACCTATGCTGTGTGTCTACTGAAAAAGTAACAAGCAGAGGCGCAAGCAGGACAATTTGAAAGAACAGCGTACTCCAGAATGCTGCTTTCGGTGCCCGGCTTTCTAAACCCGCGGACATAATCCAAAGGATGGAGAACAGGAAGTTGTTGAAACGCACGGAGGAAAGACTGCCCAGTTCCTTCAACATCAGTTTTTTCAACAACGACAGAAGGGCTAGGAGCTGAGCCAATCCGGCACCTCCGGCTGTGGTTTCCCAACAATGCCGAAATACACCTCCTCAACTTCTTCGTCTGTCGTGGGCGGGTTGAAATCTGATTCAACTCGACCTTGGTGAAGAATGACGACACGGGCGGCTATCTTCTGCACGATCGGCAGAATGTGAGAGGTAAGCAAGATCGTAGCGCCATCGCTTGAGAGTTGGCCGAGCAGCACCTCAATCACCGCGGACGATGCGGGATCAATACCTTCAAACGGCTCATCCAGCAGCAGGACCCTCGGCTTGTGCAGCAGGGCCATGGCCAGGGCGGTCTTCTTCCGCATGCCGAACGAACAATCGCGCGCAACGGTGTAGCGCCCTTGCGTCAGATCGAGTAATTCCAACAGGTTCGCCGTTCGTGCGTTTGTTTCGCTTTTCGTGAGTCCATAAATGGGTCCAATTGCCATCAGGTTCTCGAGGACGGTCAAAGATTCGAACAGCCCGAGCGCCTCAGGGAGTACACCGAGATTCCGCCGGATCTCAACTGCATGATCCCGGAAACCCAGTCCACCGATGAAAACGGAACCACTGTCTGGCTGCTCTAGCCCTGAGAGCAAGCGTAGCAGCGTCGACTTGCCGGCGCCGTTAGCCCCTAATAAGGCGCAAATGCCAGGTTCTACAACGAGGTCTATACCTCGGAGAACAGGTTGAGAGGCGTAGCTCTTCGTCGCGGCTCTGCAGTCGATCACTCTGTTGTTCCCAGGTAATCAGTTAAACATACCCAAACTCCACAGCCGGTCATCAGCTGTCCCCATAGCCATTCTTAAGCGCGCTTCCAATCCGCGACTCTCCGTTGAAACGCGCTTTCCGTTGCTCATCGTGTTGAGCCGTGGCGCCGGTTCTCAATAAGTTCATCGTCGCCATGTCACTCGCCGATGCCGATTACTCCTCAAATGTCGGCATCGCGGCGGGTGGCGGTCTTCTCAAGGCCTAACATTTTCAGGGGAATTCTCCCTTGACTTTTACTAAGACATCTATATACTAAGACATCTTAGTATGAAAAAGACAGACACATTCCAAGGCTCGCTTGACCTGTTGGTGCTGACGATACTTTCGCGGCGGCCGAAATTGCATGGATACGCGCTCATGACGGCGATCAAGGAAACCTCGGGCGAGGTATTGAGCCCGGAGGAAGGGTCGCTGTATCCGGCGCTGCACCGGATGGAAGAGGCTGGGTGGATAGGCGCGGAGTGGGTGGTAAAGGAGAACGGCAAGCGGGTGCGAATCTATCAACTGACGGCGGCAGGCAAGAAGCAACTCGCAATCGAAGAGACTCGATGGACGACTGTCAGTTTAGCGATCAACCGGGTGTTGCGGGAGGCTTGAGATGTCGGTTTGGACGCGGATGTGGAATGTGTTTCGCGGGGATAGATTGAACCGTGAATTGAATGAAGAATTCGAGTCGCACATGGAAGAGGCGGTTGCCGAAGGGCGCGATCCGGAGGAGGTGCGCCAAGTCTTCGGATCGATGTTGCGGCAACGGGAAGCAAGCCGCCGTGTCCGCGTCGCGGGATGGCTGGATGGGCTGAAGGCAGACGTGATTTTTGGTTGGCGCCAGTTGCGGCGGAACCGGGTAACTTCGGCGGCAGCTATTCTTTCGCTGGCCCTGGCGATGGGGGCTTGTGTTTCTGCCTTTCGGTTAATCGACGCATTGCTGTGGAGGCCGCTACCTGTTGCTGCGCCCGAGCGGCTGTTTGCGGTGTCGCGCGCGGAGCTTACTTTCGAGGGCAAACCGACGCACTTCGATGGCTGGGCATATCCGGATTTTGTGTTGATGCGGTCAGCTGCCAAGGGACAGGCCGAGTTTGTCGCGGTGTCCTACACCGACCGGATGGATCTGACATACGCCTCAGACGAGGAGATGGAGAAAGGGCTGGTGCAGTATGTCTCCGGGTGGATGTGGGAGAGCTTTGGGCTGCATCCGGCAATGGGGCGGCTGTTTACCCAGCAGGACGACAAGGTTCCAGGCGCGCATCCGGTAGCGGTTTTGTCGTACGACTACTGGTCGCGCCGGTTTGGACGGGATCCAAAGGTGATAGGGCGAACGCTTCGGATAGGCGATCAGTTACTGGAGATTGTGGGCGTCGGTCCGAAGGGCTTTACGGGGACAGAACCGGGGACGGTGACGGAGATCTTTCTGCCGACGATGATGCATCGATCGGTGACGCGCGACGATTCAACGTGGCACCGAATTCTGGCGGTCATCCCACCGGAAACAGGAATGGAGCCCCTGCGTGCGAAGCTGGACGCCGTAAATATGGGATTTGAAAGTGAGCGCGCCAAGGGATTTGCAGGGGATGTCGCAACAGAGCATCACCAACTATCTGCGACAGCGGGTGGAGCTTCTGCCGGCGGCTACAGGAGTTTCAGGATTTCAGGCGGACTACCGGGAGGCGATGAACTGGTTGGGCGTGCTGGTGGTGCTGGTACTGCTGATTGCATGCGTGAATGTGGCAAACCTGATGACCGCGTTGGCCTCGGCGCGGGCGCGCGAAATGGCACTGCGGGTTTCGATTGGGGCGGGCCGCTGGCGGCTGGTGCAAATGGTGCTGGTTGAGAGCGCGATGCTGTCTGGATTAGCCGGTGGACTTGGCGCCATCTTTGCGTGGAGGGCCGCGCCGCTGGTGTTGAGCATGATCAGTTCTCCGGACAATCCGGCGAGACTGATCTTGCCTCTCGACTTGCGTGTGCTGAGTTTTGGCGTATTGCTGATTGTGGGTGTGATGCTGCTGTTTGGGCTGATGCCGGCATTGCGCGCTTCGGCGGTTAGACCTGTAAGCGCATTGAAGGGTGGAGACGATCCGCACGCCCGGCGGCGGACGATGCATGGGATGATCGCGGTCCAGGTGGCTTTCTGCTTTCTGGTGCTGTTTATGGCGGGGTTGTTTGTGAAGACGTATCAACGGTTGACGCGTATTCCGCTCGGATACTCACCGCAGGGATTGCTGCTGTTGGAGTCCATGGCGCCGCATGGGAAGTTGCCGCAGGCGTGGGAGCAGGTCGCGGATGTATTGCGAAGCAAGCCGGGGGTGGAGCGCGTTGCGGAGTCAGGATGGCCGCTGATGGCGTCGTCGTCGAACAACGCGGTGGCTGTAAACGGCGGGCCGCCAAGTGTGGACCTGGTGTACTTCCTTCCCGTGTCGCCGGGTTGGTTTGAGACCATGCGCATGCGGATTATGGCGGGCCGGGAGTTCATGTCGAACGATCTGAATCCAGGCGCGGCGGTGGTCAACCAGGAGTTTGTAAAGCGGTTCTTTAACGGGGACAACCCGGTGGGAAGACATTTTGAAGTCGTTGGTGACGATGGTGCGCGACAGCACTTCGTTGTCGTTGGTGTGGCGGCGGATGCACCTTATCGCAGCGTGCGCGAAGCGCAACTACCGGTGGCCTTTCTGCCGCTGCACGAGGTGGATGCGAAAGGTGTCGTGCAGCCGGAGCATAGCACGACCTTTCTGGTGCGCATGGCAGGCAACGATCCGAGGGCGCCGATGGCGCGGGCCGGCGAATTACGGAAGGCCGTTGCGGCGACAGGCGCGGGCATACGCGTGAGCAATGTACGGACGCAGCAGGAACTGATCGATGGGCAGACGGTGCGGGAGCGGCTGATGGCCATGCTGGGTGTGTTCTTTGCCTCGGTGGCACTCTTGCTTGCGGGCATTGGGCTGTATGGGGTGCTGAACTACTCGGTGTTGCAGCGGCGGCGGGAGATCGGGATTCGGGTCGCCGTTGGCGCGCGCGGCGGGGCTATTGTCCGACTGGTAACTCGAAGTGTGATCGCCATGGTGGCGGCAGGGCTGGTTGCAGGAGTGGGGCTGGGGTTGGCTTCGGCGCGGTATATGGAGTCATTGTTTTTTCAAGTGAAGGCTTCGGATGCGAGCACGCTGGCGATTCCCTTCGCCGTGATTCTCGCGGTGGCGGCGGTGGCTACGGTGCCTGCAATTCTGCGAGCGTTGCGGATCGATCCGGTGGAGATTCTGCGCACGGAATAGTCCCCTCGACCAGGCCGCAGTGGAGTTATTCGCATCCTAAATGAGCCGCAGCTTCGTGCCGATTGTCAGATATATGGATCGGTTAATTGATCGATGAATAATTTCAGATGAGTGCCCGAATTCACAGGGCGCAAAATTCGAAGCGCTCCGCTTCGCCTGCACGGACGATTAACTGAACCCGATCGGGGCTTTGCCACGGCGCCGATTCGAGAATCTTTCGAAGCATCCCGAGATCGCAGAAGTTCAAGCCTGCGATAAAAACGAGGCTTTCCGGGTGCTTCCCTCGCGCCCATCGGCTCACCTCCACAAATTCACCTGAACTCGCAAATTCCCGTACGCGATGGTTGATAAATTCGATCGCCGGATAAGTCTCCGTTTGCTTCAGCTGTTCGACAACCGAAGTCGTTACAATGACAGCCGTCACCGCACTCATCACGCACTCCTTACCGCGCCGGGCCCTCTGCAATACTGCCTTCCAGCATCAAGCGAGCCGGGATACTCTCGGCCCTTGGACAATTGCGGGGAGGGAGCAGGGGCGGCTTGCTTGGGTGGATCACTTCGAAATAATGCTGCCGATCCTGTAGGCGCGCCTCGAACAAGGTTACGCCAGGAGCATTCAACTAGAGTGATCAATCTTGATCACTCGCTACGCGATTGGGTCGGGTGGCCACGATCTAATGGGGCAGATTGTTCAACCGAGGGTGCCCCCGGTCCCTCGCATTTGGGGACCGGGGACGGCAACTCTCAATCCTCCCGCCAAATTATTCCACTCCTCGATCCCCCTGTCCCTATCTCTCTGTCCCTCCGTCCCTTTGTCCCCAGCTTCAAATCCGGACTCTTTCCCTCCAAACTTACTGCATATATGGTCGAAAATGGATCTGGCGGGCTACCCCAAAGCCTCCAGCCCGACGTCCCCCAAATTCCGGACCAGCAGCATCCACTTCGCCGACGCTCGCCCCGCCCGCTCCCAAATCCCCTGTGGAAATTTTGTCAAGAGCTAAACCTGTGGATAACCTGTCAAGCAACACAAAATAAAATGTCAAATTTTTCCAAAATCGTTGGTATTTATATCGCCGAATCTGTCATACTGGTATCAGCAGTCAAAAAAGGCCCGCCGGAAATGGTGGGCCTTTCGCATTTTCAGCAAACAGATTCTCAACAAACAGACTTTCAGCAAACAGACTTTAAGCAAACAGACTTTAAGCAAACAGATTCTCAACAAACAGACTTTAAGCAAACAGGAGGAGCCGAACCATGTCCGCACTAACCCGCCATGCGCTCACTCCCGGGGTTTGTTCACTTTTTCACTCGTTCACTTGCCTTTTCTGTTCACCTTTCACTGTGTTTTAAATCACACTCGACATCTGACCACCACGCAAACCACTCATCCCAATCGACATCCGCGATTTTATTTTTTGCACGTTTAATGTGAGCCATCTCACATTCTGTCGTTCTGTTAACTGTCGTCTGTCATCTAGTACTTCGCCACCTTCGGGTCGATCTCGTCGCTCCACGCCAGGATCCCGCCCGCAAGGTTCGAAACCCGGGCATACCCCGACTGCTTCAGGAACTCGGCGATCCGCTGGCTCCGCGCCCCCGAACGGCAGTGCACCACCACCTCCCGCTCGCGGTCGATCTCGCCCAGCCGGTTCGGCACATCGTTCTGCGGAATCAGCTTCCCGCCAATCTGCGCGATCTGAACCTCGTAAGGCTCGCGCACATCAATCAACTGCAGGTCATCGCCGGCATCCAGCCGGCGCTTGAGTTCCTTCACCGTCATCTGTGGAATTCCGTTCTTCAAATCCTTCTCCTGGGCCGTCTCCGGCATGATGCCGCAGAACTGTTGGTAATCAATGAGTTGGGTCACGGTAGGATGGGCGCCGCACACCGGACAATCGGGGTTCTTGCGCAGCTTCAGCTCCCGGAACCGCATGGCCAGCGAGTCCACCAGCAGCAGCCTGCCAACCAGCGGTTCGCCCTTGCCGAGAATGAGCTTGATCACCTCGGTGGCCTGGATCACGCCCACCAGACCGGGCAGAATGCCCAGCACGCCGCCCTCCGCGCAGCTCGGAACCAGGCCCGGCGGCGGCGGCTCGGGGTAGAGGCACCGGTAGCACGGCCCCTCCTTCGTCCCGAAGACGCTGGCCTGCCCCTCGAACCGGAAGATCGACCCGTAGGCATTGGGGATCCCCAGCATCACGCAGGCGTCATTCACCAGGTAGCGCGTAGGGAAGTTGTCGGTGCCATCGGCCACCACGTCGTAGTCCTTGAGGATGTCGAGCGCGTTCTCGCTGGTCAGCATGGTCTCGTGCTTGACCACGTTCAGCGCGGGGTTGAGCGCGGTGAGCTTCTCGGCGGCGGAGTCCAGCTTCTTGCGCCCGATGTCCTTTGTGGAGTGGATGATCTGGCGTTGCAGGTTGCTGGCGTCGACCACGTCAAAGTCGACCAGGCCGAGGGTGCCGATCCCGGCGGCCGCCAGGTAGAAGGCCAGTGGCGAGCCGAGTCCTCCGGTGCCCACGCAGAGCACGCGCGCGGCCTTGAGCCGCTGCTGGCCCTCGATGCCGACCTCAGGCAGCAGCAGATGGCGCGAGTAGCGGGCAAGATCGTCGGTCGTGAGTTCAGGAAGCTGTGCGGTATCAATCATGGCGATGCCCTAATAGCTTCACTTTAGATGAATGACCGCCCGGGAAGGATTGAGAAGGCCCCGCCATCCGGGACTGGGGACAGCGCCGGACGGCTGGCGTCGCTCGCGCCCTAGGGAGCTAGGAGGGGGTCCCTCCCGCGAAATACAGTCCTGCCAGCTATTTGACTTCGATGGGGATCTGCTCGAACTGCTTGTCTTCTTCACTGGTTCCAGCGAGGAGGAAGGCGTTGGTGACGGCGGCGCTGCCGCGAGCGACGGCGGTGAT
Source organism: uncultured Acidobacteriota bacterium (assembly GCA_963846375.1). Lineage (GTDB taxonomy): Bacteria > Acidobacteriota > Terriglobia > Terriglobales > Acidobacteriaceae > Telmatobacter. The sequence goes on from CAWJVV010000012.1 coordinate 90,748, forward strand.
GACATAGACACAGCCGACCCAATGAGCCTCGTCGAAGTCGGTGGGCGACCATTCGGCAGGGTGATCGGGGTGGGAGTGATAGAAGCCGGCGATGTCGAGCCCCTGACGCATGGCATCGCGCTGAATCTTGACCAGTTCGGCAGGATCGATGTTGTAACGATTGTGAGCCGAGTCGGTGCGCGTGTTGCCGGCGCGGACGGCGCTGGTGACGTGCCAGCCCTCGGGACCGGAAGTGCCCAGGAGCGCGCCGCAGCACTCGTGGGGGTAGGTGTCTTCACCGTGGGCCCGTAGAGCTTTGTAGACGGGCTGGGGGATGTGCAGGGCAGCCATTTGGGTCGATCTTAGCAAGACAGCAAAGGAAAAGGGGATAAGGCGACGGCGTCTTTCGGTGACCAAAGTGAGCTTGAAAAAAAGGCCTCAACTCCTGGTTCAAAGCAAGGCTGGCAATGGGACGCTTTACGCGGAAATGCGTGTGCAATTGTGCGTAAAACGCGGCGCCGGGCTAACCGGCCAGCGTGTTTCCGAATTCGTCAGTAAGGGACCGAAGGCGCTCGCCGAACGGAGGAAGCTGACGGGGCTGGGATTCGCGGCAGAGACCTTCGAAGCCGGGGAGATCAGGAAAAGGCATGAGGGACAGCAGGACGACGACATCGACGCGCAACGGCTCCGCGAGCAGCTTTTGCAGCGCTTCGGCTCTGGCGACGTTTTCGGGATCCTGGTGCGACTGAAGAGCCTGTAGCCGCTGCTTGGCGTGTTCCCAGAAGAAACTCCGGAAGATGCAAAAGGCAGTGTTTCCCTTGTCGGAGTCGTATTCGATTTTGGCGCGCCGCGCGTGGCTGGTGACGCGGTAGGTGATGCGCTGCATGGACTCGTAAGCGGCGAAGGCAATTTTCCCGAGGGGTCCGGCGAGGGTGCGGAGATCGCGGCGAAATTTTGGATCGATTTGTGCGGCCATTTCGAGGAACCACTGCGTCCACAACAGGTGGCGGTTGACCTGGACATTCTTCTCAACGCGCTCGTAACTCTTGTAGAGAACGCGGATGTTGGAGAAGAGAGGGACGGCGGTGGTGATGACGTCGAAGGCGGAGGCGTTTTTGTATTCATCGTCCATGAACCGCGGCAGAACGTTCCCGGCGTCGATGCCGATGATCCATGGAAGGGCTTCGCCGGTCCACATCTTTTGCACGAGAGGGCCAAGCGGCTCGGGTGTGGAGAGATCCTCGTAGGAGTCGACGAATTTCTCGAGGATGCGGCGCGACTCGTAGTCGCCGGTTTCGGACTCGAGGCCGTAACGGTGCTTGATGGCAAGCCCGATGGGCTCGGGGTTGGCGGCGATGACGAAGGCCACGGGCAGGTCGCGCATGCCGAACAGGACGCGCATTTGCTTGATTACGTTGAATGCTTCGTCGGGATCGCAGCGGTCGAGTTCGTCGATGAGGACGACGGCAACATTTTTGGGTTCAGCGCCGGGAGTGACGGTGCCGAGGGCGGTACGCAGCTCGTCCTGAGCCTTGTCGACCTGGGTGTAGTAAGCGCGGACAACTTCAGGCATAACTTCCGGCATGATCCTGGCGACGCCGCTCTGCACGGTGGTCGACATTTCGTAGACATCTTTGAAGAGCTCGACGGGGTTGATGCCGATTTTTGTTTTCGCCCATTCGCCGATCTGGTCAGAGTATTTTTTGCCGAGGGCGAGGATGACACGGCGGGCCGCTTCGTCGCGCTGCTCGCCGGAGCCGATTGCGCCGTACTGGAGGATCTTGAAAATGAGCGCCGGCACGATCTCCATAAAGCCGGCGTATTTCCAGGAATTGAAATAGACGACGTTGCGGTTGCGGTGCTGCTCCAGGTTTTTGGCGAGCATGGCGAGGAAGGTGGTTTTGCCGGTTCCCCACCCTCCGAAGATACCGAGTGTGTAGGGAAGCCTGCCGGTGCGAATACGGTCGTTGAGCGAGGCAGTAACTTCGCGGGCGAGCAGTTCGCGCGAGGAGATACCTTTGGCGAATTCAAGGTGGGTTTTGAGCCAGGCGTAGTCGCTGTCGATGCCGTGGGCCATGGGGGCACGCCCCTCCGGGGGGAATCGGAAGAGGTCAAGGATACACGGAATGGGCGGCGACCGGAGTCTGCAACGGCTATTCTGCGCGGAGGGTTGTGGCGGGGTTGACGCGGGCGGCGCGCCATGCGGGAATTGCGCAGGCGAGGATGGCGACGGCGGCGAGCAGCGCAAGGACACCGAGCCAGCTTGCAGGATCGAGGCGCGAGGTGCCGTAGAGCAGCGTGGCGAGTGCCTGGCTGGCAGCGAGGGCGCCGAGGAGCCCGATGGCCATGCCGATGAAGGCGAGGCGCATGCCATCGCCGAGGATAAGGGTGAGGAGCTGGCGGCGGGTGGCGCCAAGCGCGGCGCGGACGCCGATTTCGCGGGTGCGTTCGGTGACAGAGCCGGACAGGACGCCGTAAATGCCGACGGCGGCGAGCAGGAGCGCGACGAGGCCGAAGGTCTCAAAGAGAATCAGCACAAACTGGCGCTCGGATTCACCGAGGTCCATCATGCGGCTCATGGTCATGAGGCGGACGATGGGTTGTGTGGAGTCGACGGACCAGATGGCGCGCTTGACGGATGGAGCGAGGGAGGCAGCATCGCCGCGCGTGCGGACGACAAAGGAGAGCGCGCTATCTGCGAACCATGACTGCTGGTTGGGGATGTAGACGGCGGCGGCTTCATCGAGAGCGAGGGAAGTCTGTTTCACGTCGCCAACGACGCCGACGATGGTGAACCATGGTTGATTGTCGGGTCCGACCTTGAGGCGCTTGCCGAGCGCGTCACCTTTTGGAAAGTGGGCGCGCGCGAGCGATTCGCTGATCATGGCCACGTGCGGGGCGTCGGCGTTGTCATGCTCGTCGAGAAAGCGGCCTGTGCGCAGCGGAATGCCGATGGCCTGGCAGTAGCCGGGGCTGACGGCATAGCGGAAGACGCTGCGTCCTCCCTGTGGATTGTCGCCCTCGAAGCGCGCGCCGTAGATGGCGTCGACCTGCGGGTCGTCGCTGAGGGGCAGGAGGCTGGTGAAGGCGGCTTGCTCGACACCGGGAATCTGGCGGACGGTGTCGAGGGATTGCTGGAAGAACTGCCAGCGCGCATGAGTGCCGGCACTGGCGTTTGTTGGGGAGTCGTCGAAGCGGCGGCCGAACGATTGGACCTGCAGGGTGAGGAGGCGCGAGGGGTCGAAGCCAGGATCTACGGCGAGGAGGCGCTTCATGCTGTGGAGGAGCAGGCCGGCGCTGACAAGGAGGACGAGAGCCAGGGCGACTTCGCTGATGACGAGCCCGCGGCGCGCGAGGGAGTGACCGCCGGCGGCGCGGCGCGAGTTCTGCTGAAGGCCGACTTGCAGGTGGTTTCGCGTGATGTGAAGCGTGGGCACGAGTCCTGCGAGGATGCCGACCATGGTGGTGATGACGAGGGCGAAGAGGAAGGCGGCGGGACTGAAGGCGACGGCGTTGAGACGCGGCATGCCGGCGGGGCTGAGGGCGACGATAGCGCGAATGCCGGCGAGCGCAACGCCCATGCCGATGACGCCGCCGAGGAATGCGAGCAGGAGGCTCTCAGTGATGAGCTGGCGGAGGATGCGGGGCTTGGATGCGCCGAGAGCGCCGCGCACAGAGAATTCGCCGCGGCGCTGGGCGCTGCGTGCCAGCACGAGATTGATGACGTTGACGCAGGCGATGGCGAGGACCAGGAAGACAGCGCCGAGGACGGCGAGCAGGGCGGGCTTGACCGTGTGGGCGATGTCCTGCTGGAGGGAGTCGACGAGGAGACCGTCGCGGAGCGAGGCCCAGCGCGGCCGGGGAAATTGCGGCCACGGCGTGCGGGCGATGGCGTTGAGTTCATCGCCGGCCTGAAGGCGCGAAACGCCGGGAACAAGGCGGGCGATGATGCGGAGATGGTCGCCCCAGGCCCAGGTATTGAATGCGGTGGTGAGCTGGCTGGGGTCGTATTGCGCGGTGGTCCAGAGCTCCGCGGTGGGCGAGAGGACGTTGTCGAAGCTAGCGGGCATGACGCCGATGACGGTGAAGTTGGTGTCGCTGAGCTTGACGGCGCGGCCGATGATCGATGGGTCGGCATGGAACTGGCGGCGCCAGAGCCGGTCGCTGAGGATGACGACAGCGGGACCGTTGACGAGGTCGTCGGCGGGGAGGAAGTCGCGGCCGAGCGAGGGAGCGATGCCGAGAACGTGGAAGAAGCTGGCGCTGACGGCCTGGCCTTCAAGACGCTCGGGCTGCGCGCCGGTGACGAAGGCCGGCTGCCAGGGCTCGAAGATGGCCATGGAGTCAAAGGAGCGGCTGCGCTGCTGGAGTTCGCGGAAGGTGCCGAACGCGGCTTCGAATCGTTCGCCCTGGTAGGTGTTCCACACCATCATGATGCGGCTGGACTGCGGATAGGGAAGCGGCTGGAAGAGGACGGGATTGACGGCGCTGAAGATGGCCGTGGTGGCGCCGATGCCGAGGGCGAGCGTGAGCGTGGCGACGATGGTGAATCCGGGATTGCTGCGAAGATGACGGGCGGCGAAGCGGAGGTCGGCGAGGAATTCGCGGAGTGTGTTTTCCCAGCCGAAGGAGCGGACTTGTTCGACGGCGGCGCTGCGGTTGCCGATCTGGCGCTGGGCGGCGCGACGGGCTTCTTCGGCGGAGAGGCCGCGGGACTGGGCGTCGTCGGCGGCTTCGTCGAAGAACTGCTGGAGCTCTTCGTCGATTTCGCGGGTGTGCTGGGTGCGATGAAAGAGGCCGCGAAGGCCGCCGGTGAGCTGCCGGACGAGAGACATGGGATCAGGCCTCCTGCCGGAGGAGCCGAGCGATGGCCGAGGCGCGGCGGGCCCAATCGGCGGTTTCGATCTCCAATTGCTTTTTGCCGGCGCGGGTAAGGGAGTAGTACTTGGCTCGGCGGGCGTTGTCGGTCTGACGCCATTCGGAATTGAGCCAGCCGGCGCGTTCGAGGCGCTTGAGGGCGGTGAGCAGGGAGCCGGGGTTGACTTTGAATACGCCGCGGGAGACCTGCTCCACGCGGCGGGCGATGCCGAAGCCGTGCATGGGCTCGAGGCTGAGGGTGTTGAGGATGAGCATGTCCATGGTGCCCTGGATGACGTCGGTATTGGGGTCGCTCATGGAAGAGGACGGTACGCTTCTTCATGATGATTGTCAAGATGTGATGGTCAAAATATCGGGATCGAGAAGTCGCAAGGAGTAAGGGCCACGATAGAGACGCGCGGAGTGTTCGCCGTTATCGCCGTTGCGCGACACCATGCATGGGACTATCCTCGCTTCCAAATGAAGTCTGTCGTTGGGAAGGAACTGCAATGATCATTGCCCCGGAAATCAGGGTTTACACCGCGCCGCATCCTCTCGCTGACGACCCGGCAGCACAATCGGCGGCTAAACAAGGGAGCGCCCCGGTTGTCTCCCCGCCCGTGCTGCAGCCATTGGGCGCCGTCCTTGGGGACGGGAAGTACATAGGTCGGCTGGCACAAGAGCTGGGGATGCACTCCGCGATCAATTGGTCGAAGCTGCCTTCCCTGCAGGTGATGCCGAACGTTACGGTCAAGCCGACGGCGGTCAATTCTGCGAAGACGCCACCGGATCCCGACACACCGGGACTATTCGCCCGATCGAAGAGTGCCCTCGGCTGGTGGACGGGTACGACGACGGTGGTTGCCTTTGCTCAGGGCGTGTCGCAGGCCCAGGTGGCCGAACACGTTGCCATGCTGCCCATCTCGCAACAGCAGGCCGCCGGCGCGACCGACGCGATCATTCGAACACTTCACAGCCAGGCGGGAAACGCTGTCTTTGTGGCAGTCACGGTGGGGGGAGCGGGCGGAGCGCTGGCGACCCTATTGGGGTTCAAGAAATCAGCCCCGTACGTCGCGGTGGGTGTAGGCATTGTGGCATTAGTTATCGCGTTGCTCTCAAAGGAACACAGCCCTTATGCACACACCTGGAAAATGAAGCCGATGGAGACGATTTACCAGGCAAGTATCCCTCCGCGCGAGGCTGTGGAGACGATCACGGAGGACAAGGATGGGCTGCGGATTGATTACCGCGCCATTCACGAAGACGGCAGCCGCGAGAACACGGTGGCCCACATCAACCCTGATGGTCATCAGCACGCTGCTGACTTGCCGGGTGTGACGGTTGTGACGACCAGCAAGGCAAACACTCTGACCTCGGCCTACGCAAAGGATGGGCAAAAGGTGGAGACGGAAGTGCGCGACCTCTCTTCTGACGAGAAGACGATGACCGTCGCTTCGACACACCTTTTGCCCTCCGGTCAAACGGTCAAGGACGTGACCGTCTTTGAGCGGCAGTAGCGCAAAACTGATCAACGCGCGTGCAAATGCCGACGGGGTCGGGTGGGCGGCGTGTCGGGGTGAAGCCCTAGATGGAGTAGCTTGTTTCGTCTTCGGGCTCGTCCCAGAAGCGGTCGCAGAGGTATTTGTCGGCGGAGTCGGGGAGGACGGTGACGATGACGGCGTCAGCGGCCGGCGGCGGCTTCTTCGGGGCGATCTGCAGGCTGGCGACGACGGCGGCGGCGGCGGAGATGCCGACGAGGAGGCCTTCTTCGCGGGCGAGGCGGCGGGCCATGGCGTAGGCGGCTTCGGTCTCGACTTCGAGATTGCGGTCGGCGAGGTGGGGGTCGTAGATGGCGGGGACGATGGCGGTGCCCATGTGCTTCATGCCTTCGAGGCCGTGGAAGGGCGAGTCGGGCTGGAAGCTGATGGCCTGGATGGCGGGGTTGAGTTCCTTGAGGCGGCGCGTGGCGCCCATGAAGGTGCCGCTGGTGCCCAGGCCGGCGACGAAGTGGGTGACCTGGCCGGCGGTCTGATTCCAGATTTCTGGGCCGGTGGTGTGGTAGTGGGCGAGCCAGTTGGCGTCGTTGGAGTATTGGTCGGCGTAGAAGAAATGCTCGGGGTCGTTGCCGGCGAGTTCGCGGGCGCGGCGGATGGCGCCGTCGGAGCCTTCGGTCGGGGTCGGTCCAGTCGACGGTGGCGCCGTAGGCCGTGAGGATGCGCTTGCGTTCCGGCGAGACGTTGGCGGGCATGGCGAGGTGGACTGGGAAGCCGAGCGCGGCGCCGAGCATGGCGAAGGCGATGCCGGTGTTGCCGCTGGTGGCGTCGAGGAGGGTTTTGCCCGGGGTGAGCAGGCCGCGCGCTTGCGCGTCGCGGACCATGGAGGCGGCGGCGCGGTCTTTGACGCTGCCGCCGGGGTTGGCCCACTCGGCTTTGGCGAGGAGGGTGATGGGCCTTCGAGTGCCGGGGAGGTCGCGGGCGATGGTCCAGGCGGATCAGAGGCGTGTTGCCGATGCGTTCGGTAGACGGACGAGCCGAGCTGGGCGGCGTAGCGGTCATGGATGAGATTGCGGAGCGCTCCAGTATGCGAGATTGGGAATGCGAGGCGGGGAAGCCGGGCCTCTGGCTCTATCCTCGCAGACGGGAATTGGATGCGATGGCTCGAAAGCAGAAGCACGGCGAGTTTTAGCAGATGCTCGACGCGCTGCGCGCTCACTCGTTCGAGGTGAAGCGCTTCGAAGGCCGCGCGAACGGCGATGCTGGTGAGCAAGAATGGCGTGGCGGCGGTGCTGGTTCCGGGCAGGGACGGACGAGCGCTGGAAAGCGGCGGCGCGGGCCTGGCGGTGACGCCGGGGATCGTGGTGCGCGGGGAGATAGCGCGGCTGCTCGATCGCGGCTACCAGAAGTTCATTAAGACCTCCCAGTATGAATTGCCGGCGACGGCCGGCCAATTGCATGCCATTCATGCAGTTCACCGAGGAGCTGAACCAGGTCACTGGGGCGATGGGGCTGTATAACGAGTCGCTGGGCACGACGAGCGATTTGTATCAGTACGACCGGCTGCGGGGCCGGGAAGTTCCTCAGGCCGCACCCGCAGCGTCCATGGGAGCTGGCGGACGGACATTGGAGAAGGCTCCGGCCGGCGCAAGAGGCTAGTGGTTGCGCTGATCGGAGCATAGCCGAAAAGCCAGGCCGAGGACCGACGGGCTTGAGCGCGCCACGTTATGCCCTCGGTGGCGACCGTGTTTCTGGTGGATCTGCGGGTCGCGAATCTCGGGCGCTCTTCTGGATCTCAGCATGAGCGGTTGCCGCATCCGCACCAACGAAAGGTTCCCGGTGGGAATCTACCGGAGAGTCGAAACCGAGTTCAAGCTCGACGGGCTTCCTTCCGGCTGGCGGAGTGATGCAGGCGGTCCACGACAAGTTCACGGTCGGCATTCGCTTTCTCGACATGAGCCCGCGCAAGCGGGATCAACTGACGTCCCTGATCGATGAGATCGAGGCCAGGCCCCCCGGCGGGCGAACGGCACGAACGAAGCAGCCCGGCGATCCGGGGATTCGTGCGGATCTATCGATTGCGCGCGGCGCGCTCGCGTTGCAGCTCGCGATACAGTTCGCTCTTCGAACGCCCGAGTTCCCGCGCCAGACGCTTCAGCGCTTCCTTTTCATCGATGCCGGCTTGCGCTGCGATCCGGGCCACCCGGTCCGCGATCTTTTCTTTTGGCCGCGGCACTCGCGGGCCGCTCGGCCGGCGCCTGCACCAGCAGCGTGATTTCGCCTCGAACGGATCGCGGGCGGCAAGTGCCGTGCGCACCTCGCCACCGTGCCGCGCAGGAACTCTTCATGCAGCTTGGTGAGTTCGCGGGCCACGACGACGCGGAGGTCGGCCCCAAAGACGGCTCGAGATCGGCCAGGGTGTCGAGGATGCGATGCGGGGCCTCGTAGAAGACGAGGGTGCCGGATTCGTCGGCCGGCGGCCAGGGTTTCAATGCGCGTGCGCCGGGCGCCGGCTTTCTCCGGCAGGAATCCGAGGAAGTGAAATTCGCTGGTGGGCAGGCCGGATAGCGACCAGCGCACTGAGGGCCGCGTTGGCGCCGGGAATGGGGAAAACCGGCACGCCGCCGGCAATCGCAGCAGCTGTGAGCCAGTGCCCGGATCGCTGATGCCGGGCATGCCGGCGTCGGTGACAAGGGCGATGCGCGCGCCTTCCTGGAGCGCTCGAACCAGGGTGGCGGAGCGCTCGTGCTCGTTGTGTTCGTGGCAACTTTCGGTGGGCGTGGCGATCTGGAAATGGTTGAGCAGCTTCTGCGTCTGGCGCGTGTCTTCGCAGGCGATGCGGTCGACGCTGTCAACACGTCGAGCGCGCGCAGGGTGATGTCGCCGAGGTTGCCAATGGGCGTGGCGACAAGATACAGGCCGGGTGCGAGGGGCGAATCTTCGGGTATGGGGCTTATTCAACGATAGTCGATCTCAGGCGCGGCCCGATCCTTTGCCGAAGAGCGCATCGATCCGGATGAACTGCTCGAATCGCGCGGAGGGCCGGACCTGGTGTTTGGCGATGTAGTGCCGAAATCCTTCAGGCCATTCCCAGTCTGCGGAACGGTAGCTGCGGCTGCCGTTCCGGCAGTGGCATAAGCGGCAAAAGGAAAAGCCTCGGGAAGGGATTCGTTCAGCATTTGCTTCAATCCGGTCGAGCGCGATCAGGAAGGAGGTGCGCGCCCCCCACATCTCATCGGGTTGGGGCCAGGGGAGATCGGCGGGGCCGGTTCGAGACCGGCGCCAAAAGCCCTCATGTTTCGCGGAGGAGGCTTCGAACGAAGAAGGATCTTTAGGAGATGCGGGGACGTAGAAGCGCCACGCGCCGGACGGGGCAAGTTCGGCGCCGAAGGTCAAAACGGTGCCGTCTTGCTCGACGGAATAGATGGGCACGTGCCGGCAACGAGCTGGATTATCGGGGTCCATCAGGACAATGGCGGGATCAGGAGAGGGAATCCAAGGCTTCTCCCACGGGTTCCAGTCTTCCAGGAACTGCGCCCTCACTTGTTCCCGGCCGCGCGCGGGAGGCAGCTTGCCCAGAAGGCGCCACGATGACATGAAGCGATCTTCACACCTCTCCTTGCCGGAGGGCGATGCTTCACATCAAGGAATGGCAAGGCTTCACATCAAGGATTGGCAAGAGAGTGGGGATGCTCACCACAGACTGCGGCCGCTTCTATTCAGGCGCTTCTTCGCGCTCGTAGCGGCGCTGCTCGGCCAGCAGGGTCATGGAACTCATGAGGTTCTGCACGCTGACGATGCCGACGACGCGGCCGCTTTCGGTAACGGGAATCAGCGAGAGGCCGCGGCCGGCGGTGATGCGGCGGATGGTGGTGCCGAGCGTGTCTTCGGGGCGCGCGACCTGGAAGGCGCGCGACATGACCGACTGCACGTAGCCATTGCCGTCGTTGCGCAGGGCGTCGACGATGCGCTGGCGGGAGACGATGCCGACCAGCTGGGGGCCGCGCACGACGGGGAAGTCTTCTTGCAAGCGAATGAACGCAGCGGGACGAGCGCGTCGGCCAGCGTGTCGGAGGGCGAGAGGGTGGCGAAGTCGGTGAGCATGACTTCGCGCATGCGCACGGTGTCGACCACGGACTGGAAGAAGACGCCCTGGTCTTCGATTTGCGCGCCGATCATGATGAAGAAGCCGGCGATGATGAGCCATGGGCTGTGCAGCAGCATGCCGCCGACCATGGCGGCGAGCGCCAGCAACTGGCCGAGGCCGGTGGCAGCGCGGCCGGCGGGGGCGATGCCGTGCTTGCGGGCGAAGTTGCCGCGCAGCAGGCGGCCCATATCGAGCGGATAGGCGGGCAGCAGATGCAGAGCGCCGAGGCCGGCCTGCATCCAGACCATGCTGCGGAGCAGGTAGGCGGAAGTGATCCAGGGCTGGCTGAAGAGGTTGAAGTTGCCAGCCGGCGCCGAGGAAGAGGGCTGCCAGGACCAGGGCGGTGGCGCCATTGGCCAGCGGGCCGGCGAATGCGAGGGCAAACTGGCCGACGCCCTGGTTGGCGTTTTCCTGGCTTTCAGGGTTGGCGTAGGCGAACAGGCCGCCGATGGGCAGCAGGAGAATGGCGCGCAGGCGCAGGCCAAGCCAGGCGCCGACGAGGAGACGCCCGATTTCGCGCACCACGACGGCCACGCAGAGAACCAGAAAGAGGCGAAGCCACGCAGCAAGGGGTGCTGGCGCCATCAGAGGCGCCCAGGCCGAGGCAGACCACGGCGAGCAGCAGGAAGAAGGTGTGGATGCGCAATTCCACACCCATCCAGCGGCCCAGCGGGATTGACCATCCACGCATGCAACTAATTGTAGAGGGTCAGGCATACGGAGCTGGCTATTCAACTTTTGTGTCAGGGACTGAGCGGAATTGGGGCCAGGTTGGGGAAGTTTGTGCAATCCAGCCCATGCGGCCAACTGCTGGCCGCGTGGGCGTGGCACGGAATCCTGGCGCTGTCCGGAACGAGCTGGCTGGGGCGCGCTCGCGTATGCTGTTGGGCGATGCGCATCATCGCGGGATCATTTCGCTCGCGCACGCTGCAAGGCTCCCGCGGGGCTGGCGACCCGGCCTACCAGCGACCGGCTGCGCGAGACGCTGTTCAATGTGCTGGCTCCGCGCATTGAGGGCGCGGCGTTTCTGGATCTGTATGCCGGGTCGGGAGCGGTGGGCATCGAGGCGCTGAGCCGGGGAGCGGCGCGGGTGGTTTTTGTGGAGCGGGCGGCGGCGGCCTTGAAGGTGTTGCGGGCCAATCTGGCGCAGGTTGGGAATTGACGAAGGGAATTCGAGTGTCAACGCGGGAGCGTGTAAGGCGTATCTGCGGCGTGGCACGGGCGGCGCCGGATTCGATGTGGTGTTTCTCGATCCGCCCTACGATGCGGAGGCGGAGTATGCGGCGGCGCTGGGGCTGCTGGGCGGCGCGGCTGCGGGCACGCTGACTGTGGGTGCGGTGGTGATTGCCGAACACCGGCGCAAGGAGGAGCTTGGAAGAGCTACGGCGCGCTGGTGCGCACGCGGATTGCTGCAGCAGGGCGATGCGGCGCTAAGCTTTTACTGAAGGCAGCTCTTAGCTTTGAGCGGTTGGCTCTTAGCTGGGTTTTGCGTTGGTTAATATGAGGCGGGTTGATTGTGACGTTGCCAGCCCGTGACGGAGTGAAGGGATCGATTCGGGATGAATAAAGAGACGCTGTGGTTGATGGTCGCTGTTTTAGGTGCGGGGAGCTTTGCATGCGCAGGACTCGCCCTGGGTGATTGGGCCATTCACGCGGCCGGCGAGCGGAAATCCGGTGATCACGCCGCGGCCGCGAATCGACATTTACGGATCCAATTCTGAAGGCGCCGGCGCACTGGGAGGCGCTGCACACCTTCAACCCCGCGGCCATTGTGCGCGACGGGCAAGGTGTATGTGCTCTATCGCGCCGAGGACAACTCGGGCACGATGGAGATCGGCGATGCACACCTCGCGGCTGGGGCTGGCGGAGAGCGCGGACGGCATTCACTTCACGCGCCGCGCCGAGCCGGTGTTCTTTCCGGCCGAAGACGACCAGAAGGCGCGCGAGTGGCCGGGCGGGGTCGAGGATCCGCGCATCGTCGAGCGCGAAGACGGCACCTATGTGCTGACCTACACGCAGTGGAATCGCGAAGACCTACTCGGTGGGCATTGCGACTTCGACGCGACCTGACCCACTGGACCAAGCATGGGCCGGCGTTCCTGACTGCGGCGGGCGGCAAGTATGCGCATCCTGAAGTACAAGTCGGCGGGCATCGTGACGCGGCTGGACAAGGAGAAGGGACCGGCTGATCGCGGCGAAGATCGAGCGGCAAGTACTGGATGTACTGGGGCGAGGGCGCCATCCACATCGCGACGTCGGATGATTTGATTCACTGGACGCCGGTTGAGGATGCGAAGCGGCGCGCCGGTGGAACTGCTGCGTCCGCGGGCAGGGCACTTCGACAGCACGTTTCCCGAGACGGGTCCGCCGCCGGTGTTGACCGACAAGGGCATCGTGGTGCTCTACAACGGCAAGAATGCGGAGAGCGGCGGCGATCCGGCGCTGGGTCCGAATGCGTATGCGGCGGGCGAGGCGCTGTTCGATGCGAAGGATCCGAAGCACCTGATCGAGCAGACCGACGCGCCGGTGCTGAAGCCGGAGCTGCCCTACGAGAAGACCGGGCAGTATGCGGCGGGAACGACATTTGCCGAGGGGCTGGTGTACTTCACGAGCCAGTGGTTTCTGTACTACGGCTGCGCGGACTCGCTGGTGGCTGTGGCGACCGCACCCGTCGAGCCGAACGCGGAGGTGCGCACGGGTTCTATCTCAAGGGCGGAGACACGGTCGTCTTCTACGGCGACAGCATCACCGAGCAGAACCTACTACAACCAGTTCGTGGAGTTGTACACGGTGACGCGCTTTCCGAACATGCGGGTGCACTTCTATGGCGCGGGCGTGGGCGGCGATCGCGTGACCGGCGGCGGCGGCGGGCCAATCGATCAGCGGCTCGAGCGCGATGTGTTTGCGGAGAAGCCGACGGTCGTCACGCATCATGCTGGGGATGAACGACGGCAGCTATCGCGCGACCACGCCGGAGATCGAGAGCGCGTACGTGAAGGGCTACGAGCACATTCTCGATTCGATTCACGAGCATGCGCCGGGAGCGCGGGTCACGCTGCTGGGGCCGTCGCCTTATGACGATGTGACCGCGCCGCCCAGGTTTCCGGGCGGATATAACGCGGTCGATGGTGCACTGGCGGAGATCGATAAGGTAGCTGGCGCAGAAGTACGGCGCCGCCTTCGTCAACCTGAATCCGCCTGTGGTGGCGGCGCTCGAGAAGGCGCAGGCGATGGATCCGGCAGTGGCGAAGCTGCTGATGCCCGATCGCGTGCATCCTGACCGGTGGCGCATTGGGTGATGGCGGAGGCGCTGCTGAAGGGATGGAATGCGCCGGCGCTGGTGTCGAGCGTGACGATCGATGCGCGGCACGGTAAAGCAATCGATGAGCGAGAACGCGACGGTCGAGCGATTGGCAGCAGGATGGCGATGCTTTGCGCTGGACGCGAGATCGAAGAATGGACTGCCGCTGCCGCTGATCTCGAGCAACGCTGGGACTGGCACTTGCTGCTGCGAATCACCGATATCCAGCAGGCGCTGAACCAGGAGCCGCTGCGGGTGACGGGGCTGGAGTGCGGGGCAGTACAAGTTGACGATCGACGGGCATGCGGATAGGCACGTTCTCAGCGAGGACGCTGGAACGCGGCATCAACCTGGCCGAGTACAACACGCCGATGCGGCAGCAGGCGCAGCGCGTGAGCTGGATGGTGCGGGACCGCGACGAGGCCCATTACATTCATCTCCGCATGCGCGTGCGCAAGGCTGACACGGGTGTGGAAGATGGCGCTGACCGCATGCAGGCCTTCGAGAATTCACTGGAGGATTCGATTTACGCGGAGGCCGCGCCGGTGCCGCATGCATTTCGAACTGAAGCCCGCGCCTCCGTCTGTGCCTCAGAGTGCAGCGGGGGGCGCACAATAGCAGATATGAAGCTTGATGCGAGCTCGGTGCTCGACAGCCCTGCGGATCTTTATCGCGTGGCCACGCACGCGCGGGGGCCCTCGGGGTCTCTGCCGATTACGGCGGAGATGCTGCTGAATGCGCCGTCAGGAAACTTGTTTGGACTGACGCAGAATGCGGGGATGGGCTGGGAGCCGGCGCGGCTGCTCGATCCTGAGTTCCTGATCCTGAGCACGCACGGCGGGCTGCGCGCGGAAGACGGAACGCCTATTGCGCTGGGTTTTCACAGCGGTCATTGGGAGGTTGGCCTGCTGGTCGCGAAGCGGCGGCGCGCGAGTTGAAGCAGCTGCATGCGGTGCCGTTTGCGGGGGCTTGCACCGATCCGTGCGACGGGCGCACGCAGGGCACGACGGGCATGATGGATTCGCTGCCGTATCGCAACGATGCGGCCACGGTGCTGCGGCGGCTGATGCGTTCGCTGCCGACGCGCAAGGGAGTGCTGGGCATTGCGACCTGCGACAAGGGGCTGCCGGCGATGATGATGGCGCTGGCGTCTGCGGGGCCGTTGCCGGCGGTGTTGGTGCCTGGAGGCGTCACGCTGCTGCCTGAAGACGGCGAAGACGCGGGCAAAGTGCAGACGATCGGGGCGCGATTCGCGCAGCAGCAGATCACGCTGGAATATGCGGCTGAGGTTGGATGCCGCGCGTGTGCGTCGCCGGGAGGAGGATGCCAGTTTCTGGGGACCGCTGCTACCTCGCAAGTGATTGGAGAGGCGCTGGGGTTGTCCCTGCCGCACACGGCGCTGGCGCCGTCGGGACACCCGATCTGGCTGGATGCGGCGCGGCGTTCGGCTCGGGCGCTGCTGCGGCTGCATTCGATGCAACTTGGCGCGGCCGACGTGCTCACGGATGCCGCGGTGCGCAACGCGATGGTATTGCACGCGGCGTTTGGAGGATCGACGAATCTGCTGCTGCATCTTCCGGCGATCGCGTTTTCCGCGGGATTGCGGCGGCCAAGCGTGGAGGATTGGGCGGCG
This sequence comes from uncultured Acidobacteriota bacterium, assembly GCA_963846375.1. GTDB lineage: Bacteria > Acidobacteriota > Terriglobia > Terriglobales > Acidobacteriaceae > Telmatobacter. The sequence continues at coordinate 106,158 of CAWJVV010000012.1, forward strand.
GTCAATCGCGCTGTGCCACGGCTGGTGGACGCGCTGCCCAATGGCCCGCGCGGGTTTGCGACGGTGCAGGTATTTTTGGCCGGCGGGGTGCCCGAGGTGATGCTGGAACTGCGCGCGGCAGGACTGCTCGATACATCCGTGAAGACGGTTAGCGGCGAGACGCTGGATGCGTGCCTGGATTGGTGGCGGCAGAGCGAACGGCGCGCTGTGCTGCGGCGGGAGTTGAAGGCGCAGGACGGAGTTGATCCGGACGATGTGATCATGACGCGGGATCACGCGCGGACGCGTGGACTAATGCCAACGGTCTGCTTTCCAATGGGGAATCTTGCACCGGAGGGTTCGGTCATCAAGAGCACGGCGATCGATCCTTCGATTATCGATGAAGGGAATGTCTATCGGCATCGGGGGCCGGCCAAGGTTTTCATCACCGAAGAGGGGGCGATCAAGGCCATCAAGTCTGGCGAGGTTGCGCATGGAGACGTGGTGGTGCTGATCTGCGGCGGGCCGAAGGGCGCGGGCATGCAGGAGATCTACCAGGTTACGTCGGCGCTGAAGCAACTACCGCACTGCAAGCACGTAGCGGTGATTACGGATGCGCGCTTCAGCGGTGTTTCAACGGGAGCATGTGTGGGGCATATGTCGCCGGAGGCGCTGGCGGGCGGTCCGGTCGGGAAGGTTCGCGACGGAGATCAGATTGAGATTGTCATCGATCGCGAGCGGCTGACCGGCTCGGTGGATCTGGTCGGCGACGCGGAAGGTGATTTTACCCCGGAGGAAGGGGCGACACGTCTGGCGAAACGGGCGCCGCGCGAGGATCTGAGGCCGCATCCGGCGCTACCGGATGATACGCGCATCTGGGCGGCACTGGTGCAGGCAAGCGGAGGCGTTTGGGGTGGCTGCGTCTACGATCCGGAGCGGATTATTGCGGCGCTTCAGGCCGGCCCAGCCAACAATTAGCGCGCTCTGTAAAACGGCCACACAATGAACGCAGCGGCAGCGATGGCTACCAGCAGGCCCAGGGCTACCAAGCTATAGACAAGCGCCAGGTTCGGTCCTTGCGATTCTTCCTGGTCCTGTTCCTTCGGCCGATCATGTTTACTCATATTTCAACGATTCCACAGGGTCCATCTGCGCGGCCCGGGTAGCGGGAACGGTTCCGAAGATCACGCCCACGGCAACCGCGGCGCCCAGCGCAATCACAATGGAAAGAGGTGAGATGGGCAACGTGTAATCGGTCAAGAAGCGTACCGAGAGCGGTAGCATGAGCCCCAGTATGGTGCCCACGATGCCGCCGGTCAGCGAGATAATGATCGCCTCAGCCAGGAACTGCAGCTTGATCTCGCGGTAGGTTGCTCCGAGAGCTTTGCGAATGCCGATCTCGCGTATTCGCGAGCGCACCGTCGCAAGCATGATATTCATGATGCCCACGCCGCCGACGGCCAGGGTGACAGCGGCTACGAGAACAAGGACCGCGGTAAGAATGTTGGAAATGGTGGCCGCCATGCTGAGGACTTCGCGCAGGTCGGTGGTGGTGTAGACGGAGTTGGGACGATGGCGGGCCTTGATGATGCGCTTGATCTCCTGGGTCGCGCTGCCCACCTCGTTCATGTTTCGCATGGAGAAGTAGACCAACTTCAGATTGTCCGAGCCGTAAAAGACGCGTGCGACGGAGAAGGGGATCAGGATGGTTTCGTCGGCAATCTCCGATTCCCCGAAGTCGGTCACGCTCTGCTTGAAGACACCAACGACCGTGAAGGGCAGGCCGCTGATCTCGAATTCGCGGCCGACCGCGGAGTCGACGTTGCCATAGCGCTGTTTTGCAAACGTCTCGGTGACGACAGCGGCGTAGGTGTGGCCCTCTTCGTCGAGCTCGTCAATGAAGCGTCCATAGGGCACCAGCAGATTGCGGATGTACTTGTACTCGGGGCTGACGCCGAGGACCAGGGTGTCTTTGACCACGCCGCCGCCGAAGCCAATGCGTGCGTGCATCTCGAGAACGGGCGAGGAGTAGGCGACGCCGGGAAGCTGAGCATCGACAGCCTTTTCGTCGTCGCGGGTCAGGTAATCGTTGTAGATCACGTTCTCAGTGCCCGCGGCGCCGGCGCCGGCGTATTCGAGGGCGATCTCGTTGGTGCCGATCTTCTGGATTTCGCTGAGGATGAACTGCTTGCCGGTCATGCCGATGGTGACCACCAGGATGACGGAGGCGGTGCCGATGACCATGCCGAGAGCGGTGAGCGCGAAGCGGAGCTTGCTGGCGCGGAAGCTGTCCAGCGCAATTTTCAGGATTTCGCTCAGCACCATGGTGCGCCGGGCGCTTAAAAGCGTCTCCTGAAATGACGCCTGGGGACTAACTTGAACCGGATTCATGGTTTTGCGAAACTCTTTCCTACAAACCAGATGCGGCGGCGCTCTCAATGGCTTCGGGAAAAAGCTGGAAGATGCCCCCCATCTAATGCTATTGGACGTGGCCGGGGAGGGGGTAGGAGCGAAGGAAATTCCTGCTCCTCACTTGGAATTTCGAGAAGGAGTTACGGAGGATTGCGGCGACGGCTCAGGCGGCCTCTTCCGAGTCATCCTCCGGGCCGTCCTCGGAGGGGCCGGCAGGCGCCGTTTCCGTGTGATCCCGGAACCATGGCAGCGTCAGGCGCAGCCCTTCGGCGAGAGCGACCTTTGGCTGCCAGCCGAGCAATTGCCGAGCTTTGGAGATGTCCGGACGGCGCTGCTTGGGATCGTCTTCCGGGAGCGGCTCGAATACCAGCTTGCTGTTCGACCCGGTAACGGCCAGCACCTCCCGGGCGCATTCCAGAATCGTGAACTCTTCAGGGTTGCCGATGTTTACCGGGGTATGTTCGTCCAACTGCATCAGGCGGAGTTGACCCTCGATCTGGTCGGTGACGTAGCAGAAGCTGCGGGTTTGAGTGCCATCGCCATAGACCGTCAGATCTTCGCCATTGAGGGCCTGACGGAGGAAATTGGAGATAACGCGACCGTCATTGGCCTGAAGGCGGGGCCCGTAGGTATTGAAGATGCGCACCAAACGGGTATCCACGCGCTCGTAGCGGAGATACGCCATGACCAGGGCTTCTGCAAAGCGTTTGGATTCGTCGTAGACCGAGCGCGGGCCGATGGGGTTCACGTTACCCCAGTAGGTTTCGGTCTGGGGATGCTCGAGCGGGTCGCCGTAGCACTCGGAGGTGGAGCAGTGCAGAAAGCGGGCGCCATATTTCTTGGCGATCTCCAGGATATTACGCACGCCGAGCGAACCGACCATCAGCGTCTCAATGCCGTAGGTCGCGTAGTCAGCCGGGCTGGCAGGGCTTGCCATGTTGAAGATGAGATCCACCTTGCCGGGGTCGAATGGATGCGTGATGTCCTGCTTGGCGAATTCGAAACGACTCTCGTTGGAAAGATGAGCGAAGTTGCGGTAGTTCCCCGTGAGCAGGTTGTCGACCCCGAGGACATGGTGACCTTCACCGAGCAGAGCGTCGACCATGTGAGAACCGAGGAAACCTGCCGAACCCGTAACCAGCGCGCGCATCTATATGGCCCTCCTAGTGGGCTAGTGAAGTTTAAGCGGTGCACTCAGGGATTTGAATGCCCGGTTCGTGGGTCGATATATGACGATTTCGCCATTTTGGGATAGGAGCAGCAGCCCCCACGCGGGCAGGAAGCTAATTCCCAATTATTGCACCTGACTTGTCAAATTTCGAGCGTTCCTTGTCAACTATTCGGCATAAACTTCGCTGCGGGTGATTTCGATGCATACGATTCTCGCCCCGTCGCAAGGGTTTTCGTTCGCCATGATCCTTCAATTTCGATTGAATCCTCGGCTTGAGAGGTATGGCGCACAGGGGCATCGCTTTTAGCGAAGAAGCCCTGGCTGCATTGCACCGGGTGAGGGTTGCATCTAGACTTGGATCAGTGCGGAAGTGGTGAAATGGCAAACACACTAGCCTTAGGAGCTAGCGCCCAAAAGGCTTGGGGGTTCAAGTCCCCCCTTCCGCACCAACCATCGGCTGGCGTTGATCCAATGAATGCCGCCTTTGCCCCATGACCCGATGCCCGGCGGGATAATCTGGGAGTCATGAATCCAAATGCACAGCCTCAATTGAATGTGGCGCAGTCGCCGGATTATCGCGAAACCTATGCGAACAGTGTTCAAGTGCGCGTCAGCATGTGGGATTTTCAACTGGTGTTCGGACTGGCGTCGAGTGAATCGCCTGAACAGGTGACGATCAAAAATCACGCCGCGATCTACCTGAGCCCGCAGCAGGCCAAGGCCCTTTGGAACGTGCTGGGGCAAAACGTGGCGCAGTACGAGCAGGCGTTTGGGACTCTCAACCTGGAACCGCAGACGATGACTTTTCCGCAAGGGCCGATTCACTGAGCGACCCCGGCCCGGTGAAGTTGTCGCCGCCTGATGCCGATGAAGACCGTGGGGGCATGCATGGCGGATCGTGCAGAACTGGTGGAGGCAGCTCTCGAGGTCTATCGCGAGGGGCTTGCGTTGCTCGATGAGGAAGAACGGGTCGTCTTCTGGAATCGGGCTGCGGAGACTATCACCGGATATCCCGTCGCGCGGGTGCTGGGGAGGCAGGTTCCCGCTCCTCTCGAGGCATTGGCGCAGTGTCCCGTTGGCGAACCCGACGCCAGATTTGCCTTTCGCGGACCTGTGGTGCATGCGCAACATCTTTGCGGGCACGATCTGCCCCTGGCGACGCGCAGGATCGTATTGCGCAACGGGCTAGGCGAACGGATCGGGTCCGCCGCCGTTTTCCACTGTGCAGAGCAAAGCGCGGCATTGTCGCAGCCTGAAGAGGATGATGATGGCGTCGAGTCGGCTCAGGGGCAGGCGGATCTCCGCGAGCGCCTGGAGCAGGAATACGAGCGCTGGCGGGATGGTGGGGAACCGCTGGCCATCCTGTGGATCAAGGCCGACCAAGGCTCGCAATTGCGCAAAACCCATGGAGTGCGCGCTTGGGAAGCAATGCTGGACGCCCTGGAGCGCACGCTGGCAAACGCTTTGCTTTCTGGCGAGGAACTCGGCAACTGGAGCGGAGATGAGTTCCTCCTGGTCACCTGGCCTGGCCTCGGCGACCTTCTGGCAAAGCGGGCGCAGGCGCTGGCCGGGCTAGCGCGGACGACGGATTTTCGCTGGTGGGGCGACAGGATCTCGATCACGGTAAGCATCGGCGCTGCGGCAGTTGAGGATGGCGAGCCGTTGCCGGAGTTGCTAAAACGCACGCGGCAGGCCATGGAAGACAGCGTCTATTCCGGCGGAAACCACGTTACGGTGGCGACGGGGAGGCAGGCATGATCGCGATTCTGGGAATCCTGATTGTCTTCCTCGCCGTTCTTGGCGGTTTCCTGATGGAGAAAGGGCACATTGCGGTGCTGATCCAGCCCGCGGAGTTGCTAATTATTGCCGGAGCGGCAAGCGGGACGATGCTGGTGGCCAACCCCGTGCACATATTGAAGGGGGTTGCCGGGGGCGTTGTCGGTGTCATCAAGGGGTCGAAGGTTGGCAAGACGCGCTACCTCGATACGCTGCGGATGCTCTATCAATTTCTGAATAAGGTTCGCAAGGAAGGGCTGCTCAGCGTGGAGAACGATGTGGAGAAGCCCGAGGCCAGTCCGCTGTTCAAGAACTATCCTGAGTTTCTCAACGATCACGCGGCTCGCGACTTTGTGTGTGACACGCTGCGGATGGCGATCACCGGCGGTGTGGAACCCTACGACATGGACCAGATGATGGAACTGGACATGGAGGTGCATCATCACGATGCCTCGGAACCCGTGAGCGCGCTTTCCACGACCGCGGACGCGCTTCCCGGGCTGGGGATTGTGGCGGCGGTGCTGGGAGTCGTGATCACGATGGGCGCATTGGGAGGGCCGCCGGAAGAGATTGGGCATAAGGTAGCCGCGGCTCTGGTGGGGACGTTTCTCGGCATTCTCTTGTGCTATGGCGTGGCGGGGCCCCTGAGCTCGAACATGGCGAAGTCTGCCGAGGAGCACAACAGTTATCTGCACGTCCTGAGGGTGTTGCTGGTGTCGTTTCTGAAAGGGGCGGCGCCCATCATTGCCGTTGAGATGGCGCGCCGTGCTATTCCGGCGCATGTGCGGCCCAGCTTCAACGAGATGGAAAAGAGCTGCAAGGGACACGCCGACCAGGCGTCGGTGGCGGCTGCAGCGTAGGGAGGCGGGCAAGGATACCGGCGATGACGACTGCCAGTAAGACGCGACCCATCATAATCGTGAAGAAGAAGGTGCAGCATGGAGGCCATCATGGAGGCGCCTGGAAGGTGGCTTACGCCGACTTCGTAACGGCGATGATGGCGCTGTTTATCGTGTTGTGGCTGATGGGCGCGAGCGACAAGATCAAGAAGGCGGTGGCGGGATACTTCAACGATCCCAAGGGCACGGCGAACATGCTGGGGACGACGATGTCCGGCAATGGGATTTCGGTGACCCAGGACGAAGCGATGAAGCGCCTGAAGCAGAAGCTTGAGGAACAGATTCTGCAGAAGAAAGAATTGGAAAAGTTGTCGAAGCAGATTGAGATCACAATGACCGCCGAGGGATTGCGTATCGAACTTCTGGAGGGCAAGAACGGAACATTTTACGAGAGCGGCAGTGCACGGCTCAGCGCCAGCGGGCAGGAACTGCTGGCGCTGTTGGCAGGAGAGTTGAAGAAGCTGCCGAACAAGCTGCTGATCGAGGGGCACACCGATGCGGCGCCGTATTCGAACGATCTTGCATACAGCAATTGGGAGCTTTCGGCGGACAGGGCCAATGCGGCACGGCGTCTACTGCAGCAGGATGGGGTGCGTGCCGATCAGGTGAGCCAGGTGCGCGGCTATGCCGATCAGATGCTGCGCGTCAAATCGAATCCATTTGACCCTGGAAACAGGCGCATTTCGATTCTCGTAAAGAACGAGGGAGGCGCGGAGGCAACTATTTCGAATCCAGGCAGAGTTGAGACGCAGCAGGTGAGTGCACCGACGACGTCAGCAAAGTCAACGGCAAATCATTGATCGAGAGAAAAGAGAAGACGGCCGGAAGAGCAGACGCTCTCCCGGCCGTCTTCGCGATTGAGCCGTTCTAGAAATCGTAGCGCAGGCTGAACTGCATGCGGCGGGGAACGCGTGAGAGTGGGCTGGCTATGCCGAGGTTCCCGCCGGTGAGACCGCCGCCGATGAAGGCGGGATCGAAGCGCACGGTGTTGGTGACGTTGTAGATTTCCCAGGCAAATTTGAGAGCGCCATATTCGCGAATCAGCCCAGTTTTGTGACGGCCGGAGTCCACGTCGAAGATAGCCGTCGCCGCGGAAGTTATTGCGCTGCCGGCTTCTCCGGGATAGGAGAACGGACGTTGCCGCTCGCACCCGAGTACCCGGGGGATTAGCTCCGCCGTCGCAATGCCGCTGTTGATGGCATCGGGAGCATCGAAGAACTGCGGATTTCCGCCTGAATCGAAGTGGCGGCGCAACTTGACCGGCTGCTGAAACGCCAAAGCTCCCGATCTGCCAGTCGGTGGTCCAGCCGGGATCGGTGAGGCTGAAGTGGAAGGCCGCAGGTCCACCGGTTGATGCCGGACCATTGCCAGCCGCCGATGAACGGCATCGACAAGGCCGTTGGCGCTGCCCAGCCAGGGCCTTCCCGCGGCCGAAAGGCAGCAGAGTACACCCAGTCGACGGTGATGAGGTGGCGCGTGTCGAAATCGGAGGCACCGCGGTTGAGGTAGGGTTTCCAGGTGTTGAGCATGTTCGCTGAAAGACTCCGGTATTGGTGCGAATTGGTGCCGAACTCGTTGCTGCGTTCCGTGTCGGAAGCCCAGTCGATGGAGTGCGACCAGGTGTAGCTGAAGTCGAAGTAAGACCGTGGCTGGTGGGATGCCGCAGGACGATTGGCCAGCGTTGTAATAGCTCATGCCGACGGTCGAAAGGGCGTAGAGCGAGGAGAACTGGTCCTGCCAGAACTTGCGACTGCCAGTTCGGCCGGGCAGCCGTAGCAGCAGTAGAAGTCGATGTCGGCAGAGCGGTGGTGGCTCCGTACTGGCGCGCGGTAGGGAGCCCATTCGTTGGTGTAGATGGCCTGTGTCGCGCTGTCGCCTGCGTAGTCATAGCCCGCCATGAACGGGAAGACATTTTCGAAGTATGTGGTATGGTGAGCAACGCTGGCGTACTTCCGAGGGATCACCGCCGTTCGGCGTCAACCAGCTTGGAGAACTGGCTACCGGCCGCGAAATAATCGCCGCCTCCGGCGGGATCGACATAGTCAACGGGTTCGGCGAGATCGAGTTGCTGCAGAAGATGACGGCCGAGGCGACCCACGTAGTCGGCCTCGAAGGTGAAGCCGCCGCGAACTTCACGTCTGCACGGACAGATCAAAGGCTTCGGCGTAGGGGGTCTTGAGTTTGCTGTCGAGGCCCCAGGTGATGGCGAAGTTGTTCTGGGGACAGAGATAGGGGAACGTGATCGGTCGAGCGCACGCTCCGCTCCAGTGTCGATGGCAGGAAAGCGTCTGGCGGTCGATAAAGCGCGAGCGCGGGGGGATGCTTGGCGCTGCCTTCGATCCCGTAGATGCCCGCGGGGTTTGACATGAGGAACTCATGCCGAAGGAGCCGTTCTGATCGAAGATGTTGACCAGCGCCTGGCCGTAGTGGTCGTAGTAGATGCCGGCGCCCACGCGAATGGAGGTCTTGGTGTCGGGCGAATAGGCAATGGCGAAGCGAGGCGCGAAGTTGTTTTTCGATTTTGGCCAGAAGCCGGGCTTTTTGTAAAAGTGTCCCGCCGGGGCGAAATGAAGATCTGCCTCATAGATCTGGCCTTGCTGCGCGGCGGATTCGCGTTTGATGAAACCAGGAATGGGTATCGATCGTCGGAGTAACTTGCTGTCCCTTGGTCTCCCAGGGCGTCTGCAGGATGGTGTGGCGAACACCGAAGGTGATGGTGAGATTGGGCTTGACCCGCCAGGCATCCTGGATAAACCACTCATACTCGTTGGCACTGAAGTGCGCGGTCGACGAACGCGCCGTCGCCGAGCGCACTGCCCGACGTGGCGCTGGTGAGTTTGTAATTGGAGACATCGGTGAGCTGCGGGACGGTGCCGACGAGGTTGGCAAAGGCGATTTCGTAGGAGTTGCCGAAACCTGCCGTTGACATCGGGCAAGCCCGATCAAGCCGCGGCTGCGGCGGATTGCCTCCAAGCCAGTAGGGATTGGTGCGTGGCGCTGTTGATAGGAATTCGCATCGGTGGAGTGGTTCTGATGGATCAGCCGCCAGTTTGCGCCGAACTGCGATGGTGTGATTGCCCTTGATCCAGCTTAGGTTGTCGACGATGTTATTGACCGGGACGCTGGTGATCTCGGTGCGGGTTTCCGCCGTGGCATCGAGCTATGAAGCGGAAAACGACATAGTCGCCCTTGCCGACGCCGCGATTGCTGAAACCCTGGCGGACATATCCGTAGCGGATGTCGTTTACGAGGGTCTGGCTGAGAGGTCCAGGTATGTCCGGCGATAATGCCTTTGCTGTTGTCCTCGAGGACGTTTCGTCGGTCCCTGGCCGGGAAACTGCTCTGCGATAGTCAGTAATGTCCTTTTGCAGATTGCCGCGGACGAAGATGCGTTGCTTGTCGGTTAGGGGACGTAGTCGATTCGACCGATAGTGGTGTTTTGAGAAACGGAGCGGGGAGGAGAACGAGTAGGACCCGGTGTTCAAGCCATCACCCAGGGTACGTTCCATTGGCCGCTGGCATCGAATTGAAATAGACCGAGAGCGTTGGGATTGCCTCCGGGCGGATTGGGGTAGCCGGCGGTGTTGCAGATCTGGCAAGCCGGCGTCGAGCATGGCGAACTGAGCTTGCGGAGACGGCTCACTCGTATTGCCGCTTGGCATCCGGATAGATGAGATGGCCAGCCTGATAGGTAGCGGTGGGAGTGGTCTGATTGACCTGTTGGTTTTCCGCCTGGCGAGTGCCTTCGTAGTTGCCGAAGAAGAAAAGCTTGTCTTTGAGACTGGGTCCGCCGACATCGGCGCCGAAGATGTTGCGGATCAGCTTGCCGGGAATATTGGGCTGGCCGCTATTGAGTTGGGCCTGCTTGTTGAACCAGTCGTTGGCAACGGTGAAGGTGGGGCGATGATATTCGTACGCGGCGCCATGAAATTTGTTGGTTCCCGACTTGGTGACCATGCTGATCTGTGCGCCGGAAGAGCGGCCGGCGTCGGCATTGGCGTCGCCCGTGGTAACGCGGAACTCCTCGATCGAATCCTGGGTCTGGCGCAGCACGCCTGTGAAGGCGAAACCCGCCCACCTGGTCGTTGTCGTCAACGCCGTCGAAGCGTGACGTTGCCCTGGTCGGAACGGCCGCCGTTCACTGCGCCGCTGCGGCTGTCGGTGGTCCGGTAGCGGAGGGCAGGTAAAGGACGCCCGGCTGCAGGGAAAGCAGATCGGGAACATTCCGCGTTTCGCTGGGAATGGCCTGAATTTCTGCCGTTATCGGCGGAGTTGCCAAGCGAGGCGTCGGAGGTGTTCAAGGTCTGCGCCGCGCCTGAAACGTCCACGGTGACGGTGTTGGCCTGCGATCGTCAGATTGAAGTCGATTGTCGCGGGCTGGTTGACAAGGAGTTCGGCGACCTTGTCTTTGACTTCCGAAACCCGCGGCGGAGGCCGGATGGTGTATTTGGCCGGAGGAATTTGCGCGAATTGATAGGCTCCCGCAGTATTCTGAAGTGGTATTGAAGACCTTGCCGTATGCGTTGTCGGTGATGGTGATGTTGGCGCCGGGGACGAGGGCTCCGCCGGGATCCTTGACTGGTGCCGCGCAGTGAGGTGGTTGCGGTCTGGGCAAGCGTCAGAATGGTGGTGGACAGGATACACGAAAGCATCCATCCCCAGAGGGATCGTTTCACGTCGGTTCCTCCAGAAAAAAAGCTGATTTGCGGCTGTGAGCAGCCGCTTGGGGTTGAGCGTGCCTCGGGACTGGGTAGCCAAAAGCCGCGCCCTGACGGAGACTAGATCGCAGATGGTTCGTGGCCACCGGGGATCAATTCCAGGAAGCTGCGACACTAAAGCTGCTGGAATAGGAACCGGGATGGGTCAACGGGGTCGGCGGTAGCAGGCTCTTTTTACTTGCCATTCATTTTGTATGATTTCGCCCTGGATTCAATGTATTTCTCATAGGTTTCTGCCGTTCGCATCAGTTTGCATGTTCCGTCACAGATCAGTCTGCTGCTGCTGCATTTGTTGCAATTTGCGCGATGAGGGCATGTCTGGTCGGGAGGTTGCTGCGCGCTCTCCACCAGGACCGACCAGTCCTCCGGGATGGGGAGCTTGTGATCGAGGGCCGGCGGCTGATCGCCGGCTTCGACATGGACAGCCACATAGAGCTCGCTCTCGGTCTTGCCCCGGAAGACGCCATGGGTCGGCGGAACATCGCGATAATCGCGGCCAATGGCCGTGCGGATGTGGCGGTGGTGCGCGACGAGATTGTTGGTGGGATCAAAGCCAACCCAGCCAAGATGGCGGGAGCAGCACATCGACCCAGGCATGAGTGGCGTCGGGAGTGGAGCGGTCGTGGTCTTCCGAGCTGCGGTAGAGGTAGCCGGAGACATAGCGTGCCGGGATACGCACATGGCGCAGCAGAGCGATCATGGTGTGGGCGAAGTCCTGGCAGACGCCTTTGCCGCTGAGGATGGCTTCGTCGATGGGCGAGTCGACGCGGGTATGGCGAGGCACGTATTCGAAGTAGTCGAAGAGCCGCTGGTTGAGTTCGTGTACCAGCATGAGAGCGGATCGTCGCGGCGTCTGACTTCCAGCTCGGCTGCAAGCTGGAGCAGCGCGGGGTTTCGTACCGCAAAGGTGCTGGGCAGGAGCATCTCCCAATAGTCGCCGGCTCGGATCAACTGGTCGAGAGCGCTGCCAGGCATCGGGTGAGAGGAACCGGGGAACATCCGGCAACGTCTGTTGCTCCACAACCGACTCGGCAATAATCACAAGCTGGTTGTGATCGCCGGGGATATCGAAGTGATGAACATTGTTGCCGAGATGGTCGCGGTAGCGTGAAGACGCGGCAGCGCGGGCTGACCGAGAGCGAAAAAGTGAGGCAGATGCTGGTTGAGTCGGAGCGCGGGTGCATGCGCGTTTCCATGATGCTTTCGCTGACGGCTGTGGAGTAGCGGAAACGGGTGAGATGGCGGAATGGAATAAAAATTCCGAAAGCGATCCTCGTGGTCACCTTCAGGATGACACCGTTAAATTGCCAGGGCGGACTGGATGGAGTACTGGACGTAAAAGCGATAAAGAACTCGTGAATGCGCATGCATTGTTCGCGGATTGAGTGCAGAAAGCCGCCGGGATCACCGTAGATAATCTCGACGACGGTGGTGTAGCCGAGCATGGCGTGAAGACGGCCGATGGCGGAGTGAGTTCTTCAGAAGGACGGCGGGCGCCGGCGCGCTGGATGGCTTCGAGCGCGGCACAGATGCCGTCGACCGAGTAGCGGATGGCGTGCGGGAAGTCGCGATTGAGCAGGAGGAATTCGAGAATGCGGTCCGGGCGTGATTATCGGCCGTGTAGACCTGACAATAGGCCTCAAACGCGGTGCAGCAACGCAGCAGGCCCAACCTGCTCCAGATACTGATAGCCGGAGTGTTCCCGCTCGGGCACTCCGAGAAGATCCGGTTGAAAGACCTCAAGCAGCGTGGCGGTCGCGTAGGCAGCGTTCGAGATATCAGCCGAGACGAATGAACTGCCAGCCCTGCCCATGAATCATGGTGGTATCGCTCACGCCTTTGAAGAGATGAATGCCGTCCAGGATCGAAGAGAGAAAGTCGTTGGGATTGGCAGAGAACTGGCCCTCGGCTTGCGGGAGAATGAATCTGGTGATAGAGGCGATTGAGCCGTTGCCATTGTTCCGTGGAGATTTCTTCGCGCACCTGGCGGGCATTTTCGCGGGAGAAATCGATACAGTATGTGACCGAGGAATGGTTTTCGTCGTTGAAGATCAGCGTTCGAGCCATGGAATCGAAATCGCCGTTCCAAGCCAGCGACGCTCGGATTGCCGAGAGAGGCGACGAGGCGCTGCCAGCGCGTTTCCGCGCTGGCGCCGCCGGGATCGAGCATGAGACTCGACGTGACATCGAGCTGGCGAACCGTATTCTCGGCTCGCTCGAGATAACGGCTCATCCAATAAAGGCTGTCGGCGACACGGCTGAGCATCGATCGCAGTCTCCTCAGTTCCGGGAAGAGTCGATTACGTGCAGAACCCATGTGTCTTTGCTGCCGCCGCCCTGCGAGGAGTTGACCACGAGCGAGCCCTTTTCCAAGCGCCACTCGGGTAAGGCCTCCGGGCACGATATTGACCTTGTCGCCGAAGAGAATGTAGGGCCGCAGGTCAACGTGCCGCGGTTCGAGTTGGTTCCCGATGAGGCAGGGCGCACGCGAAAAGCGAGCGTGGGCTGGGCAATGTAGTTGCGCGGATTCGCTTCGATTTGGCGGCAAATTCCTCGCGCTTGGCCGGCGTGGCGTGCGGCCCAATCAGCATGCCATATCCGCCGCTTTCGCCAACCGCTTTGACCACGAGCTTGTCGAGATTAGCCAGGACATGACGGCGTTCCTTCTCTTCGGTGAGCAGGTAGGTTTCGACGTTGGGAAGGATGGGATCTTCCCCCAGGTAGTAGCGGATGATGCGTGGAACATAAGCGTAGAGAGCCTTGTCGTCGGCCAGGCCGGTGCCGAAGGCGTTGGTGACCGTCACATTGCCGGCGCGATAGGCATTGAAGAGTCCCGCGCAGCCGAGGATCGAGTCCCCACGGAAGATAAGAGGGTCGCTGAAGTCGTCATCGACCCGGCGGTAAATGACGTCTACGCGCTTGAGTCCGTCGGTGGTGCGCATGTACACGATGTTGTCGTGTGTGACCAGGTCGCGCCCTTCAACGAGATCGATGCCCATCTGGCGGGCGAGATAAGTGTGTTCAAAGTAGGCGGAGTTGAACACGCCGGGAGTGAGCAGCACGATGTTTGGCTCGGGACGGCCTTCAGGAGCCAGCGAGCGCAGAGTGGCCAGGAGCAGTTGCGGATATTGCTCGATGGGGCGAACGCCGTAACTGTGAAACAAATGCGGGAAGGTGCGCTTCATGACGCGCCGGTTGGTGAGCATATAGCTCACGCCCGACGGCACGCGCAGGTTATCCTCAAGCACCACGAATTCGCCGTCGTACATACGCAAAAGGTCGGAGCCGATGACCGCGATGTATACGTTGCGTGGAACCTGGAGGCCGCGCATCTGCCGCCGGTAATGCTTGCAACTGTAGACCAGCTCGCGCGGAATGATCTGTTCGTTGAGGATCTTCTCGTCGGAGTAGATGTCGCGCAAAAAGTGATTGAGCGCGGTGACACGCTGGGTGAGGCCGCGCTCGATCTTCGTCCCACTCACTGGCAGTGATCAGCCGGGGCAGCAGGTCATAGGGAAAGATCTTCTCGGTGCCCTCGTCGTGGCCATAGACCGTGAACGTGATGCCCTGGTTGAGGAATGACAGGTCGGCTGACTGTTTGCGGCGTTGCAGCTCTTCGCGGGGAAGCCGCAAGAGCGTTTCGGCCAAGGCTCGGTACGCAGGCCGCACGTCTCCGTTGGGTTCTCGCATCTCATCGAAGGCGCGGTCGAGGGGGTACTCACCGAAAAGGGAATCGAGTTGGATGGACTGGCTGGCGCTCATGGAAAACGGTGAGTGGCCTGGGTTAGCCGATCAACAATTATGCAGTACCGCCTGCTTTGGCCGGTCTGGAATTGCAAGGAATATTGCTGTTGCTCAATTCTATGCTTGTATCACGCCCGCCATAAGGGAGGAATGAGGATTGCGGGATACCGGAGGTTCCGTTCAGGTTCCCAGTAGATGCCGCGCCTAAGCGAGAACCGACTCAAGGCGGCCTCGGTGCGATAACCTGTTTTTCTTGGAGACTGCATGCTTCGTCAATCTGCTCACATTCTGGCCGCTGTCATCCTGATTATTGGCTCAGTGTCGTTGCCCGTCCACGGACAGAAGAAGGCCATTGAGATCGTTGCGGATCTAACCGACGCGCCGCGCAAACTTTACCACGCTGAAGTGGACCTGCCCGTGAATCCCGGGCCGTTGACGCTAACCACGCCGCGATGGATCCCGGGCAATCACCGGCCCACTGGTCCCGTGAGTGACATTACGGGAGTCGTCTTCTCAGTTAACGGCCAGGCGATTGAGTGGCGCCGCGACGATGTGGACATGTATGAGTTCCACGTCAACATTCCAGCTGGGGTTTCCACTCTGCATGCGCACCTCGACTGCATTGTGACGGCGCGCTTGAGCCAGAAGATGGCAGTGCTCGAGTGGGAGAAGCTTTTGCTTTATCCTGCCCACACGCCCGTGCGCGATATTCCCATCCAGCCTTCGCTGAAGGTGCCGGCGGGCTGGGGCGTCGGTACGGCATTGCAGCCGGAGGGAGCCGGATCATGGCCGGTTCCTGCAGCCGGCAGCACAACAAGGTTCGCTGCCACCAACGTGGAGCAACTGGAAGACTCGCCCGTCATTACCGGCGAATACTTCCATGAGTTCGCATTGGCTCCGACCGTCTCGCCAAAACACTATATCGACGTGGCCTCGGATGAGCCCGCAGATTCAAACCTGAGACCCTCGGTCCTTGCAGACCTGAACAACCTGGTGCGCGAGGCCGACGCCCTGTACGCCTCGCATCACTACAACGCGTACCATTTTCTGCTGACGCTCTCTGACATCGCCGGCGGCGAAGGCCTGGAGCACGGGCAATCTTCGGACAATGGCGTGGGCGAAAAGGGCTTCGCCGACGACGCGCACCAACTCGCAGAGTCCGATCTGCTGTCGCATGAATTTACGCACTCCTGGAACGGCAAGTATCGCCGTCCCATTGGGCTCTATCAGCCCGATTTTGCCACGCCGCAGCAGGGCGCGCTCCTGTGGGTTTACGAGGGCATGACGCAGTATCTGGGCAATGTGCTGGCGGCGCGCTCGGGGTTGAAGTCGCAGGCTCAATATCGTGACATGCTGGCTTTGAGCGCGGCGGAACTTGACCACCGGCCGGGACGCGATTGGCGGTCTACTGAGGATACTGCCATTGCCGCAAGCGTGTTGCGGGGGGGCAATCCTGCGTGGTCTAACTGGCGTCGCGGGCAAGACTACTACCAGGAGGGCGAACTGCTGTGGCTCGATGCCGACACGCTGATCCGCAATAAGACCAACAACCAAAAATCACTCGACGATTTTCAAAAGATCTTCCTCGCCAAAGGCGGAAACACGGGTCCGCTCATTGTTACCTATACGTTCGATGAACTGGTACAGGATCTGAACCAGGTGCTGCCCTACGACTGGGCCACATTCTTGCACGACCGCGTAGACAAGGTTCGTCCACGAGCCGACCTTGCCGGAATTGAGCAGGGCGGATACAAGCTGGTTTACAAGGAGAAGCCGAACTCCTCGGAGCGGATGCTGACCGGTGTCTTTGCACGGCGCGGCGGCGGCGGTCCAGATTGCTGGTATTCGATCGGACTGCGCATTGGCGGGGATGGAACCATTCTTGATGTGCGCTGGAACGGCCCGGCCGATAAGGCAATGCTTGCGCCCGGCGAAAAAGTGCTGGCAGTCAATGGAAAGATCTACTCTCCAGACAATCTGCGGGAAGCGATTCGCGATGCCAAGGGAAACACGCAGCCCATTCGTCTCATCGTGCAAGCGGACACCTTTGTATCGAATGCCGAGATCGATTATCACGACGGCGAGCGCTATCCCGTCCTGGAGCGCGTGGAAGGAACGCCCGCTTACCTGGACGACATCACCAAGCCGCTGACTCCCCAGGAAAAGGCGCCTGCACCGGCAAAGAAGGACGGGGATTCAGATCAATAGGTTCGAGTAGCCAACGCGCCGCGCGTTGGTGGGTTAGTCTGGATGCTCAAAGGAGATCCAGACTAACGATGTCCAGGCCCAGGTGCTGCGTTCTTGTCTTTCTCGCGTTTGCAGTTTGCTTCCCCGCGTTTCAGGCCCAACAGGCGCAGTCCGTGCCCGCAGACGACTTCGTCCGCTCGCACTACACAAAATTCGAATACCGCATCCCCGTGCGGGACGGCAAGCACCTGTTCACCGCGGTGTACGTTCCCAAGCCGTCCGCGTTTCCTGATGATCGCGGTCCTTATCCATTCTTGATGGACCGCACGCCTTACTCGGTCGCGCCCTACGGGGAAGACCAGTATCCGCGCTCTCTCGGGCCCTCTGAGGAATTCCAGAAATCCGGATATATCTTCGTGTATCAGGACGTGCGCGGCCGCTACATGAGTGAGGGCGCATTTGTCGAGATGCACCCCCACATCGACGATAAGAAGTCGCCTCAGGATGTGGACGAGGCTTCGGACACGCACGACACCATCGATTTCCTGCTGAAGAATGTGCCGAACAACAATGGCAAGGTTGGAATCTGGGGCATTTCTTACCCTGGCTTTTACACGTCGGCTTCCATCATCGACTCGCATCCAGCGCTGGTCGCGGCCAGCCCCCAAGCCCCGATGACCGACCTCTTCCAGGGCGACGATGGATACCACGGCGGAGCTTTCATGTTGGCCGCCAACTTCATGTTTTATGCGCCATCCTTCCATCCCCAAACCGAGCCGCAAACGCCCAGGCCATCTGTCCCTTTCGACTACGGCACCCCCGACAGCTACAAGTTCTTCTTGCGCGCCGGAAGCATCTCCAGCTTGGAAAAGCAGTACCTGAAGGGGTCGAATTGGCTCTTCAACGATCAGTTCAGTCACGACACGTACGACAGCTACTGGCAGGCCCGCGATCTTTCGCGCCATATGAAGAACGTAAAGTGTGCGGTCCTGGTGGTCGGCGGATGGTTCGACGCCGAAGACCTCAGCGGCCCATATCGCACCTTTTACGCAATCAACAAGTTCAATCCAGATTCGCCCACAACTTTGGTTGAAGGCCCGTGGGTGCATGGCGGCTGGTCGCGTACCGATGGCAGCCATCTCGGCGACGTTCAATTCAATTCCAAGACAGCCGATTACTTCCGCGAGCAAATCCAGTTTCCATTTTTTGAGCACTACCTGAAGGGCAAGAGCGCCGGGGCGCAGCCAAAGGCCGTCGTCTTTGAAACCGGAACCAATGTGTGGCGCCGCTTTGATGAATGGCCGCCCAAAGAGGCCTCCGCGAAAACGCTCTACTTCCATCCCGGCGGAAGGCTGAGCTTCGATCCGCCTGCAGATGCAAGGGGCGTGGACGAGTACGTCAGCGATCCGAATCACCCGGTCCCCTTCGTGGGCTACACCACCGATACCGTCCCGCAGCGCTACATGGTCGATGACCAGCGCTTCGCCAGCTACCGACCGGACGTGCTCGTCTATCAAACCGATCCTCTCGAAGAAGACGTAACGATCGCCGGTCCCATCTCCCCTAAGCTCAAGGTGGCCAGCTCGGGCACGGACTCGGACTTCGTCGTCAAGCTGATCGATGTGTATCCTGAGAACTATCCCGATCCTGATCAGGCAAGCGGTGGCAAGCGCGTGATCGATGCGCCGCCACTGCACATGGGTGGCTATCAGCAGTTGCTCCGAGGCGAACCGTTTCGCGCCAAATTCCGCAACAGCTGGGAGAAGCCAGAGGCGCTCACGCCCGGCAAACAGGCGGACCTGAACTTCTCCATGCCGGATCTCTTTCACACCTTCCGCCGCGGCCATCGCATTATGGTGCAGGTGCAAAGTTCGTGGTTCCCACTCACCGACCGCAATCCGCAGACCTTCGCCGGTATTCCCAATGCGAAGCCAGAGGATTTCCAGAAGGCGACTGAGCAGGTTTTCCGCAACAAGGACGCCTCAAGCGGCGTTGAGGTTCTGGTAATGCCGGGCAATGACTGATCAGGGTTGTCTTAGCGGATTTGCAGGCGAAGCCTGCGGAGCGAAGCGCAATGCCGGCAGCAGGCAAAGCATCAGAAACAACGCTGCGGGCACGGTGGCCAGGCCGATGTGGATGTTATGTACCATTGCTGAGATCCATCCCGTGAGCCACGGAAGAACTGAGCCGCCAAAGCCGCAGGTAGCCAATATCCATCGCGAGCTCGAGGAGTCGTCGGCGCCGGCGAAGAATCGTGCCAGAAGCAAAGGAAAGATGGGCGCCAGGGCCGCTCCCAGCAAAAGCATGGCGGCATCCCGAGCATGCGCTTCAGAGACGCTGACGAGAACCACGGCAGCGCCCAGCCCCACAATCACCGCGCCCCACAGCACTTTCATGGGATCGGCGCGTAACAGCACAAGAGAAAAGAGGCCGCGTGAGGCAAGGAAACCGCACCAGTAGAGCGAAGAAGCAGCGGCGGCCAGTGCAGTCCCGGCATGCGAAACACGCTGCGCATAGGTCGCCAACCATGTCGCGGTCGTGTTTTCGATGCCGACTTCAAGGAACGTGAGCAGTGCGATGAGGATCACCCAGCGCACTTGAAACATTCGCGATCTGCTGGTCGATGGGTTCGGTGCCGGCGGGTCACCGTCAAGTCCAATCCAGCAGGCAGCTGCGGCTGTTGCTGCGGCAATCGCCAGCGTTACATATGCCGCTCGGTAGTTGTGGTGTAGCAGGATCCGCGCGGCGAGCAGTGGAGCCAGAAATGCGCCGATGCTCCAGCTGAAGTTCAAGAGAGTGAGAGGCGCGGCACTACGATCGGCAAATCGCTTCCCCGCATACATGCTCACGGCGGTCATCGGGATTCCCACTCCGATCCCAAGAACTACGAACAGTGGCGCCAGCACCGCCCCTCCGGCAAAGGCAACGCCCGCGCACGCCGCTCCCGCCAGCAGGAACCCGGCCGTCATCAGTCGCACAAAGCGCCTGACGCAAAAAAGCGCTCCCAATGAAGTTCCCAGGTAGTACGAAAAGAACAGAGATCCCGATTGCGCGTCTGTAAGTCCGAACGTGGAGGAAAGTGACGGCAGCAGGGCGCCGCCGATGGCATGCATCACGCCCGTGAGGGCAAACACAGGATGTAGAACCGAAAAGATCAGGGTCCCACGTCGGGAGCGGATGCCCGGCCGTACGATCATCATCGCTTGCCGCGGGCGCGCTTGGGATTCGGCGGGCATGTCGACTCGCGAATCACCAACTCAGGATGGATCGGCACTACATCGGGGAACGTAGCCTGTCCCCGTATCCGCTGCAGCAAAATGCGCGCCGCCACCGCTCCCATCTGCAGCAGCGGCTGGCGGATGGTAGTGAGGCTTGGATTGTGGAAAGCGGCGCCCTGAATATCATCGAAGCCGACGACGGAAATGTCTTCCGGTACGCGAAAGCCATGGTTCATGAATGCGCGGATGGCGCCAATTGCGGAGATATCGTTGAATGCAACCAAGGCCGTGAAATCCCCGCCGCGCGAAATCAGATCATTGGCGGGCGCAAAGCCCAATTCCGGCGTTGAGACCCGCAACTCCAGTTGAACCGAATTCTCTGGCGCAATCACCAGCTTCAAATCCCGCGCAACGGCCATCAGGCAGTTCCAGCGATCGTCAGCATCGGAGCTATGACTTCCTCCCCGCATGAATGCGATCTTGCGATGTCCCAACTGGTAAAGATGCCGGAGAGCTAACTCTGCTGCGCGTTTCTGATCGAGCACCACGTTGGTCACGCCTTCAATTTTGCGGTGACCCGCTACCACCACCACCGGCAGGCTCAGGCTCTTTTCCAGGATGGTATCGATGACGATAAATCCCTCCACCGATCGCTCCATCAACAGCCGCGGATATTCCTCGATGAGGTCCGGCTTGCGGCGATGACTTGCCGTCAGGTAGAAATATCCCTCCTCGATGAGGAACTCCTCCACGCCGGCCAGCACCTGGGTCGCGTAACTGTCACTCAGTTCCGGCACCAGCACGCCGACAGAAAAGCTCTGGCGTTTGCGCAGCGACCGGGCATAAAAACTCGGCCTGTAGTCGAATTTCGCAGCTGCCTCAGTCACACGGTCGCGCGTCTCCTGCGGAATCGAACGCACTCCCGGCGCATTGTTCAAGACCAGCGAAATCGTGGCCGGCGACAAGTTCAGGTATTCTCCTAGCGTTTTCAGACTGATCGGCTGACCCGGCCGAGGCTCGGATCCCGGTTTTATGCGCTTGGCCATTCTCTCCTTTGTAACACCCGGCGGGCATGGCCGGTGAGAGCGGTGACGACCATCCTCCTCCGCTGCGAGCCGCAGAAGAGTGCCTTTCGAGAGTGCCTAAGCAAACGAGGTGCATTGTACGAAACGTGTCGCAAAGCAGACATCGATCTCACGATCCGAGTCGCGTCGTGAAGGGCGCTTAGCTTGAAGCTCGCGATACCGGTCTTCCACCAAAACTGGCTTCCACAGTGCAACAAAAGGACGCTTTACACGTACAATCAAGTAAGGCCCCCTCGCGGAGGGATGGGTGAGCGGTTTAAACCGGCGGTCTTGAAAACCGTTGTGCCCGAAAGGGTACCGGGGGTTCGAATCCCTCTCCCTCCGCCATCTCCCGTCCCGATTTCTACTTCGTCAAAGCTCCAATCTGCAGGTGAAACGGGCCGAGCAGATCGCCTGAAGCGTGCTGGATGGCTGCCAGGGCCAGTTGATACGAAATGCGCGTCTGGAGAAGAATCAGCTCCGCGTTGGCGAGCCTCGATTGCGAGTCGAGCACAAAGAAGTTTGTCTCCGCCCCCAATTCAAACTTGCGCTGATCCGCGGCAAGAGATTTCTTCGCCAGCTCGAGCGATGCCTCAGCCGCGGTTAGGGAGAGTTTCGCACTATCGAACTGGTGGAGTGCATCTCGTACTTGACGCGTGATCTCCTCCTCGGCTTGCCGGCTCCCATACAGATCTCGGCTTCGGCTTACCAGGCTGTTCCCCAGGCGAGCCTGACCGGCCCGATTCTTCACGGGAAGGTTCAGGGTCAACTGTCCGCCATAACCGGGATAGCCAAAGCCGAAGAGCTGGTTGAACGAGGTGCCGATTCCACCCGTTGACGTGAGCTGGCCGGTTGTCAGGCTGTATTGATTCCCTCCCAGTCCCGTACTTTGGTAAAAGCCGTTGAGCTCCAGGTCAGGTTTGAGCTGATTTCGGGCCAGGCGGATGCTGAGTTCGTCTGCATCCAGCGCGTCCTTGGCCGCTTCCACCTCAGGGCGATGGCTGAGTGCATCCTTCAGTACGGTATCCCCATCCACGTTTCGCAATTCAGATGGTTCGGGATTCTCTTCCAGTTCGAGCCGCAACGTCTTGAATTCCGGATCCTGGTCCGCGCCGATTGTGTACCGGAGAGCTTCTTCTGCCTGCTCCAGTGCATACTCTGACTGGATCATCTGCACCTTGCGCGCCGCCACCTCCGACTCGGAGCGGCTGATGTCCAAAGGCGGCAATGCGCCGAGCTCCAGGGCTCGCTTGTCTCGTTCGTAGCTGGTTTGTGCCAGCTTCAGCGCGCGATCCTGTACGTCGAGAGCGCCACGCGCCTGCACCGCTGCCCAATACTGACTCACCACTTGAAGAACCGCGTCGTTGACTTCGCCTTCGAATGTAGCCTTCGATTGCGCCAGACCACGCTGCGCGATCCGGATCGGCGCGGTGTTCGCAAATCGCCCAAAGTTGCGCAACAACGGTTGCGTAAACTGCAGGTTCAGGCCGGTGGTGAAATACGGATTGAAGAAGTAGAACGAACTGTTGGTCGAGGACTTGCTGCTGGAGATGCCCACATTGATATTCGTCCCGCTTGTAAATGTCTCCAGATAGTTGATCTGCCCGGTTTGGGTGAGGGAATTGAGCGTGCCATTGCCCGATACTCCGATACCCTGGAGCTGACTGTATCCGGGATAGGAGTAGCGGTTGATGTTGAGGATGCTCTGAATCGCGGGATCAAAGGGAGACCACGTTCCCAGGAGCGTGAATTTGCGCGACTCGATCGTCTCTTCTTCTATCTGGATGTCGCTGTCGTTCTCGAGTGCCAGCACGATTGCATCTCGCAGCTTTAGACGAATCGCGTTGTCCTGCACGTAAGCCTTCAAGTCGGCCGGCGCGGACAGTTTGTTCGCGCGAACACGCGACGTAAGGAGATTGCGATAGCTCTGGCTCGCTTGGGGATGCGTCAGGTTCGACAAGGACGAGGCGAGCAGCACAAAAAGGCCAAGGCGCAAATACTTCATTCTTTCTCCAACGGTCAAAGTAATGGTCAAACGGCTCGTTGATCTCTCACTCGTACCGGATCGCCTCCACTGGATCGAGCCCCGCCGCTTTGGTGGCTGGATAAATGCCAAAGACCAGGCCAACCGAGAT
>CAWJVV010000013.1:0-186547 GCA_963846375.1 uncultured Acidobacteriota bacterium
CATCCTCGATTGCACAACAATCTGAGTTGATGACCCGGCAAAATCACTTATCCGGGGGTGCCGAATCTGAAGCTCCCGAATGAGGTCATTCCGGGAGCGGTGTGGCGGCTGGATCGGGGCTGGATTTTTGGTTTCGACCCGGCTTATGCTAGTTGCGAATGGATCCCACTCCCAGACACCAGTGCTTTATTTATTCAGGCCCGCCGAATCAGCATCTGCGGCCTATTGCCAAGGTGATTTGCGAGAAGCTGAAGCAAGGCTACCGGTGTATCTATCTCAACAGCGAACCGATGGTAGCGGGGATGCGTTCCTACCTTGCGGCGGCCGGCGCCGATGTGGAAGGCGAGGTGGGGAAGTCCAGCCTGGTGTTGTCGTCGGAGCGGCCACACCTGGTTGAGGAACGGTTCAAGATGGACGGGATGCTGGAGGGGCTGGAGAATGAATTGGAGCGCGCGCTGCGCGATGGATACAGCAGGGCTGTTGGCGACGGGCGACATGACCTGGGAGATGGGTCCCGACCAGGACATGAACAAGCTTACCGCCTATGAGCAGAGTCTTGAGGAGTTTTTCCATGCTCATCCGCAGATGAGCGGGATCTGCCAGTATCACGCCAACACGCTGCGGAAAGAGTTACTGGACCAGGGGTCTGCGGCTTCACCGGGCGCTCTTCATCAACGAGACACTGTCCGTTTTGAATTCCCAGTATTCGCCAGCGTAGCCGTGCCGCAGCGGTGCGGGCCTCAGCTACAGGCCGCGGCGCATTTTGGCGGCGCGGACGGTGTTGGACATGAGCATGGCGATGGTGAGCGGGCCGACGCCGCCGGGGACGGGGGTGTAGGCGCCGGAGAGCTCGAAGGCCGCGGGGTGGACGTCGCCGACGATGGTGGAGCCGCGTTTGGCGAACGCGGCTTCGCGTTTTTCGTTGCCCTTGAAGAAGCGGTCGAATTCGTCGCGGTCGGTGATGCGGTTGATGCCGACGTCGATGATGGTGGCGCCGGGCTTGACCATTTCGGGAGTGATGAAGCCGGGGCGGCCGATGGCGGCGACGAGGATGTCGGCCTGGCGCGGTGACGGCGGCGAGGTCGCGGGTCTTGGAATGGCAGATGGTGACGGTGGCGTTCTCGTGGAGGAGCAGCATGGCGGCGGGCTTGCCCACGATGTCGCTGCGGCCGACGATGACGGCGTTCTGGCCGGCGATGGGAATGTCGCTGCGCTTGAGAATCTCAATGACGCCGGCGGGGGTGCAGGGCGCGAGCGCGGGACGGCCGGCCTGCAGACGGCCGGCGTTGATGGGGTGGAAGCCGTCTACGTCTTTTGCGGGGGAGACGGCGTCGAGGAGCACCTTGGCGTCGACCTGTTTGGGCAGCGGAAGCTGGATGAGGATGCCGTCGATGTCGTCGCGGGCGTTGAGGGCGTGCGATGAGGTCGAGCATGTCCTCGGTGGTGACGGTGTCGGGCGGGGTGATGAGGTCGCTGTAGAGGCCGAGTTCGGCGCAGGTCTGCACCTTGCTGCGCACGTAGATTTCCGAGGCGGGCACGTGGCCGACGAGCACGGCGGCGAGGCCGGGGCGAACGCCCTGGGCGGCGAGGCGTTTTACTTCCTCGGCGACTTCCTGCTTGATTTGAGCGGCGATGGCGGCGCCATCGAGAATCCTGGGCATTCTTGTCTCCAGGATTATCGTATCGTCTGAGGCAGCTTGGATGGTTGTCGCGCGAGTGTGGAGCGGCTCGTGTATTGTGAGAGCGAGAACTCTCGGGATGAATCGAATTCATTTGGCGTGTCGCCTTGTTGTTGCTGTTACGCTGCTTTCCGTTGGAGGCGGATGCGATGCTCTGCATGGCCAGGCTTTGCTGGACCATCGGGTGGGCGATACGCCGACGGGCTTGTCGAAGCTGGGGCCGGTTTCGGGGTTGGACAAGTACAAGGGTGGCGACCTTTATCGCTGGGTTCTGCCGAATCACAATTCGTTCCGGGCGACGGTTGATCCGGAGGGCGAGATCGTTTATCTGGAGTCTTCATGGGGCCACAAGAGCGATGAGACGGGTTGCGATCTTGCGGGGTTTAAGTTTGGCGTGACCACGCTGGCGGACCTGCGGAAGCGGTTCGGAAGCAGCGGATTTGCCTTCAAGAAGCGGCCGCACGTGACGACTACAGACGATGGTGTGGTGCTGCTGAACTCGTGGGAGACGGGCAACGTGGTGGTTACGTTCTACACGCGGATCAGCGCGGCCGACTATGCAAAAGCACGAACCTCGGGTGCCAGCGATGCCGCGCCCGACGCGAAGCTGGAGGCGATTTCGCTGGCCAATGCCGCGTACGCCAGGAGCGAGTGGGGTCAGCCGATGTACGATCCTGCCTACAAGAAGATTGAGTGGAAGTAGATTCACGGGCCCGGATTATCAGCTGTCGATTGTGATTCGGCTGGAGGGTTTGCGCGCGCGATGAAGAAGACGAGGCGCAGAAAGATGAATCTTAGAGTGATTGTGCTGATTGCAGCCACGGTTTCTGCGGCGGCGCTGGCAGGCGTGTTGCGGGTGCAGCGGCTGCATGGCCTTCGTTAGAAGCGCTCATGATTTGGAGCACTTGATGCAATCAGGGTCAAGCAGCCGGGGGCCCGGCCCTTGGCGGGCGAGCTCGTCCCACGGGTTGCGCAAGGGACAGACACCCAGCGACAGGCATCCGCAGCCGATACAGCCATCCAATTGATCGCGCAGGCGAGTCAGGCGGGCGATGCTGTCATTCAAGTCTTGCTTCCATGCGCTGGAGAGCTTGGTCCAGTCTTCGGAGGTCGGGGTTCGTCCGCCGGGGAGCGCCGACAGCGCTTTGCGAATGGATTCGAGCGGAATGCCGGCGCGCTGGGCGACTTTGATGACGGCGACGCGGCGCAGGACTTCACGGGCATAGCGCCGCTGGTTGCCCTGATTGCGCCAGCTTTTGATGAGCCTTTGGATTCGTAAAAGTGGAGCGCGGAGACGGCCACGCCGCTGCGTTCTGCGACCTGGCCGACGGTGAGCGCAGTGGAATCGGCGCGGGAACGATTGGATGAGGCAGGTATGGGCATTTCAGCCTCCCTCTTGACCTCAAGTTTACTTGAGGTTCTAGGCTCTTTGATAGCCCGGAACTGAGAGGGCGAAATGGCCGAGCGGAGGAAAGGAGCGAAGATCAAGGTTGGGGTGATTTACGGGGCGCGCGGCCGGGGCGGTTTTGCGACACGGTGGCGCGGTGGGTCGCGGACGCGGATTGGCGCAAGCGGAAGGATTGCCGTAGATGGTTGATCGATCCTGCGGCACTGGAGGCGGGCGCGGATACCGGGACTCGATCAAAGAGAGGTGGCTGCAGGCGGAGGCTTTTGTCATGGTGACGCCGGAGTACAACCATGGATACACGGCGGCGCTGAAGTCGCTGATTGATTCGTATGGGCGCGGAGTGGCATGCCAAGCCCGTTGCGTTTGTCTCGTACGGCGGAGTTTCGGGCGGCTTGCGGGCGGTGGAGCAGTTGCGGCTTGTATTTGCGGAGTTGCATGCGGTGACGATTCGCGACTGCGGTGAGCTTCGCGGGGGCCTGGGAGCAGTTTGACGGGAAGGGAAGCTGCGCCACCCGGAGCGTGCGCAGCGGACGATGGAGACAGTGCTGAAACGCCTGCATTGGTGGGCGGTGGCGCTGCGAAATGCGCGCGCCGCCCAACCTTATCTTCAGGTGGCGTGAGGTCTTGCGGGTTGAGAGGGACGGACTGCGGGGAGCGTCTGCGCATCTAACCGTGGCGAGCACACATCTCGTCGGCAAAGCTTCTGCCGTTGAGACCGCGAGCAGGAGGAAATGATGTCGGTTGTGACGAACGCAGTGGTGGAAGGACTGGAGTCGCGGCTGCCGAAGGTAATTGATGCGCGGACGCACGGGATTATCGATTATTGCCATGCGGCATTTTTCTTTGGGATGGCGTGGCTTTGCCGCAAAAAGGAGCCGCGCGCGGCGGTGGCGGCGGGTTTGACGGGCGCGTTCATCCTGGTGGAGTCGATGTTGACCGACTATCCGCTGGGCGTGAAGAAGGTGATCCCCTTCGAAGTGCACGGCAGGATGGACGCGGCTTTCGCGGGTTCGTCGTTTATGATTCCGAAGCTCTTTGGGTTCAGCGGTACGGCGGCGGCAAAGGTATTCCAGGCCAATGGGTTCACCGAGGGCGCGGTGGTGGGGATGACCAACTGGAACAGCGAGGATGCGCGGGCCAATGAGGACGTGGCCGCGTGAGTGGCATTTGAGGCGGTGCGAGTCGCGCCGAATCCGGCGTGCGTGAATTCAGCGTGTTTTAGCCGGGGCGCCGGTCCGTGTACGGTTTGTCGTCGTCACGATCAGTATCGGCGTTTGTTGGTTTCCCGGACTGCTGCGAGTCGTCTTCAGGCTTTTGGCTGGGATCGCCGGGCTTCGTTGTCGGGTTTCGGGTCGGGCGGGAGCTTCATCTCATAGTGCAGAGGATCCTGTGGCTGGTCGGGCATGACGGCCTCCTTGGGAAGCTTCGATGCGGAACGGTGAGCAATCTATGCTCCGCGAGAGGGATTGACCCTTGTATATATATCGTGTCACGATATATATGTGAAGACTCCTGGGATGAAACCGGTCGATGTGCTTCTTATGCCGACGCTGGCGGACTTTCGCTACGTGCTGCGGCAGTTCCTGCACTTCAGCGAAGTGGCGGCAGTGGAGGCGGGAGTCCAGCCGCAGCAGCATCAATTAATGCTTCAAATTGCAGGAGCGCCGCCGGGTGTCGCGACCACAGTGGCATACGTCGCGGAGCGCCTGGGTTTGAAACATAACAGCGCCGTGGAACTGGTGAATCGCTCTGAGCATGAAGGGCTGGTCAGGCGGGAGGAGGATCCGAACGACCGGCGGCGTGCCATTGTGCGGCTGACGCGAAAGGGGGAACGGCTCCTGGACCAGTTGGCCGGAGATCACGCGCGGGAGCTGATGGTGATGGCGCCGCTGCTGATAGCGAGCCTTGAGCGCATCAGCCGGCACGCGACGGAGGGGCGATGAAATCAAGGCCCTCAACGCTGCGGGATTTTACGGTGGACAGGCGGGTGTGGCTGCTGTCCGGGGTTGCGCTGGTGATTGGCGCGGGCGCCGCGGTGCTGGCGGTGTTTCTGCTGAAGGCGATTGCGCTTTGCCACGAATATCTTTTATTACCACCGGCTGAGCCTGGCGTTGGTGTGGCCGGCGGTCCGCTGCCGCTGGGTATGCAGCCGCTGGTGCCGATCGTCGGCGGACTGATCGTGGGCCTGATGGCGCGTTACGGGTCGGACAAGATTCGCGGCCACGGAATTCCCGAGGCGATTGAGGCGATCCTGCTGCGCGGTGCGCGCGTGGAGCCCAAGGTTGCGGTACTGAAGCCGATCTCGGCGGCGATCTCCATCGGCTCGGGCGGGCCGTTCGGCGCCGAGGGCCCGATCATCATGACGGGCGGCGCGTTCGGTTCGCTGGTGGCGCAATGGATGCACCTGACCGATGCGGAGCGCACGACGCTGCTGGTGGCGGGCGCGGCGGCGGGCATGTCGGCCACATTTGCCGCGCCGCATGGCGGCGATCCTGCTGGCGGTGGAGCTGCTGCTGTTCGAGTGGAGGCCGCGCTCGCTGATTCCGGTGGCGTTGGCCAGCGTTACGGCGGGCATGGTGCGGATTGCGTGGCTGGGCGCGGGGCCGCTGTTTGCCATGCAGATTTCCGGGCGCGCTTCCGCTGGCGCATATGCTCATCTGGCCGCGCCGCTGGGATTGCTGGTGGGTTGTGCCGCGGCGGGGCTGAGCCGCATGATGTACGGGTTCGAGGACCAGTTTGAGCACATTTGCGGGCGGCTGCAGGTTCACTGGATGTGGTGGCCGGCGATCGGCGGCATTGGCATCGGCATTGGCGGGATGTTCTTTCCGCGCGGGCTGGGCGTGGGTTACGACAATATCGCCGAACTGCTGCGCGGCAATGCGCCGCTCGGGCTGCTGATCGGCATGCTGGTCGCCAAGTCGCTGATGTGGGCGTTTTCGCTGGGGTCGGGCACTTCAGGCGGCGTGCTGGCGCCGCTGCTGATGATTGGCGGGGCGATTGGCGAAATGGCGGCGCATGATATTGCGCAATGCCGGGCGAAGATGCAGGCGTTGTGGGCGCTGATGGGTATGGGCGCGATGCTCTCCGGCGCGCTGGGCGTGCCGCTGACGGCGATTCTGTTTTCCCTGGAGCTAACGCATGCCTGGCCGGCGTTGCTGCCGCTGATGCTGGCTGCAACGGCGGCGTACTGCGCCACCTCGCTGATGATGCCGCGGTCGATCCTGACGGAGAAGCTGGCTCGCCGCGGCTATCATCTGTCGCGCGAGTATGGTGTCGATCCGCTGGAGACAACGAGTGTAGCGGCCGCGATGAGGCCGCTGCCGCATCGCGAAAAGCAGGCGATCGCGGAACTGCCGGAGGTATTTGCGTATCAAGACGAGACGTGCCGTGAAGTGGCGGAGGCGATGGCCACCAGCGGGGTCATGTCGATGCCGGTGCTGGAGCGAGCGACCGGGTACATTATCGGGAGCATCAGCGCACACGATCTGCTGACGGGACGCAAGCGCGCGGTAGAACGGGAGTCGGATCGGCGGATACACTTCCAGTTTCTGCGGCGTCGCGACGGACATACGGTGCGCGAGCCGGACGAGGCGATGGAGCGAACGCTGGATTGAGAAGGCAGTGAAGAAGTGAAGAGTGAAAAGTGAAAAGTGATTGAGAAATGGCGGAGCGAAGTGCCAATCGGCGGCAGGGGGCCATCAGGCGCGGCGGCGGCGGAATTCGTCGCCGATTTCGGTGAGTTCTTCAGGGGTGAGGAGTCTGGCGGCGGCGGGAAAGACGACCTTCTCTTCGAGCTGGATGTGGCTGGAGTAGAGCTGCTCCAGCTGGCTCATCGCCAAGTCGAGCTGTTCCTGCTGATCTCTTCCAAGGGCGCCACTTACCATCCACGCGGTGAAGAGCCGGTCGAGATCGGCGTGGAGGGTGTCGGCTTGCTCGTGTTCCTGATGCAGGCTGCCCACCGTCTCCTGAGGGGCATCGGAGCGGCCGCGGAGGCGCGGGAAGAGCGACTCTTCCTCGTCGGCGGTGTGGCGTGCGCCGCCGAGGCGGAAGTAGTGCAATGCCGCATCGACGGCCGAAGACTCCTCGGTATCGAGAGCACGGCCGCGAGTACGATCCGCCACTGTGCCGAGAACCTTCAGAAAGTGTTCAATGCGGCGATGGCAATCCTGCAGCATCCCGAGTGGGTCGTCGAATCCGCTGTCGCGCCGGGCTCCGATCTGGACGGGCATACGATTCTCCTTCTCTTCATGATGCCGCACAGGGCGCCGGGTTGCGCGCTGACCGTGAGCTACATGCCCGGGTGGCTGAACTGGCTCACGCGCGGAACCATGTATTGGTACACGTTATTGGGAAGGTCGGCGTGCCAGTGGTTGGTGATGCGCGCAACGAGAACGATGCCGAAGAAGATGTAGGCCAGAATGCAGGTCATGGCCACGGGGCCGACCTTGCGGCGGTACCAGCGGGGTTCTGCAACACCCGATCTGCGTGGTGGCAATGCGAACTGCAGCGCATCCTGTGAGGGGCAGGCGGCGACGCAAGCCATGCAGGCGTTGCACTCGACGGACCGGATCAGCACAAGCTTGTCTACCGGCAGGTGCGATGGGCAAACGTGGGCGCATTTGGCGCAGTCGATGCAGGTACGCTCGTCGCGGCGAATCTTGACCGGGCTCAGCAGTGACGTGAGGCCCAGCAACGCACCGTAAGGGCAGAGATAGCGGCACCAGAAGTTCTGAATGAGAACCGAGAGCAGGACCAGCAGGCAGAGGATGATGGCGGCAGAGAGACTCAGCTCGCGGAAGAAGTTGAGCATCTTGACGTCGGCCATGAGGCCGTAGGGCGAGGACATGAAGCCGGAAAGCTCCTCTGCCGACATGGAGATGATGATGGCCACGAAGAATCCCAGCAACAGGTATTTAAGGCTGCGCAGGGGGATGTCCAGGGCTTTGGGCAGATGAAAATTGCGGCGCCCAAACCGTTTCAGGATCCGGCGGCCGAGGGCGGCGAGCGACTCCGATAGCGTTCCGACAGGGCATAGCCACGAGCAGAAGGCCTTTTTGAGCAGCACGCTCATGAGCAGGAAGGCGCCGAAGAGGTACATCGCCGCGGGGTGAATGAGCGGCGCATGGCCGGTGGTGAGGAAGTACTTGAGATTCATGAGGCCGGCGATGGGCAGCCATCCCTCAGCTCCTGCTGGCCGCGAAACCTGCCATCCCGTTCCGCCGCGCTCGAAGTAGCGCACCCATAGGTAGAACTGGACGCCGAGCCATGCGTTGAGCAGCACAAAGGCGCCCTGGATGACGTGCCGCACGTTTTGCGATCGGTCATTGTAGAGCCGACGGATCAGCTTTTTCTTGTCGGGGCGGGATTGTGGTACGGCAGCGGCGCCCATGGCTCGTCCTCCTTGCTTAAAGGCTATGGGCGAGCCAGGTGCGCGAACGGTGATCCAGATCACCAATGTGGACCGTTTTAGTGTGGTGGGGCCGGGAACTGAGCGACCCGCGGGTGCGACGCGGTACTGCCCTCGGTCATGCCCAAAGCCCACTTGATGGCTTCAAAGTACATCTTTTTGATGTCGGGATCGTCCCAGGATTCTTCCGTGTGGCCCAGCGTGGAGTAAAAGACGCGTCCCTTGCCGTACATTTTGGCCCAGGCGACTGCGAAGTCGTGGTCGGTGCGATGGACGCGCGGGTTGTTCTCGTAGTCCAGCTTGTTGGGATCGAGGCTGAGCAGCACGTTAACTTTGTCGCGCGACCATTCCTTCGGCTGGTAGATCTCGTCGTCCTTCACAAAGGCCTTGGGGAAGTGGCGGACGGCGGGGAAGTCGGGATCCTCGGTGATGATGGGGGCCTGGAAGGTCATCCAGGGATGCTGGTCGAACCAGCCGCCGATCATCTCGCCGTACTCGGGCCACTTGTAGTTGGTGTCGAGCGCGGCATGGATGCCCACGAAGCCTTTCCCGTCGTCGTGGATCGCCGAGAGGAAGTCGGCCTTCTGGCTGTCGTCCAAATCCAGCTCGCCGGTGGTGCTGGCGAAGATGATGCAGTCGAAGTAGTCGAGGTTCTTGGCGTTGTTCCCGGCGAATTTTTTCTTGGTCAGCAGTTCAGTGTCGGTGCGCAGCATGGTGTCCCACAGGCCGCTTTGCTTGCCCATCTGGTAGACGGCGTCCATGGCTGCCGAGATGGAGTCGTGCTCGAAGCCCTTGGTCTGGGCGACGACCAGGACGTGTTTGAGATGGATCTGCTTGTTGTGGGGCGCGGGCGCAATGCCTTCGCGGTTGCTGGCCTGTGCGGAGGCGAGCGATACGGACAGAACGAGAATGCTGCAGGTGACGGCGGGAATGAGGCGCAAGATTTCTCTCCTTGCAGGTACGGGTAGCAGTCTATTGTGCGTGCCTTGGTCGCGCAACCGTGGATGAAGCAGGCTCAAAGTTTCTGTGGACGTGCGCGGCGCCGGAGGTCAGCACGGGCAAGCCGGTATCATCGGACTTGTCATGAGTCGAGTAAAAGAGCTTTTGAAGCCGTTGGCTGAAGACGGCGCGCAGTTAACGCGCGCGCAGGCAGCCGAGGCATTGACGGAGATTCTGGACGGCGAGGTGCCGGATGTGGAGACCGCCGCGCTGCTGACGGTGATGGCCACGCGCGGCGAGCAGGCTCCGGAACTGGCGGGATTCGTGGAGACGATGCGAGCCCGGTCCGTGCCGGTGCCGCTGACCGATACCGAGCGCCAGGAGTTGGTCGACACGTGCGGGACCGGCGGCGGGGGGCCGCTGACCTTCAATATTTCATCGGGCGCGGCGCTGGTGGCGGCGGCGGCGGGAGCCAAGGTGGCCAAGCACGGGAATCGCGCGGTGACGTCGCGATGCGGGTCGGCCGATGTGCTTGAAGCATTGGGCGTGCCGGTAACGCTGGGTCCGGAGATGGCGGCGGAGTGTCTGCGGGCTACGAATTTCATGTTCCTGTACGCGCCGCACTATCATCCCGCGATGATGGCTGTGGGGCCGCTGCGCAAGGCGCTGGGGTTCCGGACAATCTTCAACCTGTGCGGGCCATTGACGAACCCGGCGGGCGCACTGGCGCAGGTGATTGGCGTGCTGGCGCCGAGCCGGGTGCTGCTGGTGGCGCGGACACTGGCGGAGCTAGGCGCGCGGCGAGCGTTCGTGGTGCACGGGTCGGATGGAATCGACGAGCTGACCACTACCGGGGAGTCAATTGTGGCGCGCGTTGAAGAAGGAGCCGAGGGCAAGCCGGGGTTGAAAGCGGCGCGCATTACGCCGGAGATGGCAGGGGTGCCCCGCGCGAAGCTGGAGGATTTCACCGGCGGCGACGTGGCGACGAACTCGGCGCTGCTCTATGACGTGCTCACGGGGATTCCGGGCGCGCGGCGGGACATTGTGCTGCTGAACGCGGCGGCGGCCCTGGTGGCGAGCGGACTGGCCGGCGATCTCAAAGAAGGTGTGGCCATGGGCTCGGAGGCGATCGATTCGGGGCAGGCGGCGGCGACTCTGGCCAAGCTGCGCGAGTTCGGGGCTACCTGCGAGCGAAAGGCCTGAGAGGCTGGCTAACCGGCGTGCAAGAAACGCCCGCTCGCTCGTTCCTTCAGGGAAGGAGATTGTATGAGCAATGTTCGGATTCTTGGCGCGGCGTTCCTCGTTCTGGCGTGTTCAGGCTCGATACTCGGGCAGGAAACCGGGCAGCCGCAAATCAAGATCGATACCGCGAACCGCACACTGACGGTAACGGCCAGCGACAGCGTGAGCGTGGAGCCGGAGGTCGCGGTGCTGCACATTGGCTTTGAGACGGCGCCTTCTGATGCGAAGTCGGCTTATGCCGAGGGATCGCGTATCTCGAACGGGATCCGGGACGCGCTCAAGCAGGCGGGCGTGGCGGATGATGCGATTCGCAGCGAGTCGCAGTTTCTTGAGCCCGACTATACCCAGCCCAAACAGCACAAGTTCAAGTTGCAGCAGCAGTGGACGGTGCGCGTGGAGCCGGCCCGGGCGGCGGAGATCCTGGATGTTGCCGTGAGCAGCGGGGCCAACAACGCGGGCGGAATCGAGTGGACGGTGAAGGACGAAAAGGCGCTGGGGGCCCAGGCTCTGGAAAAAGCCGCGGGGCGAGCGCGGGAGGATGCCGCGACGCTGGCGCGGGGAATGGGCGTGAAGCTGGGCGCGCTGCTCTATGTTACGAATCAGCTTGCCGGTGGTGTGGCGCCGGTGCCGATGATGCGGGCGTTCGCGGCCAAAGCGCCGGATGCGAACGCGCCGCTGGCGATCGTCCCGCAGAAGGTGACGAGCTCGGCGACCGTGCACGCGGTGTTCGCCATCGAATAAGGCCGGGTTAAATCAGCCCGGAGCGGCCTGCGATGCGCCGCGCCAGCAGCCACGATGCGAGCGAAACGGCGCAGGCCACTGCTGTCCACATTGCCTGGTCAACCTTCGCAGGAATATGCGTGGGGATGGGGATGGATCGCAGGGAGTGTAGTGCCGCGCCCTGAATCAAATAGCGCACGACCTCAAAGCCACCCCAGCACAGCACACCAAGAGCGAGGATCATACCGGGGACGGCGCGTTTCCAAGGGAAGGGTATCGGCGGCGGAACGGTGGCTTCTTCTGCGACGCGGTCCATGACCGATGCCAGGAAGCCCGAGGAGGGAACCAGTTCCGGTTCGCTTGCCAGGATGTTGTCCAGCTTGTCGTTCATCTCAGGCCTCCTTTCCTTTGCTTAGACTCGAAACTTCGGTTGCCGAATCGTCCAGCTTCGGGAATCGTCGTCGCAGCAGCGCGCGGGCGCGTGCGAGCCGCGCTTTGACCGTGCCTTCGGGCAGCCCCATGGTGCGGGCAGCGGCCGACACGTCCATCTCATGAAAATAGAACAGGACGAGCGGTTCGCGGTAGCGATGGGGGAGCGCCAGCACCGCCCGCCGGACCGATTCATCGCGGGAGCGATCCGCAATGGCGTTGAGCTGGCTGGCTGGGCCCGATGGCTCATCCACGTCATCGATGGCCACGTTGACGGTTGGGAAGCGCTTCAGATCAGTGCGGAAGACATTCGCAGCCAGGGCGAAGAGCCAGGTGGAAAACCGCGAATCCCTTCGCCATCCGGATAAGCCGCGCCAGGCGCGCATGAAGGCTTCCTGGGCGAGCTCTTCGGCGCGTCCCCGGTCGCGGCAGTAGCGCCAGGCCATATTGATGAGCGGCCCCTGCCAGCGGCGCACGATGCCCTCAAAGGCGCGCACATCGCCCGCCAGCACGCGATCCACGTCGGCGGCGTCGAGATCGGCCGGATTTGAGCCGGCTTGCTCCGAGCTGATGGAGGCCGCGGTTTTGGCGAGAACGTCCATGGGGTTCCATGCCGTGGGACCGGCTATTGGCTGGGACGGTTGCATTTTATTCTCGGGCGGCCTGTGATTGCCTCAGTGCCTCCCGACTCGCTGAAAAAAGAAAATGCAACCGTCCCGCCAGAGCTTCGGTCGTACCGGGCGAATGGAACAAGGAATGTTCCGAGGGAGACGAGGAGGCACCACATGATGCATCTGGCGACATATTTCATGGACGACGGGGACCTGCACAACATCGGGCTATGGCTGTTTTTGTCCGTCGGGGCGGTCAGCCTGTTTGCTGTTTTCATTCCGCTGGTGAGCTGGATCGAGGGGCGGAGAAAAGAGCGCGAGGCGTTCTACAAGGCCGAGACCATGCGCCGGTTGTCTGAGTCCTCCGGTGAGGGCGTAAGGGCTGCTGTGGAATTGATGCGCGAGGAGCATCGGCTCAAGCAGATGAAGCAGATGGAAGGTTTGAAGCTCGGTGGCCTGATCAATGTTGCCGTAGGGATTGGGTTGGCCATCATGCTGTACGCAATGATTGGAAAGGGCGGCCCGTACATGGTGGGTGCAATTCCGGGCCTCATCGGGGTAGCGCTGCTGGTCTATGCGTTCTTCATGGCAGAGCCGGTGCAATGACGAATCTTCCGGGAATTCTGCGGCATCTGAAGGCTAGTTGTCGGAACAACTAATCCCAAGGCTCCACAATGATCCGATCTTCGAAGCGCCAGCCTTCTCTCTTTATTCCGCACGGTGGCGGGCCGTGTTTCTTCATGGATTGGACGTGGGGACCAGCCGACACCTGGGACACGACAAAGCATTTCCTCGAAGGTCTTTCGGCCACGCTGCCGGAAAAGCCGAAGGCTCTGTTGGTAGTGAGCGGTCACTGGGAGGAGCCTGCGTTCACGGCAAGTGCCGCTAAGAATCCTGAGCTGATCTTCGACTATTCCGGGTTTCCTGAGCACACATACAAATTGACCTGGCTTGCACCGGGCAGTCCTGAATTGGCTGAACGGGTAGCCGGCCTTCTCAAGGGAGCTGGTCTCCCGGCGGCCGTCAGCAAAACCCGTGGTTTCGATCACGGAGTTTTCATTCCGCTGAAGGTCGCGTTTCCGGAGGCGGATATTCCGGTAGTAACTCTGAGCCTGGCTGCCGGTCCGGCCGGACAGCTCGATCCGGAGGCGCACCTTGAAGCCGGTCGCGCGCTGGGGACCTTGCGTGACGAGGGCGTACTGATCGTGGGCAGCGGAATGAGCTTTCACAATCTGCGCGCGTACATGCGGCCGGGTACGCGGGAACTGGCGCACGAGTTCGATGCCTGGCTGACGGCAGCGGTGGAGTCGCCGTCGCCGCAACGTAACGAGCGACTCAAGAAATGGCAGCAGGCGCCCTATGCCCGCTTTGCTCATCCGCGCGAGGAGCACTTGTTACCGCTCATGGTGGCAGCGGGCGCCGGCGGAGACGCTCCGGGGAGGCGCATTTTCACGGACGAGCCGATGGACGCGGCGATCAGTGCCTATCGCTTCGATTGAGGACGGGCAAGCACCTAGTGTTTAACGATCACTCCGAGAACCGCGCCCGCGACAATCAGCCAGGTGGCGTTGATCCTGAAGCGGATGAGCAGGAGGGCGCTGATCAGCGCGATGCCCCAGGTGGGGCCATCGATAAGCGTGGCGCGGCCGAGTGAGATTGTCACCGTGGCCATGAGCGCGATGGCCCCGGCATTGACGCCATCAAGGAAGGCCGCGGCGAGAGGCGATTTGCGCAGGCGCGACGCCAGTGCGCCGACTACTCCTGCCATGAGAAACGATGGCAGGAAGATGGCGGCGGTGGCTACGAGTGCGCCGCTGTATCCGTGGAGCAGGTAGCCGAGGAAGGTTGCGGTGGCGAAGACGGGGCCGGGCGTCACCTGGCCGGCTGTGACGGCATCGAGCAACTGCGTCTGGGTCACCCAGTGCAACCGATCAACCAGGTCAGCCTGCAGGAAGGCGAGCAGCACATATCCCGACCCGAATACGACGACGCCTAGTTTCAAAAAGACCAGAGCAATCGAGCCCAGGCCGGCGGAGGCCGGCGCTACGCTCATGGCCAGAGGGAACAGCGCGATAGAGCGAACCCGCCGGCCCTGGATCCGACGG
Source organism: uncultured Acidobacteriota bacterium (assembly GCA_963846375.1). Lineage (GTDB taxonomy): Bacteria > Acidobacteriota > Terriglobia > Terriglobales > Acidobacteriaceae > Telmatobacter. The sequence continues at coordinate 14,541 of CAWJVV010000013.1, forward strand.
GCAGCAACAAGCAGGGCCGGCAGAGCTCCTGCCGCCAGCAGTGCCACGAGGGGCTGGGCACCTGCGAGCACCGCGGCAAAGCAGGCCACTCCAATGCCGGCCAGGAGCCAGCGTCGCAGCGCCATCCGCCCCAACCGCCAGATTGCCTGCGCGATGATCGCGATCATCACTGGCTTGGCTCCATAGAGAACGCCTTGTGCCTGCGGCAGGCTGCCGTAATGAACGTAGGCCCAGGCTAGAGCCAGAGTGGCAAGCGCCGCGGGGATGATGAAGCACGCGCCGGCAATCGACAAGCCCGGCCAGCCCGCGCGCGTGTACCCAAGCGCCATCGCCACCTGCGTGGAGCTGGGGCCGGGAAGCAGGTTGCAGGCGCCGACGAGATCGAGGAATTGTTCTCGCGAGAGCCATCTTCGACGCTCAACCGCTTCGTGTTCCATCAGGGCGATATGCGCGGCCGGCCCACCGAAGGTTGTGAGCCCGAGACGAGAGAAGAACCGGAATAGCTCGGCGAGTCTCGAAGACGGGGTGTTCATGCGGGGTCAGCGCCCGGGCCGGGAGCCAACGCCGCGGGTATCGATGAGAATCGCGATCAGCGAGAAGAGCATGGCGAGGTCGGTTCGCGCCTCATGAATGAACCCCAGAAAACCGGTATGGGGTGTGTTCTTGGCGACACTGAACGGCCCGAATCCGTGTCCCAGAAGGATGGGGAGCTTGGTGGTAATCAGCGCCGTGACGATGACACACAGCAGCAGAGCGGCGGCGGCGCCCGCATAGGCATTCAGGATGAGCGCAGCCCCCGCCGCAATTTCGACTCCTGCAGCGAAAGGGGCGAGGATGTGCGGTATCGGCAATCCGATATGGGCAAAGCGGCCTGAACCGAGTTCGCCGGGGTACACGAATTTCAGAATCCCCTCGGTGAGAAAGATAATGCCGGCAATGATTCGGATAAGAAGCAGTGAAAGGTTCTTGTTCATTGGATTGAACCTGCTGCGGAGATTTTACGGGAACCGCCCTTACCGACATGGGTGATCAGCAGCTACTGGGCCGCGAGAAGCTGGTCTATCTCGGCACGCAACCGCGAAGGATCGGTTTTGGGAGCATGCCGGCTCACGATCCGTCCCTGGCGATCGACCAGGAACTTGGTGAAGTTCCACTTGATCCGTTGCGTGCCAAAGAGGCCGGGCCTGGCGGCTTTGAGCAAGCGGTACAGGGGATGGGTGCGCGGGCCGTTGACCTCAATCTTTTCGAACATGGGGAAGCTGACGCCGAAGGTGCGCCGGCAGAATTCGCCGATTTCCTGCGCTGTTCCCGGCTCCTGTGCGCCGAACTGGTTGCAGGGAAACCCCAGGACCTCAAAGCCGCGTTGGTGGAACTCGGCGTAGAGCTGCTCCAGGGCCGCATACTGGGGCGTGAAACCGCACTTGCTCGCAGTGTTCACGATCAGCAATACCTGGCCGCGAAAGTCTGAGAGGCACTGCGAGCTTCCATCCAGTCGCACAGCCGGGATCTGGTAGAGCGAGCCCGCGGGGGTCGGCATCGGGTCACAACCTCCAACCTTGAGGATGTCATGTCGGTCTCTGCTGCGTCTAAAGCCATGCAGCGCAATGGAACCATCAGGGGACGTGGGGACGATTGACATCTGCGCGCGTTTGTCAACCTAGAAAACGCGGCAACATTCAACCCACAACCTTCACCTAACCGGGCCGGAATCGTCCGTTAGACTGGGAGAGGCTCATTTTGAATGCGGCCCAGGGAACTGCGGGCTCTTCACGGCAGCAACCGGCGAAGATGGCCTGAGCGCGGCAGAGAGACACGAAGGGAAACGCGGTTTGCGGGCCGAACGCCGACTGAACCGGTCACAGCACGGATTGACCACCCCCGCGACGAAGACCAGTCGCAGGGGACCCCGGTTGGGAAGCATGGGCGCGGTCCAATATAATCGAACTTTCCTCGAGGGCAGAGCCAGATTTTCTTCGAGCATGAGGGTGTGCATATTTTTCCCGTGACCTTGAACCATGGACCGCACCAGTGTGATGTGTGCTCGCCGCAGGGCTCTGGCCCGGTGAAGATCACGCACGGTTTTCTCGCCCGCGTTCTCCGGAACGCGAGCCGTTATGCGCGCACGCTGCTGGTTCTGGGACTGGTTTGCACGGCGATGATGGCGGTGGCCCAGCAGTCTCAGACAATCGAAAACGTCCGCGTCATCGGCAATCGCCGTATTCCCCGGGAAACGGTGCTGGCGCGCATGTTCACCCACATCGGCGACCAGTACGATCCCATCTCTCTGGAACGCGATTTCAACTCCCTGTGGAATACGGGCTACTTCGAAGACCTGCGCATCGAGCGCGAAGACTCGGAGAAGGGCATCATCCTCAACGTCTACGTTCGTGAGAAGCCCACCATCCGCGAGATCAACTACAAGGGTTTGAACGTGGTTTCGCAGTCTGACGTGCTCGACCGGTTCAAAAAGGAAAAGGTTTCGCTGTCGGTGGAGAGCCAGTTCGATCCCACCAAGGTCAAGCGTGCCGAGGCGGTTTTGCGCGAACTGCTTGCCGAGCATGGCCACCAGTTCGCCACGATCAAGACCGACGTCAAGACGATCCCGCCGGCACAGGTGCAGATCAACTTCAACATCAAGGAAGGTCCCACGGTTAAGGTGGGCCAGATTCGTTTCGCCGGCAACCAGCACATCAGCGCGCTCGCCCTGCGCCGTGCCATGGTGAACCTGCGCCCGGTCGGCATCCCCCGTTCGCTGATCTTTGAGAACCTGTTTGCCAAGACCTTCGATGCGTCCAAGCTCGAGGAAGACACCGAGCGCGTTCGCCAGGCCTATCGCGACAAGGGCTACTACAACGCCGCTGTGGAAGAACCGAAAACCCAGATCCGCGACCAGGGGGGCCTGAATTTCTTCACCTTCCGGCCCAACCGGGGCAAGCGCATCGATATCCTGCTGCCGATCGAAGAGGGCGCGCGTTATCGCCTCGGGGCCATCACCTTCACCGGCAACAAGGCCATCAGGAACGAGAAGGGCCTGCGTTCCACCTTCGCCATCAAGGACGGCGACTGGTTCAGCGCCACGCTCATCAGCAAGGGCCTGGAGAACCTGAAGAAGGCCTACGGAGGGCTGGGGTACATCAACTTCGGCGCCATCCCCAAGGCCACCTTCGACGATCAGAAGAAGACCGTCTCGCTCAACATCGATATCGACGAAGGCAAGCAGTTCTACGTCTCCCGCATCGAATTCCAGGGAAACACCATCACCCGCGACCGCGTCATTCGCCGCGAGCTGCTCCTGGACGAGGGCCAGGTGTACAACTCGCAGCTGTGGGAATACAGCTTACTGCGATTGAATCAGCTGGAATACTTCGAGCCGCTGCGCGTCGAGCAGGATTCCGAAGCGCACCAGGATCAGGAGGCCGGCACCGTTGACCTGCTGCTCAAGGTGAGGGAGAAGGGCAAGAACTCCATCGGCCTCAACGGTGGTGTCAGCGGCCTGTCCGGCGCATTCCTCGGCCTTAACTACCAGACCAACAACTTCCTCGGCCTGGGCGAGACGCTCAGCCTGCAAGGAAACCTGGGCAACGTGAGCCGTCAGTTCCTCTTCGGGTTCACGCAGCCGTATATCCACAACCGTCCGCTGAACTTCGGATTCCAGCTTTTCAATACCAAGCAGGACTTCAACGCGGCCAAGAACTACCAGGCGACCACCGGGCAGGCGGTGAACCTGAGCCAGGCGCAGCAATCCCTGACGCAGAATTACAACCAGGCGTCCACGGGATTCAACTTCTCGCTGAGCTATCCGCTGAGGCGGCATGCTTTTCAGCGCGTCGGCCTTACCTATTCGCTTACCAAGTCCTCCATCACGGCGTTCTCTACGGCGTCGCAGACTTTCTTTCAGACCATCAGTTTCCGTTCAGGAATTCAAGGTTCCAACTCGCTTAACGGCATTGTGAACAGCTCGGCGTCGCTGACCTACACCTACAACACCATCAACAATCCATTGCGTCCGCGGACGGGCAAAGAGTACTCGGCGGCCTTCCAGTTCTCCGGCATTGGGGGCAATCTGCGCTACGTTGCGCCTTTCGTGTCCTACAAGAGCTTTCGCTCCATGCACTACCTCACGCCCAGCCAGAACGGCCGAAACGTTCTTGGCATTCGTGCGCAGCTTGGGTACGTGCAGGGTTTCGGAGGCGATGTGGCGCCGCCCAACAATCGCTTTTACTCCGGCGGCGAAAACGAACTGCGCGGCTTCGATATCCGGGGCGCAACTCCCTATGGCTGGGTCCCCAACCGCGTCACCGTCCAGCTCACCAATCCCGACGGAAGCTGCGTCCCGCGCGATCCCGCAAATCCGCAGATCAATCAGTGCATCCAGGTGCCGCTGCCGGTATACGGCATTGCATCGATCGGCGGCGACAGCAACCTGACCACAAACGCCGAGTATCGGATTCCCATCGCCGGCCCTGTGACTTTCTCGTTCTTCGATGACTTTGGAATCACCACGGCTTTGAATCGCGGTCAGTTGAAACAAAGCCCTGAAGGCTTCGCGTCACTCCAGGCACCGCTCTACGGCTGCCCGGTCTACAACAACGGCGCCTGCCAGGGCGGTATCCCCGGAACTGAGGTCGGCTTCCAGCGCGACATTCGTCCGATTTCCGGCACGAACTTTGTTCCGCGCATGTCGCTGGGTGGTGAAATCTCGGTCATCATGCCGGTCATCAACGCGCCTTTCCGCCTCTACTACGCGTACAACCCGTTGCGTCTGTATGAGCGGCCATACTGCAATGAGAATCTGAACGGATCGCGTAACCAGAGCTGCAGCGCGCAGCTCATTACGCGCGACCTCTTCCCGCCCGGAGGCGCAGGAGACTTCACATACCAGCAGGCCATTCAGGGTTACGGTGCGCAGAACCTCTTCCGCGAACCGCGCAAGACCTTCCGCCTCACCGTATCCACCACGTTCTAAGGTCTTCAAGGTATTCGAATGCGCCTGAGGGCAATCTACGTTGTAAAGTCTCTTCGCCTCTTGTTTGCCTTGGCTTGAGATTTAACTTATTCATTTTAAATTACTTAGCTGATTTTATAAGGCGAACAAAAGGGAAACAAGTACCGTTTTTTTTTTTCTTCAGACCAGGGCGAGCCGCTTTGCCATTTGAATTGAGGAAGGCGAGTCTGATATCGAATGCGGCTTCATTGTCCCTGATCCCTATGTCTCCAGAATGAGTATGGTGCAAGATCGGCGCCGCTCGGTGTGCGGACGGTCACGAGCCCATGTGATTTCTTCGGCTTCATGGGAGGGAGCGATCCCATGACTTCTCTCGACAACGTTGTCCTCTGATTTCGCGTGGGGATTCACGTTTTTCTCAGGATCGACCGTGTATGCTCGGATGCGCAGAAGAGGCAGAACCGAGTTTTCATCTGAATCGGGCGCGGGGATTGCCGGGCCCACCTCGTAGGGAGAAGACACCATGACAAGCAAGGCCCTCGTCGTTGCATCGATCATTTTCGTCAGTTTCCTGGCTGCTGCCGGCCGCGCGCAGGACGCCGGTCCCTACAAGGTGGTGAAGATCCAAATGGTGGGCGGCGATGGCGGCTTTGATTATGTAACGGCCGATCCCGACGGGCGCAATCTCTACGTAGCCCGCTCCGGCCAGGCCGGGCACATCGGCGTCTTCAACCTCGACACGCTCGCGCAGGTTGGCGATATTCCGGGGGTAAGTTCCCATGGCGGTGCGGTCGACACCTCCACGGGACACGGTTTTGCCACCTCGAAGCCTGTGACGATGTTCGACGCGAAGACCTTCGCCATTCTCAAGAAGATCGATGTCGAGGGCAATCCCGACGGCTACCTCAACGATGCTTACAACCACCACTTCTACATTCTCAGCCACGCGGCGCCCAATATCACGGTGCTGGACGACAAGGATGGATCAATCCTCGGCACCATCGATATCGGCGGTGCTCCGGAGCAGGCGGCTACCGATGGCAAGGGCAAGATCTATGTCGATATCGAAGACAAGTCGGCGATCGCCGTTATCGACGCCAACGCCATGAAGATGGTCGGCAAGTACGACCTGTCGAGCAAAGGCGGTGGCTGTGCCGGTCTCGCACTCGACGCGCAAAACGGAATCCTGTTTGCCGCCTGCCGCGACAACAAGAACATGATTATCCTCTCCGCCGCGGATGGTCATATCATTACCGATCTCCCCATCGGCAACGGGTGCGACGGCGCCACGTTCAATCCTTCAACAATGGAAGCCTTCAGCTCGCAGGGCGACGGCACGCTCACGGTCATCAAGGAAGATTCGCCGACCAGCTTCCGCGTAGAGCAGACCGTGCCGACGCCGGCCCGCGCCAAGACGCTCACTCTCGACACGAAGACCGGCCAGATATACCTCATCACGGCCGAGTTCGGACCCGTGCCTGCGCCGGATCCAAAGGCGCCCCCACCGCCGGCTGGAGCTCCAGCGTGGATGCGCGGCCCGCGTGCGCCGATGATCCCCCACTCGTTCCAGATCCTCGTGGTCGGCAAGGACTGAACAATCCGGAAGGGAAAACGATGAGCACTGGCACTCAATTGGACCCGTCGTTTCGCACCACCATTGCTCCGTGGCTCTCTGTTCGGGGCGGAACACGAGCTGTCGAGTTTTACAAAACTGCTTTTGGCGCCGAGCAGGTCTACCGGATCGAGGATCCGGACGGAAACGTCGTCGCCCGGCTCTCGGTGGACGGAGCCGAGTTCTGGCTTAGTGACGAAAGCCCGGAACATGACAAATTGGCGACCACTGCCTCGGCAGGAAATACAGTCCGGATGATCCTGACAGTTTCCGATCCGGACGCTCTCTTTCAGAGGGCGGTGGCGGCGGGTGCCGAGGTCGTTTATCCGGTAAGTGAGGGGCATGGCTGGCGGGTGGGACGCATCGCCGACCCCTTTGGCCACCACTGGGAGATCGGCCGTCCCGTGGAACCCGGCCCGGATCACTAAATGTCTTTTCTGGCAACACCGGACCGCAATTCTCAGAAGGCTCTGAACCCCGGAAAATGAGGCGAATCCGGGTCAGATTTCACCGTCCGGCGGTTTGACGCTCCCCGGGCAGACACCTATAATCCAGCTAGTTCCTGGTGCGATCTTCGTCTGCGTCTTTTCCTGCCTGTACCAGTCTGGTGCACAGCCCCAAGACAAAAGACCGTGACGTCCTTCAGGCAGAACGCGAGAGCTCATGCTTGCGCGGCAGCGAATCGGGAATGAACAAGGAGTTTTGGATCTCAATGAAGCGTTTCACCTTCGTAGCAGCAGTCCTTGCCTCGGGTTTAGCCCTGAGCGCCGTCGCCCAAACAGCAGCCACGCCCGCCCCGGCTGCCGCCGCCACTCCGGCTGGCCCGCAGAAGGTAGCCGTCATCGAGTTTCAGGCGGCCGTAACTTCGACCAATGAATTTCAGCGCGACTTCGGCGATCTGCAAAAGAAATTCCAGCCGCAGCGCGACCAGCTCAAGAGCCTCAGCGACGAAGTGGAGACGCTCACCAAGCAGCTTCAGGCGCAGAGCGACAAGCTGAGCGATGCGGAACGGGCCAGCAAAGCCAAGGTCATCGACGACAAGAAAAAGCAGGCTCAGCGCATCGCAGAAGATGCGCAGAACGATTACCAGCAGGCGGCCCAGGAAGAGTTCGGCAAGATTGCGCAGAAAGTCGACGAACTGCTCAATACCTACGCCAAGGAGCAGGGCTTCACGCTCGTGATTGACGCCACCGAGCAGCAGCAGACCCCGCCCACCGTGCTTTATCACACTGACAACTCCGACATTACCAAGGCGATCATCGACGCGTACAACGTCAAATCGGGCGTGCCCGCGCCGCCGCCCTCCGCACCAGCGCCTGCAGCACCCACACCGCGTGGCGCCGCTGCCCCCAAGGGACCGGCCGGACACTAATTCCGCGGCCTTCATTGCAGCAGAGAAGGGAGCCTCGTTCAGGCTCCCTTTTCGCATTTCTGTGGTTTGACGCTCCCATTTCGCCCCCCTATAATCCATCTAGTTCCTGCAACGCGGGCGTCCTCTTCTGCTGTACTCCCCACGGAATGACGAGAAGTTTTCGGGACGAGTGGAACTCTGTCTGCTCGCCCGCGGCTTTCCAATGGGCGCGATGGCAGTCAAAGGATTCTTAAGGAGTCTCCTGGTCGAATGAAGCGCTTGCTTGTACTTTCCGCGTTGCTGGTTGCCGGATCCCCTCTCTCTGGCTTCCCTCAGGCTCCCGCCGCACCCATGCCTTCTGCTCCGGCTCCTGCCGGCGCTGCTCCAGCAGCCCCAGTTGGACCGGCCAAGATCGCGGTGGTCTCTTTTCAGGCGGCAGTCAGCCAGACCAACGAGTTTCAGCGTGCTTACATCGATCTGGAAAAGAAGTGGGCCCCCAAGCGCCAGCAACTCAAGACCCTGAGCGAAGACATTGACAGGCTCACCAAAGAGCTACAAACCCAGGGCGAGAAGCTCAGCGAAACGGAACGCGTGACCCGAGCCAAATCGCTCGACGACAAGAAAAAGCAGTTTGACCGGCAGTCGCAGGACGCGCAGAACGACTTAGGCCAGGAGATGCAGGAGCTGTTCTCCACGACGGCCTCCAAGGTCTACGACGTGCTTTCCGCCTACGCGGTGAAAAACGGTTACACCCTGGTGCTCGACAACTCCACCCAGCAGTCGCCGATTCTGTCGTTCAGTACGGCAACCGATATCACCAAGCCGGTGATTGATGCCTATAACGTCAAGTCTGGCGTTCCCGCGCTTCCTCCGCAGCCGGCCGCCGGCGCTCCCGCAATCGGTGCCCCCAAGACGCCCGCTGCTCCCAAGCCCGCAGCCCCTAAAACGCCGCCCAACCAGTAGGCCAATGGGGCAATTCGGTGCAGTCCAGAGGGGCCCTGCGACGAAGGAAAAAAACATCTGGACTTCTCACCCGAAGGTGTTATCGTCCAAGAGTTCGTCTTTCCAACATAGGTGTGATCCGGACCTGAAGAGAGTGCATGCTCGTGACTCTCAGGACCCCCCACAATTTTGCCCTCGCCTGTGGAAAAATTTGTGGATTATTGTGGGCAACCTCCCGCAGGCTGAGAAAATTCTCCTATTGCCAAATCCAGGAATAGTCTGCTAGTCAGATTAAGTTTCCTGTTTTCTTGCGATTATGGCGGATAGGTTCGGCGCTCTCTGGTCACCCTCGCACATGGAGCGGATTCGGGTCGCTCCCAAAGCTTTCCACAAACGCCAATGAATGCCGTGTGACTCGGTCGTGACCGCGGTCACAGAATTGCTCTATTTTTGCTGGTCTTCGCCCACCCTGAGAACGGCCAGAAAAGCCTCCTGCGGAATATCCACTTTCCCAATTCGCTTCATCCGCTTCTTGCCTTCTTTTTGTTTCTCAAGCAGCTTGCGTTTGCGGCTAATGTCGCCTCCGTAACATTTAGCCAGAACGTTCTTGCGCAGGGCGGTTACCGTCTCGCGGGCAACGATCTTTGACCCGATCGCGGCCTGGATTGCCACCTCGAACTGCTGCCGCGGAATCAACTCCCGCATCTTCGAGACCAGCGCCTTTCCCCGTTCGTAGGCAAAATCGCGGTGCACGATGATCGACAGCGCGTCCACAGGCTCGCCGGATACGAGAATGTCCATCTTCACCATCGGGGATTCCCACTCGCCGGCAAGCTGGTAATCGAGCGACGCATATCCACGGGAGATCGATTTCAGCCGGTCGTAGAAATCCAGCACAATCTCGTTGAGCGGTAGTTCATAGGTGAGCATCACGCGGGTCGGCGTTACGTACTCGAAGTTCACCTGCTTGCCGCGCTTCTCTTCCACCAGCTTCAAAATCCCTCCCACATACTCCTCGTTGGTCAGGATCTTGGCTTCGATGATCGGCTCCTTGATCGATTCGATGTTGGTCGGCTCCGGCCACCGGGAAGGATTGTCCACCGCGAGAATCGTGCCATCGGTGAGCGCGATGTGGTAGCGCACTCCCGGCGCTGTCGTAATCAGGTCGAGCTCATACTCGCGTTCCAGCCGCTCCTGGATGATCTCCATATGCAGCAGGCCAAGAAAGCCGCAGCGAAATCCGAACCCCAGCGCCTCGGAGCTCTCCGGCTCAAAGAAGAACGAGCTGTCATTGAGGCGCAGTTTTTCGAGGGCATCCCTCAGCAGCGTGTGCTCGTGAGAGTCCACGGTGTAAAGCCCTGCGAAGACCATCGGCTTGATGTCTTCGAACCCTGGCAGTTGGCCAGCAGCGGGACGCGCATCTTCGGTCACCGTATCGCCAATCTTCGTATCGCTGACGGTTTTGATGGTGGCTGCGAAAAATCCCACTTCGCCCGCCTGCAGCTCGGCAATTTCCACGGGCTTCGGCATCAGCACGCCCAGCGACTCGACATCGAAGGCCTTGTTTATCGACATCAATCGGATTCGCTGGCCCTTGCGCATGGTTCCCTGCATTACTCGAACCAGCACGATGACGCCGCGGTATGGATCGAACCATGAATCGAAGATCAGCGCCTGCAGCGGCGCGTCAGGATCGCCCGTGGGCGGCGGCAAGCGATGCACGATCGCCTCCAGCACGTCCTCCACGCCCTGGCCCGTCTTCGCGCTCACAGGGATCGCATCGGTCGCGTCCAGGCCCACGGCCTGCTCGATCGCCTCCTGCGTGCGCAGAATGTCGGCAGAGGGCAGATCGATCTTGTTAATGACGGGGATGATCTCCAGGCCGTGATTGATGGCGAGATACGCGTTAGCCAGCGTCTGCGCCTCTACGCCCTGGCTGGCGTCTACCACCAGTAGCGCTCCCTCGCACGAAGCCAGCGAGCGCGAAACTTCGTAGCTGAAGTCCACATGACCCGGCGTATCGATCAGGTTGAGCTGGTATGCCTTGCCGTCCTTCGCCTTGTACAACATGCGGACAGCGTGAGCCTTGATGGTGATGCCCCGCTCGCGCTCCAGATCCATGTCGTCAAGGATCTGGGCTTGCATTTCGCGGCCTGTCACCGATCCGGTCAGTTCCAACAGGCGGTCGCTGAGGGTCGACTTCCCATGGTCGATGTGGGCGATGATGGCGAAATTGCGGATTGAAAGTGCGTCCATTTAATGATTTCTGCGAGGGTATGTGCGGCGCTTAGACCCGCGATGAAGGTCCCTGCGGCGCGCGCGCTAAGCAGGTTCTTTAAGTCGGGCGTGGGTTACGGCATTTTCCGAGTCACTGGTGCATTCTCAGATGTTCGCGAAATCGCCGCTCCTGCTGGTCGCGTCGACTTGGCCGCCCCGGCTTCGGCATGTGGTCACTCGGATAATGCGTTAGCTCCTTGGCATAGCTTATCATCGGCTATAGCAATTCCTGAGCGGCGGTGTCCTGAGGGCGCAACACGCAAGTGGCGCGACGGTCAGGAGCGGCGGCATTGGCACAAATCTGCAAAGTCGCCTGATTCAGGAATTGGTGTGAGGGTCATAGCGTCATCCCCGGGGGGCGTAGCTGGCCGCAATTTTTAGAGCGCGGCACACATCGGCATGAGCTTGCGACGATATCGGATCTTCGGCCTGGCTGCGCTGGCAGTTTTGCTGGCAGGGTGCGACCCTTCCTCGAACAAGGTCAAAGTGCCGGCTGCTCAGCCTGAAGCCACTGCTCCGGTCGCGGTCGCACCCGCCGTTCCCCAGGCGCCTCCTCCTCCTGCTGTCCCGCAGCAGACTGAGAAGCAGCGGAGAGTTCAGCAGCTCATCGAACAGGTCGAAAAGGCATACGCTGCCGGCGATGCCGACTACCGCAAGGGGCGGCTTCCTGAGGCCAAGGAGGAGTTCGATCACGCCGTCGACCTTATGCTCACCAGCGGCATCGACATCAAGAGCGAGCCCCAACTGCAGGACGAATTCGACCATATCATCGACCAGGTAAATGCACTGGAGATGGATGCGCTCAAGCAGGGCAACGGCTTTGTGCCCAAGGTGGAACCGGCTCCTTCCGACGTCGCCGCCGACGTCACCTTCGAAGCGGTCAGCCCCGACATCGTCGCCAAGGCCAAGACCGAACTGGCCACCACCAAATCCGACTTGCCCCTGATGGTGAACGAATACGTAGCCGGGTTCATCAATTTCTTCGCTAATTCCCCCGCGGCCATGCCACGCTGATGCACTCCTTCCAGCGCTGCCGGGCGCTACAAGGCGATGATTCAGCGCGTCATGGCCGAAGAGGGCGTACCGCAGGATCTGATCTACCTGGCGGTTGCGGAGTCCGGCTTCCAGCCCCGCGCGGTCAACGCCAAATCCCACGCCGGCGGTATGTGGCAGTTCATGCCGTACGGCAACTACGGCCTGGTCCGCAACGGCTATGTTGATGAGCGATTCGATCCGGAAAAATCCACCCGCTCTTATGCGCGCTACATGAAGTACCTTTACGACCAGCTCGGCGACTGGTACCTGGCCATGGCCGCGTACGACTGGGGCGCCGGCAACATGCAGCGCGCCGTGCAAAAGACCGGCTATGCCGATTTCTGGGAGCTCTACCAGCGCAACAACCTGCCCGGGGAAACCAGGAACTACGTCCCTGAAATTCTTGCCGCCATCATCATCGCCAACCACCCCACGCAGTACGGGTTCGACGACGTTACTCTGGATCCGCCTGTGCTCACCGACACGGTGACGATCAACTACTCGCTCGATCTGCGCCTCGCTGCCGACCTGGTGAATGCCCCAGTCGATGAGCTGATGGCGCTCAATCCCAGCCTGCTGCGCATGGCCACCCCTCCCGACACTTCGTTCGACCTTCACCTGCCCGCGGGTACAGCCGCCGCCTTTCAGGAGCGCGTCGCTGCGATTCCCGAGAGCAAGCGCAACGCCTGGCGCTATCACCGCGTGACGTCGGATGACACCCTTGAATCTGTGGCCCGCACCTACCACGTTGGCCAGGCCGAGCTGGCCGCAGCCAACCAGTTGCAGGCGGGCCAGCAGTCTGGGAGGCATCGAAGCGGTCGTGATCCCGTTAGCCCCTGCCGCCTCGCCTGCCGCACACCCGTCCTCTACACGGCGCGCCGTGGCGACACGCTGGTTTCCATCGCCGACCGCTTCGGCGTCTCACTCGACCAGCTCCGCCGCTGGAACAAAATCCCGGCTGGCATCAAGGTTGAACCCGGACGCCGCCTGCATGTGGCCGAACCGGCAACTGTGCGCCATGCACGAACGGCCGCCATCGCACCACCATCACCGCTGCCGATCTGAAGAACGGCCTCTCATCCGAGCGCAAGACCTCGACAGCGCACGGGGCAGCGTCCGGCACAAAGGCGCAACACCACACATCGCGACCTCGAGCGCAGCCAGGCGCAGTCACGCACGCGAAGCCGCAGAAACGCGACGCACAAAGAAAAATCCGCGATGATCCTCACTACATGCTTGTCTTTTGCTGGTGTTTGCATGCAAGCTATTGCTACAATGGCTTCGCGCGGCAGATGATTTTCCGCTAGCGCCGAAGCATTCGAGCAGCGGCGAGCCGCTGGAGGCAATGGGAATGGATGAAGTGTTCAAGATGTACGCAATGAGTGACGGACGATGACATGACGGAGCCCGGTGGTATGGACACCGACCACGACGAAGGCTTGGATGACGAAGACGAAGAAATCGAGACACTTCCAGCGTGCTTACTTCCTCCGATGACGATGAGGGCATGCCGAAGACAGCGGTCCTGTCGCAGAGTCCTACCGCAGCCGGCAAAGAAGGCCGCCAAGAAGGCTCCGGCCAAGAAGGCCGTGCCAAGAAGGCTCCGGCCAAAAAGGCCGCCGCCAAAAAGGCACCCGCGAAAAAAGCTGTGGCCAAAAAGGCCGCAAAGAAGTCCGCCGCCAAGAAAAGCAGTGCTGGCGTTAAGGGTGGAAAGGCCGAAGCCAAGAAGGCAGCGGCCAAAAAGAGCGCCAGTAAATCCACCAAAAGAGGTAAAAAGTTGGCCGTAAAGAAAGCAGCAAAGAAAGCTGCCGCCAAGAAGGCAGCCAAGAAGGCTCCGGCAAAGAAGGCGGCGAAGAAGGCAGTTAAGAAGGCAGCCAAGAAGGTCGCCAAGAAGCCGCCAAGTAGACCCGGTAAACGAACGAAACAACAGGCAAGCAAAAGAGCCCGGCATCGCGCCGGGCTTTTTTGCGTCTCAAATCGGACTTAGGGTCGACCCGCCGGACCTTGGCCGTCAATTTGCTTCATGTGCCAATGCTGATGGGCGATGTAGTCGTCGATTAGGAATTTCAGGGTCACCGGCGCGTCGTCCCACCGTGCAGGCCGCCTGCAGGCGATCCTCCGGAATGCGGTCTACCACCGCCGCCAGGATCTGTGCTCCACCCGCCACCACTCCAGCAGAAGCTCCCAGGGCTGGTCGGCATAGCCGTGAGCGGCAACCCAACCATCCTGCGCATACTTCGGGCCGCATACTCGCCATCGATTGCCCCGCGCACAAAGCGCTGCCGGTTGTTGGCCGCCGAATCCAGCAGATGTCCGACAATCTGCTTGCGCGTCCACTTTCCGGGGCTCCAGGGCGTATCAGCCAGATCGGGAGACACGGCGTCCAGCCACTCCTGGAGCGCATCGATTCCTGCACGAAAGCTACGGGCAGTCTGCGTGGGCATCACAATGGCCATCATAGCCGGAAAACGGAAGCGGTCCCAGCGAGCGGGCGGCACACTCTACCTGACCTTGTACTCCGTGTCGGCGCAGCGAGGCGGAACGTCAGTCCCTCCTTCAGTGCAGAACTGCTGGTGGCTGTCCGGTGGGTCCACGCTCACTGGCCCAGAATCACTGCGTTCGGCATCGAATGTGCCGGCGCGTCTGGAAGTTGTGCGCCTCGATTGTGCAGCCGTCGTCATGTCCTGGGATAGAAGTACAGCAACCACCCACTTGCCGCGGAAGCTATCGAGCGAATCGGGAGCCATCCTGCGAGGGCAGTGTGAATGTCGGCGCTGCCTGGCCGGTTGTGGGCATTGTCGGATTCGCTGCCGCACGGGCGAGCTAAGCGAATCGAATTCCGAGTCGACGCATTCAACAGCTCCAGCAAATTGCGAGCGACAGACGTCTTTCACGAGAACCTCCTGGATCGTCCGGGGAACAGTCGCAGATCGGGGAAAAGCTTAGCTGCAATCAGTATCCGCGCGGGACCGCCACAATGGCAATACCTGCCTGGCTGGCACGCTCTGATCAGGGCCTCGCGATCGAACAGCAGCGTACGCCCGGCCTCAACCGAAAGGCAGCTCGCGCCGGCGCTGAATCATCGTCTCCACCGTCTGCATCCCGATCACCGGCACGTCGAAGCGCATGTCCTGTTTCGGTTTGGCCACCTTCACCACGGTCAGCCGCCGTTCGAGCGTCGATGTTCACCGCGGCGTCCTCATCGAGCGACCGCATCAGCTCGCCGGCGCGCTCAATGGCCGCGTCCGTGCCTTCCATCGCCTCCACCGCCACGCAGGCCTGCGCCGCCACCACCACCGTCTGCCCGATGTCGAACCCGGCCACCGCCCGCGCCACACCCAGCCCATACTCGATGTTCTTGCGTTCCTCCTCGTCCGGAGCGCGCGCGCGGTCAGCACGCCTTCCTCGGCCAGCAGCGGCTCCAGGAACGCGGTCGAACTGATCAGCTCGATGCCTTCATCGCCCAGCACCTTGGCCACCGCGCCCAGCAGCATGTCGGTATTCCGCGTGCGCAGGTTCAGCAGCAGCTTGGCCAGCCGCCAGTCCGGCCGGATGCTCGAGAAGATCTGCTTGTGCTTCACCTGGCCGGCCATCACCGCCTTCGTGACGCCTTCCTTGTGGAAGGTCTCGATCAGCCGCGACAGCTCGCCCAGCGAGAGCCAGTGCACGGTGATCTGCTCGTCCGCCGCCGCGCGCTGGTCGATCTCCGGGTCGGTCTCTTCGCGGATCGCCGCCACGGTGACCGCAAACCCCTGCGCCCGCGCCGCATCCAGCAGCAGAAACGGAAACCGCCCATTGCCGGCGATCAGGCCGAGCTTCATGGCTACTTGATCACCCCGCGCTCGCTGCGCTCGATAAAATCCGCCACGATCTGCCACGTCCTCGCCCTCCAGCTCCCGGATCTTCTCCAGCGCCTGCGACGTATTCAGCTTCGCCGCCAGCAGCAGCCGGAACGCCTTCTGCAGCGTTTGATCCGCTCCGGCGAAAAGCCCCGCCGCGCCAGCCCGACCTTGTTGATGCCGAACGCCTTGTTCTCGCGCCGCGACGAGGTCAGCGAAAACGGCAGCACATCCTGGGTCACGATCGTTCCGCCGCCGATGAACGCGTACTGCCCCACCGTGCAGAACTGGTGCACCGGGCTAAACGCGCCCAGCGTGGCGTAGTCCTCAATGACCACATGCCCCGCCAGCGTCGCCGCGTTGGCCAGGATGCAGTGGCTGCCCACCTGGCTGTCGTGGCCGATGTGCACGTAGGCCATCAGCAGGTTGCCGGAGCCGATCCGCGTAACGCCGCCGCCCTTCGCCGTTCCGCGGCTGATGGTCACGCACTCGCGAATCGTGTTGCCGTCGCCGATCTCGGTCTCGGTCGGCTCGCCCTTGTACTTCAGATCCTGCGGCGCCACGCCGATCGAGCGAGAAGGGATAGAATCGTATTGCGCGCGCCCAATGCGCGTGCGCCCATCCAGCACCACATGCGAGATCAGCGTGCAGTCCTCGCCCAGCACCACTTCCGGCCCGATCGTGCAAAACGGGCCCACCGTGCAGGACTCCGGAACCACGCGCTCCCGGCGCAACCACCGCGCTGGGATGGATGCTCACTCGCGTCCCCGACCGCCGCGGCGGCGCTGCCTCCGCTGCACGTGCGCCTGCTCGCCGGCTCTCCTCGGCCGTCGCTTCTCGCGCTCCCGCGGCACAACCAGGCAGGTCAGCGTGGCCTCGCAGGCCAGCTTGCCATCCACGTACGCCTTGCCCTGGATGCGCCCGGCGCGCGGACCGGAACGACAGCACATCCACCTCGATGCGCAACTGGTCGCCCGGCGTCACCGGCCGGCGAAACTTGGCCCGCTCAATGCCGGTGAACACCACCAGCTTCTATGCCGGTCCGGCAGCTCGGCCATCATGATGATGCCGCCGGCCTGCGCCATCGCTTCCACCACCAGCACGCCCGGCATGATGGGATAGCCGGGAAAATGTCCCTGGAAAAATGGCTCGTTGATGGTCACGTTCTTGATGGCCACCAGGCGCTTGGTGCGCTCAAACTCGACAATCCTGTCGATCAGCAGAAACGGATAGCGGTGGGGCAGGAAACCCAGGATCTCCTGGATGTCAAACGTCATTCTCTGGCTCCAGAGAGCGGCATCGGCGCTCGCGCTCTAGGATTATAACAATCGGGTTCGGCGACGCCCCGCTGACTCGCTTGCTCCCAGCAGCTCGCTACTTTCTTGATTCGCTTTGTCCGCCGCGTCCACGCTCCAGAAGTCCGCCGGCCAGTGTCCTGGTTGTAGTTCACCTCAGTCCACTAATACTGCCGCACCATCTCGTCGTTCTTCATCCGCGTAATCGGAAGCGGCGTCGGGAATCCACCGATCACGTGGTAATCGTCGTACTCTTCGGCGTCGGTGTTCTTGTCGTGGTATGCGGGATCGCGCCATTGGAAGTCCGTCGCAGCGGCAGATGCGTCTGTGAATCCATCAGGATCGTGATCGCCTCGTTCTCGGCCGAGATCAGCGTTACCTGCTCGGCCAGATGCCGCTCCGCCAGGTGCTGGCCTTCATACACCAGGATCGTCTTCGGATCCTTCAGCCACACCTTCACCGCGGTCTCAATCGAGTGGTCGCGCCGCCGCAGATAGTCGTCCAGCTGCTCCTGCGTGCAGCGGCTTCTTGCCCGCGATACGTCACCTCCCAGCCCTCCCGCCCAATGATAAAACTGCACCACGTCGCGGTGCTTGGTTACTCAATGCGGTCCTGGTCCGGCCAATCGTGAAACTCCGTGATTTCCGTCGTGCCCAGGTCCGGTTGCCATGAAAAAACGCCGCGATATGCCCTGTTCGGTCCTGGTTCTTAATGTCGAGCCACGCCTGCCCCGCCCAGCGCCTGCACCATCGCATCCAGCGCAGCGCGCGCCTGCCTGGCATTTTTTGCCGCGTCGTCCTCGGCCTGCTGTGTGGTGCTCTGCGCCCAAAGACCGCTCCCCGCGCACAGCAGCAGCGCCATCACCGCGACTCCCAGAACTTTCCGCATCCTCGTCTTTCTCCCTCGCAACCCCGCAAAATAGATTGATTATTCTATGCCGTCAGTTTTTCGCTTTTGTAGTCCCTCAGTCCCTAGTCCCTAGTCCCTAGTCCCTAGTCCCTAGTCCCTAGTCCCTGAGTCCCTAGTCCCTAGTCCCTGCCTTTACCCCACCAGCACCGCCCCGCCATTCACGTTCAGTACCTCGCCGCAGATGAATCCGGCCAGCGGCGTGCACAAAAACAGCACCGGCCCGGCAATCTCCCGCGGCTGGCCGCCCGCCCCACCGGAATCCCCGCCGCAATCCTCGGGCCCATCTCCGGGTCGGCCCAGCGCCGCCGCCGACATCTCCGTCGCCACCCATCCCGGCGCTACGCAGTTCACCCGAATTCCCCGCGGCGCCAGCTCGCTCGACAGGCTCTTGGTCAGACTGATCAGCGCGCCTTTGGTCACGGCGTAGTCCGCATGGTAACGCCTCGCCCCGCTGTCCGGCCGTCGAGCTGATCAGCACGATATGCCCAGTGGCCTCAGGGCTCATCGGCCGCTCTTGCCGGTCCATCTGCGCCACCGCCGCCTGCACCAGCCCAAACACCGAGTCCAGATTTACCGCCAGCGTCCGCCGCCACTGCGCCTCGCTCATCTCCGCGATCGGCGCATCCTCCGGCGGCCAGACGCCATGATTCACCACCAGGATGTCGAGCCGGCCAAACGCTCGCACCGCTGCGCTACCAGCGCCCGCCCGTCCGCCGGGTGTGCTCAGATCCTGTTCGATGGCGACGCAGCGGCCCGGGCCGCCGCAGTCCAGCACCAGCTGCCTCCGCCTGCTCCCGCGCCTGCCGGTAGCTGAACGCCACCCGCGCGCCCGCCGCCGCAAACAGCCGCACCGTCTCCGCGCCAATGCCGCGCGACCCGCCCGTAATCAGGGCAACCTTCTTGTCCAGAGAAAGGGGAATACCCGTCATAACGCCACGCTATAGGGCGAAGCCCCCAAGCGGCAAATTGACGGTGTTTAGATCGCCCGCAGCATCCGTGCCGGCAGAAAGATGATGGCGCTCACCAGCTCCAGCGCTCCGCCCACGGCAATCCCCACCAGCCGAAACGGCAGTAAGAACAGCCACACAAGGGGATACAGCAGCAGCGCCGCCAGCGCTAGCGGCCAGCACAGCACGAACAGAATGCACCACAGTAAGAACTTCACCATCACGCAAACTCCCGGCCGGTGCTTTCCGGCGTTTTCTAGGAATACGACAGTCGCACCGAGGCAGTTCCCGAAATCACCGGAACGGTGGGGTTCTGCGATCTACGAGCGACTCAACCTTTTCGCGACACTCGCCTGATCGTCTTGTCCATCGGTTTGCCGGGGTCGCGTACCACGCCTAGCTTCGCCCATGCTGCGGTGCTCAACTCTTGAGCTAGCTCCAAACGTTCACCAAAGGACAGATTGCGCCAGTTCTCTCTTCGATCCGCCAGGTGCGACGGCACGTAGTTGTAATCGAACTTGGATTCGTCGATCTCCGGTGCATCACTCATAGGGCTTCTCGGCCATATTTGTTCACTGACCACTGTGCACTGATCACTGTCTTTACTGAATCAGCGTCCCCTGATCGTCTTCCTTGGCTGCCTCTTCCGGCGGAATGATCACAGCCGCCGCCACCTTGTCTTCTGCGTCGAGATTCAGCAACCGCACACCCTGGGTTGCGCGACCAGCGGCACGGACTGTCTTGGTGTCGATCCGGATGATCTTGCCCCACTGGCTAATCACCATCAGCTCGCTGGTATCATCCACCAGCTGGATTGAGCTCACCTTGCCGATC
Organism: uncultured Acidobacteriota bacterium; assembly: GCA_963846375.1. Lineage (GTDB taxonomy): Bacteria > Acidobacteriota > Terriglobia > Terriglobales > Acidobacteriaceae > Telmatobacter. Next base: position 34,527 of record CAWJVV010000013.1, read on the forward strand.
CGTTCCGTCACGGCCATGTTCTTTACGCCCTTGCCGCCGCGCGTCTGCAGCCGATACTCGTCCACATCCGTGCGCTTGCCAAACCCGTTCTCGGTGATCGCCAGGATGCGATACGCGCCCGGCTCGTGCTCCTTGGGCGTAATTGCCACGCCCACCACATAATCGTTCTTGCCCAGCTCGATGCCGCGCACGCCAAACGCCGGCCGCCCCATCGAGCGCACATCGCACTCATCGAACCGGATCGCCATGCCCAGGTGCGTCGCCAGGAACACGATCTGCGATCCATCGGTGATGCGCGCCGCCACCAGTTCGTCTTCCTTGTCGATGCCGATGGCGATGATGCCCTTCGACATCACGTTCGAGAAATCCTTCAGCGGCGTCTTCTTCACCGTCCCTTGCCGCGTCGCGAAGAAGATGTATTTGCCCTCTTCCTCCAGATCCTTCACCGGCAGAATGGCCCGCACATTCTCCCCGGCTTGCAGGTTCAGCAGGCTCTGCATGCTCTTGCCCTTGCCCGCCGCGCCCACATCGGGAACCTCGTACACCTTCACCCAATACACGCGCCCGGTGTTGGTAAAACACATCAGGTAAGCATGCGTTGAGTCCACAATGAGCTGCGCGACAAAGTCTTCCTCGCGCGTCTTCATGCCCATGCGTCCCGTGCCGCCGCGCCGCTGCTGGCGGTAGATGCTGATCGGCGTGCGCTTCAGGTAGCCCTGGTGGCTCACCGTCACCGCCACCTGCTCATCGGCAATCAGGTCCTCAAGCTGCAGCTCCGCGCTCTCGTCCACAATCTGTGTGCGCCGCGCGTCGCCGTACTTTGTGCGAACCTCTTCGAGCTCCTTGATGATGACCTTGCGCAGCTTCTTCTCGCTGGCCAGGATCGATTCGTACTCCGCGATCTTCGCCCGAATCTCCTTCAACTCGTTCAGAATCTCGTCCACCGAAAGCTGCGTCAGGCGATACAACTGCAATTCGAGAATTGCGTCCACCTGCCGCAAACTCAGACCCGCGCTCCTCGCTCGCCAGCCGCTCGCGGTCCAGGTTGATCACGATATCCGTGCCCTTGCCCCACGCGTACAAGTTTTCGCGCGCCTCGGCTCTGGATCCCGACCCGCGGATAATGCGGATCACCGTGTCGAGATTGTCGAGCGCAATCTTGTACCCTTCCAGAACATGCTCACGCTCCCGCGCCTTGCGCAGCAGGTATACCGTCCGCCGCTGCACCACATCCACGCGATGATCGATGAAAGCGCGGATCGCCTCGGTCGAGCCCCAACTCGACAGGCCGGCCATTGAGCACGGCCAGGAAGATCATTGAGAAGCTCTCTTGCAGCTGCGTGTGCTTGTACAGCTGGTTCAGCACAATCTCAGGCTGCGCCCCGCGCTTCAGCTCGATCACGATCCGCATCCCGTCGCGATCGCTTTCGTCGCGCACGTCGGAAATATCATCGATGATCTTCTCGTTCGCTAGCTCGGCAATGCGCTCGATAACCTTAGACTTGTTTACCTGGTACGGAATCTCGGTGACGATGATCGCCTGCTTTTCCTTGGTCAGATTCTCTGTCGCCACGCGCGCCCGCATCATAAAGCGGCCGCGCCCGGTACTTATAGGCCTGCGCAATTCCAGTGGTGCCGTAAACGAATCCACCCGTCGGGAAGTCCGGTCCCTGCACGTGCTTCAGCACTTCGATCAAGCCGGCCTTCGGATCGTTCACCAGTTCGATCGTGGCGTTGATGATCTCCGTCAGGTTATGCGGCGGAATATTCGTCGCCATGCCCACAGCGATACCGTTGGAACCATTCACGATGAGCGTTGGAATCCGCGTGGGCAGCACCGTGGGCTCGTCGGTGGTCTCATCGAAGTTGGCCATCATGTCGACGGTTTCCATTTCGATGTCCGCCATCATCTCTTCGGCGATGCTCTCCATGCGGCACTCGGTGTACCGATAAGCCGCGGGTGGATCGCCGTCGACCGACCCGAAGTTTCCCTGGCCGTCAACGAGGGGATAGCGCAAGGACCATGGCTGCGCCATGCGGACCAGCGCGTCGTACACCGAAGAGTCGCCGTGCGGATGATACTTTTTGAGGCATTCGCCCACCACACCCGCACACTTGGAGTAGCGCTTATTGTGTTGCAGACCCTCGCGGTCCATGGCCGTCAGGATGCGGCGATGAACAGGCTTCAATCCGTCCCGGGCATCCGGCAGCGCACGTCCGATGATCACTGACATTGAGTAGGCCAGATAGGAACGGCGCATCTCCTCTTCAATGTTCATGTTGAGGAAGTTGGTGCCGCCAGGCGGGGTGCCGCCATCAAGAGGGAGCTGGGGATTCTTATCGTCTGCCATAGAGGTTTTCTGGCCCGCCGGAGGACGGCGGAAGGATGGCTTTGAAGATGGCCGGGAACTCCGCGGGCTCTGATTGCTATTTTACCGTTCGGAGGGGCCTGTGAGCAAGGCGGGAACCAAGAAACAAACCTTTATATTTCTATAATTTACATTCGGACCTGGGACGTCTCCAAAGGAACTCCATTACATCACGCCGCGCGCCGCGATTTGGCCTTGGATTTGGTGCTCGATTTGGTCCCCTTTTTCCTCACTTTGGCGCCATCGTCCAGGCCAAGACCTGACAGGATAACCGGAGGCCGATCCGGCAATTCGACCACCAGGGAGAGCTTGCCACCCACTCCCTCAACGTAACTCCGCAGTGTGGAGATGTAGAGGTCTGTGCGCTTTTCAATGCGCGACACTCCCTCCTGGCCGATCTTGAGCTTGCGCGAGAGCCGTGCCTGGGTCAGCTTGCGCAGCCGCCGCAGTTCCCGCAGATCGATCTCCTGGCGAATCTCCTCAGCGCGCCTCTCAATACGCGCGCGCCGTTCCGGGCTCATCTCACTCAGGATCTCGTCAAGAGAAACCGGCATGTTTTTGTCTCCTGCCCCTCAAACGTAAAATTGCCAAATGTCTATCGAACCGTCCATCGGCGATCCGAATAAGCTCACGATAAAACCGGCCTTGTCCAACTCCACTTTTGTTACCGGCTACAAGCACGATCGCCTTGCGTTCAGGATCGAAAGCAAAAGCAACACGCCACACTCCTCCTCCGACGCGGAAGCGTAACTCTTTCATGTTGGCATGACTAGAGCCTTTGAGCGTGTCCACCTCGGGCCGACCCAAGAGCGGGCCTTTCTCACCAAGGTTCAATGTCAGCGCGACCAATTCTTCTTGAACTTCCGTTGGTAATTCCCGAAATTCAGGGAGAAACTCATCGTGAAAAACAACGTCCCACTGCTTTTCCATGCACCGTACCTATTCTTGCTAGGCGGCAGCAACCCGAGTATGCTCTCAAATGCATAATGTCGTCAAATGCATATTTTCCGATCGGAAAACTACTTTTTCCGCCCTACAACAACCCTGGCAAGCTCAACAGGCAGAAAACCGCCTGCAGGACCACCACGGCTCCCCCCGCCGCCATCGCCAGCTTCTGCCGCGGGCTCTCATAGGCATCCGCGAATACCCCGCCGATAAACGTCAGCAGAAACGGCAGCCCCCACAACCACGGCTCCGAAGGAATCCCCGTTGTCACCAGCGACGCCAGCACCACAAAACACAGCAGCGGCGCGGTGTTCCCGAAGTACCGCGAACGCCGCACGCCCAGGTAGATCACCACTGCCGCGGCCGCCGCAATCGTCACGCCTGCATGGCTCAGGCTCGTGAAAAATCGCCGCGCCGGATCAAGAGAGAAACTCAGAAATCCAGCCGCTGACCGAAACACATAGCTGAACGCATCCGGCGAAAACCCGTAGCAAGCAAACAGCAGCACCAACGCTCCCGCCAGGGCCATCAGCACCACCGGCAGCACCTGGCTGCGACGCCCCTCGGCCACCCAACCCATCAAAATCAGTCCTAGCACCGCCATCACCGGCAGCGCCGCAATGTGCGCCGACGCCGCCACGCCGAACAGCACCATCAGCAGCACGATGCGTGGCCGCCACTTGCGTCGTGGACCCAGCATGGCATGCGCCACGCCCACGCACGTGTACACGCCGCCATACACGCCTACCGCGGCGAGAATCTCGGGTCTGGTCTCGACGCACGCCTTCAGAATCGCCGGCGAAAAACAGTACATCGCCAGCGCCGTATACCCGCCGAAGTTCCCGTACAGCCGCCGCGTCACCCACCACAGCGATCCGCCCAGCACGCATCCCGCAAACAAAAACGGCAGCCGCAGCAGCAGCAGGATGTAGGGCAGCTGATGCCGCATCTCCCACGTGCTCAGCCCCGTAACGCCGCCCGCCTGCACCACGCGATCCTCGGGCTTGCGGAACACATCGAGCCCGCGCTCCAGCAACACATTCAGCGTCAGCGGCAACCCCGCCACGCGATACGCCAGCACGCCATCATGAATATTTCCGCAACTGGTGTAGTACCCCGCCAGCGGCGACGGCTTCTCCCACACCTCGCGCCCGCACCGCGCATATTGATAGTCGCGATCGCTCAGCGTCTGCCGCGACGTCAGCCACAACCCCTGCGCCAGAAACAGCACCAGAAGCCCAGCGGCAATGCGTTGCGGCAGATTGAAGTGGAATCGTCGTAGGCGAGCAAACCGATGCGTCATTTCAGGCAATGGGACCAAGTACCAGTCTACCCGCCCCATCCGCCCTCTGGCGCTGGCGATCCACTCGCCGTCATATGCCGCACTACCCTTCCGTGCCCCGTCCTTGCGACTCGCTTTCGGTCGCAAGGGCGGGAAAGCAACGCAGCCGACAGCTCGGGTCACTCAGCCAACCGAACCACATCGCGTACACTTAACCCGCCATGATCACCCGTCGCCGTTTTGCAGCAAACGCAGCAGCGTTTTCCGCCGCCGTCTCTCTCGCGCCATCACGCCTCGCTCTCGCACAAACCAACAGCAACGGCGCCTATACCAACCCCATCCTCCCCGGCGACCACCCCGATGCCAGCCCCATCCGCGTCGGTTCCGACTTCTACCTCACCCACTCCAGCTTCGACTACGCCCCCGGCCTGCTCATCTGGCACTCGCGCGACCTAGTCAACTGGCGTCCCGTCGCCGCCGCTCTCAACCGCTATCACGGCGGCGTCTGGGCGCCCTATCTCTGCGAATACCAGAACCGCTTCTACATCTACTTTCCCGCCGACCAGAAACTCCACGTCGTCCACGCAGACCACTCCACCGGCCCATGGAGCGAGCCCGTCGATCTCGGCATCGCCGCCATCGACCCCGCTCACATCGCCGAAAACGGACGCCGCTTTCTCTACATGAACGGCGGTCTCATGGCCGAGCTCAACGCCGACGGCCTCTCCGTCAAAACACCGCCGCGCAAAATCTTCGATCCCTGGCCCGTCCCTTCAACCACGCGCATGGAGTGCACCTGCCTCGAGGCTCCCAAGCTCCTCGAGCGCAATGGCTGGTTCTATCTCATCGTCGCCGAAGGTGGAACCGCCGGCCCCGCCACCAGCCACTCCGTCGTCGCCGCGCGCAGCCGCCACGCTGAAGGCCCATGGGAATTCGCGCCCCACAACCCCATCGTCCACACCGCCTCGCGCCACGACCGCTGGATGAGCGTCGGCCACGGCCGTCTCGTCGATACCCCCGACGGCCGCTGGTACATGACCGTCCACTCCTACGAGAACGGCTACCGCGCGCTCGGGCGCCAGCTTCTCCTGCTCCCCATCGAGTGGACCCCCGACGGCTGGTTCCGCGTTCCCGCAGGTTCCGACACCGCCGGTCCGCTCCCGCTCCCCATCCCCGGCTCGCACCAACAGCCCCCTCTCGACCCCTCCGACGACTTCACCACCCCCACGCTCGGCCTGCACTGGGCCTTCTGGCACGAGTTCGACCCCGCCCGCTTCACTACCGGCAGCGGAGCCCTCGTCCTACAGGCCAACGGCGACAGCATCGCCCACACCTCTGTCCTCACCACTCCCGTCGGCAGTCACTCCTACACCGTCGAAGCCGACATCGAGATCACCCCCGGCTGCTCCTCCGGCCTCATCCTCTTCTACGATCCCGAGCACGCCGCCGGCATCCTCCTCGACGCCGCCGGCATCGGCGTCCGCCTCGCCAATAACTACGTCCCCAGCCGCAGCCACAAGGGAGCCACCCGCGCCACACTCCGCATCGTCAACGACGACCAGGAGCTCGACTTCTACTACAAGGTTCCCGGACAGCCCTGGCAAAAGACTGAAGAGTCCGCTGAAGTCTCCGGCATGCACCACAACGTCCTCGGCGGCTTCCTTGACCTCCGCCCCGCGCTCTTCGCTACCGGCCAGGGCCAGGCCACCTTCCGCAACTTCCGCTACTGGCCCACGGTCAAAGTTCCCGCATAACGCACGAAGGCCGCTCTCGAGCGGCCCAACGCGATACTTCTTCTGCAACCAGTCTTCACCAGCGGTGCTGACCACTGACCACTGATCACTGTCGTTAGTAGAAGATCACCCCAACCGAGAGATTGCCGCCCAGCGTGGGGTTTCCGTTCACTGAAACCGTGCACGTGGTCGACGTCGCCAGCTGAGTCGCCGTGAGCGGGTTCCCGGTGCTGGGATCGATACATCCCGACCCGGTTGACCATCCCCCAAAGTACGGACTGCCCGCGGGGAGATTCTCCGTCAGGGTCACGGGCACGCCAACTTCGTACGTCCCCGTGCATACCTGCCCGCCACTCCCGGAGTACTCCTTCCCGCAGTGGATCAGGTTCGGTGTCCCGGTATCCGAGGGAGCCGTGACGAACTCGCCAGAGGACGCCGTTTGCGCACCGGCTATGAAGATCGTGATCGTGGCGAACTGCGGCGTGGGCACCGTCTGAATACAAGGCTGCGTCGGGTACACTCCGCACGCAAACGTCTGCGGGTTCGACAGCACTACCGTTCCATCCGGGTTGCTGGTGTTATCGATGGCGTAGATGACCGTATTGCCCGTATACCCCATCGACGTGGCAAGCCCGGCGAATTCACCCTGCGCCCCGCCTGAAGGGCCGGTAGGCGTGCTGGAGCCGCAGTTGTTTCCCGGTCCCGATCCGCACGAGTTGATCTCTGCGACCTCAGGCAAGGTCGAAACCCAGGTGACCGAGTTGGTAATGTCGCGCACTGTTGGATTCGTCGAGTAGGTTCCGAAGGCCATGTACTGCGCCGTCATGCCCTTGTTCGACACCGTAACGTCTCCCCGGCACGATATTGATCGAGAGCAGAGGCTCCTGCGCCGCTCCAATCGCCACGGTTAGGGTCGCCGTCGCCACCACCACGCTCTTGTCCGGATTGGTGAATTCGGCCGTGATCGTCGCCGTGCCCGCGCCCACCGCTGTCGCCAGTCCCGGTGTACCGCTGCCGGCAGTGCCCACCGTTCCCACGTTCGCGTCGCTCGACGACCATGTCACCGCGCTCGTCTCATCCACTTGCAGCCCGCCGGTCCCCAGGGTACCAATCACGAAGAACTGCGTCTGCTGCGCTTGCGTCAACGATTGATTATTCGGGTAGATGGTCAGCGCCGTCACCGTTTCCGACGTACCCCCCGCAACTTGGAAGGTCGCCGTCCCGGTCGCCACGGAACTGTCGGAATTCGTGTACAGAGCCGTAATTGTTGTAGTGCCCTGGCTGATCGCCGTCGCCACGCCCACAGAGCTCACGGTCCCGATCTGCGGGCTGCTCGACGTCCACTTCACCTGCGCCGTCAGGTCCTCGGTGGCTCCGTTCGCCGTGCCGCCAATCGCAATAAATGTGCTGGTCTGCCCCGGCGAAGCCACCGTCTGATTTCCCGGAATCACCGTAACTGTGGTGATGTTCGAGTTGCCCGGCGTCGTTCCACCGCCGCTGCCCGTCACCGTCACCGACGCGGTCGCGGATATCGTCCCGCCAAACCCCGCCATGCTCGCCGTGATCGTCGTCGACCCGGCCGACACTGCTGTCACCAATCCGGTCGCGCTCACCGTTGCTACTGCCGGCGTGTTTGAGGTCCAACTCACCGCGTTCGTCACGTTCTGATTCGACGACGGGTGCTGGCCGTGATTGATAACACCGGTCGCCGACAACTGCGACGTTTGCCCCACCGCCAGGGACTGGGTCGCCGGCGCAATCACCAGCGTGTCCACCTGGGTCGCCGAGCAGCCAAGCAAAAATCCCAACAGACACAGCGCCAAAGCGCACAGCGCAATCGCGCGCAGGCTGCTACGGTCCGGACCCATCACGTTCACCATCGAAAAGCTCCTTGTATCGGGGTCCCATCGACTCCAAGCGAATCGCACCTCGTTCGGTCGATCTCTCAGGCAGGGTGAATAATCTAAAGCGCAGGAGGCGCTCCACCCCGCCCCCTCCACGCGTATCTATCCCCGATTGGTACTCTTCTCTTTGCAAGTAACTTGCCATAGGTCAAAGACCGCCCAGGTCCGCAAAAACATGACTTAACGGCCACGATTCAAGGACTTCCGGGACCGGTGTGCTCTGTTGTATACGCGTGCCGGCCAAGCGTGGCTACGCCAGTTTCCACCCTCGGGAGGTGGTTCTCGCCGGCTTCGATGCATCCGAGCCGGGGTCACAGTCTCAAACTGATCTTCGATGCTATGCTTTGCTCAGGAAATTCTTGATGGGCATCGTCTATACGGTCGGACACTCTTCACATGCTTTCGAGGACTTCGCGCGACTGCTCACTGTCCACCACATTCAGGTCGTTGTGGATACACGATCTGCGCCCTATTCGCGATTCGCTCCCCAGTTCGACCGGGAGCTCATTCAGAAAGCTCTGGCGAAGCCCGGCTTCAAGTACTTGTTCCTCGGCGCGGAGCTGGGCGGACGCCCCAAAAACTCCGAATACTACGACCCATCCGGCCACGTCGTCTACAGCCGGATCACGAGAGACCCGGCATTCGTTTCGGGAATGGACCGCCTGAGCCGGGGCATTCGCGACTTCCGCGTTGCCCTGATGTGTGGCGAAGAGGATCCGGCCCATTGCCATCGGCGGTTGCTCGTGGGGCGCGTGCTGGTCGAGCAAGGACACCAGCTTTGGCATATCCGTGGCGATGGCCGCCTGGAATCGGATGCCGACGTTGCCAACGCCTCCCGCAAACCTCTTGTGAACGAGCAGCCTGCACTGTTTGCAGAACTGGACGAAGATCAATGGAGATCTACAGCATCGGTTTCACCCAAAAGAGCGCCAGTCAATTCTTCGGCGTTCTGAAATCCAACGGAATCGAGCGCCTCCTCGACGTACGGCTCAATAACACCTCCCAGCTGGCCGGATTTGCAAAGCAATCGGATCTAGCCTATTTCTTGCGAGAAATCTGCGGTGCCGACTATGAATACGAACCGCTCCTCGCCCCCACCCAGGACATTCTCGACGCGTATAAGAAGAACAAGGGCGACTGGGATACCTATAGCCAGGACTATCTGGAACTTATCCGATCTCGCGCCGTGGAAACGATCTTGTCGAAAGAGGCATTTTCCAAGAGAACTGTCCTGCTGTGCAGCGAGCCGACAGCCGAACACTGCCATCGGCGCCTTGCGCTTGAGTATCTGCGGTCACATTGGGCCGATATCGTCATCCGTCATATTTAGAACAAGTCATGATTAGAAGCACCACGGGAAATGAACAACTCCCGGCCCGAGTCGACCGCATCGTCTGCCTGGCCAACTCGTACAAACACGATCATCGTTGCGTTGCCGGAATCAGCCTGATCACCAAGAATTGGGTGCGCTTAGTCGGCAGAGACGTTCCTGGCTGTATCACACGAAGCGAAGCCACATTTCCAAATGGTAAAGAAGTCGCGTTACTGGACGTATTTGAGACTGAGCTCGACAGGGAATGCAGCTCGAACTGTCACCCTGAGGACGTACTCATAGCCGGAAGCAAGTGGCGCTTTCTCCGTTGTTTCAATCAGGTCAACGATTCAGAGTATCTATCCGCCTTCGTTAGCAAAAGGCCGTCGGTCCTGCAGGGATACAACGACTGTGTCTCGGCAGCGAGAGTCATCGAGGTGCCGAGGGAGAGGTCGCTAGAGTTAATCGAGCCCGAAGACCTTTGGTGGTGGATCCGGGAGGAAAGAGGTAAACGGAGGAACCGTGCCCTCTTTCGCGTAAGTCACGATAGCCGGGTACGCTACGATTTGTCAGTCACTGATCCCGCATTGCTTGACATGCTCAATCTTTTGCCGATTGGCATCCATCCGCATGCGCTACTTTTTGGCGGCAAGCCTCCTAGAACCTTGCTGACCATGAGCCTTACGGAGCCCTTCGAAGGCTTCCATTACAAATTGGTCGCCGGAGTGGTCACCTTACCGAATCAACCGCTCCAGTAGGCGCGGTTGCTCCCCCCACCCCCAAAAGCTACACTTCTCCTCAGTGGCCATCCGCGACAACGCCCCCGATCGCCTCGTCAGCGCCTCACGCGCCGAGGAAGAGCAGAACTTTGAGCTCAAGCTCCGTCCCCGCTGGCTCCGCGAGTTCATCGGCCAGCCCAAAGCCAAAGAGCAGCTCGCCATCGCCCTTGAAGCCGCCAAGTCCCGTGGCGACGCCCTCGATCACGTCCTGCTCTTCGGGCCGCCCGGTCTGGGCAAAACCACCCTTGCCACCATCATTGCCAACGAACTCGACGTCGCCTTCCAGCAGACCTCCGGACCCGCCCTCCAGATCCAGGGCGACCTCACCGCCATCCTCACCAATCTCCGCGAGCGCCAGGTCCTCTTCCTCGACGAGATCCACCGCATGCAGCCCGTCCTCGAGGAAAAGCTCTACACAGCGCTCGAGGACTATAAGCTCGACATCATCATTGGCCAGGGCCCCGCGGCGCGCACGCACGTGATGGACATTCGTCCCTTCACCTTCATCGGCGCTACCACACGTCCCGGCCTGCTCTCGTCGCCGCTGCGCTCGCGCTTCGGCATTCTGCTGCGCCTCGAGTTCTACACCGAAGAAGACCTTCGCGTCATCGTCCAGCGCTCCGCTGAAGTTCTCGGCGTCCCTATCGACGCCGACGGCGCCGCCGAAATCGCTCTCCGCTCCCGCGGCACGCCCCGCATCGCTAACCGCCTCCTGCGCCGCGTCCGCGACTACGCCCAGGTCCGCGGCACCGGCAGCATCGATCGCCCCATCGCTAACGCGGCCCTCACCATGCTCGAAGTCGACGCCCACGGCTTCGACGAAATCGACCGCCGCCTCCTGCTCACCATCATGCAGAAGTACGACGGCGGCCCCGTCGGCCTCGGCACCCTCGCCGCCACCCTCGCCGAAGAAGAAGATGCCCTCGAAGAGGTCTACGAGCCCTTCCTCATCCAGATCGGCTTCCTCGACCGCACCCCGCGCGGCCGCGTCGCCACCCGCCTCGCCTACGAACACTTCGGCATCAGCATGCCCGGCCGTCAGCCCGGCCTCTTCTAAATTTTTCTTTTGGGATTGGTGAATCAGAGAAAGACTGGACTCGCGTTCGAGCCTCTACATCTACTATTGGGTGACCCAGGTCCCAGCCGTTTGGGACCCGGGTACCACGACGCCAAATCAGACGCCGTTATCCGGGGCAAGTCCGCGCAGCGGACGCACCGGGATCCTACGCCGCTATGGATTCGTTTGCGGGCATCGCAGTATTGGCGAACTTCTCGTCCAGTTCCATCAGCTTCTGCGCCAGACAATCCGTTTCATGCCTGTTGTGGAAGTGGAACTGAACCAGGTGCCCCTCTTGTTCGATCTTCACCGCGGTTAGATCGTCGCGATAGATCGCGCCTCCGCAAACATCACAGAATTTGCTTCCTTCGATGCTCATAACGGCCTCCCATGAAACCATCTACACTCGATAAAAACCCACATCTAGGAACGAAGTTCCGTTTCACCACTTCTCCCGGGCCGGCACTCGGGACCGAGAGACAGATAACTCCGAGTGCAATCAGCTGTTGCGGCCAATGCAGGATTGCGAATTTCGACCATAATGCTCCGGTTCTTTAGAGAGAACCATGATCTGGCGCAAGCAGGGAATGCCCCCTCCGTTCGCGTCCCCTGCATAAGGGTGGCATTACCCTCAGCGCTTCTCCAAAGGTTCCCCAGGTTGAATCCCGACTGCAAGCACTTCGGCCACAGCAGGCCCGGCCGCCAACCCGTTCTCTTCTAACCCCTTCCAAGCTTTCAGGGCCGCCGCCCTCGAAAGCCTGCATGCCTAAACATCGCTCGACACTCGGTTTCCTTCTCTGTCTCCTTTCCCCGGCGATTTCCCAAACGCCACGCCAGCAGGCCGCCGCCAATCCGCAGAACGTGCCCCACGTCGACGTCGCCAACGTCCTCTTTCGCTACTCGCCCACCCTCAGCATCAACGTGACGAGGCTCAGTGGCTCACTCGTCCCCACGCAGGGCCACCAGGTTCCCAGCTTCAATGAGCCAGACTCCTTTGTCATCGCCACCGACGCTGCCGAGATCCGCATGTCCACCGAGCAGCTGGCAAGCCTCATGAACTCGTGGCTGCTCAGCTCGCCGCGCGCGCAGATCAAAAGCGTCCGCATCAGCACCGACGGCGATCAGCTCGTCATCGACGGCACCATGAAGAAGGGCATCCGCGTCCCCTTCCACGCCACCGCCGGCCTCGGCCTCACCTCTGACAACCGCATCCGCATCGACCTCCGCCAGGTCAAGGCCGCGCACCTCCCCATCAAGGGCCTGCTCGACACCTTGGGTCTCTCCATGGAAGACCTGGTCAGCCAGAAAGGCCTCAAAGGCATGTCGGTCGACGGCGACTCGTTCCTCATCGATCCGCAGACCGCTTTTCCCCCTCCGCAGGTCCGCGGCCGCATCAGCGGCGTCCATCTCGAGGGTCAGGGCATCGTGCTCATCTTCGGCAGTGGCGCACCCAAGCCGCCTAAGATCTCGGCGCGCAACTACATCGCCATTCGCGGCGGCTCCATCCGCTACGGCCGCGAAGAGATGTCGAACGCCGACCTGATGATGATCGACTCGACTCCCGCCGATCCCTTCGAGTTCTACCTGCACCGCTACTGGTGCCAGATGGTCGCCGGCAGCATCCGCGTCACCCCCGAACAGGCTCTTCGCATCCGGGTCCCTGACTTCGCCAAACTCCCGAAAGACTCCTGCCGCCCCTGAACGCTCGCCTCACCCCTGCCGTAGCTAACTTGTTGACCCGCTGCCGGGGCGGCTCGCCGCCTCCGCTATCCTCAAAAGATGAAGTTTTTTGCTCTCATTCTTCTCGCCTTCCCGCTGATCGCCGGCGCCCAGGAGAAAGGCTCGTGGAGCGCGGCAAGCTCCAACGCCAAGGCCATCACCGGCGACATCGCCTTCTCCGACACCAAGCTCACCATCTCGCTGGTCAGCTTCCCCATCGCGCAGATCCGCCCGCTGCAGGCTGCCGAGACGAATGCGGCGTTCGATGCGGACCCGGGCGGCGCCGGACACCTCTATCGGCTCGGGGTCGCGGCCAGCCAGCGGTTTCTGCACAAGAACACGCTGTGCGGCACCGAGGACGTGGAGTGGATGGCCACCTACGTCCAGGCAAAGACCCTGCACGTGTCCTTCTTCTCAAGCGCCAAGCCGCCGGTGTTCACCTTCGAGTCGCTCAACAACTCCCCAGACCTCTGCGGCTCGTTCACCTATACCCGCTGACGGCCACCGGGGAGCAACGCATCGTGGTTCGGGCTGAATCTCGATGGGTTCATTTGTGCATTAAAAAAAATCGAGTAAAACTTGTGGATTCAGGGGGATAGATGGGTGTATTTGCGCGAGTGTGATTTGGAACACCAGGTTTTGATTGCAATCTGCAATAGGCTCCCATTTCGGTCCTCCTTTCCGGCTGATTTCTTGTCTCAAAAGCGAAAGGCCCGCCGGTTTTCGGCAGGCCTTTTCTCTACTGTATCTATTGTCTCATATTCGAAGAGATAAATACAAGGTCGGAAAAGATAATTTCGCGCTTTACTTGCCAGTGTTTACGTTGTTTTCCACAGGAAGTGCTCTTGACAATATCCAGGGACCAGGGACCAGGGACCAGGGACCAGGGACCAGGGACCAGGGACCAGGGACCAGGGACCAGGGACTAAGGACTAAGGGACCAGGGACCAGGGACCAGGGACTAAGGGACCAGGGACCAGGGACCAGGGACTGAGGGACTGAGGGACTAAGGGACTAAGGGACTAAGGGACTGAGGGACTGAGGGACTAAGGGACTGAGGGACTGAGGGACTAAGGGACTGAGGGGACTGAGGGACAAAGGGACCAGGGCAGAGGGAGAACGCTCCGAGGGGCTACTTCCACTTGATGTTGCAGCCGATGCTGGGGCTCTGGTCGGTGGTGACTTTGCGGTTGGCGAGGACGGCGTCGATGGCTTCGCGGAGAAGGCTGCCGGTGACGGGGATGGCGTTGCCGGGGCGGCTCTGGTCGAACTGGCCGCGGTAGGCGAGGCGGGAGGCCTTGTCGAAGAGGTAGATGTCGGGGGTGCAGGCGGCGTTATAGGCGCGGGCGACCTGCTGGGTCTCGTCGTAGAGGTAGGGGAACTGGAAGCCGAGGCGGACGGCCTGGGCGCGGAGGCCTGCGGGGCTGTCGTCGGGGTAGTTGTCGGCGTCGTTGGAGCTGATGGCGACGATGTTGATGGGTTTGCCGGCGTAGTCGGCGCCGAGCTGGGCGATCCCTTTTTCAATGTGCTTGACGTAGGGGCAATGGGTGCAGATGAAGAGGACGAGAAGGGGCTTGCCGGTGAGGTCCTGGAGGCTGACGGTTTTGCCTGAGACGACGTCGGGGAGGGAGAAGTCGGGGGCGGTGGTGCCGAGCTCGAGCATGGTGGATTCGGTGAGTGCCATGGGGGGACCTCCGGAATCATTATCAGGGGACAGAGGGACAGAGGGACAGAGGGATGGAGTGATGAAGTTAAGTTCCACAATGCGGGGGACTGATTCGGGGAGACTCGCCGATTCCGGGGGAAATGACTGAGAGGGAGGATTGGGAGCTGCCCTCCCCGGTCCCCAAAAGCTAGGGACCGGGGGCACCCCTGGTTGTGGTTTGGTGGGGGTTGAGGGATCGGGGTTACGCGCCTTACCTCCCCGGTCCCCAACGGCTAGGGACCGGGGGCACCCTCGGCTTATCACTGCAGCCGGTTCCCGGTTGGAGTATTCTCGCGGTGCATGAAAGGCCAGCGCATCCGTTATCAGCAAACAGGCGAGTTCCACTTCCTCACCTTCAGTTGCTATCGGCGCCGTCCTTACCTGGCCGCGATCGCCGCCAGGGAGCTCTTTGAAGATGCGTTGGAGCGGGTCCGCGAGCGGTATCGTTTTGTTGTCGCCGGTTACGTGGTTATGCCGGAGCATGTGCATTTGCTGGTAAATGAGCCCCAGCGTGCACTTCTGTCCAAGGGTATCCAGGCCCTCAAGTTGTCGGTTGCGGTGCGAGGGAGGGAAAAGCCATTCTGGCAGGCTCATTACTATGACTTCAATTTGTGTTCGCACGCCAAGTTCGTAGAGAAACTGCGCTACATGCATCGCAACCCGGTGTGCCGAGGATTGGTTGCGAAGCCGGAAGACTGGCAGTGGTCGAGTTATCGCCACTACCAGACCGGGGTCCGCGGGTTGGTAGAGATTGAGTCGGCATGGACGGCCCAGGACAGGGGTGGGCAGCTGCCGGAGTGGATGCGCTACCGGCAATCAGTCTCTTCTTCCCCGGTCCCCGAAAGCTAGGGACCGGGGGCACCCTCAGTCTTTCCCCGGTCCCCGAAAGCGAGGGACCGGGGGCACCCTCAGTCTTCCCCGGTTCCCAAAAGCTAGGGACCGGGGGCACCCTCAGTCTTTCCCCGGTCCCCAAAAGCTAGGGACCGGGGGCACCCTCAGTCTTCGCCGGTCCCCAAAGGCTAGGGACCGGGGGCACCCTCAGTCTTCCCCGGTCCCCAAAGGCTAGGGACCGGGGGCACCCTCTTAGCTGAGGTAGGGGCCGAAGGTGGCCGTTACGGTGTCACTTTCATCCGTGTTGGACAGGATGTGCACGGTGAAGGTGTCGCCGCCGGGTTCTGCCTGAATAACGATGTGCCCGGCGCGCGACTTCAGGTCGTCGGTCTTCTTATTGGCGATGCGATTCTCCTGCTTGACCAAGGTTGCGAAGACGTCGCGGTTCCCGGGGTAGATGACTTTGGAGTAGAGCGTGTTCAGCACATTGACGGTCGGGTGCGCGGAGTCCCACGTTGGAATGACAAAAACCTGCGGCCGCAGGGCGCGAACATACCGGTCGCCGTTGGCATTGAAGTAGCCGTGGTGATTGGCGACGGCGACGCTGACCGGGCCGCAGACTTCGGCGGTGGGAGATTCGGAGTCGCGCCAGGGATCGCGACCGTAGTTGGTGTCGTTGGTGAGATCGCCGCCGGTGTAGTAACCAAACTTTCCGTAGCGGAGACGAATGGCGCAGGAGCAGGGATTCTCCGCAGGGTAGTCGGCCGGCTTGAGCGTTGATGTTTCCGGGAAGAGTTTTCTCGTCTGCTCGCCCTTGCCGGTCCAGACATCGCCGTTGGCAATCAGGTTGCGTATCTCAAAGCCAGGGTAGTCGGCCGGTTTGTGCTGCAGGGCAAACTGGTCTTTCGAGCCGGGGCGAAAACGCTCGACTCTTTTGCCAGTCTTAATTTGCGCTTGAAGGAACGCGCGATAGTTCTTCTGGAAATCGGCATCAGCAGGCACTGGATAGGTGTAGTCCGGCCATGCGCGATCGACGAACCGCTGGATTGGAACGACGGCGGCCACATCGGCAACGCCGGTGAGACGGTACGTACCGTCGGATGAGAGGGGGCCATCGGGCGGGAGGTAGCCGACGTGATCGCCGTGCAGATGCGTCAGCAAAAACGTGTCAATCGTTGTGAGTCCACTGGCGTCGAAACGCCGCTTTACGTAGCGGCCGATCCACTCGCCGGGACGATGCCGGCCGGAAGGAAGCGGATCGCTGAGATATGGAGTGGCGCCATAAATGGCTCCCGCATCGACCATCATGGTAGTGCCGTCGGGCAGGATCAACAGTGCACTGTTGCCGCGATTGGTGGCGATCTGATGAATTTCAAGAATGCCTGGCTTCCATGCCGGGAGGACTTTGAAAACGGGTTCCGCAGCGCGGAGAAGCTTTGCAGGGAGGCTTTCAAACGCGGCGAGAACAAGCGAGTTGAGTAGAAATCGGCGACGCGGCAGCATATGAAAAAGGATAATGCCGTTTTCGGTTGTGTCATGCGTGGGTCCTGATCAATGTCGTTTGCGTCACCTGATGGGCGACGTTGGCTTGTTGCGAACAGCAGGATTTTCGGGGATGTTGACTCGTCGGAGGGTGGTTCTGTGCGGCCGGTGCGCGCCGCGCGAAGCAGTACCTTCGATATCCGCTACCGTCACGATTACTAATTGAGAATTACGTCCTGATTCGGACGATCGAGGGAGAACGTGGGGATCTCAATATCAAAGCGCTCACCGGTCTCGGTCTCCATCTGGTAAGCGCCGCCCATCATGCCCGAGGGCGTGTCGAGAGGCGCGCCACTCGTATACTCGAAGCTCTCTCCCGGCTTGAGGACGGGTTGGTTGCCGACAACGCCTGGTCCTTTGACCTCGGTTAATTCGCCACGCGCATTTGCAATCATCCAATGGCGGCTCAGCAGCTGGACGGTTTCCCGTCCATGATTCTCGATGGTGACCCGATACGCCCAAACATACTGCGAAGTGTCCGGCGATGATCTCTCTTCAAGGTAAGTTGGCTCAACGCTCACCGCGATCCCACGGGTGTTTGCCGTATACGGTGTCCCATTTGTCATGGAGAGAGTTTAGATGAAGCTGGTGGCATGGGCTAGCCCGGCATGATCCTGGAGTGGCGTGGGCAGGCTAAAGGCCGAACAGCGCTGGCCGCAGGCCATCCGATCACGGACCTCGAGCGCGGCCGGTCCTGGCACTCTATACAAATTTTCTTTCCTTGATTTCAAACTCGCCTCTCATCAGAATCGTCCAACATCCGAGATCGTCCCCACGCGAGGTCCGGTTTGGAGCTTTCAGGCATCACCATCCCCGCGGAGTCCCCTGTCTCAGCCGGCACTCCGCCCGCTCGCTGGAGCCCCGTCACCCGCCTCGGCTTCCGCATCGCCTTCCTCTACTTCTTCTGCTTCGTCTTTTTCGACAGCAACGGAAGCCTCTTTGAAGCCTTTCCGGTCGTGGGGGGCTGGATCGAAGACAAGCTCAACTGGCCCTTCAACCAACTCTCCGAGTTCACCGGGCAGCATCTCTTCCATCTCACCGGCATCGCCGCGCACTGGCATCCAAGCGAATCCGGCGACACCGCGATGAACTGGATTCAGAACGGCCTCTTGTTGATTTTCGCCCTGGCCGGGGGGATCGTTTGGACCGTCGTCGCTCACCTGCGGAACAACCGTCGCACCGAGTACCGCACTCTGCACGCATGGCTTCGTTTCGCCCTCCGGCTTACCTGCGGCATGTTCATGGTGACATATGGCCTGGTCAAGGTCTTTCCGTTCCAGATGCCGCCGCCCTCCATCGCCGTCTTGAACGAGCCCGCCGGCAACATGGCTCCGATGACCTTCCTTTGGAACCTCATCGGCCTCAACCCTGTTTACGAGATCATCTGCGGATCAGCCGAGGTGCTGGGCGGCATCCTGCTTTTCTATCGCCGCACCGCGCTTGCCGGGGCGCTCTTCTCCACCTTCGTGGTCACTAACGTTGTGCTCTACAACTTCTGCTACGACGTTCCCGTCAAGCTATTCGCCGCCAACCTGCTCCTCGGCTGCATCTTCCTCGCCCTGCCCGACGCCCTGTCCCTTTGCCGTTTCTTCTGGAGCCACAAACCCGCCGCGCCCACGGCCGCCTGGGTCCCGTCCGCCAGCCGCCGCGCGGGGCGCATTGCCATCCTGGTGACCGAGATAGTTTTCGCCGGCGCCTTCCTCGTCGTCCAACCGATCTCGATGACGATCGGCTGGCATCACCTTCAAGTCGCGCTTCGCACGCCATCCCCTTTGGCCGGCGCATGGCATCTGGACGCCACCCATCCAGCCTCGGGCGCCTTCATCGACCCCGAAGGCCTTCCCATCACCGACCTCTACGTCGCCCCATCCAGCCGCGCCTACACCCGCTCCACTGACGGCGAGCTCTGGCTTACCGGCGTCAATCTCGACCCCAAGAATCACACCGTTCGCATCAACTGCTACTTCATCAGCCCGCCCACCAACTACGCCTGGCAGCTCTCCGACCCCGACCACCTGGTTCTCACGTCGGTCGCACCCGATCCGCCCAAACCCGACCCCAAACACAAGGCCGCCAAACCGGCCGCACCGTTCGTCCCTGCCGTGCTCACTCTTACTCGAACCCCGACGCCGGCCCACTACCCGCTTCTCGAGCGCGGCTTCCACTTCATCAGCGAATGGCGCTACGAGCGTTAGCTGGTTGTGCCAGAGGTTCATTCGATGCGAAATGACGGCTCGAATTCGCGAGCGAGTGGACCGGTCGTGCTGGCGGCCACGATCCTGGGGTCGAGCATGGCGTTCCTTGACGGGACGGTCGTGAACGTCGCGCTGCCGGCGCTGCAGAACACTTTCCACGCCTCGATTGCGGACGTGCAGTGGGTGGTGGAGTCGTATGCGTTGATGTTGGCGGCTTTGCTGCTGGTGGGCGGATCTCTGGGAGATGTTTTCGGGCGCCGCAAGATTTATGTATTCGGCGTTGCCGTGTTTGCGGCCGCCTCAGCCGGTTGTGGCCTGGCGCAGAGCATTGACCTGCTGATCTGGGCTCGCTCGATCCAGGGCATTGGAGCGGCGTTGCTGGTGCCTGGAAGCCTGGCGCTGATCACGGCCAACTTTCCCGAAGAGACAAGAGGGCGCGCGATTGGAACGTGGTCAGGATTTACTGCAATTACAGCCGCGATCGGCCCGGTCATCGGCGGCTGGCTGATTGAACACTCCACATGGCGTTGGGTGTTCTTCCTGAACCTGCCGCTTGCGTTCGCGGTGATCGTGCTCTCCGCCAAGGTGCCGGAGAGCCGTAACGAGAATGCATCGCATCATCTGGACTGGCCGGGTTCACTGCTGGTGACGCTGGGGTTGGGCGGCGTTACGTATGCGCTGATTGAAGGGCCGGCTCGCGTTCGCCATGGAGCGAACCTGGTTGCGGCCGCGGGGGTTCTGGGAGTAGTTGCCCTGGCGGGATTCGTTGCTGTGGAGCACTGGTCGCGGGCGCCGATGGTGTCGCTCGAGCTGTTTCGATCGCGCAACTTTGCGGGTGCGAATTTGCTGACACTCTTTTTGTATGCGGCGCTGGGCGGATTGATGTTCTTTTTTCCGATGGACCTGATCGAGATTCAACACTACACGGCGACGCAGGCAGGGGCAGCGTTTCTGCCATTTGTCGCCATCATGTTTGGACTGTCGCGGTGGGCGGGTGGCCTGGTGGCGCGGTATGGATCACGGCTTCCGCTCACGGTAGGGCCGGTTGTTGCGGCGTGTGGGATGGCGTTGTTCGCTCTTGTGCCGCAGAGCGGGAGCTACTGGGCCGCATTTTTTCCGGCAGTGGCGGTGATGAGCCTGGGCATGACGATCAGCGTCGCTCCGTTGACTACGACCGTGATGAATGCGGTCCCTGAATCGGAGTCGGGGCTGGCCTCTGGAATCAATAACGCCGTTTCGCGTTTGGCGGCTCTTCTTGCGGTGGCTGTTTTTGGCGCGATTCTGGTGGCGGTCTTCAACCACTCGCTGGATCATTCTCTCGACCAGCTGGCGTTGAACTCCGATGTTCGTGCCCAGGTTGATGCCGCGCGACCCCAGCTGGCGGCTACGCACAATCCGGATCCCGCGGTTCAGCGTGCGATCACGGAATCTTTGTGAGCGGCTATCGTTTTGTGATCTGGATAGGGACAGGGCTTGCGGTTTTGAGTGCTATCGCTGCGTGGGTGCTGATTGAGCCTGGTGCTTCTGCGGATGTGAAACGGGTTTAGCGCGGAAGCGGAGTGCGCGAGGACGAGCTGGCTTTCGTGGCTTCCCGCCCTTGCGGCCGAGCGCTTGTCATATATCTGTGCTTGCCCGTCGCTTTCTTTCCTGCGAGAGTGTTGGACATGATCCGGACGAATCTCTCTTCTATTTGCGTGGATGGCTTTTCGGTAATGCTTCGGCGTGCTGCTGTATGCGTGGCGCTGGCGATGGGGATGATCGCGAGTACCTGTTTGGCTGAGGCGGATGAGGGCGGGGGAAGATTCGCGATCTTAAGATCACGATCCTGTCGACGATGCTGGTGAGCACGCATGACGGGGTGGGGGAGTGGGGATTCTCCGCGCTGGTGCAGGCGGACGGGCACCAGGTGCTGGTGGATACGGGGGGCGCACCCGAGACCGTTTTGAAGAACGCAGAGACACTCGGAGTCGATTTGTCGGGGGTCCGGGATGTGATTCTGACGCACAATCATGACGATCACACCACGGGGCTGCTGACGCTGCGGCGCGCCATGAGCAAGCGGAATTCGGAGGCGCTGTCGCGGGTTTATGTGGGGCCGGGGATCTTCTGGAGCCGGCCTTCCGCGCATGGGGGAAGAGAACCCGATGATCGCGATCCGGCCTGCGTATGAAGCGACCGGCGGCAAGTTTATCGAGGCGGCCGGATGGCAGGAGATTTTTCCGGGAGCGTGGCTTACGGGGCCGATCGCGCGCAGGTATCCGGAAAAGAACTGGAGCGACCTGGGCAGGGTGATGACCCCGGCGGGGCTGGTGGAGGACACGATTCCGAGGATCTGTCGCTGGTGTTGAATACGAGTCGCGGGTTGGTGGTGGTGACCGGGTGCGGCCACGCGGGGATCGTGAATATTCTGACGCAAACCGCGGACAAGTTTTCGAATCAGCCGGTGTTCGGGGTGGTGGGCGGGATCCACCTTTTTCGTCAGACCGATGCGCAGCTGGACTGGACGAGCGACAAGTTGAAGTCGTTCGGGGTGGAGAATCTGCTGGGAGCGCACTGCACCGGGATCGAGGCGGTGTATCACCTGCGGCAGAGGATGGGGCTGGGGCGGAAGGCTGTGCTGGTGGGGAGTGTGGGGGCGCAGTTTACGTTGCAGGGCGGGATTGTGCCGGGGGAGCTAGAACGGTAGATTATTGGGTTGCGGGTCGCGGGAGCATCTTTCCGGAGAACGAACCGGAGAGGTATCCCATGTCTCCAAAAGCAGGAGACATGGGGCACCCGGCGCCCGGCGGGTCGCGGGAGCATCTTTCCGGAGAACGAACCGGGGAGGTATCCCATGTCTCCAAAAGCAGAAGACATGGGGCAACCCGGCTGGAACGGTAGATTATTGGGTTGCGGGTCGCGGGAGCATCTTTCCGGAGAACGAACCGGAGAGATATCCCATGTCTCCAAAAGCAGGAGACATGGGGCACCCGGCACCCGGCACCCGGCGGGTCGCGGGAGCATCTTTCTGGAGACGAACCGGGGAGGTATCCCATGTCTCCAAAAGCAGGAGACATGGGGCACCCGGCACCCGGCACCCGGCGGGTCGCGGGAGCATCTTTCTGGAGACGAACCGGGGAGGTATCCCATGTCTCCAAAAGCAGGAGACATGGGGCACCCGGCACCCGGCGGGTCGCGGGAGCATCTTTCCGGAGAACGAACCGGGGAGGTATCCCATGTCTCCAAAAGCAGGAGACATGGGGCACCCGGTGTTGATGGTTGCGTTGATGGTTACTTGAGGCCGTAGACGTCGATTTCGCCTTGCGGATTGGTGGCGGTGGTGAGGTCGTGGCCGGTGGAGATGTAGACCTTGCCGTTGGCGACTACGGGCGAGGAGAACTTGATGCCGTAGCCGGGAATGTCGGCCGAGTTGGTGCTGCTGTTGTAGAGCTCGGTGGCGAGGTCGGTGGCGTCGTAGGCGCGCAGGGTGGCGTTGGTGGTGCCGCTGGAGCCGGTGTTCTGCAGCGGCAGTCCCTGATCGATCATCCAGAGAATTCCGTTGGTGGCTCCGTTGGAGGAGAGGAACGGGGTGGTGCCGCGCGTGTTTTGCTGCACGCTGGGCGCGGTGTAGGTGCCGTAGGAGAGGACTCCGCCGGCGTATTTGAATTCGCGGATGCCCGCGGGGATGTTGGCGGTGGGGGTGATGCCGAGATACACGGAGCCGTTGAAGTAGGCGGATGTGCCGAAGATCTCGTAGGAGTTGATGTCGGTGGTGTGGGTGCCGGTGCTGTCGGTGCAGCTGGTGGCGTAGGGAGCGCTGACGTCGGACTCGAACCAGAGGGTCTGGGTTGCGCCGGCGTTGTTGGCTTGCTCGTGGCCCATGTTGGCGCTGTTGACGTTGTAGATCATGCCGCCTTTGCCGCCGGCGATGAGCTGGCCGGTGCCCGGGATCATCATCAAACCTCCGGCGGCGAGGTCGCCATCGGCGCAGAACAGGTAGGCATAGTCGTCGGGGGTGAAGTAGTCCTCAAGCTTGAGGGTTGGGGAAAACTTCAGGATGGAGTCGCCCCAGGCCGTCGAGCCGTCCCAGGGACCGTTGCCGGTGGTGATGTAGATGTTGCCGGAGCTGTCGGCTACAGGACCTCCGGCACCCATCCAGACGCCACCGGCGCTGGCGTAGGCGCCTTCGCCATTCAGGTTGGGACTGGCGTTGAAGACGCCGGTTTGCGCGAGCGTGGATGCGTTGAATGCGACGAGCCATCCGCTGTGGCAACTGCCGAAGCCGGCATAGACGGAGTTATTGGCTAGCAGCAGTGCGGCGCGCTGGATGCAGGAGGTGGTGAGTGTCTCGACGCCATTGACGGAGTCGGAGTTGGTGGCGGCAACGGAAGCGTTGATGGTGACGGGGCTGCCGAACTTGTGCGCGCCGGTGGTGATGTCGAGGGCGTTGAGGCGGAATGTGGATGCGGTGGAGGTCTTCTGCGTGGAGATCACGTAGATGGTGTTGGTGGAGGGATCAATGACCGGGGTTGAAGTGACACCCTGCACCGGCTTGATGTAGGAGGACAGGGGTGTTTCGCCGGACTTCAACAGCGAGGTCTTCCATAGCGGAGCGCCGGTGCCGTAGTTGTCGGCGTCGAAGGCGTAGACCGAGTCGTTTTCGGTGGCGACGTAGAGGACATTGTGCACGGCGCCGTTGACGGTGATGTTGGACATGAGGAGCGGCTCGGCGTAGGAGTATCCGTCGACTGCGTAGGAGAAGAGCTTGCCGAAGGTATTGGGTGCGACGTTGGTGGTTGTCAGCGTTGTTTCATGCGAGTTGAGTCCGCTGCGCTGGGCATCGACATGCCACATGGGGATGTTGACGCCACCGGAGCCTCCGGTGGAACCGGACACGGTGAGATTGATGGTGGTGAAGGCAGCGCCGCCGCACTTATCCCACTCTTCGACAACGGTGTGCTCGGCGCCGGCGGCCATGCTGATCTGGGTGTTGAGAGAAGCGCCGTTGTTGGAGTAGATGAGCTTGTTATTGACATAGACGCCCATGGCGGCCACGCCCGCAGCACATGTTGGCGCGGTGGCGGTGGCGGCGTAGGTTACGGGCGAGGTGACGGTGCTGTTGGGCGCGGGGGTGGTGACGGTGACGCCTGAGGATCCGGAACCGGAGACGGTGATGGGGATGGTGGTGTAGGCCGCGCCGCCGCAATTATCCCATTCTTCAACGACCGTGCTGTAACTGCCGGGGCTCAACGCGACGGTGGTGTTGAGGGTCGCGGTGTAGGTGACATAGGTGAGCTTGTTGTTGACATAAATGCCCATGGAGGCAACGCCCTTGGCACAGGTGGAGGTGCTGGCGGTGGCTTTGTACGGGACGGGCGAGGTGACGGTGGAGTTGGCGGCGGGCGATGTTACGAATACGCCTGTCTGGCCAGCGCCGACGGTGATGTTGATTGGCGTGAAGGTGGCGCCGCCGCAGTTGTCCCATTCTTCGACCACCGTGTTGTAGCTGCCGGGACTGAACGTGATGCTGGTGTTCAACGAGGCTGTGTAGGTGACGTAGGTGAGCTTGTTGTTGATGTAGACGCCCATGGAGGCTACGCCCTTAGCGCAGGTGGAGGTTGCGGAGGCAACGTAGTGAACCGGCGAGGTGACCTGGGCGCCGTTGGCGGGACTGGTGACGGTCACGGTTGCAAAGGCGGGGACGGCGCACAGCGAGGGAAGCAGGACTAGCTGCAGGAGGGGGAAGGATCTGGGGAGCCTCATCTAAACACCTGGGGATTCGAGAGAGTGCAGAAGAGCGGGGTGCCTCAAAAAGCAGTTATTGGGAATACGGTTGAGGTGTTTCTCAGCTCTGGCTTTAGGTATGGGAGAGCAAACAGCCTGTTCCGTTTTTTTTGGTTGTACGCCGCGGCTCCGGTCCCAATCGGTCCGCTGAGACGGAATGTATCACAAGGCGGCGGTGCCTGGCGTGAATGCCGAAGGTGCAGGAGTGAAGTGGTTTTGATGCAATCATTTCGGCGGAGCCGCCCGGGTGTGCCGGAGGAACGTTAGAGCCTGCCCGGCGCCCGCAACCCTGACATGGCGCGGACGCGGAATCACAGTGAGAGGCTCTTGAGGTAGTCGCGGAACTTGTCGGCGAACTCGGGGCGCCTGAGGGCGAATTCAACGGTGGCTTGCAGCATGCCGAATTTGTCGCCGGCGTCGTAGCGCTTGCCTTCGAAGGTGTAGCCGTAGACCTTCTCATGCTGGAGGAGGGCAAGGATGCCGTCAGTGAGCTGGATTTCGTTGCCGGCGCCGGGTTTGGTGGTCTCGAGGAGCTCAAAGACGCGGGGGGTGAGGATGTAGCGGCCAACGATGGCCTGCTTTGACGGAGCGTCTTCGAATCTGGGTTTCTCGACCATGCCGGTGCAGTTGTAGAGGCGGGGATTGCCGGGGTCGGCGGAGCCTGCGAGGACGCCGTAGGCGCTGATGGCGGGTCCTTCGATGGTCATGGTGGCCAGCACTGAACCGCCGCGCTCGTTAAAGACGTCGATCATCTGGGCGATGCAGGGGCGGGGGGCGTCGACGACGTCGTCGGGGAGGAGGACGGCGAAGGGCTCGTCACCGACGAGGTCTTTGGCGCAGAGGACGGCGTGGCCGAGTCCGAGGGGCTCCTTCTGGCGGACGTAGCTGACGCGGGCCATGGTGGCGACCTTTCGGGAGAGCTCGAGGAGCTCCTTTTTGCCGCGGCGCTCGAGGTTGGCGTCGAGCTCGAAGCTGAAGTCGAAGTGGTCTTCCATGGCGGATTTTCCGCGGCCGGTGATGAAGATGATGTGCTCGATGCCGGAGGCGAGGCACTCTTCGACGCCGTACTGGATGATGGGCTTGTCGACCAGCGGAAGCATCTCCTTGGGAATTACCTTGGTGGCGGGCAGAAAGCGAGTGCCCAGGCCCCCGGCGGGGAAGACGGCTTTGCGAACGCTTTGGGTCATGAGTGCGGGTCCTCGGGTGGAGAGTGATCGAGTGATCGAGTGATCAAGTGATCAAGTGATCGAGTGATGAAGCGATCGAGTGATGATGCGATCGAGTGATGAAGCGAAACGGCACCGGTCCTGAGTTTAGATGCAGCAATCACTGCCCGAACAAGTGGGCTGAGCGAGTGATCAAGCGATCGAGTGAGTTGCGCCGCGCTCAGAGGGTGGGTGACTGGTCGCCGAGCATGGCTTGGCGGACGATTTTGATGGGAGGGAAGCCCTGGCGGAGGAAGTTGTTGTGGAACTCCTCGAGGCTGAAGGCGGAGCCCTGCTTCTTTTTGAGGTCTTCGCGGAGCTTGAGGATCTGGAGCTTGCCTAGCGTGTAGTAGAGGTAGGTGGGGTCGCTGGTGCCGCGCTTTGTCTCAACCATCGCAGTTTCCCTGGATTGATAGCCCTCCTTCTGGAAGAAGTCGATGGCCTGGTCGTAAGTCATTTTGCCGGTGTGCATCTGAATGCCGACGATAAAGCGGGCGTTGCGAAGGAGTGCGTCCTGGAGCTGGCCGAGGCGGAGGAATTTTGATTCGCGCGCATCTTTGGCGCCGGAGCCCGGTTGACCATAGCCTTCGTCGAGCATCATCTGCTCGCAGTAGTGGGCCCATCCTTCGACGTTGGTGTTGGCGCCGAGGAGCTTGCGGACGCGGCTGGGGGCCTGCGGCACCCAGAGGAACTGGATGTAATGGCCGGGGTAGGCCTCGTGAACGGCAGTGGAGATGACGGTGCCGATGTTGAAGGCGTGCATGTAGTCCTCGACCTCGGCGGGGGGCATTTTGGGGTCGGGCAGGGTGACGTTGAAGTAGGCTTCTGTGGCGTGCTTTTCGAAGGGACCGGGAGTATCCATGGAGGCGAAGGTGGTGGCGCGCATGAACGGCGGGGTTTCTTCGAGGATGGGGCGCACGGTGGAGGGGATGGTGACGATGTGGTGATCCTTGATGAAGCCGATGAGGCTGTCGAAGGTGGCGCGGAATGCGTTGAGGAGCTGATCGGGGGCGGGGTGGTTCTGGCCGAGTTCGAGGAGGACTTCCCGTGGCGTCTTGTTGGGCTCGAGCTCTTTGGCGATCTCGATGAAGTGCTGCTGGTTCTGCTTCATGTTGGCGCGATCGATTTCGATGAGCTTGTCGAGGGGGATGTCGACCATCTCGTCGTAGAGCAGCTTTTTGGAGAAGGTGTCGGCGCCAATGCGAAAGTCGCCGTTGGATTTGGGAAGCAGGCCGGACTTGAGCCAGGCGAGGTAGTCGTTGAGGGCGGCGATGACGGCGGCGTTGGCCTTGGCGAAGTCGGCGACGAGCGCGGGGTCTTTGGCGTCGGCGAAGGCTGATGGGACGTCGTGCTCAAAGAAGCTGATGCTGCCGGGAAGCTGCTCGATGGCGATTTCGGTGTAGATGCGGGGCGGGTTTTTGAGATTATCGCGGGCCTGCTGGAGGCGCGAGGGCATGAGCTTTTCGCGGGCGATGAGGGAGCGGAGGCGGTCGTCGGTGGAGGCGAACTTGCGCTCCATGATGACGAAGGCGGAGTTGGTGATGCCGCTCGAGTAGGTGTCGGGATTCCTTTCCCAGGGGCGGATGACCTCGAGGGTGAGTAGGGTGGAGCGGATGTTGGAGAGGACCAGCTCGCGATCGCCGCGGGTGGTGCGGTCGAGTTCGGCGGCGGGGATGGCGGCGATGCGGGTTTCGAAGTCCTTTTGGGCGGCGATCTGCGCATCGATGGCTTTGCGGGAGAAGTCTTCGAGTTGGGTGTCGTACTGGTGGTAGCCGGTGAGGGTACCGTTGGTGGGGTTGCAGGGGAAGTAGACCTGGTCGAAGTAGTCGTCGGAGAGCTTTTGGAACTGTTGCTTGGCGGTGGCGGCGCTGGCGGTGATAGACATGGCGGCTCCGAGGACGAGGAGGGCGAGGGCTTGCTTCATGGAGATGATGGTAATGCAGGGACTAGGGACTGGGGGCTTGGGGGTACGACAGCATGTTCCGGTCCGGGTAGTAGGACTTTCCACGTTTCAATTTCCCGAGCCAATCCATCAGGTTCGGATTACGCGCCCAATCAGGATGTTTCGTTATTGCATCATCCACAAGAGATGAGATGTCCACGGCTTGAAGTTTAGCGAGCCCGAAGAGCGCACACAGTTTGATAAGGGGATTCGAATGGGCCAACCGCACCCGAATATCCTCATCGAGAATGCGTGCAAGGCCATTTGGAAGCTTCTTTATTCCAGCCAAAATATCAGCCCACCAATTCACGACTTCATTTGCACCGAGCCTGTCGATAACATTGTCGAGTGCCGACCAGATTGCATCGGTCAATTCAATTACGCCTTCAGGCGAGCCGGATTCCGTCAACGCCAGACAGCAGTCTTTTTGAACGTTCCGCTTCGCAGCCGCTAGCGTTGCCGGATCGAAGCCGGAGATATCTCGTAGGAGGCCCAGCAAAAGTTCTCGTCTGGTGGCGGGATGCAGATCGTGGCGAACCTGATCGTAGGCAAAGGCAGTCAGACGATGATTGTTCTTCCGGGCCCGCATGATTGTGAGGGTCCGGATGACCTCAGCCCACTGCCTAGTCGGCGCCTCTGGTAGTCGTGTCGCTTCGTGGATGCCACCAATGAGAATCTGCCGCCAGAGTTTTCCCATTTCGTCTGTGAGTGGTTCGGGCGGCCCGAAGTTGACAGGTTGGCGACAGCGAGCGTCGATTTCTGAAATGGAGGTGCAATCCCAGAAACGTCGGCCGCCTACAAGAACGGCGTCCGAAACGATTGCGAGGCCGCTATCGTCCATGCTGAAAGAGACCCACCAGTCGGGGAACAGCCGAAGCATATCGACCAGCGATTCAAGCAGGACCGCTTTGATCTTTGACGGGTCGCACTCCACGTGCGACAACCTGTCGTGCCGGTTGTACATGTCGTCGACAACAAAGAAATCCGGGTCCTTGATTGTGTTGCCGATGAAGGACAAATCTTCGTCATCATCGGAATTCAGATCAACCTCACCCATGGGGCCCGCAGAGCCGAAGCGTCTCAATACCTGAAGAACGTGATTTCGGAAGTCGTAGAAGTCCCGCCAAGTGAACAGTGGGGCTTGATGGTGATCTATTACGGGTCTTTCGAGGTAGTCGCCGATCCGCATACGAATAAATTTATCTCTTGTATGCGAGAGTCGGACGAGGGTCGATCAACGGGCCCGCGGCTGAAGCCGCTTGTGGCATTGCGCAGGATTTAGCGGGCCTGGAGACGGCTGCTCGGTCCGACTCTTTTTCTAATCGACGCGCAATGCGGTCATGGGGTCGACTTTCATGGCGCGCAGGCCGGGTATGAGGGCGGCGGCTACTGCGGTGGTGATGAGGATGAGGGCCGCGGTGATGATGCTGATGGGGTCGGTGGGGGCTACGCCGGCGAGCATGGACGTGACGGTGCGCGTGAGCAGCAGGCAGACGGGCAGGCCGATGGCGATGCCGAGGAGGGCAACGCGGGCGGCGGAGTTGAGGACGCCGGCGAGGATGGTCCGCTTTTGCGCGCCGAAGGCCATGCGGATGCCGATTTCGAAGGTGCGCTGGCGGACGGTGTAGGCGATGGTGCCGTAGACGCCGACGATGGCCAGCAGCAGAGCGACTGAGGCAAAACCGATCATGAGGTTGGCGCGGAAGCGCTGGGTGGCGACGGAGTCGTTGACCATGCGGTCCATGGTGGTGAAGCGCAGGGCGGCGAAGGGCATGACACCGCGGATGGTGCGCTCGGCGGACTGCATGAGGGAGAGCGGCGCGACACGCGTGCGCAGGACGACGTGGATCTGGTTGCCGTAGGCGGGGTGCTGGGCCATGGGCATGTAGAGGTTGGGGCCGGGCTTGTCGGCGGGCGAGGCCTGGCGGACGTCGCTGACGACGCCGATGATGGTCATCCACTGGTCGGAGTCGAGGCCGCAGCGGATCTGTTTGCCGATGGGGTCGGCGGCGCCGAAGCTTTGTTGCGCGAGGGACTGGCTGATGATGGCGACGAAGGGGCTCTGGTAGGCGTCCTGGGTGGTGAAGTCGCGGCCGCGGAGCAGGGGGATTTCCATGGTGCGGAAGTAGTTGGGGCTGGCGACGCTGAACAGGGCATAGGGCTTGACGCCGGGGGTGGGCGGGACGTCACGGGTTTCGTAGTAGCCGTTGGAGCCGTAGTCGCCGGTGGGCAGGCCCATGATGCCGGCGGCCTGCTCGGCGCCGGGCAGGGCTTCAAGTCTGGAGAAGAGATCGTAGAACTGCTGGACGGCGCGGTGGTAGTCGGCGTCGGCGTGGGCGGGGGCGTCGGTGTCGACGACGAGGAGCTGGCGGGTGTCGTAGCCCATGTTGCGGGTCATGAGGTCGAGCATGGTGCGGAGGAGGAGACCGGCGCCGACGGCGAGGATGAAGGTGGCGGCGACTTCAGCAACGACGAGGGAGTTGCGCCAGGTGGATGTGCCTTTGAGATTCATGCCGCGGGCGATGTTTTGCTTGAGGGCTTCAGCGGGATCGACGCGGGCGGCGCGGAAGGCCGGGAGCAGGGATGACAGAACGGCGGCGATGAGCGAGATGCCGAGGGTGAAGGCGAGCACGGGCAGGCTGAGGTGGATTTCGGCGGCGCGGGGCAGTTCGCGGGGGGCTGCGGCGACGAGGAGGCGGACGGCGGGCCAGGCCAGCAGCGCTCCGGCCGCGCCGCCGATGAGGGCGAGGAGGAGACCTTCAAGCAAGACGGGGCGCATGACCTGAACCTGCGAGGAGCCGAGGGCGCGGCGAATGGCGAGCTCGCGCTGGCGTTCGAGGGCGCGCACCAGTTGGAGATGGGCCACGTTGACGCAGGCGATGAGGAGGATGATGGCGACGGCGGCCCAGAGGAAGAGGACGGTCGAGCGGGCGTTGCCGGTGATGGCGTCCTTGAGTGGCGCGGCGATGAAGACCTTGTTGCGGTTGTCGGCGGGGTAGGCGGATTGCAGGGTGCGGCCGATCTGGTTGAGGTCGGCCTGGGCGCGGTCGAAGTCGACGCCGGGGTGCAGGAGGGCGACGGCGCGGTAGTTGAAGGCGGTGCGCGAGCGGGATTCGGGCTGGAGGGAGGCTGCTTCCCAGACGTCGGTTTTGTCGGGGAAGTCGAAGCCGGAGGGCAGGACGCCGGCGATCTCGATGGCTTCCGTTTCGATGTGGAGGACCTGGCCGACGGCGGCTTGGGCGCTGCCGAAGTTTTGCTCGGCGAAGTGCCGGCTGACGAGGGCGGCGCGATGGGATTGGGAGTTGTCGAAGAGATGGCCGGCGATAGGCGTGAGGGTAAAGACGCGGGCGAAGTTCGGGTCGACCCAGGTGACGGTGGTGTAGACGCCGTGGTCTTTGAGCTGGACGCCCTCATTGCCGCCGAAGTAGAGACTGACGGCTTCAAGGGTGCGGGTTTGATCGCGGAGGTCGACGGCGTCGGGGCCGGTGACGCGGGGGGTGGTGTGGCCGGTGTCGGTCCAATGGGTGGTGAGGAGGGCAAGGCGGTCGGGGTTGTTGTAGGGGAGTGAAGCCAGGAGCACCGACTGCACGACGGTGAAGATGGCGGTATTGGCTCCGATGCCGATGGCGAGGGTGATGATCACGCTGGCGGCGAACAGGGGGTGTCGCACAAGTTGCAGGGCGGCATAGCGCAGGTCGCGAGTGAGGGAGGACATCGGGAACTCCTGTGGGATTCAGGGTACATGGAAGGCAGGGAACAGGGAAAGGGGACCAGGGTTGACTGGCCAGGGACGAAGGACGAGGGGCGAGCCGGCGAGAGGACCAGGACCTTTCAAAGCATTCACGCGCGGGGTGGGATTGAGGAGGCGGTTCGGGCTTGGCCGGAAGGGGTGGGGGATGAAAGACTGAATTATTGCGTGCGAGTTGCCAGAAGGCTCCGAGTGGATGTTAGTTTGGATTCGGCAAAAAATGGCAGCCGCAAATATTCCCAAGGATCTGGTTGAGATGTTCAAGAAGTTGCTTGCGTTGGTTTTTCTATCCCTGATCTGCGCGGTGCCGGTATTGGCGCAAAGCAGGGAGGCCGCGAACACGGGCACGAGGCGATTGTTTGTCGGTGGCGAGTTTTCGACCTTCAACCCGGACTGGGGATGTCAGAGCGCCTCGGCATTCACGTGCTGGAACAACCACCTGGTGGGATTGGGCGCTTTTGTGGACGCAAACCACGTGGTGTGGAAGCTGGGCGTGGAAGGCGAAGCGCGATGGCTTCACTGGGGAGGCCCCGGACAGGGGCTGGTGGAGTCGAGTTACCTGGTGGGGCCGCGGTATCCGCTTTATAAAATCCAGAACCTGACGCTGTATGCGAAGGGTTTGATTGGAGAAGGGCGGATCACGCGGCCGCTGAATCTTGGGTCTGGATCGTATTTTGCGCTGGCGCCCGGGGCGACGGTGGAATACCGCATTAAATGGAATTTGGTGGTTCGGGGGGAATACGAGTACCAGGTATGGCCGCAGTTCCAGGGTCTGCCGGGAGAGCCTGTGAAGGGTCTGACACCCAACGGATTGAGCTTCGGATTTGGCTATCGTCTGTAGCGCAGCGGGGCGAGCGAGTCAGCCAGTTAGCAAGCCAGCGAGTTAGGCACGGGATTTCGTGCGCGGCCAGGGTCAGCCGGTGCGGGTGCGGGGCAGGGCGATATAAAGGCCTGCGGCGGCGATGAGGACGCCTCCCAGGACCATGGAGAGGGTGGGGGGCTGACGCCACAGGAGCCAGGAGACCAGGGACCCGGTGAGAAGCTGGGTGTAGTGGTACTGGGTGACGGTGGATGGCGAGATAAGCCGGAGCGCGCGGAAGACGCAGAGGGCTCCGCCGGCGCAGAAGATACCGACCGCGACAAGGCCGAGCAGAAGAAGCGCGCTGACCGGCGCGGCGTGGAAGAGCATGGCGGTAAATCCTGTGACAGCCTGAACGATGCCAGAGAAGAAGGTGAGGCTCTCGGGTGCTTCCGTGCGGATGAGCACGCGCGACCAGACCATGTTGACAGAGAAGCAGGCGACGCAGACCATACAGGCGGCGTAGCCGATCCAGTCGCCCTGACGGGAGGAGCTGAACGGGTTGACGGCGATGATGACGCCGGCGAAGCCAGCAAGGACGGCGACGATGCGACGGAGGCCGATGAGTTCGCGCAGGAAGAACGCGGCGAGCAGCGTTACCACCAGCGGCGCCATGAAGACGAGAATGTAGAAGAGCGGGAGCGTGATGTGGCGGAGAGCCACGACCACGCAGAGATTGTTGACGATGTCGAGTAGAGAGCGGATGACCTGGGGAAATGGGGCAGTGGGACGGATGCGGCGGATCTCACCGCGCAGGCCGGCGTAGACGGCGACGGATACTGCGACGAAGAGGCCCATGAAGGCGAGGACTTCATAGGCGGGCAGGGCGGAGCGGCCGACGATTTTGATGGTGGTGTCGGCGAAGACCCAGAAGGTGAAGCCGGCGAAGGCTAGCAGGATGCCGCGGAGATGCATAAAAGACAGAAGACAGAAGACAGAAGACAGATTACAGATTAAAGGGACTAAGGGACTAAGGGACTAAGGGACTGAGGGACAGAGGGACGAGGGACAGAGGGATCAGGAGAGCGATGAATGGAGTTTGATTTGGAGAAGGCGGCGGGCGATGTTGCTTACAAGCTGCTGATTGGGCTGGTGGCGCCACGGCCGATTGCGCTGATTACGAGCATGGATGAGCAGGGCAGGCTGAATGCGGCGCCGTTCAGCGCATACAACTATTTTTCTACGGATCCGCCGATTGTGGGCGTGGGCGTGACGAACCGGCCGGAGGCGAAACAGGTGCCGAAGGACACCGCGCGGAATATCCGGCGCACCGGCGAGTTTGTGGTGAATGTAGTGACGGAGGATATCGCGCAGAAGATGAACATTTGCGCGACGGATTTTCCCGCGGAGATGAGCGAGGTGGAACTGGCGGGATTTACTACGGTGGCGTCGGCGAAGGTGAAGGTGCCGCGGCTGGCGGAGGCGCATGCCGCGCTGGAGTGCCGCGAGCACGCGACCATCGAGGTGGGACGAGGGCGGATTATTCTGGGGCGCGTGGTGGCGGCGTATGTGGAGGACCGGTTTGTCGATCCCAAGGGGCCGTACATTCTGGCGGAGGAGTTGCACGCGATTGGAAGGATGAACGGGCTGGGGAATTATGTGCGGACGCGGGATGCGTTTATTCAGATTCCGAGGATTCCGTTTGCGGAGTGGGAAAAAGACAGGGGCTAGGGACTGGGGACCAGGGACTAGAAGCGTGGTTTGCGCGGATGCGCAAACCACGCTTGATTATTGGAGCAGAGGTGATGCGCTAGTGGATGGGGATGCGGAGGACGGTTACGGAGTTGGGGGTTAACTGGACTGAGGTGGTGGTTGAGATGTCGAGTGTGGAGGCGACGGGCGCGACTTTGTCGGGATGGTCGAAGCTGTTTTCGGAAGCGAGGTCGGCGGAAGCGAGAGTCGTTACTTTCGCCGTGCCGGAGGGTGTGACGCCGTTGAGTTGAAGCTGCACGGATCGCGCATCGCTGGAGACGTTGACGGCGGTGAGGATGAGCTCGTGAGTGCGATCGTCGATGGAGGCAACCGTGTAGAGACCAGCTTCTGCGTGGGGCGTTGAGGGGACCACGCGCGTGCCGGTGTTGGTGGCGAAGATCTTCTGCACCTGGTAGTCGGTGGTGCCGTAGGAGCGGAGATTGTCGAACCAGATGGCGTCGGGTGTCCACTGCCAGGCGTCGATGCTGGCGAGCAGAGGGGCGTAGGAGGCCATTCGGACTACGTCGGCGTTGCGCTCGAGGCCCGTCATGAAAGCTGCCTCTGAGAGCGCGGTCTGCCAGTTGTTGCGATTGTTTGGATTGACGGGCGCGCCGGTGGATTGGGCGGCATATTCGCCGGCGAAGACTTTGGGGCCGCTGCGGTCGTAGTTGTCGTAGCGGTTGCTGTTGCCGAGGAACCACTGCGGGGCCATGTAGTAGTGTTCGTCTACGATGTCGGCGTGATGAGCGCGCCAGTAGGTCCAGAGCTCGTCAAATTGTTTTCCTGAGGGCGACGGGCCGGCGGCGACGATCAGCTTGATCTCGGGGTGCTTTGCTTTGAGGGCGTCGTTGAAGAGCTTGTAGCGGTCGATGTAGCGGGGGCCCCACTGCTCATTGCCGACGCCGATCATGGTTAGGTGGAAAGGCGCGGGGTGGCCCATCTCGGCGCGGACCTTGCCCCAGGGCGAGTCGGTAGGACCGTTGGCGAACTCGATGAGATCGAGCGCGTCCTGAATGTACTCGTGAATCTCTTCGAGCTTGGCGGTCTCGCTGGAGTTGAACTGGCAGGCCATGCCGCAGTTGAGGATGGGGAGCGGGGCTGCGCCGATGTCCTCGGCGAGCTGGAAGTATTCGTAGAAGCCGAGGCCGAAGGACTGGAAGTAGTCGGGCGTGGGGCGGTTGTCGAACTCGTCGTTCCAGCGATTGATGATGGTTTTGCGTTCCGTGATGTTGCCGACGGTGGTCTTCCAGCGATAACGAGTCGCAAGTGTCCGGCCTTCAACGATGCAGCCGCCGGGGAAGCGGATGAAGCCGGGGTGCATGTCGGCGAGAAGCTGCACGAGGTCTTTGCGCAGGCCGTTGGGGCGTTGCTTCCAGGTATCGACGGGGAAGAGCGAGACCATGTCGAGATCGACGGAGCCTTTCTGGTCGAGGAAGATGTTGAACTGCGCGTGGGTGGCAGTGGCGGAGGCACGGATGATGGTTTCGTATCGCTTCCATGTGCCATCGAAGCCGGTGAGGGTGCCTGTGCCGATTTCACGGCCATTGGTGTCCGTGATGGTGGCGCGAACGGTCGTGGGGCCTTGGGTGCGGACGTATGCGGAGAAGCGGTATTCGGCGCCTTCTTTCACGCCGATGCCACGGAAGCCGGCGTTGTAGAAGCCGTAGCCGGGGTCGAGGGCGTTGACGTGGAGGTAGTGGGGGTTGTTGGCATTGAGCGGCGAATCGGTGCGGACGTCGATTTCGCCGGGGGAGAGGCCGATGCCGTTTTTGGCATCGTAGGGAAGGATGACCTTCCAGCCGGTGAGGGGCTCGTCGAACTCGAAGGAGCGGTTCTTGATGAGCTCGGGGTAGAGGCCGCCGTCGGCGCCGAAGTTGATGTCTTCGAAGAAGATTCCGAACATGGTGGGGGCGATGTCGGGGCCGGGGTGGGCGGCGTCGACGGTGATGACGGTTTGCGCGGGAAGGAGGGTGGCGAGGGCGAGAAGAGGGAGCAGGATATTTGGGCGCATAGAAGTCGCGAGAATTCTAAAGCGTGAAGGCTAAGCCTCGTGCGATCTCATCTTTTAAAGGCGAGATTTCCTGCATCCAGTTAGTGGCTGCGTCGCGGTGGTGACGTTGGCCCTCCATCTTGATTTGCGTGCTGAGTCGTTTTTGGGTCGGGCAAACCCGCTTTGGTGTAAAAGGCCCGGGCTGGGTATCCAGCGTCTCGCCATCGTGCCGCACGATCCTTCAGCATCTGAACCCACTCATTCTCGATCCCCTCCAAGTCCGTCCCCTCCGGCCAACTGGGAGCCGTCTCGATCAGATGCAGTAGTGTCCAACCTAGTCCGAAGCAGCCGTCGGCCGGGAGGACCCATATGAGTGCTCTCGCCTCCTCGTCGGTCACCGGCTCCTCGATCGACAAAAGCAATTGCTCGTACTTCTCAAGAACGGGAGATTGGGTTCGAATCAATTCTTCTTCGGAGGGAGGAGGTCCCATTCTCACGAGCTCTTTGACTTCATCTCGAAGCATCGTTCTCTCCTGCGCTTTGAGGCGACCGAGTCGCGAGAATTGTAATGCGCCGGAGGGCAAACGGCAGGTGGGCTGGTGCGGTACCGGGTCTGCAAGAGACCTGGTACCGCGCGGTTGCCGGTCGAATCGAACCGCGCCGTCTATTACGGAGTATCGGCGCCGTCGTTCTTGCCGAAGGTGATCATGAAGTCGCCGACGCTTTTGCCGAGGGTCATGCCTACGTCAATATCGGACTTGTAGTGGATTCCGCCGTAGAAGCGGGACATGGCGGCCTCCTGTGCTTGCGCATTGAAGTCGCTGGCGCCACTGGGAAAGATGTAAGTCAGCACGTCGGCGGCCGCGCCGGAGAATACCGAATGCCCCGAGACGTAAGACGGGAAGTTAGGGATGGGAATCACGGTTTTGATGGACGGGTCAGACTGGGTGGGGCGCGGATTGAAGTAGTAGTACTTGGCGTCCCAACAGCTGATGGCCGCATTCATCATTGTCATATTGAGCAGGGCGAAGGTTCGGGCGGTGCGGACCTCGCTCATCTTGGCGGCGACGATGTATGGGACTGCAATGGAGTTCCAGTGGCCTGACGGTGTAGGGGTGCTGACGCCGTCGGCCCACTTGAAGACCGTGGCGCGCTGCGCGTCGGTGATATTGGCGACCGCCGCTTTCACGTCGGCGGTTTCCTGTTGAAACTGCGCCGAGGAAGTAGACGGAGGCGGGATGGGACGAATGCTGACGAAGTCGGAGGGTTGCATCATCCAGCCGGTCACATTGCCGAAGAGAGGAAGCATGGGCGGTCGTGGAGGGATATCCTGGCTGACCCACGCGACTTCGCCGCGATTCTGGGCGGAATAGACCAAGTTCTGCCAGATGGTCGCGTTTCCGGCAGCGGCCTTGAGGCCGTCGGTAGCGGCGCGCGCCTTGAAGATGGCTGCGACGGCCTGGCCAATCTGGAGTCCGGCGGCGATGTCGCTGGCCGATGCGCGGCCGGACTGCATGGCAGCGTCCTGCTGATTTTGCGCCTGCTGAGCGAGGTTGACTGCGTCGGTTGGGAAGAGCAGCGAAAGCAAGGCGAGATTCACGCCTGCTTCGACCGCGTCTTCGGAAGGAAAGGACGGCACGCTGGTGGCAGGCATCAGGGAAGAAATTCCGTTGTCCACCTGATAAGGGGAAGGCCGGTTGTAGAGGAATTTGTAATACCACGCTACTTTGAGCGCATCGAACTGCGCGGCGGAGACGTAAGCGTAGGCGCGGGAAGCGTAGGGCGGATTGCTGAAGGGGTAGCGGGGATCCGCGAATG
The DNA here is from genome assembly GCA_963846375.1 of uncultured Acidobacteriota bacterium. GTDB lineage: Bacteria > Acidobacteriota > Terriglobia > Terriglobales > Acidobacteriaceae > Telmatobacter. The sequence continues at coordinate 72,917 of CAWJVV010000013.1, forward strand.
GATTGGTGGGGTCGGGCGAGGGATAACTGCCGTCGGGATTTGGGGCCGGCGGCAGGTCGGCCATGGATACTTCCGAGCGCAAGATCTCGTTCCAGCGCATCACGCCGCCGGCGCTCCAGTAAGTGATGTTGGCTTTCTGGTCGGTGGTGAGGCCGGCTTGCGCGGTCTTGATATTCGCGAGTTCGGCCTGGTAGGCCGAGGAGTTTGTCGCTGCTGGAGCGGCAACGGGAATCTGCGTAGGGCCGGAGAGCAGGATCATCTTCCAGGAGCCGGCATTCGCGTCGGCGTTGGAGACGGTTTGAACCGGGAGGATCTCGTTCGACGCGATCTGCTTGCAGGCAGTAATGACTCCGCCGGTAAGGATGATTAGAGCGGCGGCGGGAAGAAGGATGCGAGGGGAAGCGAGTCTGGTGTTCATTTCGCCGGATTCCTCCTGAAGTGAAGGGTGTACATGAGGGCGGTGGTGATGGTGTTGGAGCGTCCGACATTGCGGCCGCGGAAGGTATAGTCGTCGGCGAACCAGAACTGTATGTTGTGGAGTTTGGGGAGGGGGAACTGGGTGCGGAAGCCGCCGCGCGAAGAGTTCATGCGGTTGGAGATGAACGGCATGTCCTGACGGCGAATATCGCCGCCACCGCGTGTTTGCTTCTGGAGGAACTCGCCGGAGAGAAGAAGATCGTGTTTGTAGTATCCGGCCGAGATGTTGTACTCGAACTGGTTCGGCATGGAGACCTGGTTGGTGAGATAGAGCTGTCCATTGGTGTAGTAGTAGGGAACTTCAAGCGTGACGGTGTCGCGGAAGTCGTACGCCGCCGTCACGTTTGCGTAATACCCGTCGTGGCCCTGGATGTTGACAGTAGCGCGCGGGGCGATGGTCCTGCTGTGCAGACCGATGGAGAGCGGCTGGATGTCGGCTTCGTAGTTGGTGAGTGGGATGGAGCCGGAGACTGCGGCGATGGCGCGGACGTCGACGAATTCGCTCAGCGGGATTCGCATAGCCTGGTATTTGACCGCGAAAGAGATGTCCTGGAAGCCTTGCTGGCTGCGGAGAACGCCCTGGCTGGTTTGGGTCCAAACGTAAGGTGTGGTGACGAAGAGGTTCAATCGATTGAGGAGCGCGAAGTTGGCCGTGTGACTTACGGTGTTGGTCGACACCGTTCCGAGATTCCCGTTTGTGCGCATCAGGGAACCTTCCCAGTAGTGGTCCCAACTGTCGTGCGTATAGATAACACCGGTGCACAACATACCTCGGGAAAGCATGATTCCGTCTTCGGGGGTTTGGGAATACAGGTTGGTCACGGGCAGAAAGGCGAGCATCGCCAGGCAGAGTTGCAGGGATCTCCTGAGGAGAGGGTTGACCTTCAGCATAGCGTTCTCCGGGGAAGCGTGCGCACTCAAGGCTCGACCGGCGCCGCATGTTGCACTGGCAGGGGAGATGAGGGCATGTCGAGCGTTTGTTTTCGAGTTATGGAGAAGGGTAGCGAGTGCGCGAGGGCCTGTCCTCCTCCGAGGGGTGGAGGCGGTAGTCAATCGAGTGGATTAGAAGAGTGAACGCACGGGGTTCAAGCGGTGACGGGGGCGGGCGCAAGATTGGTGATGAGGTCGCGGATTTCGAGCAAGACTTCGTCGGGTCTTGTGGCGGCTACGGGGAACTTGAGGACGCCTTGCGGGGTGAACTGCGCGCCGCGCTTGGCGTTTTTGGCTACCAGGCGCATGAGGTGCTGCGGGTCGACGGTGGCGTTCTCGGTGAAGCGGATCTGGAGCTCGGCGCGCTTGCGGTCGATCTGGGCGATGCCGATGCGTTCGCACTCGAGGCGCAGCGATGCGGCTTCGAGGAGGTAGACGGTGGCGTCGGGGAGCGGGCCGTAGCGATCTTCCATTTCGGCGCGGAGGTCGGCGATGGCCTTCTCGCTTTGCGCGCCGGCGATCTTCTTGTAGAGGCGGAGGCGCTGGTTTTCTTCGGGGACGTAGTTCTCGTCGACGCGCAGGGCGATGCCGAGGTTGAGTTGGGTGGTGGGCTTTTCTTCGGCGGACTCGCCTTTCATCTCCGCCACGGCCTGCTCAAGCATGGTGGTGTAGAGCTCAAAGCCGATGGCCTCGATGTGTCCGCTCTGCTCGCCGCCGAGCATGTTGCCGGCGCCGCGGAGTTCGAGATCGAGAGCGGCGATTTTGAAGCCGGCGCCGAGGTCGCTGAACTCCTTGAGGGCGGCGAGACGGCGGCGGGCGATCTCGGTGAGCTCGCCCTCCGGCGGGATGAGCAGGTAGGCGTAGGCGCGGCGATTGGAGCGGCCGACGCGGCCGCGGAGCTGGTAGAGCTCGCTGAGGCCGTGGCGGTCGGCGCGGTTGATGAGCATGGTGTTGGCGAGCGGAATATCGAGACCGTTTTCGATGATGGTGGTGGCCACCAGCACGTCGTACTCGTGGTTCATGAAGGCAAGCATGACGCGTTCGAGGTCGGTCTCGCCCATCTGGCCATGGCCTACGATGACGCGGGCGGAAGGGACGAGCTCCTGGATGCGCGCGGCGATCTCGTAGATGGTCTCGACGCGGTTGTGGACGAAGTAGACCTGGCCACCGCGTTCGAGCTCGAGCTCAACGGCAGAGCGGATGATCTTTTCGTCGTACTTGGCGACGACGGTCTGGATGGCCATGCGGTCTTTGGGCGGCGTCTCGATGACCGACATGTCGCGCAGTCCGACGAGGGACATGTGCAGGGTGCGCGGGATCGGAGTCGCGGACATGGCGAGCACGTCGATCTCCTTGCGCATCTGCTTGAGGCGTTCTTTGTGGCGCACGCCGAAACGCTGTTCTTCGTCGACGATGAGCAGGCCGAGGTCCTGGAACTTGATGTCTTTGGAGAGCAGTCGGTGCGTGCCGATGAGGATGTCGACGCGGCCGGTCTCGACTTTTTCGAGGATGACCTTTTGCTCTTTGGGCGTGCGGAAGCGCGAGATCATCTCGATGTTGATGGGGAACTGGGAGAAGCGGCGCTTGAAGGTTTCAAAGTGCTGGAAGCTGAGGACGGTGGTGGGGGTGAGCACGGCGACCTGTTTGCCGTCTTGCACGGCCTTGAAGGCGGCGCGCATGGCCACTTCAGTTTTGCCGTAGCCTACGTCGCCGCAGAGGAGGCGGTCCATGGGCGTTGGCGATTCCATGTCGTACTTGATGGCGCGGATGGCGGAGAGCTGGTCGTCGGTTTCGTTGTAGTCGAAGGCGTCTTCGAACTCCTTCTGGAACTCGTTGTCCTTGGAGAATGACGTGCCCTGCGCGGTGTGGCGCTCGGCGTAGAGCTTGAGGAGTTCGGCGGCCATGTCTTGCATGGCTTTGCGCACGCGAGCCTTGGTCTTGACCCATTGCTGTGAGCCGAGCCGGTTGAGCGCCGGTGCGGGGCCGCTATCGGTGGAGCGGTACTTTTGAATCAGGTCGAGTCGCGTGAGCGGGACGTAGAGCTTAGCCTGCTCGGCGAACTCGAGGATCATGAACTCGACGGCGAGGCCGTCCTGCACAATCTCTTTCAGGCCCTGGTACTGCGCGATGCCGTGTTCGACGTGGACGACGTAGTCGCCGATGGTGAGGTCGCGGAAGTCGGAGACGAAAGCGGCGGTCTTGGAGCGCTTGGGCTCGGGGCGCGCCGCGATATCGGCGTCGTCGTTGAGATCGTTGGCGCCGAAGAGGATGAGGTTGGAATCCGGGAAGCTGACGCCGGAGGCAAGATGGGTGCGGACGATGACGGGGACGCGCATATCGCCGGCCAGGTAGCTGGCCTCTTCAAGCACAGTCTCGCTGCTGCCGTGGATGGCGCGGCTGCCGAAGCGGTAGGAGATCTGGTAATCGCGCAGGACGGTGGCCATGCGTTCGACGTCGCCCTGGTTGGCGGCGGCGATGACGATGTGGGTTTCAAGCGCCATGAGCTTGCGCAGCTGTTCAGTGAGCGCGGGGATGGAGCCGTGGAAGCGCAGGGTGGGGCGGGTGCCGATGGCGATTTCGCCGAGGGTGGAGTCTTCTTCGAGTATGTCGACGGCGCCGAGCTGGTCGAGGTCGAGGCCGAAGTGCGATTGCAGGAGGCCCTGCAGGATTTCGGGGCGGAGATAGATGTCCTCAGGGCGAACGAGGTTGCCGATGGCGGAGCGTTCGTGGCGCTGCTCGACCTTGTTCCACCAGCGATCGATCTGGTTGCGAACCATGCCCGGCTCGTCGACGAAGAGGACGGTTTTGGGGATGAGGTTGAGGAGGTGATTTTCCGCGCCGGCGACGGCGGAGAAGAACTCCCAGCCGGGAAAGACGCTGACGCCGCCGGCGGCCGCGGCTTCGATCGCGAACTCCTGGGCGTCGGGGTCGGATTCGTCGATGGCGACGCGCTGCTTGCTGAGGCGTGCGTGGACGGCTGCGAGCAGATGCTCGGTGACCGGCGTTTCGGTGAGGGGCAGGAGCTGGGCTTCGTCGAGGCCGGATTGCGAGCGCTGCGTTTCGGGATCGAATTTACGGATGGTGTCGATCTCGTCGCCGAAGAACTCGATGCGGACGGGGCGGTCGGATTCGGGCGAGTAGACGTCGAGGATGCCGCCGCGGCGGGTGAACTGGCCGGGCATCTCGACGAGGTCCATCTGCGTGTAGCCGACACTGGCGAGGTGCGCGGTGAGGACTTCGACGTCGACTTCTTCGCCGCGGCGGAGGGTGACGGCGAGCGAGGCGTAGTAGTCGCGCTGGAAGAGGCGGAGGGCCGCGGCTTCGACGGGGGCGATGAGGATGGAGACGGCGCCGGTGGCGAGTTTGTAGAGGGCGGCGGCGCGCTGTTCCTGGACGTCGGGGTGGGGGGAGAGGTTCTCGAAGGGGAGCACGTCGTGGGCGGGGAGGCGGACGACGCGGGCGGGGTCGATGGCGCCGGTGAGCTCGCATCCGGCGCGGAGCATGGGCTCGAGGGCCTCGGCGGATTTGTTGTCGGCGACGAGGACGATGACGGTCTGACGGGCGGCGCGGGCAAAAAGGGGAATGTAGAGGGCTCGTGCCGTCTGGGTGAGTCCAGACACAAGACGACGCCCCGAAGCAAGGCTGAGGTGCCTGCGAACGCGTTCAAAAGCGGGGGTGTGCTCCAGGTCCGCAAAGATTTCGCGGACGAACGGGAGAATCATCTGAGGTCTAGTTTAGCAGTGCGAGCGGGGCCAGCGGAGTCACCGGAGTCACCGGAGTTAGCGCAGTTAGCGGGGCGTTACGAGCCACGAAGTGAGCAGTTCAAGTGTGGCATTCGGGGATTTCGGCATCCTCACCAGCTTCGAGTTTGGCGAGCCACGCATCGGCCTCATCGGTGGTGAGATGCAGCCCGGTGCATTGGTAGTGGTTCCAGGCGTCAAGCGTGTTTTGTCGCTCGTGCTCCCGCTCATCGCACCGGGCGTTTTCTTCTCTCGAATTTCCCATGATCGCAACCCTGTATCTCTGCCCCTCAGAATACATGCCCGGTTTCTGAACCGAGCCAATCGGGAACGTGCGGCTATGGGTGATTCGGATATAGGTCAATAAGAATCTTACGAGTGTGGTCTACGATCTCTCCGAGCCGTGAGAGCCAGATTCGCTCGAAGGTGGGAAGGTCATGAATCGCTTTATTGCCTGCTTCTCGAACTTCCGAGACACATTGCGGCCTGTCATCCGTCAGAATTCCGCCCCTCCCCGCCTCGGAAGCTAAGTATTCGATGTAGGAATCGCCAGACTCTAAAGTAAATTTGATCGTTCCCTTGGGATCGACGACGTTCTTGAGAGCCGTTTCGACTATCGCGCGACACAAGACTGCGCATGCAATATTGAACCCATACAGATAGCATCGATGCGCTTCCTCGAAATACTTCTTCAAGTGCTTAACTGGGATGCTGCCGTATTCCAACCTCTCAAACGATATCGCTCGTGTGACTGCATTCGGTACCTTTCCAAGAACCTCTTCGATCAGGGACCTTTCGACCGCTTTCTCTACACCCTGCGGACTAAGTCCCGGCTTCTGTAAAAGAACCCTACCAATCGCATCCAAAGTTTGCCTGTCCTCCGAAGAAGCATCCTTGAAGGCATCGGATTTGAATTCAGATGGTGGGTTGAGGGTTGTTCTTTCGCTCAGTGATTCACGGCCTGTATGTCGGTGACGTCTTCGACAAGCTTAATCGATTTCTCCAGAACCTCGTTTCTCTCTCCATTGTTCTCTTCGTCCTGCGTGCTAATGAGAAGACGATCCATTAGTTCATCAAAGGAATCCACCCCAAACACGATGAGCCCGTTGAGTTCGACGCATCGCCCTGCAATGAGGTCCGGCAACAAAGATTTCAACTTACTTGATAAGGCTGACATTTTGTCTTCCTCTCGAAAGTGATCGCCAACGAGGATACATCAGAATCAGGATTACTCATCTTGCAAAGGAATCGCTAGCGTTTGCGCAGGCGGAGGGACTCCCAGCTGGCATCGGCGGCCCAGCCTCCGTCGACGGAGAGGCAGTGGCCGTTGATAAAGGCGCTTTGCGTGTCGTCGGCGAGGAAGGCGATGGCGCGGGCGATGTCGTCGGGGGTGGCGAAGCGGCCCATGGGCACGCGGCCGGTGATATCGGCATCGGAGTAGCTGCCGCCGGCCTGGTCGGTTGCGTCCATCTCGGTTTTGACCCAGCCGGGGCAGACGGCGTTGACGCGCACGCCGCGGCCGCCCCACTCGGCGGCGAGGGTGCGTGTGAGTCCGATTAGCCCGTGCTTGGAGGCGTTGTAGGCGGCGCGGTCGGAGACGGCGAAGAGGCCGGCGATGGATGCCACGTTGACGATGGAGCCGGAGCGGGCGGCGAGCATCTTCTCGCCGAAGATGCGGGCGAGCAGGAAGGGCGCGACGAGGTTGACTTCAAGAATGCGGCGGTAGTCGTCGAAGGAGGTGTCTTCGGCGGGCGCGATGTGGCTGATGCCGGCGTTGTTGACGAGGACGTCGGCGCGGCCATAGTGGCTGTAGACCAGGGCAGCGAAGTCGAGGACCGCGCCTTCATTGGTGATGTCGCCGGTGTAGGAGACGACATGGCCGCCGCGGGATTAAATCGCTTCAATGGTGGCGGCGGGCTCGCGCAGGTCGATGAGGCCGATGCGATAGCCGAGTTCGGCGAGGAGTTCGGCGGTGCGGCGGCCAATGCCCTGGGCGGCGCCGGTGATGACGGCGACACGGGTGTTCATCCAGCTTTGACTCCTTGCGCGGTGCGGGTTGCGCGTGAATCGGGGAGGACGAGAACAGCGCCGAGGAGGACGCAGGCGGCGATGGCCCAGAGCCCGGTGATGTAGGTGTGGGTAGCGTCACGAAGCCAGCCCATGGCGTAGGGTCCGCAAATGCGCCGACAGCGCCTACCGAGTTGACGATGGCGATGGCGGTTCCGGCGGCTTTGCCGGAGAGGCGGCTGGCGGCGAGGCTCCAGAAGATGGGAACCGAGGCCATGAGGCCGATGGCGGCGATGCAAAATCCGGCGAGGGCCGCAGGAAGGGACGGGATGAGGGCAACGCAGGCGAAGCCCACGGCGGCCAGCGCGATCAGCGGCGGCAGTAAGCGGAAGCCGCGGCTGCGGCTGGCAAAGTACATGGCGATGGCGCCGGCGCCAAAGGTGAGCGTGGCCCACCATCCGGCGGAGAGAGTGGTTGCGCCGCGAGCCGTGAGGATTTTGGGTAAAAAGAAGATGAGTCCGTAGTTGCCGCTGCTCCACAGGAAATAAATGGCGGAATCGCGAAGGACTACGCCGATCGTGCGGCCGGAACCGGCCGGAGTCCTGGGCTGCTCGGCTTCCATGTCCGCTCGTACCTGCGCCTTCTCGTCGATTGAGAGCCAATGAGCGGTCTCCGGGGTGTCGGTGAGGATGAACCATGTGGCGATGCCGAGGAGAATCGCGGGTGCGCCTTCCATGAGGAAGAGCCACTGCCAGCCGTGAAGGCCTAGCGCGTGATCCAACAGCAGGATGTGCGCGGAGATGGGCGATCCAATGGCGTTGCACAGGGGCAGCGAGAGGAGGAAGAGGGCGAGGATGCGGGTGCGGGCGGAGGGCGGCATCCAGAAGGTGAAGTAAAAGATGATGCCCGGATAGAAGCCGGATTCGGCGATGCCCAGCAGCAGGCGCGCGGTGACGTATGAGGGCGAGCCGGCGACGAAGGCGGTGGCCATGACGTCGATGCCCCACAGCACCATGAGGGTTCCCAGCCAGCGGCGAGCGCCCAGGCGGGAGAGCAGCATGTTGGCGGGGACCTGGAAGAGGCAATAGCTGAGGAAGAAGACGCCCGCCGCGAATCCGTAGAGGGTTTCTGAAATTCCCAGGTCGCGATTCATGGTGAGGGAGGCAAAGCTGATGTTGACGCGGTCGAGGAACGCGACCATGTAAATCAGCATGAGATACGGCACGATGCGGCGGATGATTTTGCCGTGCAGCGGATTGGATTCGGTTGCCGTCACTTCTCGCCCAGGGCTTTGGTGAAGGCGTAGAAGAAGTCGAGGGACTTCCAGTAGGAGTCGATGGGTAGACGTTCATCCTGGCCGTGGGCGCGGACGTCGTCGCGTTCCAGGGCGATGGCGGAGTAGCCGTAGCAGGGAATGCCGGCTTGTGCGAAGTAGATGGAGTCGCTGGCGCCGTTTTCCATATCGGGGGTGACGGAGACGTCAGGCCAGATCTGGTGAGTGATGCGAGTGAGGGGTTCGAAAACTTCCGGAAGGGGCGCGGGCGGCGCGATGGCTTTGCGCTCGGGCGCTGTGTCGGAGACGGCTCCGGCGTCAGAGACGTACTTGACTGTGAGCTTGGGGTCAGCGAAAAGCTTGATCAGCTCCTGTCGAATCTCCTCCGGCGAGTGGCCGGGGAAGATGCGGCAGTTCACGTTGGCCTGGGCTTTTTGCGGCAGCGCGTTGTTGGCATGGCCGGCAGAGAGACGCGTGGCCACGCAGGTGGTACGGAAGTTGGAGTAGAAGCTGGGCTCGACGCCGAGGCGTCTGACGGCCTCCATGTCCGGAGGCTCGGCAAGGATGGCGTGAATGTCGGCGGCGGTCTGGCCGGTCTCCTGCTTTTCGAGATTCTGGAAGTAGGTGCGCGTAACCTCGTTCATCTCGAAGGGGAAGGAGTACTCGGAGAGCTTTTCGAGGGCCGCGGTTAATTCGTAGATGGCGTTGTCAGGGCGTGGCAGGGAACTGTGGCCGCCGCGATTGGTGGCTGTGATCTGGTAATCCGCGTAGACCTTTTCGGTGGCCTCGACGTCGGCAACGACGGGATGGCCGTGATCGAACTCGACGCCGCCGGAGTCGGGATTGATGACGTAGGCTGCGTCGACCAGGTCGCGATGCTGGTTGACGAGCCACGACGCGCCATTGGCTTTGCCGCCCTCTTCATCCGCGGTGAGGGCGAGGATCAGGTCGCGCTTCGGTTTGTATCCCTCCCGGTGGAGACGAAGGAACGTGGCAACGAGCGCGGCGTCGGAATCCTTCATATCCTGCGTGCCGCGGCCGTAGAAGTAACCGTCTTTTTCAACAAACTGGAACGGATCGGTGTGCCAGTCGGAGGGCAGCGCCTCGACCACGTCCATGTGGCAGAGAAAAAGCACCGGCTTGCTGTCGGGGGTGCCGGCGGCGCGATAGCGAACCACCAGGTTCTGCTTGCGCGGATCGGGGCCGAGCAGATGCACGTCTTCGCGCGGGAAGCCGGCATCGAGAAAGCGCTTCTCCATGGCCGTGGCACCGGTTGTCACGTTGCCTTTGGGTGTGTCGGTGGTATTGATTTCGATGAGCTGCTTGAAGATTTCCTTGGCTTCCGCGCGATCGGCGGGCGAGGCGGGCACCAGGGCGTTTTGGGCGACGGCCGTCGAAGCAATGAGGAAACAGAGGGAAGCAGCGGGGACGTTCAGGTTCATGTGCGCATTGTAAGGGGTGCGGCTGAACCGCTTCGAGCCGGCTCGCAGATTGCGCCACCTGCCAAAAGCGATTTAATGTGGTGCGGTCCCCAATTTCGAGGTGTTTCATGCGTTCGAGAATCTTGATTGGCTTTTTGCTCGCAGCCTGTTCTGCCGGAATGTATGCACAGGGCTGGAAAGTACGGCCCAAACTGCTTGGCATTTCGCACATTGCCATCTACACGTCGAACCCGGCGGCCACGGAGCACTTTTACACGGTGACCGTGGGCGCGGTGAAGGCGCCCGATCCCGAGAACCCGCAGGGAGTGCGGTACATGATCGGAGATAAACAGTTTGTGGAGGTACTGCCTCTGCCGGCAGGCGCAGGCAACAATCGTCTGGATCACGTGGCATTTTATGTCGGCTGGCCGGGTGTGGAATCAATGCGCAAGTACCTCAAAGTCAAAGGGTGGAATGTGCCGGATAAAGTGACCAAGAACCCGGACAACACCATCCATTTTGAGGTGCTTGATCCGGAGGGCAACAAGATCGAGTTCACGGCGCCGCCGGTGTTTGCCCAGGTGAATCCGCCGAATGTTATCGGTCACCACATTATTCATGTGGGTTTTGTGGTGCACGACCGGGCAAAGGAGGATACGTTTTATCGCGCGCTGCTGGACTTTGTTCCTTATTGGTATGGCGGCATGCAGGACAACAAGATTGACTGGGTGAGCCAGCAGGTTCCCGACGGGCACGACTGGCTGGAGTACATGATGACGAGCACGCCGCCGGGATCGACGATGCCGCAGCACCAGATGGGCGTGATGAATCACTTCTCGATCGGCGAGAACTCAGTGGATGAAGCCTTCGCTACCTTGCAAAAGGGCGGGCGGTTGGAAGGCGTGCAGGCGGATAAATCAACCAAAATCGGCAAAGACGGCAAGGGGCAGTTGAATTTGTACGATCCCGATGAGACGCGCGTGGAGTTGATGAACTTCCATGCCACCGAGAAGCCGTGCTGTTCGCCATTCACCGCGCCTGATCCGACGCATTAGCGATTTCTGGAGACTCGGGAAATGGTTCGAAAGCTGATTGATACATTCGCAGTTTTTGTTGTATGTGGTTCGATTGCCGGCGCGCAGCAGGGATTGTCGCCGAAATGGGAGGAGCTGACGGCGGGCGGATTTCGTGAAAGCCATCCACCAGGCGCAGAGCGTGTGCGTGCTGCCGTTCGGCATCCTGGAGAAGCATGGGCCGCATCTGCCCATCGGCACCGATCTGCTGGACGTGCGCTACGCAGTCACCAATGCGGTGCAGCAGGAATACGCGGTTGTGTTCCCGGAGTACTACTTCGGGCAGATCTTCGAGGCCCAACAGGAACCCGGTACCGTTGCCTACAGCCTGGTACGCAGCTTGACGCTGCTGCAGGAGACCGTGAAGGAGATGGCACGGAACGGCTGCAAGAAGATCGTGATCGTGAATGGGCATGGCGGCAACAATCGCCTGCTGCCGCTATTTGCGCAGGCGCAACTGGCCACTCCGCGAGACTATGTGGTGTATGTCTTCGGGCTTCCGCATCGCGAATGTGCCCGGTAGACCGGCGCTGAAGGCGACCGCCAGGAAATGACATGCATGCGGGCGAGACGGAGACGGCGCACATGCTGGTGGCGCGGCCCGACCTGGTGCACATGGATCGCGCCGAGTCCGAATCGGGTGCGGACCAGCACCGGATCAACCTGCCGGGCTCGGTGTATACGGGCATCTGGTGGTATGCGCGGTTCCCGGATCACTACTCGGGCGTGGGATCGGCGGCGACCAAGGAACTGGGCGAGTTCGACCAGAAGACGTGGTCGCGGCAGATTGCCGAGGCGATCAAGGCGATCAAGGCCGATGACGAGAGCCTGAAGCTGCAGAACGAGTTCTTCGAGAAGTCGCAGCATCCGCTGGATACGAAGCAGTAGCGTTACAGGGACCAGGGACCAGGGAACAGGGACCAGGGAACAGGGACCAGGGACCAGGGAACAGAGAACAGAGAACAGGGGCAGCGTCTTGACTTTCGTGGTGCGCTCCCACCCTGTCTCCGGCGCGATCGGGTCCGCGCTGCGATAGAAACGATGCATGAGCATTGTGCGCGTGATGCGCGGCGGATGGGTGGACCGGAAGGCGGTGCCGCGCGGGCCCAACGGACGCGGATTGTGCCGGTGGTGTTCGCTGGAGGTGCCGCGACGCCGGTTTACCTTCTGCTCCGATTACTGCGTGCATGAATGGAAGCTCCGCACGCAGCCGGGCTATGTGCGGGAGCAGGTGCTAAGACGGGACAAGGGGATTTGCGCTGCGTGCGGCGCGGATACGCTGGCCGAAGCGCGTCGATTGCGCTATGCGCGGGGCGCTCGCCGGAAGGAACTGCTGGAACACTGGAGGCTGAAGGCCCGCACGCGCAAGAGCCTCTGGGACGCGGACCACATTGTCCCGGTAGCCGAGGGCGGCGGGCAGTGCGATCTCGACAACATTCGCACGCTATGCCTGCGCTGCCATCGCGCGGCTACGCTGGAGTTGCAGCGGCGTATACGGGCCATGAAATCGGCATCCGTCAGGGGCTGAAGCCGGCGCAATTTTTGGGGCTTCTGCGGCACGACTGAAAGTCGTGCCCTGACGCTCCCTGCCGGTCTGAGCTTACCGGCTACAAGATTTCTCTCCAATGCGGAGGCATTTTTAATTCCAGCGGCTGCGGTCGTTGGGATCGTTGTCGTCGATGGGGCGGCCACGATTGTCGAGGCGAATGTCGCGGCCCTGCTTGCGCATGTAGACCTCGAACTTGCGTCCGGCGCGGCGGCGCTTCCAGCGGTAGTAGCCGTTGCGCAGCCCATACAGCCACTCGCTGGTCATGAAGCCGAATCCGCGGCGCGGCGCGAAACGGATGTAGAGCAATCCGGCCACTGCGCCGCCTATCTGGGCGAAGGCGTAGAGCCGGTTCTGACCGAAGAGCATGGCGAACGCGATCAGCGCGTAGATTGCGGCCAGATACTTCGCCTTGATGTTGATGAGGAAGAACATGAGAAACTCGGTTTCGCCATAGAGAACACCAATGGCGATGAGTAGGCCGAAGATGCCTCCCATGCAGCCGGTGAGGACCGTCTGCTCCATGGGGTGGCCGAGTTTGTCGAAGAGGTCATATATGGCGGCGGCAGAGATCGCTGTCCCCAGCACAGAAACCGCGTAAAGGCTCATGACCCAGTTGGAACCGCGATAGGCCTCGAGAAAGCTGACCAGGAACCATAGGGACAAGAGCTCGAAGAGGGTTCCCAGCAGCCCCCCATGGATGAAGCTGTAGGTGAAGGGCTGCCAGAGATAGCCGTTCAGAAAAAGGTCGGGTACAAAGGCAAGGGCACGCGCAACAGGCCCGGCGAGGTGCGCCAGGTCGAGAACCAGAAGAGCGAAGTACGCGACGAGGTTTACCAGCACCAGACGGCGCGTAGCCCCGCGGAACTCTGGCAATCCCAACGGCATTCCCCCAACTCTTGCCATAGACACTCAGGGTAAATGACAAGCCCAGTGGTGTCATGTGGCGCCAGGTCTACGGTACGACCACCAAGCTGCGGTGACCGGCGGCGTCGACCGAGCGCACGCCGAAGACGACGTTGTCTTTGGACACGGGCACGGTGAGGTGAACGGGTCCGCCGTCGGCAGCAGGAGGGATGGACTGAGCGTATTGCCAGTCGAAGGCAATCGTGTCGCGCCAAAGAAGTTCGTAGTGATCGACTTTGCCTGGAGAGGGATCCCAGTGGAAGGCCGTGTTGTTGTCCAGCTTGGTGTTATCGATGGCGACCTTGCCGGGCTTTCCGGGAGAACTCGCCAAGGTAGCAAGCGCGGCGGCATTGAGCCGGGCAACCTTTGCGACGTAGCTGAAGTCTACAAACTCAATCAGGTCGCCGAGGACGGGCTCATTGGACCCGGCAGGCGGGCGGACAACCGTCTGGTGCTGGTGGTTGTAGTCCTCGCGCCATTCGGTTAACCGGACGGCGGCGAATCCCTCCTGGTTGAAGGAGCTATGGTCGCCACCTCGCAGATAGCGGTCGGGACGGTTGATGATCCATGCATCGAAGGGCGCAGGGCTGGAGCTCGGAAAATAGGTTCCGCTGATCTCTTCGAGAGCGCGAGCAACCTGGCGGCTAGGCGAGTCGTTTTCGCCGCCGACGGCACGGATGCGGCGTGCCTGCTCGGGTGTGGCTGCACTGGGAACGCCTTCCGAGAAGACGCGAATGCGGTCCTTGAGCTGGAGCTTGTCGCCGGGCGTGGTGTTGCCGCCCACAATGTCGTTGTTGAGCACGGCTTCAAGGTCCCAGCCTTCGTCCTTGGCCAGCTTGGCCAGGTGCGCGCTGCCCACCAGGCCTTGCTCTTCGCCGGCTACGGCGACGAAGACGATGCTGGAGGGAAAGCGCATGGTGCTGAGAGCGCGGGCACACTCCAGAGACACGGCCACACCCGAGGCATCGTCGTTGGCGCCCGGCGATGTGACGCGCGGATCGACCACGTTGCTGGCGCGGGAGTCGTAGTGCCCGGTGACAAGGACCATGCGCTTGGATTGTGCCGGATCGGTGCCGCGCAGGATGGCATAAACGTTTGTGATGCGGGTGGGCTTGGGAATTCGGTTGGCCCACGGGGTGCCGGCGGCAGCCGCGGGATCGGCCGTAAAGGTGTCGCGTTTGACTTCGAGGCAGTCACCGCATTTCTTGGATATCTCGTCGAATTGAGAGAATATCCAGTCGGCGGCAGCCTCAATGCCGGTGCCGGCGGGCAGGTCTTGTTCCATGCTGGAGAGCGTGTTGCGGGTCTGGAAACCAACCAGTTTCTCGATCGTCTGATGTATGCGAGCCTGGTCGATGGTGGCGATGGCACGCTGGATTGCCGGGTCGGCAGTGGCCGGGGAAACAGGATGACCGTACAAGGTGAAGTCGGCCTGGCCGTATGAAATCGAGGGAGCGAAGACAGTTGCGCAAAACAGGAGGAATGGGGCAATCTTCATGAAGGATCTCTCCACAACGAAGTGCTTGGATTCAGGCCGTGCCTCCCCTTGACCTAGGGGCGGGTGCCGTCTAAAACTAGCGGAGCGTACTACCAAATAAGGCCATCCTACAGTACGAAGCAAAGCAAGGATTTGCCAAAAGAAAGGAGGCGGCGATGCCCAGCTGCCCAGAATGTGAAAGTAATCTCGATATCGAATTGGACGAGGTGGAAGAAGGCGACGTGGTCGCCTGTGATGAGTGCGGAACGGAGTACGAAATCGTGGGAGTCGAACCGCTGGAGTTGACCCGCGTGGGCGACGAAGTGGACGAAGACGACGATGAGTTCTTCGAGGAGGAAGAGGAAGAGGAAGAATGAAAGTCGGCGCACGCGTTGCCGCCGGGGTGGTCTTTACTGCCCTTGCGTTTGGAGTTGTACCGTTCGGGGGGATTCTGGCGCCAGCCAGCCATGCTCAAAACCTGGGACAGCGCGCTGTCAACGGCACGGTAGTCGATGTGGATTCCGCGCCGGTGACGGGAGCCACTGTTTTTCTGCGCAATACGAAATCAAAATCAATTCGCAGTTATACCTCGACCAAAGACGGCCGCTTTCGCTTCGTCCAGGTAAACATGTCGGAGGACTACGACCTGTGGGCCGAAAAGGAAGGCAAAAAGAGTGCCGTCAAGACGGTGAGTTCCTGGGACACGCGCAAGGAACTGGAAGTGGAGCTGAGGCTCAAGTAGAGTCAGAAGGCTAGTCCCGCCGCCCGCCATCTCCGAAATTCAGCTTTACTTTCTCTTTCCATTGCTTGAAAGAACGAACTGGTTGCCGTCGGGATCCTTGAAGATGGCGGAGGATCCCCAGGTCTCGTTCTTGGGCTCTTTTGCAAACACAACCCCTTTCTTTCTCAAAATCTCGGTCGTGGCGAATACGTCGTCGCACCAGAACGATACGGACTGAAACTTGCCGATCTGATCCTCGCGGCCGGGCGGGGTGAATAGCGCGATTCCGGTGTCGGCGCCGGGAATCAGCAACTCGATCCAACGCTGCGTGTCGGTGAAGGGCTGGTCGGTCACGACCTTCATTCCCAGGGATCCGGTGTAGAACTTGAGGGCGACATCCTGGTCGGTGACCGGAATGCTGATGAACTTGATGCCACGAATCATGGGCGCTTGCCTCCAATGTGGCGAGCTTAACCGCAGGTCCGAAGCGGCGCAATCAGGCAGGCGATACTATAGTAGCGATTGATATAGCTATGCCTTCTCTCGATGACTACATCATTGACGTGTTGATGCGCGATCTGGTTGGGCACGATCGCAAGCCGGCCGCTTTTCTGGTTTATCTTTGGCTCGCGGCGGAGCAGGCGCGCCGACACGGGGAGGTGTGCGTGAGCTATGAGGAGATCGCGGAGTCGATCGGCGTGTCGAAGAGCTCGGCGCAAAGCGCGATCAAGTGGCTGGCGCGCCGCAAGCTGATTGCAGTGCGCAAGGAGACGGCGACGGCAGTGCCGGAGTATCGCGCGCTGAGCCCGTGGCGCGAGCGAGGAACAGCCGGAGCGCGGCAGCGATCCTAGGTTGGAGGTGCGGGCGTTATTCCTGCTTCAACACGATGTCGCCGTTGATGGTGTCGATCTTCACGGAGTTCTGCCCATTGCCAACGCGTCCTGTCACATAGATGTACTTGCGGGGCGTGCCACCGTGCGAAGTATCCCATTCGGTTGTCTGGCGCTCCGTGAGTCCGAGGTGCTGCATCACGCGGTACTTGCCCTCACTGTTTTTGGTGTAGGCGAGCTTGATCTGCACATCCATGCCGTAGTCCTTCGGGACCGTCAGCAGAATGGCTCCTGACATGGAACTCAGCGAGACATCGCGCCGCGCGGTTGAGGGGCCGGTGAGATGCGCCGTAACGTCACCCGCCATGGTGCTTGCCTTGATGGCCCCGGCGGCCTGGCCGATGTTGATTTTGCCGCCCATGGTCGAAGCATCGACAGAGCCCGCGGCATGATCGATGTCAATGTCGCCGCCCATGGTCTTGGCTTTGGCAAAGGCTCCGGCACTGCCCAGGTGAATGTCGCCGCCCATGGTGGAGAGGTCTGCCCCGTCGGGTGCGGATGCGACATCGATTCCACCGCCCATTTTGTGGACGCTGACTACGCTGGCATGTGTGCCGTTGTGAATCGGCAAGGTGTCGAGGCATTCGGTGCCCAGGCAGGCCGCCAGGATCGCGGGTGCGGTTCCAAGTGCCAGCGAACGGGCAAGGATGGACGATGCGAGGAAGGGCATGTTTGTTTCTCCTTTGGGCCCGCAGAAAGCCTTCCCGGATCAGTACGCAGCGCACGCCGATTTCGTTCCGTTGCGCTTTTGCCCTGGAAATCAGCCGTCGAGCTTTTTGGCGACCAGTTCGTTCAATAGCGCCGGATTGGCCTGGCCCTTGGAAGCCCGCATGACCTGCCCTACAAAGAAGCCCGCGAGCGTCTTCTTGCCCGCTCGATACTGCTCCACCTGCTTGGGATTGGCAGCGATGATCTCGTCGATCATGGCCTCCAGAGCCGAGGAATCCGTGATCTGCTCCGGCTTCTCGCGCTCGTAGACTGCTGGGAAGTCTTCGCCCTTTTCGAAGCAGATGTCGAAGAGCTGCTTGAGCTGCCTGGAGCTGATCTTGCCGTCATCAAGCAGATCGGCCGCAAGCACAATGCCCGCCATCGAGACGGGCGAATTCTCCTGCTCGAGATTGAGTGCCTTGAGTCGCCCGCCAATTTCGCTCAACAACAGGTTGGCCACGCGGCGAGGATTCTTGGCGGTGCGTGCCGCGGCTTCAAAGCGGTCGGCGAACTCACGCGAAGCGGTGATGGTGTGGGCGTCTTTTTCGTTCAGGTCGTATTCGCCGATCATGCGGGCGCGGCGCGCGTCGGGTAGCTCTATGAGGTTCTTCTCCGTTTCGCCGATATATTCGGGCGTCAAGATCAACGGCGGCAGGTCAGGCTCGGGGAAGTACCGGTAATCGTGCGCCTGCTCCTTGGAGCGCATGGAGTAGGTGCGGCCCTCGCTGGCATTCCACAGCCGGGTTTCCTGCATCACCTTGCCGCCGGACTCAATCACTTCGATCTGCCGCTCGATCTCATACGCCAGCGCTTCGCGCACGAAACGGAAGCTGTTGACGTTCTTTACCTCGGCCTTGGTACCGAACTTTTCCTGACCCCGCGGGCGCACGCTTACGTTGGCGTCGCAACGCAGGGAGCCTTCTTCCATGTTGCAGTCGGAGACGCCGGTGTACAGCAGGATCTCCTTGAGCCGCGTGAGGTACTCGAAGGCCTCGTCGGGCGTGCGGATGTCAGGCTCGGAGACAATCTCGACCAGCGGCGTGCCGCACCGGTTCAGGTCAAGATAGGTGCGCGTCGCCGAGTCGGAAAATCCATCGTGAATGCTCTTGCCCGCGTCCTCTTCCATGTGCAGGCGCGTGATGCCGATGCGCTTCGTGGATCCGTCCGCCGTGGGAACCTCGATCCAGCCGTGCTCCGCGATGGGCCGGTCGTATTGCGAGATCTGGTAGCCCTTGGGCAAATCGGGATAAAAGTAGTTCTTGCGCGCGAAGATGGAGCGCTCGCGCACTTCGCATTTCAGGGCGAGGGCCGCGAGGGCCGCGAATTCGACCGCCTTTTCATTCAGCACCGGCAGTGCGCCGGGCAGGCCGATACACACCGGACAGATGTTGGTGTTGGGCGGAGCGCCGAACTTGTTGGGGCAGCCGCAGAAGATTTTGGTCGCAGTGAGTAGCTGAACGTGCACTTCAAGCCCGATCACGGGCTCATATTTTGCCAGGACATCCTGAGACAGCGCGGGCATGTCCAAATTTTAGCGTGCTTTCCGACACGCGGGCCGCAGCGGTCCTCGCTCCACTGTGCAAACCCGCCAAGCCCGGTAATCTTGCCGCCCACCTGAAACCCTGTCATTCTGGATGCATCAATTGTTCTGTGACTGCACCCGCGCACGGCGAACCGGTTTCCGATGGGCTGATAACTTGAACTTTTGCTCGTCGGGGGTTCGGGGGAACTCTCTGGTTTGTGGCGCGGATCGACAGGCACGGAACGTGGCCTTACCTGGGGATTAGAGCAGTATGTCGAAGATAGACAGGCGCAGCATGCTCAAAATGCTGTCGCTGGTGGCCGGTTGCGCAACCGCTCCCGCTCCTTTTGCGTGTGCAACGCAATCGGCTGGCGTCTCGCCTGAAGGCGAATCGTTTCTTGAGGATATGGTTCGCCAGGGCTGTCTTTTTTTCTGGGAACAGGCGAGCCCGGCGACAGGCCAGGTACTCGACCGCGCGCGCAACGACCTGGGCGGCGTCCGCGACTCGCGGCGGATGGCCTCAATCGCGTCCACCGGATTCGGCCTGACGGCCCTCTGCATCGCCGACCAGCGCGGCTACATTCCCCACGCACAGGTGGTGGAGCGGGTACGCACCACGCTTGAATGGCACCTGAACCAGATGCCCGAGGTGCACGGATTCTTCTATCACTTCACCGACGTCGAGACGGGCAAACGCTGGCGCAACTCCGAGCTCTCTTCGATTGATACGTCTCTGCTGCTGTGCGGCGTGCAGACCGCCCGCGCGTACTTCGACGATGTGCGCATCCAGCAACTCGCGCGGCAGATCTACGAGCGCGTGGACTGGCCATGGATGCTGAACGACGGCACGACGTTCTCCATGGGCTGGAACCCCGGCACGGGCTTTCTCACCGAGCGCTGGAGCCACTACTGCGAGCTGATGATGATTTATCTTCTGGCGATCGGCTCGCCCACGCACCCGGTCTTGCCGGAACACTGGGACAACTTTGCGCGGCCTATCATTCAATACGGCCCGTACCGCTACATCAGCGGAAATGATCCGATCTTCACGCACCAGTACTCGCAGGCATGGTTCGACTTCCGCGGCAAGCGCGACGCATACGCCAATTACTTTGCCAACTCGGTGAACGCAACACATGCACACAAGGCGTTCTGCCTCTCCATGCCGAATTGGTATAGCGAGAACTACTGGGGCATCACGGCGTCCGATTCGGTGCATGGATACACGGTGTGGGGCGGCCCGCCGTCGCGCGGGCTGATCGATGGAACCGTCGTCCCCTGTGCGGCAGCCGGCTCGCTGGCGTTCGTGCCGGGCGACTGTCTTTCCATGCTGCGCTCGCTGCGCAACCGGTATGGATCGCAGGCCTGGGGACGATACGGTTTTGTCGATGCCTTCCATCCCGCTGCCGACTGGTACAACCCCGATGTGCTGGGAATCGATCTTGGCATTGGCGTATTGATGGCCGAGAACCTGCGCAGTCAGATGGTGTGGAACACCTTCATGCGGAACCCCGAGGCCACCCGTGGGATGCAGCTGACGGGCTTTTTCCCCGATGGAGCCGTGTCGTAGCTACGGCCAATTCACCCCGTGCCGAACGATACAATCTGCTCAGATATGAGCGCGAAGATCGCATTCCTGTTTCCGGGACAGGGTTCGCAGGCCGTGGGTATGGGCCGGGAACTCGTCGAGCAGTTTGCATCAGCCAAGTCCACCTTTGCCGAGGCCGACGAGGCCCTGGGATTTTCGATTTCCAAACTCTGCTTTGAAGGGCCGGAAGAGGAACTTCGCCTTACTGAGAACACGCAGCCGGCTATCCTGACGGTGAGTGTAGCCGTTTGGCGGGTGCTTGCTGCCGAGGGCGTAAAGCCAGATCTGGCCGCGGGGCATTCGCTCGGGGAGTGGTCGGCCCATGTTGCCGCAGGGACGCTGAGTTTTGCCGATGCGGTGCGCGCGGTGAAGGCTCGTGGCCGCGCCATGCAGCTCGCAGTTCCAGCAGGGCAGGGTGGCATGGCCGCCATTCTGATGCTCGATGCCGCGCAGGTCGCTGAAGCCTGTGCCGAAGCCGCCGCAGAGACCGGTCAGGTGGTGGCCGCCGCCAATATCAACTCGCCGACCCAGACGGTTATCTCCGGCGCGCTCGCGGCGGTTGAGAGAGCCAGCGCCATCTGTAAGGCCAAGGGCGCGCGCCGCGCGGTGATGCTCCCGGTCAGCGCGCCGTTCCATTGCGCACTCATGCAACCTGCGCAGGACGAGGTGGCCCGCGTCCTCGACAGCATCGCCCTGCACGATCCGCAGATCCCGGTAGCCGCAAACGTCACGGGAAAGTTAGCCACAACCGCAGCTGAAACCGGGGATGCCCTGATCCGCCAGGTGACAGGTGCGGTCCGCTGGGTCGATTGCGTGCAGGCCCTTGTTGGTGCAGGCGCGAGTGTCTTCATCGAAGCCGGACCTGGCAAGGTGCTCACAGGCTTGATGAAGCAGATCGACGCCGCCCAGAAGGCGCTCAACGTGGAAGACGCCGCCAGCCTGGAAAAGACAAAAGCAGAATTGGCCGGCGCAGCTGCCACTTAGGCAGTCGTTCTGTTCACTGTCCTCTGTTTTCTGTCGTCTGTCTTTACGGTCCCAGGTACAGTTCCACGGGCGAGAAGCCCAGTTCGTGCGTGTGGGGATCGTAGTTCAGGAAGATTGCCTTGCTCTTGAGGCCATTCAGCCGAATGCCCATCAAGAGCACATTTCCGGCCATGCGCGCCGCCACAATGTCATGGCCCTTAATGGCCCCGTACTCGTTCTGCGAGCTGTTCGGGCTCCAGTCTTCCTGGAAACGGTCGAAGGTGTAGTTGCCGAACTTGTCCTTGTGCTGCTGCCAGTTCGAATCGTGAACCCACACGCCGTATGCGCCGGACAGGTCGTTCTTCTCAATGTCTGTGAAGAACGTATTCGCGGCGGCCCGGCCTTGCATGTGCGTCCACCAGTTCCATGGCCAGTCAACCGGCCAGCCGGCGGCGATCCAGAACGCGATCACGAGAACAACAAACGTGCTGATGGCGCCGACGACAATGAAGCGCTTGCGGCGTTCCCGGGCTTCGTTAAAGGAAGGTGCGTCGAGCAGCGTCATCGGCTGAGTCTCCTCAGGGTTCAGGATACGGCACAAAAGCAGGGACCAGGGACTGGGGGCTAGGGACTAGGAAACCCGGAATCTCTTCTGAATTGAAATCATTCGTAAAGCCGGAAATACTCCAAACTTAGACACCGCTGCAACTCAAGGTGTTCCTAAACGACTTATCTTGGCGAACAAGTTCTTCTTGTCCCCGGCCGCTGTTCTTAGCCTCTGCTGTACGTATTTCTGTTCTTCTCATGCTGCCGCTCGATGGCGAGTTCGATCAGCCGCGTGATCAGGTCGCCGTAACTCACGCCGCTGGCCTCCCACAGCTTGGGATACATGCTGATCTTGGTGAAGCCAGGCAGCGTATTCACTTCGTTCAGGTAGATGCGCCGCTTGCCGCCCGGCTCCATCAGGAAGTCCACCCGCGCCAGACCCGCGAGATCGCAGGCTCGGAACGCCTTCACCGCCATCGCGCGAATCTTCTTCTCCTCAGCGCGGGTCAGCTTAGCGGGAATTACCGGGATCGATCCCTCGGAAAGATACTTGGCCTCGTAGTCGTAAAACTCCTTGCCGGGAATGATCTCGCCCACCACGCTGGCTTCGGGCTTGTCGTTGCCGAGAACGGCCACCTCCAGCTCGCGCGCCTTCGCCTCCAGTTTGCCTTTCCGGATCGCGCCGCCCACGCCCTGTTCGATCACCAGTTTGCGGTCGAACTTGGCGGCTTCAGCCAGCGCCGGTTCGAGTTCCTTGCGGTCATGCGCCTTGCTGATACCCACCGATGACCCCAGGTTCGCGGGCTTCACAAAGACCGGATACTTGAGCGCGTCTTCAATTCGCTTGACCACCTTTCTCGGCGACGTCTCCCACTCGCTGCGCAGCACCGTGATGTGTTTCACGATGGGCAAGCCGGCCTCCTTGAACAGCCGCTTCATTACATCCTTGTCCATCCCCGCAGCCGAGCCCAGCACGCCCGATCCCACGTAGGCGATCCCCGCCAGCTCAAACAGCCCCTGGATGGTTCCATCCTCGCCAAACGTGCCGTGCAACACCGGAAACACGACGTCCAGGGACTTGCTGTCGAGACGCGCTTTGCTCTGCCCGCTCAGTGGAGCAGCCCTTTGCTCGGGCGGCTCGGGCGCCAGCAGCATGGGCATGCCCTCCTGCAGCAGCTTCGCCCCGGGAGTGGCCTCAGGATCGCCCGCGCGCAGCCGCTTCGCCGCCGCACTCGTGTCGCCTTGCAGCAGGCCATGCGCATCACCGGCCGACAGCCAGTGGCCTTGCTTGGTGATCCCGATGGGCACCACGTCAAACTTCGAGCGATCGATCGCATTGAGAACGGAGGCAGCCGACAGCAGCGAAACCTCATGCTCGCCGCTGCGCCCGCCAAACAAAATTCCTACCCGCAGCTTCTTGGCCATGGCTCTATTTCACACTAATTCCATCACCCGCGCCGCCGGGTACATTAAGCTGGTACCCACTTCCAAACGCCGCGAGGCCACGAATGAACCATCCCGTCGTACACTTCGAGATTGGCTGTAAGGACAAGGCTGCCACCAGCGCCTTTTACGCTGCCGCCTTTGGCTGGGACATCAGTTCCAGCCCCATGGGGGAGATCAACACCGGCTCGAACGAAGGCATTCAGGGCCACATTGCCGCACTGGGTCACGAGCCCCATCAGTTCACGCACTTTTATGTGCAGACAGACGATGTCGCGGCGTCCTTGACTCGCCTGGAAGAACTGGGCGGCAAGACGCTTGTGCCTCCGATCGCCATTCCCGGCGGAACCTTCGCGTGGTTCGCAGACCCGGAGGGCAACACTGTGGGACTGTGGAAGCCGTCTTAGAGAATCTTCTTCCCAAACGCCGAGCAGGCCAGCTCCACAGCCAGGTCGGCGGTACGGTTGTGCTCGTCGATCACCGGGTTGACCTCGACGATCTCAAAGCTCAGCAGCCGGCCGTGGTCGGCGAGGATCTCCATGGCCAGGTGAGCTTCGCGATAGGTGGCGCCGCCGCGCACCGGCGTGCCCACGCCGGGCGCATCTTCTGGGTCAATCCAGTCCATGTCGAGCGATACATGATAGCCGGCGGTCCGCGGCCCGGCAGCGCGCAGAGCGTCTTCCATCACCGCGCGCATGCCGCGCTCGTCGATGTCGCGCATGGTGTAGACCTCGGCCACGCCGGCGCGGCGGATATTGTCGCGCTCGGCGGCGTCGATGTCGCGCACGCCGATGAGGACCGTATTCTCCGGCGCAACCTTGGGCGCAGTAACCAAAAAGTTGCCCAGCTGCTCGCGGCCCCAGGCCCAGCAGCGCCGCCAGCGGCATGCCGTGCACGTTGCCCGAGGGCGAGGTCTCCGGGGTGTTGATGTCGGAGTGAGCATCGATCCAGATCACGCCGATTTTCTGGCTTTGCCGCCGGTAAAACTCCGACAACGCCGGAGACCGATCCGGCCGCCAGCGAGTGATCGCCCGCCCAGCACCAGTGGGGTCATACCCTCCTCGAGTGCCTTCGACCACGGCTTCGGCGGTGCGGGTGCAGGTCTCGGCGATCTCTGTCCAGGTAGCGGGCCTGCGCGCTCCCCGAAGCCTGGGTCTCGGCGATTTCAACGCGGATATTGCCGCCGTCGGTGACCTGGTGGCCAAGCGCCTCAAGCCGCGCTTCAAGGCCGGCAACCCGCATGGCGGACGGTCCCATGTCGACGCCGCGGCGGCTGGCTCCCATGTCGAGAGGAACGCCCAAAACGTGGATTTTGCGTGGGGGTAAAGACTGGAGACCGCCATGCGGGTTTGGGTCGGGGAGCGAGGGAATTCCTCGAAATGGAAGGCATGATGGGATTCATCCCGAACAGACTCATTTTCAAGACTTGACAGCCGAAAACGCAAAGTGTCCCGGGTTGTTGAAATCGGTAACCCAGGCTCGGTCTCGGGAGTGTGTTCCGATGACCCGAAAGGAGTATTACACCATATTCCGGTACGTGTAAAACTACACTCCAAGATCGGATAAAGATTGATGAATGCTCCCGCGATGATGCGTGCGCCAAGTGGCGCGTGCCGCGGGAGCCAGTCCGCGATTGGGCAATCAGCCCTTGGGGGGCTCGATGAAGTTCCGTTTTCTGGCAGTCGCGCTTCTGGGATTTCTTACGGGAGCTCTCTCTGCACAGACACCCCAATTAACGACGCTGGGCGCCATTCACGCCCTGTCCAATGAGCAGGCGAGCGCCCATCTGCCCGTGGAATTCCCGGCAACCGTGACCTACTTCCGTCCCTACGAACGCACCATGTTCGTGCAGGACGGCGAGGTCGCCATCTACGTGCAGGCCACTACCTCGCAGAAGATTGTCGCCGGCGACCGCATCCTGATTCGCGGAACCACCCGCGAGAGCTTTCGCCCCTTCGTGATGGCCACTGACATCAAGCTGATCGGCCATGTCGAGATGCCCTCTGCCGTTGCCGCCAGCTTCAAGGACCTCAGCCATTCTCTCTATGACTGCAGGCTGGTCACGGTCCGCGCTACGGTGCGCTCCGCCGACGTGCTCAATGCCTCGGTGCGCAACGCAACCATTCAGATGACGACCGAGAGCGGCGACGTGAACGCCACGGTGGATACCGAGGACGCGGCTGCTTTGAAGCGGTTGATCGACGCCGAGGTCGAGATCACCGGCGTTGCCTCTGGACGTTTCGACGGCAAGATGCAGCAGACCGGCATTCTGCTTCATATCTCTTCGATCCAGGACATCAAGGTGCTGCATCGCGCCTCTACCATCCCATGGATCATGCCGATCACGCCCATGGACCAGATTCTTCTGGACTACAACCAGGTGAATCGCAGCCCGCGCGTGCGGGTCCAGGGAACGATCACTTACTATCAGCCGGGCTCGGGCGTGGTGCTGCAGAGCGGCTCCAAAAGCCTATGGATCCTGACCGGCACGCGTGATGACTTGACCGTGGGCCATATTGCCAATGCCACCGGCATTCCTGATGTGCACGACGGCTTTTTGACTCTCTCGCGTGCGGAGATTCAGGACACCGGAGTCCTGGCCCCCGTCACGCCGCGCCCCTCGACTTGGAGCGAGCTGTCCCAGAGCCGGCATCTGTTCGATCTTGTTTCCAGCCAGGGCAAGGTCGTCATGCAGGTTCGGGAAGCTGCGCAGGACGAGTACGTGCTGACCGCCGGCGGCCACATCTTTTCCGCGATCGTGCGCCATCCGTCCGAAACCTACAGTTCGGTGGCGCCGCCGCCGCTTCCGCCAATGCGTGAAATTCCGCTCGGCTCCACGGTGCAGGTCGTCGGTGTCTGTGTCCTTGACGACGCCAATCCCTTCGACGCCAACGTGCCCTTCAACCTGTTGCTGCGCTCGGCCGATGACATCCAGGTCATCGCGCGTCCGTCCCTGGTTTCGATTGCCAACCTTCTCAAACTGGTAACGGTGCTGCTCCTGGCCATCCTGCTGGTCAGCGGATGGGGCTGGACACTCCGGCGCAAGGTGCATCGCCAGACCACTGCCATGGCAAAACGCGTCGAGGCGGAAGCCGCGGCGGAGCGCCGCAATGCTCAGGTCGAACAGCGCCGCAGCCGGATTCTTGAGGACATCAACGGCAGCCGGCCGCTGGCCGAGGTTCTGGAAGAGATCACCGCCCTTGTCTCGTTCCATCTGAACGGCGCCCCGTGCTGGTGCGAGGTCAACGAAGGCGCGCGGCTGGGGCACTATCCCGGAAGTTCCGGCGGTTATCACATTATGCGCGAGGAGATACCCGGCCGCACCGGACAGCCGCTGGGAGCGTTGTACGCCGCCCTCGATCCGGGCTTCGAGCAACAGGGCGAGGTCAGCAACGCGTTATTCGTGGGCGCCAGACTTTCCACCCTGGCCATTGAGACGCGGCGTCTCTATACGGACCTGGTGCATCGATCCGAGTTTGACCTGCTCACCGACATTCACAACCGCTTCTCGCTCGACAAGGAGCTCGATCGGCTCATCTCGGTGGCTCGGGAGAACGCCGGCATCTTCGGTCTCATCTATGTGGATCTTGACGAGTTCAAGCAGGTAAATGATCTTTACGGGCATCACGTGGGCGATTTGTACTTGCAGGAAGTCTCGGTCCGCATGAAGCGCCAGTTGCGCGCCGGAGATCTTCTTGCCCGGCTGGGTGGCGACGAGTTCGCGGCCCTGGTTCCAACGGCTCGCACGCGCGCCGACGTGCAGGAGATCGCTACGCGCCTCGAGCACTGCTTCGCCACGCCGTTTCCGGTGGAAGGGTATGTGATCCGCGGTTCAGCCAGCGTAGGAATCGCGTTATATCCGGAGGACGGTGGCACCAAGGACAGCCTCCTTAGCGCAGCCGATGCCGCCATGTACGTCACGAAACACATGCGGCACGAGTCGGAGGATGAAGTTGAGCCCGGATCTTCGACGCGCCGCTCGGTGTCTGAATCTTGAGGTAACTTGTTGTCGGGCTTGTGTAAGACAGACTCTTTCTTCAGCTCGTTGCCCAAAATTGGTGATCTTCCCCTCAACAGCCGCCGATAGAGTACTTCGGGGATAACAGCCGGTGGCGTTATCCGGAGATTGCCGCGATGAAGTGGGCTCTCACAGCATTGATCGGGTTCTGCGCCTGCGCCGTGGGTGCCGCGCAGCCCGCACCGCTCAACTCGGTGGGCGCAGTGCGCACGCTGAGCCATGCCGAGGCAGCCAAATCGCCGCCGGCGGACTTCCAGGCTACCGTTACATACTTTCGCGGCTACGAACACACACTGTTCATTCAGGACGGGGCCGACGCGATCTATGTCAATGCAACTACCAACCTGCGCCTGGTTCCGGGGGATCGCATCCGGGTTCGCGGCGTCGCCCAGGATAGCTTCCGTCCCATCGTCATCTCCAGCGATCTGACCTTGCTGTATCACGGGAAGCCCCCTGCGCCCGCGCCGGCTGGCTTTGTCTCCATGATCCACTCGGAGTTCGATTGCCGCTATGTGACTGTGCGCGGGACCGTGATTTCGGCTTACATGACTCTCAGTTCAGGCCGGTCCGTTACGGGAATTGACCTGCGCGCCGATGGCGGCATGGTCAGCGTGATCATGGACAGCGACGACAGCTCTCGACTGAAGGGCCTACTTGACGCCGACGTCGAGGTCACCGGTGTGCTCTCCGGTCACTTCGACGGCAAGATGCAGTTGACCGGCCTTCTGATCCACGCCATGTCGTTTGACCAGGTCAAGATCATCACCCGGGCCCCGCGTGACGCCTGGTCCATTCCGGTGATGTCCATGGGTGAGGTGTTGCGCAACTCCAATGTGGTTGACCGCAGTCAGCGTGTCCGGGTGCAGGGCACGCTGACGTACTATCACCAGACCGCAATGGCTGTTCTGCAGGACGGCGACCGAAGCATTCGCGTCCTTACGCCCCAGATCGAACGGCTGCGCATTGGTGATCGCGTCGAGGCGATCGGCATTCCCTATGTGGAGAATGATTTCCTCACCCTCAAGCTCGGCCAGATTCGCTCGACCGGATCGACGGCTCCTCTCGAACCGCGTCCGGTCAGCTGGGACGATGTGGCGTCGGGAAAATATGCATTCAATCTCGTCTCCATCGACGGCGTGGTCGTAAGCCAGGTCCGCGAGCACGCGCAGGATGTCTATGTCATCTCTTCGGGTCAGAAGGTGTTTTCGGCAAACGTCCGCCACGCTTTTCTGTACACCTGGAATGTGCCGGTCAACCTACCCCCATGCAGGAGATCAAGCCGGGCAGCAAGGTTCGGATCACCGGTGTGGCTGTTCTCGATAGCGGGAATCCTTACAACGGCGCAACGGCCTTCGGCATTCTTCTGCGCTCGGCCTCGGATATCGTAGTCGTGTCCCCTCCTTCGTGGATCACTGTACAGAATCTCAGCCGGCTGGTGAGTGTCTTGCTGCTGGTCGTCGCCTTCTTTGCCGTCTGGAGCGCGGTACTCAAGCGGCAGGTGCGCGGACGCACTGCCGAACTGGCCACGCGCATTCAAGCCGAGGCCATGCTGGAGCGGCGCCGCAGCCAGATTCTCGAGGACATCAACGGACCGCGCCCGATGCG
This sequence comes from uncultured Acidobacteriota bacterium, assembly GCA_963846375.1. Taxonomy (GTDB): domain Bacteria; phylum Acidobacteriota; class Terriglobia; order Terriglobales; family Acidobacteriaceae; genus Telmatobacter. The sequence continues at coordinate 101,771 of CAWJVV010000013.1, forward strand.
GGAGGTCCTTGAGCAGATTGCCGCACTCGTCTCCTTCAACCTCGATGGAGCACCCTGCTGGTTCCAGATTGGAGACCGGGAGAGATACGGCCGCTTCCCTTCCGACGTAAACAAGGCGAACTTGGTTCGGCAGGAGATTCCGTCGCGCTCCGACCGCTATCACGGGGAACTCTGCACCCTTCTCGAAGTAAAGTCGCCGCTTCGCTCGAGCGCCTCCGAGGCGCTCTCGATGGGCGCCTGGCTGGCCACGCTTCTGATCGAAAGCCGCAGCCTTTACGCCGATTTGGTGCATCGCTCCGAATTTGATCTTCTCACCGACATCCACAACCGCTTCAGCCTGGAGCAACAGGTCGACAAGCTCATTACCCGGGCAAGCGCGGAACCGAAACTCGAATCTTCTCGCTTCGGTCTCATCTACGTCGACCTTGACGAATTCAAGCAGGTGAATGATCTCCACGGGCACAGAATCGGCGACCTTTACCTGCAGACGGTAGCGCAGCGAATGAAGCGACAGTTGAGGCCGGGGGACATTCTGAGCCGGCTGGGCGGAGACGAGTTCGCGGCCCTGGTCGCACCCCTGAGAGATGTTCGTGAAGCGCAGGAGATCGCAGAACGTCTCGAACGATGCTTTGAGGAGCCCTTTGTACTGGACGGTGTTTCCATCCGAGGCTCGGCAAGCTTTGGAATCGCTGTTTATCCGGAAGACGGCAGAAGCCGGGATGCACTCTTCAATCGCGCTGATACCGGCATGTACGCTGCGAAGCATCGGCGCCGTTTGATGGAGGCAGTTATGGCTGAGGATAAGGCGGGATCCAAGAGGGCTTGAAGAGCGGGGCACGGGAGTTATGCGTGCACCGATCCCCGGAGTTCCGTACGGAACGTTGATGCTTTGAACTATCCCTTACGGCGATACAGAATCTGAAACTCGTATCCGGCATTGGGCGGAAACAGGCCGGCTACATGCCGGAGGCGCTCGGCCAGCGCCGGGGCAGCCAGCAGCGGATATTCGCGTTCGCGCAGGTCGTGGTAATCGAAGTCCACCGCCAACGACAGCATGTAGATCGCAAGCGCATCAGAAAACGCCGACTCGATGTAGATGTTCCGCGAACGCTCGTCGATACCCTTGGTGCCGTTGCGGCTGTCCTGGGCCCGGCGGCGCGTCTCCCATGCATCCTGGCTGGTCTCTCCGCGCACCTGCGCCTGCGCCTGCGACCACGCCAGCGCGCCAAAACTCTCCGGCACTCCCGCGGCCTCGACGAAGTTGTGCGCCACGTTGATGAAGAACTCGAAGGCCAGGCCGAATCGGTCCTCAACCAGCCGCGTCGACAGGAACACCGCCTCAGTGGCGCCAAAGCTCGCGTTGCGATGGCAGACCGCGCGGTCGCCGAGGTCAACCGTGTACCCGGGAGCGATCAGGATCTCGCCCGTATCGGTGATGGCCAGCGGTACAAAGTAATAGGCGCGCTGCATGAGCGCGGGAGCCAACGTGGAGGGGACGGCGCCTACGAGCCGCTCCAGTTCTGTTTCGTTGATGCGGTTGTCGCCCCATGCCGCGTAGTGGATCCCGTTGCCGGCCATGACCACCGAAACCTGGGTCGCCACCTTCTCCGCGTGCCAAAGCTCTATCTGTGCGCTCGATGCCATCGAGTCTGTATTCTAGACGAGCGAGGCCACGGCTATCATGCAATCCGCATCGAGCGAGTTTCCAGGCGGCAAGATCGACGGCAAGGGCAGGACCGTCCTGGGATTTCCCCTGCGCGGCTTCAGCCTGTTCAGCAGCTTTCTGCTCTCGTTTGCGGTGGCGCTGCTGACCTTCTGCATCACCACCATGGTCGCCATCTTCTCACTGCTGGTGTGGAACCTGGGCGGCAAGCATTCGGTGGACTACGCCATCAGCTACCGCGACATTGGGTTTCCGGCCTCTCTGGTCGTGCTCGTTCTCGCGCTGCCGTTTTTCCTGTTTCTCTGGGTTCGCGCCAAAATCCACCAGTAGAGGCGACCATGCCCGTTCAGTCGATCACGTCGCAGGCGCTGCAAAGCGCGTTTACGGCCGCCGGTTCCGACCAGCTTCGCTCCTGGTCTGCGAGCCTGGAGGCCGGTGGCGTGCTTTATTTTCCGCAGACGCCAATTCCCATTCCTGCTGAGGACCTGGAGGTGCTGCTGGGGCAGCAGCAGTCCGGCAGCAAGCTGCACAAGAATATCGCCTACAAGCCCAAAGTGGACGAGCTGACCGGCGTGGACGCCAAGACGTCGCCGGCCGAGACAGTCCGCCAGGTGCACGACATTATGCGGCGCTACTCGCAGGCGGTGGACCGGTTCCTGACGCGCTTTTTGGCGCCCTACCGGCAGCGCTGGGTGCTGGATTACGCCAGCTACCGGCCGCTGGAGGAGAAGGGACGCGATCTCGCGCTCGCGGCGGCGCAACGACCTGCTGCACACCGACGCCTTCCCGACGCGACCCACGCGCGGCTGGCGGATCCTGCGGTTCTTTCATAACATTCATCCCACGCGGACGCGCGACTGGGTGATCGGTGAACCATTCGCCAAGGTCGTGGGGAGCTTTGCGCCGGGCTCGCTGGCGGTTCCTCAGCCGGACAACGTTCTCAGCCGCGGGGGCAAACAGCTGGCTATGGCGACCGGCCTGGCCCGGCTGGTTCCGCAGTGGAAGCGCACGCCGTACGACGAATTCATGATGCGGCTGCACAACGCGATGAAGGAGAATGCCGAGTTCCAGCAGAACTGCGCGAAGGAGCAGGTAGAGTTCGCGCCGGGATCGAGCTGGATGGTCTACACCGAGACGGTTCCGCACGCGGTTCTGGCAGGCCAATATGCGCTGGAACAGACGTTTCTGGTGGATCCCGCGGCGATGGTGACGCCGGAGTCGGCTCCGGTTGCGGTGCTGGAGAAGATGGCTGGGGCGCGGCTGGTCTAGTCCGCCGATTTGTGCGATGGATCACAATGAAATGCGCAAAAAAATAAATCGTATAACTCTTCTGCTTTGTGATGATTGCGGGTCACTACATGCGCGAATGTGATTCAGGTCACCTGCAGTCAATTGCAATTTGCAATAACAAGGATCGGGTGCAGGGACAAACACCTGCTGGTTCCTGGGAACCTGAATGGAGTATGCGCTGTTTGCGGGCAGATGGGCGTGTTGGCGGTCACGGGCGGGTGTGCGAAGCGGGCTTCTAGCTGTCAGCTCGTTCGGGAGCGCATTAGGAGGGACTGAGCCGCGAATGAGAAGCAGATCCTGCGCGCGACCGGTCACAGCAGAAAAGCGGCATTCGGTCACATGGGGGGGAACTTGCGGTTGCGCGCCATCCGTAACTGATAGCGGAGGACGCGATGAGGCGAAAGACAACGACAATTTGTGCCTGGGCAGCGCTTGCACTGATGGGCGCCGGTGTGGCGCCGGCGCGGTCGCAGGAGAAAACAGAACAGCTGGTGGATGCGGGCGGTTACCAGGTATTCACCTCGCAGGCTGGTTCGGGTGTACCGGTGGTGGTGTTTGTTGCCGGGCTGGGGGAGGACACCTCGACCTGGGAGAAGGTGCAGCCCGAGGCGGCAAAGTTCGTTCATACCTTTGCCTACGACCGCGCTGGTCTCGGCAAATCGGAGGCCTCATCGAACCCCAAGACGGTGGAGCAGATGGTGAAGGAGCTGCACGCGGTGGTGAATGCGGCGAAGGTGCCTCCGCCTTATGTTCTGGTGGGGCATTCCCTGGGCGGGGCCATTGTGGAGCTCTATGCGCACACGTATCCGCGGGAGGTTGCGGGCCTGGTGCTGGTGGATCCTGAGGATGGACGGCTGCTGGACCGGCTGCAGGCGAAGCTACCGAAGCAGGAGTGGGAGGCGCGGGAGAAGATGCTGGGGCAGATGCTGGCGGGTGCGAGTCCGGCACAGAAAGCGGAGATTGAGAGCACGCGTGCCAGCGGCAAGGAACTTGAGGCGGCGTTTCCGCTGCCCGATGTGCCTACGGTGCTGCTGACGGGAACGCTGAAGGATCCGAGTTTTCCGGGCAATCCCATGGAGCAGGATCTGAAGCTAGAGATCCACGAGGAGTTGCTGAAAGCCAATCCGCACGCGGAGCATGTGCTGGCGCCCAACAGCCGGCACTACATCCAGGAGGACGCGCCGCAGCTGGTAATCGATGCGATCCGGAAGGTGGTGAACGAGTGCAGGAAGACGGGGTCGATGGCGGCCGGCAGATGATGCTCTGCGCGAAGGTGCCGGGCATGAAAAGCGCGGGAGCCGAAGCTTGGCGTGTGCGATTCCGCGCGGCGCGTGCGGCCGGGTTCGTGTTGGGTCTGTGGGCCGCGCGGGTGAATCATCGGATGGTTGCTTCCGGCTGAAGCCGCGCCCTTGATCCAAAGCTTCCTGGGTTAGGGCGGCTTGGCGAAAGAACGATCAGAGGAACGAATCGGATCATCAACGGAAAAAGACGTCGGGATGTTCGTCGACCGGTAACTTCCGGTTACGCGGTAATTGTCCCGCAGCGTCGAATTTTGACGCAAATCCCGCCTATTCCTTTGATCCATTATTCGGCGGATGCACCGGGTTCGGCGTATTCTCGTCCTGCAGTTGGCATGATGTCCACTTTGTCAGTGCACATTGACCACTGAGTCATACATTCAAAGTTGAAATCGAAGATCTGTAGCCGCTTTGCTGCCGCCAAACTAGGGAGAGCACTAACCCAGATCGCTAGGCAGTTCGTACAGCCTGACGGTCCCCACACTCGATAGTCTGCCTTGGCAGACTGCGCCCCGCGCCACAGTTCCTGGGGTGTGCTGACGAGGGTCGCACGACCAAGTAGCAGGTACGCGCCCGAGGAATACGGTACGTAACCTGGGACACTCAGCCATTTTCGTTCCTCGCGTGTACCGTATCCCTTGGGTACCACTACGCCAACAGAAAATGACGCGCTTGACAGCAAATTCCCCTTCACTTTGAGCGTGAGCTGTGACGAAGGCATGTGATCGTGGGCGAGCCGGGTTAATGGGAACCACGTGGACAAGCTCCCCACATCGCGTATCGTGTACTCGCAATCAGCAACCCCGCAGTCCACATTCTCAGTCACAGAACCTGTAAACCGCCTGCGCAAAACTTCGATATCCGGCTTCGTAGTCTCTCCAAGACGCAGCTTCAAAAACTCCGCGTACATCGCTTCAGAGCGCGAGCGGACGACAGATTCTCGGTAGTGCACCCAAAGCAGAAGAAGGCCATATGCGAAGGACAAGCCCAATGTGATGACTAACCCCAATCGCCATAGCTTCGCCGCTTGCATTCGGGTCATCGCAAATTACTCACGATCCAACGTCTAATTGCTTAGACACCAGCGGCCTGCGAGTTGTTCCGGGATTGTCGTGGCCAACTCGGTAGTGTCGGTAGCAAGTGAAAATGTCCGGTTTTGAGAACAAGTGAAGTGTCCGCTTTCATAAGTTAGTCGTCGTAGCGGCGGTGGGAAAGTGCGAATCCCGCGTAGTTTGCGGGATTTGCAAGTTGAGAGGGAAAGTCTGCTTTTGGACTTTTCCTCTCAACGTCTTTTCCACGGCCTTGATTTGTTTTTTGGTCAGCGGGGTCAATAGCTTTCCTTCCGCGCTGTATTGCCCGACGCGATGTCCTGCGATCATGAGGGTCAGAGTTTGGTCCGGGTGCTGATGGATGATCACCTTGCATCCAGCCAGGGTGGGGCGCCATTCCGCGCGCTCGATCTGCATGACCAGGTTGTAAAAACTCACCGTGTTATCGCGATCAACGGTGCGCTCGAATCGTTGCGTGAAGATCAGGTCCAGGTTCCTGTGCCGGCAGGATAGGAACGCCGTTCCACGCTGCGCTGCCGGCACGGTAAAGCGGCGGTTGAACTCGGCGATGTATTGCTCGGAAAGAAACTCGTTGGCCCCTTCCAGTGTTCCGATCCCGCGCAGTCGCAGCTCCTGCGGCAGCCGTCCCTGCCAGGTGGAGAAGTTGCGTTCCGAGCGGCCCCGCGCCTGCGGGGAGTAGGAAGGAATCATCTGCACTCCCAGTTCCTTCATGGCGCGGCCTACCTGGGTGGGACGGTCATAGTCGACCTTGCCTCCGCTCTTGGGCGTCAACCAGAAGTGGGCCCCGCGATCGGAATAGAGCGAACAGAACAGTCCCTTCTGTTCAATTACCGCCCGCAGTCCAGCCATCACAGAAGCGGTCGTCTCTTCCACGGCCAGCTGCGCATAATAGATCTCGCTGGTGGCATCGTCCAGAATCACGATCAGGTCGTGCCAGCGTTCGTCCTTAAACCACTGGTGATGGCTGCCGTCGATGTGCAACATCATGCCCGGCAGTGGACGTCGCGCCCGTCGCTTGCGATGCACGCCCCGCTTGGCCTTGCGCTTCACCAGTCCGGCCGCCTGCAGCGCCTGCTTCACCCACGTGTAGCTCAACCCGATCTGATGTTCCTCGACGAGCTTCTCGTGGAAATGCCGCACGTTCAGATCGAAGTACTTGTCTCGATACAGGCTCAGAACTGCTTCCGCCTGCTCCTTCGGCAAGCGCCGGCTGCTTGGCTTCCGCTGCCGACGGTCCAGCAATCCCTGGTGGCCCTGTTCTTCAAAGCGCTTCCGCCAGCGACGCATCTGCCGATCGCTGATCCCCATTAACTCCGCTGCTTGCCACCACTTGATCTTCCCCGCCGTGGCCCGCAACAACACTTCCTGCAACTTCATCGCCCGCTCCGCTGCGGTCCTCGGATAGATCTCCATGCTCTCGCGCATGGTTCCATCCTCACCGCCCGAAAAGCGGACACTTCACTTGCTAAAAACACCGGACATATTATGTGCTAACGACAGTGGGCAACTCGGTAGTGTCGGTAGCAAGTGGAAATGTCCGGTTTTGAGAACAAGTGAAGTGTCCGGTTTCATAAGTAAAAAATAGTCGTCGTAGCGGCGGTGGGAAAGTGCGAATCCCGCGTAGTTTGCGGGATTTGCAAGTTGAGAGGGAAAGTCTGCTTTTGGACTTTTCCTCTCAACGTCTTTTCCACGGCCTTGATTTGTTTTTGGGTCAGTGGGGTCAATAGCTTTCCTTCCGCGCTGTAGTGCCCGACGCGATGTCCTGCGATCATGAGGGTCAGAGTGCGGTCCGGGTGCTGATGGATGATCACCTTGCATCCAGCCAGGGTGGGGCGCCATTGCGCGCGCTCGATCTGCATGACCAGGTTGTTAAATGTTACGGTGTTATCGCGATCAACGGTGCGCTCGAATCGTTGCGTGAAGATCAGGTCCAGGTTCCTGTGCCGGCAGGATATAAACGCCGTTCCACGCTGCGCTGCCGGGACGGTAAAGCGGCGGTTGAACTCGGCGATGTATTGCTCGGAAAGAAACTCGTTGGCTACTTCCAGTAGTTCGGATCCCGCGCAGTCGCAGCTCCTGCGGCAGCCGTCCCTGCCAGGTGGAGAAGTTGCGTTCCGAGCGGCCCCGCGCCTGCGGGGAGTAGGAAGGAATCATATGCACTCCCAGTTCCTTCATGGCGCGGCCTACCTGGGTGGGACGGTCATAGTCGACCTTGCCTCCGCTCTTGGGCGTCAACCAGAAGTGGGCGCCGCGATCGGAATAGAGCGAACAGAACAGTCCCTTCAGTTCAATTACCGCCCGCAGTCCAGCCATCACAGAAGCGGTCGTCTCTTCCACGGCCAGCTGCGCATAATAGATCTCGCTGGTGGCATCGTCCAGGATCACGATCAGGTCGTGCCAGCGTTTGTCCTGAAACCACTGATGATGGCTGCCGTCGATGTGCAGCATCATGCCCGGCAGTGGACGTCGTGCACGTCGCTTGCGATGCACGCCGCGCTTCGCCTTGCGCTTCACCAGGCTGGCTGCTTGCAGCGCCTGCTTGACCCACGTGTAGCTCAACCCGATCTGATGTTCCTCAATGAGCTTCTCGTGGAAATGCCGAACGTTCAGATCGAAGTACTGTTCTCGATACAGGCTGAGAACTGCTTCTACCTGCTCCTGCGGCACGCGTCGGCTGCTTGGCGTCCGCTGTCGCCGGTCCAGCAATCCGTCGTGGCCTTGTTCTTCGAAGCGCTTCCTCCAGCGACGCATCTGCCGCTCGCTGATGCCCATTAACTCCGCTGCTTGCCACCACTTGATCTTCCCCGCCGTGGCCCGTAAAAACACTTCCTGCAACTTCATAGCCCGCTCCGCCGCGGTCCTCGGATAGATCTCCATGCTCTCACGCATGGCTCCATCCTCACCGCCCGCAAAGCGGACACTTCACTTGCTAAAAACACCGGACATATTATGTGCTAACGACAGTGGGCAACTCGGTAGTTACTTCGCAGTAAACAGGGATTGTCACTGACCAGTCTCTCAGGGAAGAAGCGCAAAAAGGGCCGCTGCATGGCGCGGCCCTCAGAATGCTGACAAAGCCTTTTTCCGATCTTCAGCAAAGGCCCGGGGCTGAAAGCCCAGTTGAATTGATGGTCTTATTCGTGAGGCTGAAGCCTCCCGCTCCCTCCCGCGATGGAGAGGCGGGGTTTTTCATCATCTTGAGGGCCGCGCTGAATAGCGCGGCCCTGCATCTCCTGAGCAAGAGATGCGTTAGACGCCTGCGGGCTTGGGGTCTTTGGGGTCGTACTGGGCGACTTTGACCTTGCGGGCGAGGCCGAGCTTGGAGAGGATCCAGATGCCCCAGAAGTTGGGGTCGATCTCGTACCACTTCAGGCCGTGACGGGCGGAGACGGGATGGGCGTGGTGGTTATTGTGCCAGCCTTCGCCGCCGGTGAGCAGCGCGACCCACCAGTTGTTGCGAGATCCGTCCTTGGTGGGGAAGCGGCGGCTGCCCCACATGTGGGTGGCCGAGTTGACCAGCCAGGTGGTGTGCAGGCCGAGGGTGACACGCAGCAACACGCCCCACAGCACCATGGCGACGCCGTTGACGAATCCGCCCCAGATCCAGCCGCCGGTGAGCAGGAGCACGCCGCTCGCCACGAGGGGAAGCCAGTGATACTTGCTCAGCCACACGTGAAACCTGTCTTTGCGCAGGTCCGGCGAGTAGCGGGCCAGGGCCTCGGTCTGGTCGTGGAGTGACTTTCCGAAGAAGATCCAGCCGACGTGCGCCCACCAGCCGCCCTCGTTGGGGGTGTGGGGGTCGCCTTCGTGGTCGCTGAGCTGGTGATGCACGCGGTGGGTGGAGACCCAGAAGATGGGTCCGCCTTCGAGCGAAAGCGTGGCGCACACCGTCATGATGTACTCGAGCCACTTGGGCACGTGATAGCCGCGATGGGTGAGCAGCCGGTGATAGCACATCCCAATGCCTACATTGATGGCGAGGATGTAAAGGATGGCCGCCACCGCCAGCCGTTGCCAGCTGAAGAAGAAGAAGGCCGCGAGGGCGCCAACGTGAAAGGCGATCATGGCGGTCAGGGTGATCCAGTTCACACCGTGGGGCAGAGTGGCAGCCTTGCCCATGCGCACCTGTTCGCGCGCTGGGACCACATTCAGTACCACCGACGCCGATGAGCCGGGCGCGCCGTGAATGGGTTTGGTGGAGACGGTTGTTGATTCAGAAGGTGTTGCTGGGGCGACAGTTGCCATTCGGTGGGTTCATCCTCGGAAGTGGACAAAAATCCACTCCTAGCATGAATTGTAGCCCAGCAGACAATCTGAAACGGGGGGCGGGGTGAAAATTGCGGACAAATCGTCGGATTTTCCGCGGGTCGAGTGAGGCAAATCACAAGAACGGCGCCTGCTCTGGATTTTTCCAAAATCGCCTCGGGTCAAGAAGCGCCCGTCCCGCTCTGCTATCCTCCTGCCAATCCACAACAGCTCGCGCCGTGGGCGGGGCGGAACCTCCAGTTTGGGAGTGGTGATGGCTAATGACACGGCCAGGATCGAAGCATTCTCCGATGGAGTGTTCTCCATTGCGGCGACGCTGCTGGTGCTGGAACTGAAGCCGCCGCCGGCGAATGTGCCGTTCTGGCAGGGACTGGTGGGGCAGTGGCCGGGGTTCGCGGCGTTTCTGCTGAGCTTTCTGTTTATCGGCATCATGTGGATCAATCACCATCGGTTGTTTCAGCATATTACGCGGTCGGATGATGTGCTGATGTTGACCAATCTTTTGCTGCTGCTGGGGGTGGTGTGGATTCCGTATCCCACGTCGCTGATGGCGCAGGCGGTGAACCGGGGCGGGCTACGCGACGCGGCGATTCTCTACAACGGCTCGTACCTGGCGATGGCGCTGCTGTTCAATCTGCAGTTGCGACTGGTGATGAGGCGGGGACTGGTGGATGCCGAGTACGCGGCGGTGCGCGATATTTCGAGAAACTACATGTTTGGTCCGGGGATGTATGCGATCAGTTTTGCCCTGACGTGGTGGAACGTGGGGGTGAGCCTTGCGCTCAACGGCGCGATGGCGCTGTATTTTCTGGTGTTGCCGAGCGTGAGAGCGAGTCAGCGAGTCAGCCGGTCAGCGAGTTAGCAAGTCAGCGAGTTAGCGAATCAGCGAGTCAGCGGAGTTAGCCGCTCTCTGAGTGCGTGATGGCTGGCGTTTTACTGTTCGCTGAGGGTGCCGTAGTAGCCGCCGCCGGAGACGAAGAGCTTGTCGGCGCGGCCGCGCATGACGCGGTAGAGCACGAACTGGCGCGAGGTTTCGCCGCGCAGCTCGAAGAGCAGCTCGCCGCGGTTGTCGGCCAGGGCATCGACGGCGTCGACGATGCGCATGTGGGGTGTCTCGTCGAGGTGCGTGCCGTCGGTCACGTTCTTGAGGAGCACCTGCAGCTTGCCGTAGAGGTCGGGCTGGCCAATGATGGTGACGAATTTTTCCTGGGCGAGTGGGCCGCCGGTATCGGCGGTGAGCACCATGGTGGCGCCAGAGCCATAGGAGAGCTCAAAGACGCGGAAGGTCTCGTCCTGAAGGGCGGCGGGCGGTGGAGGAGGCGGGGGCGGGGCTGATTTCCTCGCGGTTGCCGTGGCGCCGGCGCGGTGCGGTGTGGTCTTGGGCGCGGGTACGGACGGCTGATTGAGGCCGAGCGCGGTGCGCGCCTGGTCTTCCATCTGCGCCTTCATGTTGGCCTCGTCGGCGGGATTAGCCCAGGAGTAGACCCAGGGATGATCGGGGTGATTCTGCGCGTCGGAGACGGCGACGGCCTGCTGCATGTCGTCCGGCAGGCCCATGAGGCTGGGCAGGACCTTCAGATTGTCGGCGTTGGATTTGCCGCGCTGGAGGCGGGGGCGATCGGGGTCGGTGACCTGCGGAAGCGATTCGGAGCGGGAGATGTCTTCATCTTCCTTCTTCTGCTTCTTGGGTTTTTTGAGGACGGGGCGATCGTCGTCGGAGGCGCCGGCGGTGGTTTCGGAGGACGGCGCGGATGTTTGCGGGGTTTTGTCATCCGGCTTGGTGGAACTGGTGTCGGTGGGGCTGGCGGAGTCGTCCTTCTTGTGGAGCTTGGGCTGGTCGGGATCGTTGGCGGGCGCGGGCTGCTGCTTCGCTGTGTCGGTCTTGCTGTCGGGCTTGTCGTCTGCTTTTTTGTCGGAGGTTGTGGATGGCGACTCATCGGGATGCTTTTTGCGATGCAGCACCGGCTTGTCGTCGCTGCTGTCGTCTTCATCGACGACGGGGGGCGCGGTGGCGGCGAAGGCGGGCTGCGGGTTGGGGACCGGTTTCCACTCGCCGTAGCCCACCCACGAGCCCTGTTCCTGGCCGGTGTTCTTGATGTCGAACAGGCCGATGGTCTTGCCGTTGTCCTTGAGCTGGTACTCGACTTCGCCGGAGATGGCGAGGGGCTCGGGGCGAGCGAGGTAGATGCCGGCGTCGTTGAGCTTCTCGCCGTCGAAGATGGTGATGGGAACGATGCGGCAGGCCTTGGGCTTGCCGGCGTCGCCGGTCCATTCGAGCACGGCGACGGCACGGAGTTCGGGCGTCTTGGGCTTGGTGGTGACGCGGCCCGAGTACTGCGCGGAGGCGCCGGCGGCGGCAAGCAGGGCGAAACACGGAATGGCGATTGTCACCGAACGCACGATCTTGATGGCTCCCTGAGGTGCGGCCTTGCCCTCCGATGACATTGGGCGGTCATCTCGGAAATAATGCAATTTGAGGTTCACGTCAATACACCTTCTTTTGATGAGGCTTTCCCCATGGAGCTGAATGAGAAAGTAGCTGATTTTACCTTGCAGACGGACGAAGGCAAAACCGTCAGCCTGTCAGATTATGCGGGCAAACCCGTGGTTCTGTTCTTTTATCCCCGCGCCGATACGCCCGGCTGCACGATTGAGGCCTGCGGCTTCCGCGACCAGTTTGTGAAGCTGGAGAAGGCGGGCGCCGTGGTGCTGGGCATCAGCCGCGACACTCCGAAAGACCAGGCCAAGTTCAAGGCCAAGTACAACCTGCCGTACACACTCCTTGCAGATGTAGACGAGCAAGTGTGCAATCAGTTTGGGGTGATGAAGGAAAAGAACATGTACGGCAAGAAGGTAATGGGGATCGAGCGGACGACCTTTGTGATCGGGCCGGACCGGACGCTGCTCCATATCTTCCCCAAGGTGACGCCGGAAGGCCATGCCGAACAGGTACTTGCGCTGATCAAGGAATGGAACAAGACGCACAAGTAATGGTGCAAAATCCGGCTGCGGGCCTGGGACGGCTGCTGGAGCGAGCGTTCTACGAGACGCGTCCTGAGGTTGTCTGCCCGCGGTTGCTGGGCAAGGTGCTGGTGCATCGGTCTGAAGCTGGGGTGATGGCGGGGCGGATTGTGGAAGCCGAGGCGTACCTGGGACCGCACAACGATCCGCCGGATCCGGCCGCTCATTCGCATCGAGGTCCCACACCGCGGACCCAGGTGTTGTTTGGACTGGCGGGGCACTCCTATGTGTACTCGATCTACGGGCGCTACTTCTGCCTGAACGTGTCGTGCGAGTCGGAGGGGCTTGCGGGGAGCGTTCTGCTGCGGGCGCTTGAGCCAGTGGCGGGGTTGGAGCTGATGGCGAAGAACCGCGGGATGCGGGCCGGGCTGGAGATGAACGATACGGTGTTGCGCCAGCTTACGTCAGGGCCCAGCAGGCTGTGTCAGGCGATGGGAATTACGCGGCCGAGCCACAATGGGCTTGATTTGACGGACCCGGCTTCGCCGCTGCAGATCAGGGATGACGGTTTTGTGCTGGAGAAGGCGATGACGACGCCGCGGATCGGCATCAGCGAGGCCATGGATTGGCCGTTGCGATTTGTGGTGCCGGGGAATCCTTGTGTTTCCGGGCCCAAGGGGCTGAAGGGTAGACTTGTTGCGATTCCTTAGTCTTTGTGCCGGGGAGTCTCGTCTTTAAACTCAGGTTCCCCTATCCCAACAATGAGGACAACTCCCGCTTTGAAGATCACTGGATTTGCCATCACTGCCACCGCGGCTTTTGTTCTGGCCGTAGCGACTGTTGTTTCCAGCTCCGGGCAAGAGCCCGCTCCTGCTGCGCCCCAGCATGCGCGTCCGCCGATGCCGGCGCCGACCAACCTGAAGGTGCTGCCCAAGGACCTGACCGGCGATCAGGTCATGGAGATCATGCACAAATTTGAGGGGATGCTGGGCGCCGAATGCAATGTGTGTCACACCGTCGATCCCAAAAACGTTGGGCCCAACGGCAGACCGCGGATGAACTTTGCCGATGACTCCAAGAAGGAAAAGCAGACGGCGCGGCTGATGATCAAGATGACCCAGGACATCAACGCGAATTACGTGAGCAAGCTGGAGGGTGTGGACGGGCCGGTTACCTGCGGAACGTGCCATCGAGGTCACGTCAAACCGGAGGCGTTTGTGCCCAAGCCGGAGCACGATCACGATCATCCGGGTGCGGCGCCGGATCACGATCACCCGGCTGGTGCACCGGATCACGACCATCCGGGCGGGACGCGATAGCGACTAAACCCGTCTGAAGTCGCCGGATTTGCCGCCGGTCTTGGACTCGAGGCGCAGCTCGCGGATGACGATGGCCTTGTCGAGCGCCTTGGTCATGTCGTAGACAGTGAGGGCGGCAACCGATGCCGCCGTCAGGGCTTCCATCTCCACGCCGGTCACGCCAAAGGTGGCGGCTGTTGCGGTGATGCGCACGCCGCCTTCCTCGATGTGCGCCTGCACGTCGACATGCGTCAGCGGCAGCGGATGGCACATGGGGATCAGCTCGGAGGTGCGCTTGGCGGCCTGGATGCCGGCGATGCGCGCAACTTCGAGGGGGTAGCCCTTGGGGTTTTGCGGGAGCGCCGCGATCACGGCCGGTGAGAGCTCGACAAAGGCAGATGCGGTTGCGGTGCGACGCGTGGATGGCTTGGCGCTGACGTCGACCATCGAAGCCATCCCGGCTTCGTCATAGTGGGACAGCTTGCTCGGGTTTTGTTTGTTCGGATCTGGATTGCTTGTGTCGTGGGGCATGGAATTCACTCAGAACGGAAGAATGCGGACCAGATCGCCGGGGCTGAGCTGGTCGATGCCCTCAGGGACGGCGACGAAGCAGTTGGCGCGCGCGAAGGCGGCGATGTCGCCGGAGCCGTGCCAGGGGACGGGGGCCACCTCGGGATTGGCGCTGCTGAGCGGGTGAAAGGCGCAAGCCGAGGGAACGAAGCGCGTGAGGTCCGGTTTGCCTTTGACCTCGCGCGTGAGCACGGCAACGGAAAAGCGCGGCCGCACCTCGCTGCTGCCCGACAGCGCTGCAAGGACGGGTGCGGCAAAGAGCAGGAATGTGGCAGCCGAGGAGATTGGATTGCCGGGAAGGCCAAAGACGGGAACAGAGTGTGAATCGCTGCGTGGCACCTCGCAAAAGACCAGCGGCTTGCCGGGCTGAATGCGCACGCCGGTGAAGTGCACGTGCGCGCCGAGGCGTGCGAGCGCGGGTTCCACGAGATCAAACTTGCCAGCGGAGACGCCGCCCGAGATGAGAATCAGATCGGCTTGGATCGCTTTGCGAAGGGCCGCGTCAATTTCCTGGGCGTCGTCGCGAGGCGCAGGCAGAATCGCAGGCTCGCCGCCGGCTTGAGCCACAAGAGCCGCGAGCATGGGTGCGTTGGAGTTGCGAATCTTGCCTGGACCGGGATTCTCGTTGATGGCGACCAGTTCGTCTCCGGTGGTGAGGATGGCGACGCGCGGCTTTTTGAAGACCTCAAGAGTCGAGTAGCCGCAGGTGGCAGCGGCTGCAATCTGCGACGCGCCGAGCAGCGTCCCGGTGGGCACAATCTCGTCGCCCGGCTGGGCTTCGGCGCCTTCGGCAACGATGTTCTCGCCGGGCTCGAGCGTGCGGGGCGGGACCAGGCGGATCTTGCCGTCGGCGTGTTCCACATGTTCCAGCATGGCTACCGCATCGGCTCCGGGAGGAACGGCTGCGCCGGTCATGATCTCCCACACCGATGCGGGCGGAAGCGGGCCTGCGGGCGGATCGCCGGCACGAATCGATCCGGCGACAAACAGGAATTCGTGCGAAGAAGCTTCCGCGCCGAGGCAGGCAAAGCCATCGCGGGTGGAGCGCGGGAACGAGGGCATGGCACGATCGGCCAGCAGGCGGCCGGCGAGGATTCTGCCCGCGGCTTCAGGAAGCGCAAGGGTTTCTGTGGATGGTCGCGTTGCCGCGATAGCCTGGGCACGTTCGGCAACCAACAATGCAACTTCGTCGTAACTGGGCAGACTGGTCGGCATTCAGAGAGATTGTAGAAGACCGCAGACAGACAAGAGTCGACAGAGGACAGAAAAGGGCGCTCCCGTGGGAGCACCCTTCTGTTTTGAGACGCGGTTTTCCGGTTACGACTTCTTGCCGGCCTTGTACGACGAGCTGACTTTCTGGCCGGCCTGTTCGAGGATGCCCTTGGCGTCGGCTGCATAAGGACCATTGGGTGCGAGGTCAAGATATTTCTGGTAGGCTTCGGCGCACCCAGGAGGAAGAACGATGATCTGTTGCTTGGGATTCTTGGGATCGGGTCCCATGGTGGCGTTGCCTACGAGGCCCTGTCCCTTGAGGTAGTAGAGCAGCGGGTTGTTTGGGTCGCTGGCGATGGCCTTGTCGGCCGCGGCCACCTGGGCTTGGGCGTTGCCCTGCTGGAAAAAGATCACGGCCATGTTCTTGTAGTAGAAGCCGGCCTGCGCGGGATTGGCCTTGGCAGCGGCGTCAAATGCTTCGTTGGCTTCCGGCACTTTGCCCTGACGCGCATAGGCTTCGCCCAGGCCGCTCTGTGCCAGTCCCTGGACCTCCGGGCTGGGCTTCTTCGACGTGGACTCGATATCGACGGCCTTTTTGAACGATGTGACCGCATCGTCGTACTGCTTCAGGCCGTTCTGGGCCTGGCCGAGGCGCGCCCACAGGATGGAAGCGTCTGCCTTAGCAGCCGTGTCGGTCTTCATCAGGTTCTCGGCATCGGTGAACTTTTGAGTCTTGATCTCCTGAACCTTGGCGTCAACGGCCTGCTTGGTGGCGCCGGAACCGAGTTCCTGCTGCGCCTGAGCGGCGGCGCCGTCGGCAGCCTTGATGTCGTCCGCCACCTGCTTGAGGTCGGCGTTCAGGTGCTTGATGACTTCGTTGGCTTTAAGGGCGTTGGCGTTCTTGGCCTTCGTCTCTTCCAACTGCTTTTGCACGTCGGCAGGCAGCGTCTTGACGAATTCCGGCCGGCTCATGTCGTCGTCGACTTCAATGTCCTGTCCGGCGACGATCTTAACGTTATCGATGCGGTCGACCTGCTTATCCTTGGGCGTATCGGTCTGGCGGAAGATGAGCGTGTAAGATCCTGGGGGTGCTTCGCCGGAGTACTCGCCGTTGGCGTCCACAGTGAATGTGGCTTTGTCTTCGCCGGGGCCGTTGGAGAGGCTGATGGTTCCGGAGCCTTGTGGCACGCCCACGGGATTGGTGACCTTGCCGTGAATCTTGCCCGTCGGCTTGTTTTCCTGCGCCAGGGCCGGCACTACCGCCAGCGCCAGCACGAGACTGAGCCAAACTGAGAGATTGCGTTTCATCGATGTTTCTCCTTGGGAGCGTCGCGACCGAAGCCGGCGGGCTCAATTCGTTCCAAACTTCACAATCCACCCCGCAACGGCGGAGGGACAAGGCGACAGCGCAGGCACAGCGTTACAAATGCCCACCGACCATCCGACCAGCACAGCCCACGTTAAACCAACGGGAAACCTCAGCACAAGGGATCAGACCGTGGGCGAAAAACGACTCGTGCCGGTATACAGCACACCCAATTGGGAATCGCGGCGGATCACCGCGGGTTGCCTAATCCCAAGGGGTAGTTGATGTTTGCTCGAACAGCTGTGAACCCTGGGTTAACCGATGGACGCTACAAGTAGAGATAGTAGCTGCTCGTAGCGGGAGCTCTTGTGGCCTGTATCACACCCTAAAATAGACCCATGGCCATCACGATTCGACCCGCTGAAAAGACGGATGTGGGGCAGATTCTGGTCTTTATTCAAGCGCTGGCGGTTTATGAGCGCGAGCCGGACGCTGTGAAAGCTACCGAAGCCGCCCTGCTGGAACACGGGTTTGGCGAGAACCCGTACTACTCGTGTCTGATTGCGGAGCTGGATGGTGTGCCGGCGGGCTTTGCGCTGTTTTTCTATGACTACTCCACGTGGCTGGGCCGGCCGGGGCTTTATCTTGAGGATCTTTTTGTGTTTCCGGAGAATCGCGGGGCCGGTGTCGGCAAAGCGCTCTTGCAGCGTCTGGCGCAGATCGCACTGGACAAAGGCTGCGCGCGCATGAAGTGGGAGGTCCTGGACTGGAATACTCCTGCGATTGATTTCTACAACGCGATGGGGGCGGAGATTCAGAGGGAGTGGCTGAACGTGCGGCTGAGCGGGGAGGGGTTGCGGCGGCTTGCTGAGACCGGCGAACTCGCCGAGACAACGGAAGGACAGTGACCACCTGCGGTGGGGCCGGTAGCGCTTGAGCGCGGTTCATCGGTTCGGAGGTCGATGGCAGTGGCGATTCGGGTTATCGGCGGGGGATTGGCGGGGCCGGAGGCGGCTCTGACCGCGGCGCGGCTGGGCTGCGCGGTGGAGCTGTACGAGATGCGGGCGATGGTGGATGGCCAGCTTCGTTTGACGCCTGCGCACCAGACAACGGAGTTCGGAGAGCTGGTTTGCTCGAACTCGCTCAAGAGTGAGTCTCCCAACACGGCACCGTGGTTGTTGAAGCAGGAGATGCGGCGCGGTGGGTCGGCGCTATTGCGGATTGCCGATGAGACGGCGGTGCCGGCCGGGCATGCACTGGCGGTGGATCGCGTGGAGTTCTCGCGGCGGATTGAGGAAGCCATCGCAAACGAGCCGCGCATTCGCGTGATTCGCGAAGAGGTCACAAGCCTCGACGGCGACGTGCTGACGATTGTGGCCACAGGGCCGTTAACGTCAGACGCGCTGAGCCGCGACATTCAGCGCATCACCGGATCGGAGCACCTGGCGTTTTACGATTCCATTTCGCCTATTGTGGATGCCGAGTCCATCGATATGGACCGCGTGTACTTTGCGGCGCGGTGGGACAAAGGCACGGCCGACTATATCAATTGCCCGATGAATCGTGAGGAATATGAGCGATTTCTCGACGCGCTGCTTGCGGCGGAGCCGGCCGACGCGAAGGAGTGGGAGAAGCTCGATTATTTCGAAGGCTGCCTGCCGATTGAAGTGCTTGCGCGGCGCGGGCGCGACACGCTCCGCTTCGGGCCCATGAAGCCGGTGGGCCTACGCGATCCGCGCACCGGGCAAACGCCGTGGGCGGTGGTGCAGCTGCGCAAGGAGAATCTGCGCGCCGACAGCTATAACCTGGTGGGCTTTCAGAATCACCTGAAGTGGGGCGACCAGGCGCGCGTGCTGCGGCTGATTCCGGGACTGGAGGATGCCAAGTTTCTGCGTTTCGGACAGATTCATCGCAACACGTACATTTGCGCGCCGGCGCTGTTGAACGACCACCTCGCGCTGAAGACGCGGGAGCGGATTCTGTTCGCGGGGCAGCTTTCGGGCGTGGAGGGATACACCGAATCCATTGCCACCGGGCTGCTGGCCGGAATCTATGCTGCAGCGTTGGCGCACGGCGAGGAGCCGGTGCCGGTTCCGCGCGGGACGGCGCTGGGATCGTTGGTTCACTACATTACCCATGCCGATGCGAAGAGCTTCCAGCCGGCGAATATTACGTTCGATTTGCTGGAGCCGCTGGACGAAGAGACCAGGCGCAAAGTGCGGGATAAAAAGGAGCGGCATCGGTTGCAATGCGAGCGGGCGCTGGCGGCATTCGATGCATGGTGGGCAGGAATGAGGGCCGGTTCTGCGGAACTCAAGGCATAATGCTTGCGTAGTTGATTTTGCAGGCTGGCTCTTCCCCGGAAAGGTTCTTATGCGCCCCTCAGCCATTGATTCGGTTTCAGTCGCAGTGCAGCGCACGCGCGAGTTTCTGTTCAAGCCCTTCAATTGGGGAACGTATCTGAAGTTCGGGCTGGTCGCCATCATCACTGAAGGCTGGGGATCCAAATTCCGCGGGTCGGGAAATCAGGGTGGCCACTCGACAGGCAGCGGACCGGCGCTCGCGTCGCCCTTCGGTCTTCTGACGTCCGTCCAGATTGCACAGGTCGTCGCATCGCTGTTGCTGGTTACCGTGTTTATGCTTTGGCTCTTCTACTTGATTACGCGCCTGCGCTTTGCCTTCTTCCACAGCCTCACTTACAACGTGAAGGAAATTCGGCCCGGCTGGCGCGCGTATCGCGATCAGGCTGGGCGTTTCTACTGGATGAACGTCGCGGTGGGCCTGTGCTATCTGGGCTTGATGGTGTTGGTGGCGATGCCGTTCATCTCCGGATTCCTGAAGCTATTTCGCGAGTTTCGGCCCGGAGGTCATCCCGACGTCGCATTGATGCTGGAACTGATTCTTCCCCTGATTCCGGTCATCTTTGTGATGGTGCTGATCGGGTTCTTGGCGGACCTTGTCATGCGCGACTTCATGATGCCCCACTATGCGCTGGAAAATGCGAGCGCCGGCGAAGCGTGGGGATGGGCGTGGCGCGCCATGGTCGATGAGAAGAAGGAGTTCTTCGTCTATGCGCTTCTGCGGCTGGTAATGCCGACGGTGGCGATGGCCATCGTTTTGATGGTGCTGCTGATCCCGGGGCTGATGTTTGCCGGCGCCATCGGAGCCATCTGGTATGCCATTCACGGCTCGTTTGCCGGATCGGCGGGCGCGTCGGCAGCGATCGGGGTCATGCTGCAAATCTTTCTGGGGTGCGTCGCATTTCTCTTTCTGCTGCTGATGAGCGTTATCGTGGGCGGCCCGCTCAGCACCTGGGTGCGCGAGTACGCTATCTCGTTCTACGGGGGCCGGTACCCGGCGCTTGGCAACCTGCTCTATCCGGCGGCGGCGCAAGGGTTGACCGATCGCGTGTGAGCCAACCATGGCCACCCTGCGCCGCAGCATCATCGTCACGGTTCTCTTTACGCTGTTCGGTGGGCCGGGCATTGTGCTGGTGGTGCTGCCGTGGTTGCTGACGGGCCTGCGCGTGGTGCATGGGTGAGTCCGCCGGCTGGGTGCTGATTGTGGTGGGACTTTTTCCGCTGCTCGAGTCGATTATGAGATTCGTGGTGGTGGGGCAGGGGACGCTAATGCCTGCTGCGCCCACGGAACACCTGGTGGTCAGCGGGCTCTATCGCTTTGTGCGCAATCCGATGTATCTGGGCGTGGGGACGGCGCTGGCCGGTGAAGGTCTGCTCTTCTGGAGCGGGCACATGGTGATCGAGTTAGCCGTTGCGGCAGCATTGATGGACATCTTCGTGCGCTTTTATGAAGAGCCCAAGCTCGTGCGCACGTATCGAGACGAGTATCAGCGTTATCGACAGAATGTGCGGCGATGGATTCCGCGGGTGACGCCGTGGGAAGGTTGATCCGCAAATCTACCCTGAGCCGAGGACCGCAATTACGGCCGCGATTCGAACCGGAAGATCTGCCAGGCGGCGTTGTTGAGAATGACGCGACTGGGTTCGCGCGTGACGTGGGTATAGCTCTCGATAGCCCGCTCCCAGAAGCGCGCAGCGGTTGCGTTCGCTTCCATGACCCGAACCTGCCACGCGCCCGGGAAGCGCGCAAACGCCAGGTGAGCCAGGCGGGTTCCGATGCCGCGATGGCGATAACCGCGCAGGACGAAGAACTCAACCATGTCCCATATAGGCGCTTCGTTCGCCGCGCCATGAATCTGACGAACGAAGACCAATCCAGCCCATGCTCCGTCGACGGTCGCCAGGAATGGAAAACGCGAAGGCTCCGACCAATAGAGCCGCAGGTCGGGGTAAGCGAATCGGCCGTCCGGATCAAGTTCCAACGGAATTAACTCGCTGAAGTCGTGGATATAGAGCTGAAGCAGGTTGGAGATAAGCGACTCGTGCGCCGGGGTGGCCGCAATGAGTTCCAGGCTGCCGGAATCGACGGGAGAATCGTCGGAATGAGCGAGTCCTGATTGCAAAGCGCCTCATCGATTTGGAGATGGACACAGCTTATCCTGCCACGGGAACCTTTCCGTCGCGGGCAGTGTCCAACAATAGAGGGCAGGAAAGGGCGAAGTGTGCTCAAGACTAGTAGTCTGGATGGTGGGGTGAAACGAATGCATTGGATTGCCGTAGGCGTGGGCTCGGTGATGCTGGCCGGCGGGATTCTGGCCGGAGCGCAGGCCAAGCCGGATACCAAGCCGGCAGGCGTGGTGACGGTGTCCTTGCCGCGGCCCTTGCTGCCGGAGTCGTTTGCCGGATGGGAACAAAAGGACACGCCAAAGCCGATCTCCGATGCTACACAGGCAGACGCCACAAACGCTGCTGCGCTCAAGGAGTACGGGTTTCTGAACGGCTTTGAGGCGCACTACCGGAAAGCCGGCGAGACCCTGACTCTCCGCGTCCTGCGCTTCACCGACCTGACCGGCGCCTACGGCGCCTACTCGTTTTACCGCGGCAACGGGTGGCCAAAGGAGGAGATTGGCAACGGCGCGGCCTCCGATCACAACCGCGTGCTGTTCTGGCAGGGCAGCGCCTTAATCGACGCGAACTTCTCGCATATCGGCCCAATGACGGGATCGGAGATGCGCGAGCTTGCCACTCATCTGCCCACGGCGCAGGGGACCAGGGCGCTGGCTCCTCCTGTTCTGTCGGATCTGCCACAGAAGTCTCTGGACGGCCAGACCACGCATTATGCTGTCGGTCCGGCAGGCTATACCGGGTCAGGCGGCGTTCTACCCCCGGATCTGGTGGGATTCGACCGGGGCGCCGAAGCCGTCACAGCGAACTACTCGCTCTCCTCAAACCCGGCGGTGCTCACGCTGATCGACTATCCCACGCCGCAGATGGCCCAGGCGCAGGAAAGCCGCATTCGAGACTACCTGAAGGCCGGGAGCAATGCCCAGCCGGCGTTTCCCAAGCCGCTCCAGGACTCCGACCAGGCCTCGCTCGAGGTGCGGCGCAGCGGTCCGGTGGTGGCCATTGTGAGCGGCGATGCCATCCCGGACGAGAGCCATAAGCTGCTGGCGAGGGTCCACTACGAATCGGAGTACGTGGTGATTCCGCAGCCCTCCGAGTCGGAAGTCTCCAAAACGAGCAAGCTTCTGATGGGGATCGCGGAGCTCGTCGATTGTCGGCTGTAGTTGCGGCGCTTTTGCTCGGCTTTTTCCTGGGCGGCGGCCGGGCGCTGTACCGCATTGCGAGGGGCAAGCCCGCATCTTCGGTATATGAGGCGGAGTTTATCAGCCTGGACTTGCGTGAGTAACCAGCAGGGAGCGCCGCGCGTACCGCAGGGCGCATCCGAGAGGTAAATGCGCGCGAACGCTGTGGAAAACACGTTCGGAACCCGAAAAAAGGCCCGAAAACCCGATAAAAACCGGAACAAAAAGGCGAACACCTGTCGAACATTCCGCGCTGTGAAATCGCGCTCTAACTAAATAACTACCTCATAATAAAAGGCTTATTTGCGTTTAGGAATGTTCTTGACACACCCTTCCCCCACACCTACTATGCAGCCAGAAAGTTCTGATGGCTTTGCCTCCGTTGGAACTATTCTCCCTAAGGAAGGAGCTGCCCTGTTGCCGGGCGGCTCTTTCCGTCTTCCGAGAAAATTCTGTTGTCAGGCTTCAGCGGGTTCGTCCATGGGGTCGGACCATTCGTTGCCGCACGCTTCGCACTCCAGGAATTCGATGGATCGGCGGAGAGCAGGACCGGATCGGCTGCGCCGCACGATGGACACACCGGCGGTGCATATTCCGGAATCTCCACGCGTGATTCGTCGATGATGTCCTGCGGAATGGGATTGGCGATGATGGCGCGCGCTTCGTCGAGTTGGTCGGCGGCAACAAGAATGATGGGACCGCGCAGACCCGGCGGGGATGAATTCATCCAGGATTGAATCCCTGCCCGCCGCAGCGTTGCCGCGATCTGCTGGGCCTCGATGGAGAACTCACACTCGCACAGCGGTACCTTCCACGTGTACTCGATCGGCTTGCCCGCCGCATCGGCTTCAGCAGCCTCCAATGCCTCTCGCTCGTGTTCTTGCATGCGCTGCTGCGCCGACCAACCCGGCGCCAATGGATCGCCGAGATCGCGCTTGCGCATCTCATCACGCAGAACGGTCTTTCCCATCTCGGTGAGGTCGTGGAATGACGAGGCGAGTTCGAGTAGTTGGCCGTCGTACATATCGCCGTAGAGCTTGGTGAGCCGGCGCCATTCCTGGTCAGGACTTTCGGGCATGTTTGGGAGTATAGCGGCAGTCTTTCCGACGGGCACTCGAAAAGAGCGTCAACGCGCGGAGCCGGAAGTAATGTCACCCATCATGGCGCGAATCACCACCAGCACCGTCACCGTGAGTGCGGCCCAAAGACAGGTCCAGAAGCCGATGCGACTGAAGGGAATGAAGAGCGGGCCTTGTTTCGCAGCGATGGTGAAGCCGACCTGATCGGGGAGCATGGCTCGCACCGCGACGGCGAGCAGGAAGCCCCCGGCCCAGACAAACGCGATGCGAAACGCTAGTTGCACGGTCTGCGCGATCATGGTTCTCGGGTGATCTTATCCTCTCCCGGCCCGGAAAAATCGGAAGATTGCATCGTTGGATGCACCTTCCGCGGCCAAGCCTAAACTTTACCGAAAACCACCACAACGATACAATCACAAGAGGTACGCCGACGTAGCTCAGTTGGTAGAGCAGCTGATTCGTAATCAGCAGGTCATCGGTTCAAGTCCGATCGTCGGCTCCATCCTTCCGCGGTCTCCTCCGTACAACTTCCCGCCGGCAAAATTTGCCCTTCGTTATCCACAAGCAGACTGTGCAAAGAGTCAAAGGTACCTAATAAGGCATTAGTTATCCACGTCCTTTTTCTTGCGGGCTTAATTCGCGTCTGCTTATCCACCCTTATTCTTGGCATAATCGCAGCAAGAGAGCGGTTACCGTGTCGAACGCAACAAGCGGGATCCCCGTCAACGGGTTCTTGTTTCTGGGGTGGCCAGCGCATCAATTTCTGAACCCGACCGGGATACGCAATAGAGAAGCCCGAGGCAGAGCCGGATCAACCACGGGAGCCAAGAGTGACCAGCTATAGCCGCCAGGATGTGCTGCGGATCCTTCAAATCAGTTCCCGCCAGCTGCAAGGGTGGGAGAGAGCGGGCCTGATACAGCCGCTGCAGAGCTACTCCTTTCAGGACCTGGGCCAGTTGAGAACCTTGCGCTCCCTGCGCGAGGAGGCCGTGTCCGCGTCTTCGATTCGCCACTCGATCTCGGCCATGAAAGCTGTTGCGGGGATGGAGAACCCTTTGGTGGAAGCCACGGTGGTGTGCAACGGCAGCCGCATCGCGTTTCGCCACCTGGGCGCGATGGTCGATCCTATCCGCCGCCAGCTCATCTTCGACTTCGAACGTGCGGGACAAAAGGACGCGGTGGCCGCGGCGGTGCCGATGACGGCTCCCGCAGCCGGCGCGCAGAAGCTGCAGCAGGACCAGTTCCTGCAGGCGGTGCAGGCGGAAGAGGCGGGGGACAAGCAGCGCGCCATTGATCTGTACACCGAGATTTTGAGGGCCGACTCCGGTTATGCGGCGGCTTATATCAACCTCGGGACGATCTTTTTTCACCTGCGGCAATACGGTCGGGCTGAGGAGCTCTACCGCAGGGCGACAGAAGCGGACCCCGAGTATGTGCTGGCGTTTTTCGATCTGGGCAATGTGCTCGATGAGCTGGAGCGGCTGGATGAGTCGGTCGAGGCTTACAAGCATGCCACCAGGCTGGCGCCGCGCTATGCCGATGCCCATTACAACCTGGCCCTGGCGTATGAACGCAAGGGGGAGCGTCGCAAAGCGCTTCGCCACTGGCATGAGTATGTGCGCCTGGACCGGAGCGGACCCTGGGCCGACCACGCCCGAGTTCAGATCCGCAAGCTCCTGGGCAAGGAGAAACTAGCCATTACCTGGCGTACCGGACAGTATGTTGCACCCCCAAAAACGCGTCCCGCCCTGTCGATCGTTCCGCCGGATTCCGGCGAGAGCATGACCTAAAAGTCATTTTGGTCTCGTAACCAGTCTGGCCGCCTTCCATCCGATGCTTTTGTTGAAAATGCGCGGCATGTCACAACTTTGTACAAAGACCGGAGTCTATTTAAAAGCAACGTCTGCCCCGATAGGTTGCCCCGCGTACATAACATTGATTGGGTAACCGGAGTTTATTTTGAATACCTTCTTTTCGCCTGACCCCGCCGACGTATATGCTGCGCCGGAAGTAATGCGGCGTATATTCATCCGCTGGAAGTAAACTTCACTTCACCAGGTCTTGCCGTTCCGGGAACGCCCATTTCTTATGTGTCACAAGGGAAAAACCATGAAGACGATGTTCGCAACCCTCCTGCAGAGCCGGCTTCGGATATGCGGTGTGCTGGCTGCTTGCGCCGCGGCGCCGCTGCTTCTGAACGCCACTGCGGCCGCGCAGTCGCCCGCCGTTCGCATTGCCGCTGAAATTGGCGGCGCCCAATCGGCTCTGATCCCGGGCTCCCAGCATCCGCTGGCGAACCCCCAGTTCGACGCCGGCCGTATGCCAGGTTCCGCGCAGCTGAGCGGAGTAACGCTGGTATTCAACCGCTCGGCCGCGCAGGAAGCCGATTTGAACGCCCTCCTGGCTGCGCAACAGGACCCCTCATCGCCGCAGTACCACCACTGGCTCACATCCGACCAGTTTGCCGCGCGCTTTGGCATGGCGCAGGCCGATCTGGACAAGGTGTCGAGCTGGCTGGAGCAGCAGGGCTTTAGCGTGGAGACCGTGAACCGCAGCCGCAATGCGATCCGATTCTCCGGCAACATGGGGCAGATCGAATCCGCATTCCAGACGCAGATGCATTACTACAACGTTGCGGGACAACGGCACTTTGCGCCTTCGACAGCCTTGTCGGTTCCCGCGGGGCTCGCGGGGGTGGTCGTCGATGTTCGCAACCTGAACGATTTCAAGCCGCGGCCCAATCACACCGTGCCGCGTCCCGGATTCACTTCAGGTGTTTCGGGCAGCGTCTTCTTTGCTCCGGGCGATATTGCCACCGCATATGATTTGAAGCCTCTTTACAGCGCGGGAGTGACGGGAACAGGACAGACCATCGCCATCATGGGGCAGTCGTATGTGCACGTGAGCGACGTTGAGGCGTTCCAGGCTGCTGCCGGACTCACGAAGAAGGATCCTACGCTGGTGCTGGTGCCGGGCACCGGCACTGATGGAACCATTTCCCAGGGCGACGAAGGGGAATCGGACCTTGATCTCGAGTGGTCCAGCGCCGTTGCGCCGGGCGCCAACGTCGTTCTCGTTTACGCCGGCAACGCAGCGAATTCGGGTGGAGTCTACTCGTCGGTTCAGTATGCGATTGACGAGATGATCGGCGACATCATCAGCCTCAGTTACTCAAGCTGCGAAGTCTCCGAGGCCACTCAGTCGTTTGTGACGGGCTTCGAACTGACCCTGAAGCAGGCTGCGACGCAAGGCCAGTCGGTGATGGCGGCGTCGGGCGACCAGGGCTCGACCGCGTGCAATGGCAGTACCGGTCTGACAACCGCCCAGCAGACCGCGCTTCAGGTGAACTATCCGGCCAGCAGTGCCTATGTCACCGGAGTTGGCGGCACCGAGATGACGAGCGCCGACATCGCCGGGGGTTCGAGCTTCTCCACCTACTGGAATTCGAACTACAACGGCACATCGAACACGGCCAACGACCTGGTGAATTCGCTCATTAAATATGCGCCGGAGGTGGTGTGGAACGACGATCTCCCCAGCTCTCAATGCACAGCGACCCTGGCTTCTGCAGGACAATGCCTGAGCGCGACCGGCGGCGGCACGAGCGCCCTGGTGGCGCGGCCTTCATGGCAGGCGGGCGTGCCCGGCATCCCGTCCGGCACATTCCGACTTGTTCCAGACATGGCGTTTTACTCCTCGCCTGGATTGCCCGGCTACCTCTACTGCACCAGCGACCCAACGTCCTGGCAGACCGGTCAATCGGCCAGTTGCAATAGCGGCTTTCGTGAGTCCGCTACAGGCGACCTCACGGTCGCCGGCGGCACGAGCTTCGCGACGCCGATCTTCGCCGGCATGGTTGCGCTGCTGAACCAGAAGCTGAACTTCACGGAAGGCCAGGGCCTGGTAAACCCCGCGCTTTACACGCTCGCCGCCAACAACGCGAACTACACCTCCGGTGCAATTCACGACATCACGTCGGGCAATAACAACTGCATCTCCGGTTCGGCGGCCTGCGGCACCACGACAACCGGCTTCTCCGCGAATACCGGCTATGATGAAGTGACCGGCATCGGCTCGCTCGACCTCAATCTGATTGCCGGCGTCTGGCCCACCAACTCCAACTCCGCCACAAACGGCCTCGTCACCACCAGCACAACGGTGACGGCATCTAACGCCAATCCAAATGCCGGCGCTAGTGTGAACTTCACCATCACCGTAGCCTCCACGAGCGGTTCGTCCACGCCCACCGGAACAGTAACCCTGCAGATCGACGGCGGACCCACCTGCGGTGGCGGCGCCGGAACCAATTGCGGCGGATCGACCGTCGCTGCGCAATCTCTTACCAATGGAGCTCTAACGTACCCGACTTCGTTTACGGCGACAGGTACTCACCAGGTGTTGGCGCAGTACTCGGGTGATTCCACGCACGCTCCCTCGGTAGGCGTGGGCGAGATTCTCATCGGCACCGCCAGCTCCGGCAAGGGAACCATCGCACTCGCCGCAACCGCCGTGTCGGTGAGCCAGGGCTCCAGCGGTAGCTCAACCATCACCGTCACGCCGGCCGGCGGCTACACCGGCACGGTGGATCTATCCTTTACCACGTCCAACAACAGCGCGCTGGCGAACCTGTGCTACAGCTTCACGACCACGCTTTCCAATGGTGACGGGACGGTTGTGGTTTCAGGCACTACGGCCGCCACCACCCAACTCAGCCTCGATACCAACGCCTCAGACTGCGCGGCGCTGGTGAAAGGCACCGGAAACCACGCCTACAAGTGGTTGAACGCTTCGCATCATGCTTCGCGCGGCGACATTCCCAAACCCGGAATGCGCTCTCTGCCCACCGGCATCGCCTTTGCGGGCTTGCTGCTCGCCGGCTTCCTGGCGCGCGGTTCACGCAGGCTGCGCAGCCTGGCCTGCATCATCGGCCTGACCGCCATCGGAATGGCTCTCACCGCGTGCGGCAGCAGCAGCACCTCAACCACAGTGTCTAATCCGCCCAAGGGTTCCTACACCGTCACGGTTACCGGAACGGACTCGTCGACTTCCACCATTACCAACACCACCACCTTCAACTTCACCATCAACTAAACATTCATCGCGAACCTATGAGGGGCAGGCGTCAACGCCTGCCCCTCGTTTTGTGCCTGAACCCGACCCGCAATGCCCAGCCACGATCTGATTTGATACACTCCGAAGCCGGAGGCCGATCGTTTTGACCCATTCCCATCCCTCCCCACTCACGCAGCTCTCTGAAGAAGAGCAGCTCTTCTTTTCCACGGTCCGGCGATTTGCTGAAGAAACCATCGCGCCCGCGGTGCGTTCCATGGATGAGGAACAGGCCTTCGCCCCCGGCCTTGTTCCCAAGCTCTTCGACCTTGGCTTGATGGGGATCGAGATTCCCGAGGCTGCGGGCGGCGCCGGCGGCAGCTTCTTCGACGCCGTCCTCGCCATTGAAGCCATCTCCACCGTCGACCCCGCGGTGGGCGTTCTGGTCGACGTGCACAACACCCTGGTAGGAAATGCGCTTCGCCGCTGGGCAACCAGCGCGCAAAAACAGAAATGGTTGCCGCGACTGGCCAAAGACACAGTCGGCGCCTACGCACTCAGCGAATCCGGCTCGGGTTCTGACGCGTTCGCGCTGCAAACCCGTGCCCAGGCCATCGACGGCGGCTATCGCCTGAATGGCCGCAAGCTCTGGATCAGCAATGCGCGCGAGGCCGGCCTCTTTATTGTCTTCGCCACCCTCGATCCGGCCGCCGGTTATCGGGGCATCACCGCATTCCTCATCGAAAAAGACACGCCGGGCTTCACCGTGGGGCGCAAGGAAGACAAGCTCGGCATCCGGGCCAGCAGCACCTGCGAACTCATCTTCGACAACTGCGAGGTATCCGCCGACAGCGTTTTAGGCGAGCCCGGCAAAGGCTACAAAGTGGCCATTGAGACCCTCAACGAAGGCCGCATCGGCATCGGCGCGCAGATGCTCGGCCTGGCGGAAGGCGCATGGGGACACGCGGCGCGCTATGCGCAGGAGCGCCGCCAGTTCGGCAAGGCCATCGCCGAATTCCAGGCGGTGCAATTCAGTCTTGCCCAGATGGCCACCGACATCGAGGCCGCCAAGCTCCTTGTCTACAACGCGGCGCGACTTAAAGACGCCGGCCACTCCTACCTGCGTGAAGCGGCAATGAGCAAGCTCTTCGCTTCCCAGGTGGCCGAGCGCGTAGCCAGCCAGTGTGTGGAGATCTTCGGCGGCAATGGCTTTGTGCGCGACTACCCGGCCGAGAAGTACTATCGGGACGCCAAGGTGGGCAAGATCTACGAAGGCACGTCGAACATGCAGCTGATGACGATTGCCCGGCAGCTCTTGAAAAGGCAATAGCCGGGCCGAAGCGCAAAACCAGTTGCCGCAACCGCGCCTTCAGATCGCATAATCCGGCGCCGGGTTCTCAATCTCCTCCACCGCTCCATACACCGCTAGAATTTCGCCCGAATCCGAGAAGCGTGGAGCGCCGCGCGACCGCATCCATTGCCAGCTCCCCTGTCCGTTGCGAACGCGGTAACGTATGTCGATCGCTGCGCCGGTGTTCAGGCACGCGCGAATGGCTGCCTGCGTGGGCGGCACATCCTGGGGATGCAACATGTGCAGCCACCCATCGCCCAGCGCTTCGGTCAATGGCTGGCCGGTAATCATCTCCCAGCGATCGCTCGCCTCAATGACTTCTCCCTTGAGATTCAAAACCCACGGCACGTGCGGCCCAAGCCGGACCAGGCTGCTGTAGTGATCCTTCACGTCGCGCAGGTTCTTCTCTATCCGCTTGCGCTCCGTAATGTCCATCACGGCCACGGAGACGCCTATCACCTCTCCTGCTTCGTCTTTCACCGGTTGATAAGACGCCAACAGGGTCTGCGTTTCTCCTCCCGGTTGCGACGCCGATTTCTGAATCTCAACCCCGGTCATGGCTTCGCCGGCCAGCGCGCGGTTAATGTACGAAGCGGCCTGCGAATAGACATGCGGCACCACCTCCTGGGGGGTTCTTCCCAGATGCGCCAGCACCGGCACCCGGTTGAATTCCGCAAGCTGACGGTTGATGCTCACGTAGCGCATTTTGCGATCGAGCAGGCAAAGGCCCACGGGCGCGCCATCATAGATCGCCTGCAACTGCGCCAGCCGGTCAACCGGCGGGCCCTCCAGCCGGATGGACTCTTCACTTATCCTCGATGCCGCGGCGATGGGGAACTGGCTGTGCATTATCATCTCCGCCAGCTTGTCTGCCGCAGCCGGTCTTCCGTAGAGCCAGCCCTGGCCCAGCTCGCAGCCCATCCATTGCAGCAGTTCCGCCTGTTCGCGTGTTTCCACTCCCTCTGCCGCGGTCACCAGCCCAAGGCTTTGCCCCAGCCCAATGATCGAGGCAACAATCTTGCGGCTCTCGCGCTCGGCCGTCATGGTGCGCACAAAGCTCTGATCCACCTTTAACGTATCGATCGGCAGGGCGCGCAGATGACGCAGGCTTGAGTAGCCGGTCCCGAAATCATCGAGCGCCAGTCTGCATCCCAGCGCCTTCAGTTCGGCGGCGTTATCGATGGTGCTGCCGGGATCTTCCAGCAGCGCGTTCTCAGTCAGTTCGATAATCAGGCGCCCCAGTGGAAAACTGAAGGACCCAGCGACACTCGCGAACATCTCGGGGAGCTTCATGTCGAGCAGTTGCAGCGGGGAGATGTTCACTGAGAGCGAGTGGGAGCTGTGAAGAAGAGGATCCGAGGCGAACGACTTTCTCAGGATGCATTCCGTGAGTGTTCCAATCAAACCGGCGCTTTCCGCTACGGGAATGAATTGGTCGGGCGCGATGTTGCCGAACTCCGGGTGGGACCAGCGGGCGAGCACCTCAAAGCCCGTCAGCTGGCCTGTTCTCATCTCAACGATGGGCTGAAAGGCAGGATATAGCTCGTCACGATCGAGCGCCTTCCGAAGATCGGATGTATCGAAAGTCCGCACACTCTCGCTCCGAAACATCGGCTACTCTACTCCCCATTTGCATTGGGTGTCACGGAAAAGCACAAAGAAGCGCCCCAAGGGGCACCAACTCTTGAATGGATTTGACAGCTGTACCTTGGGGAAAATGAAACAAAAGCAGGGTGACTAAACCTTTTGCGTCCGCTGCACGTCGCGAACGCCAGCGACCCGCCGCAGTCCGAGCACCATGCGATTCAAATGCCGCAGGTCTTCGGCTTCGACAACGAATTCTACCGCGGCCTCGCCCTGCGCATCGCGCTTGGTATCCACGCCGCGAATATTTGTGTCATCGTCTGAAATGACCGCGGTCAGTTCCTTCAGCATACCTGCACGGTCGTCGCAATACACCGTGATTTTCACCGGGTAACGCTGCCGCCTTCCCGTGTTCTCGCCCACGCGCGACCACTCCACTGCAATCCGCCGATCGCTTTCGTAAAGCAGGTTGTGGACGTTGGGACAACTGCGCGCATGCACTGCCACTCCCTTGCCCCTCGTGATGTAGCCAATGATCTCTTCGCCGCGAATGGGATTGCAACATCGCGCGCGATAAACAAGCAGATCGTTCTGCCCTTCCACCTGAAGCGAGTCGGAGCCGGTCAGGTGTAGCTTTCGCACCGCCTCGGACATCGCGCTATCGACCGTGGACGGCTTGGCTTCAACGCCGCTGTCGGTCTCTTCCTTGTCAGCGAATCCCGGCGCCAGCTTGCTCAAAATCTGGTGGGCAGAGTGCTTACCTTGCCCGATCGTCGCCAGCAGATCGGCAGCCGTGGCCACGCCGTATTCGCCGGCAATGCGTCCCAGGTCCTGATCATCCACCTGCGTCTGCGGCACCTTATATTTGCGGGCCTCGGCGCTCAGCAGCTTGCGCCCGATCTCCACCGCCCGCCGCCGCGCATCTTCGTTCAGCCAGTGCTTGATCTTGTTGCGGGCTCGCGGGCTCTTCACGAACGTGAGCCAGTCGCGGCTCGGCTTGTGATCTTTCTGCGTGACGATCTCGACAATGTCGCCGGTGCGCAGCTTGGTGCGTAGCGGCACCATGCGGCCGTTGACCTTGGCGCCCACACAGGTATGGCCCACCTCGGTATGGATCGTGTAGGCAAAGTCCACCGGCGTGCCTTCGGAGGGAACCACCACCACCTTTCCCTTCGGCGTGAAGGTATAGACCTCGTCGGGATACAGGTCCATCTTCAGGCTGGAGAGAAATTCGTTGGGGTCCGTCATCTCCTTCTGCCACTCAACCAGCTGACGGATCCAGTTCAACCGCTCCTCGTCGCGCGCCGTCACCGAGCCCGAACCCGCCTTGTACTTCCAGTGCGCGGCAATGCCTTCTTCGGCGATGCGGTGCATGTCCTCGGTGCGAATCTGCACTTCGAACTGGTGTCCGCCGTCGCCGATGACCGTGGTGTGGAGCGATTGGTAGCGGTTGGCGCGCGGCATCGCGATGAAGTCCTTGATGCGCCCCGGAACCGGCCGCCACAAAGCATGAATCAGGCCGAAGACCGCGTAGCACGCGCCTACGTCTTGCGTGATCACGCGAATCGCCAGAAAGTCGTAGATCTGGTCGAACGAACTCTTGGTGCGCTGGATCTTTTGATAGATGGAATAGAGCCGCTTGATGCGCCATTCCACGCGCGCTTCAATATTGTTCTCGCGCAGCTGATCCGTCAGCGCATCTTCCACGCCGCGCAAAAACTGCTCGCCTTCCTGGCGCCGCGCTTCCACCGCTTCCGACATGTGTTCGTAGCCCACCGGGTCGGTATAGCGGAATGCCAGGTCCTCAAGCTCGCCGCGCACCTTACCCATGCCGAGCCGGTGCGCCAGGGGCGCGTAGATGTCCATCGTCTCGCGCGCGATGGCGTCTTGCCGCTCGGGCTTCAGGTGCTCCAGGGTGCGCATATTGTGCAGGCGGTCTGCCAGCTTGATCAGCACCACGCGCACATCCGAAACCATGGCCAGCAGCATCTTGCGGACGTTCTCTGCCTGCCGGTCTTCGCGGTTCGCAAACTGAATCTTGTCAATCTTGGTGACGCCCTCGACAATGTGCGCCACCTGGTCGCCAAACCCGCTGGCGATCTCCTCGTTCGTGGCGGGCGTATCTTCCACAGCGTCGTGCAGCAAGGCTGCTGCAATTGCCGTGGCATCCAGCTTCATCTCAGCCAGGACCTCGGCCACCTCGAGCGGGTGAATGACGTAGGGCTCGCCAGAGGCGCGCGTCTGTCCGGCATGATGTTGCACGCAGAAATCCCAGGCTTTGCGGATCAGCGAGACGTCTTCGTTGGGACGGTTCGCCACCACCTGGCGCAGAAGTCCCTCAAATCGCCTCTCAATCTCTTCCGGACTTACGGTTTTTCGGGGTTTTTGGACCGCGGCGGGCGTTTCTTTGCTTGTAGTTACGGCGTTCGTCTCCCCAGGCGTCTTGGGAACGCTGGGGGAATCAGCAGCTATCGTCTGCCGGACGGTCGCCATGCTTCATTATAGGCCGGTTGCGTTCCATGCGCATGTAACGGTGGCGAAGCGTGAGTGAAACGGGACCGTCCTGAGTCCTTCATCGGGAGGGAGAAGAACCAAAATGATCGCCGCCGCTACGTCACTTGTTCCCTTGGTGCCCCTGTCCCTTGTTCTTCTCCCTTTGTCCCTCGTCCTGGCCACCGTGTTTCAAATTACACTCGCGCACGCCTACCATGTAAACCGCAGAAACTACAGTACATCGGAGGTTCTATTTTCTTGTCTTTCATCCTGATCTAGCGCACAGAACCGAAAGGAGACGAGATATCTGATCACTGTCCCACTGATCCCTGTTCTTGTTTCTCGGTTGGGGATATGGGCCCAGATATTAGTCCGTTTCGAATTGGGTTGTCGGTGTTTTCCGGCTCCCTCAACTGTGTCAGCAATCACAGCCGGTCCACCTGAGCGAAGGCGTAGAGTCTCCTCCGGACCGAAGCGAAACCCAGGGGTAGTCTCACCTGGGCCGCCAGTGTGCGGTTGGCGCCACCGGGCCTCCGCGACCATGTCGTGTCGCGGCCGGAAAAAGCGCCAGTCTTCCCAGGATTCAGGTTGGACGCCAACCGTTGGGTTTTGCTCGTGAGTCCAGAACCGAGGACTTATGCTAAAGAAGTTCGCACTGATTACGTTGGCGGCCGGTGTCATTCTGGCTGTGGGCTATGCAGATCAGGCCAAACACACGGTGATCCAGGTCGACAGAACCAGCCCGGCCGACGGCAAACAGATGTACACCAGCTATTGCGCCCCTTGCCACGGCATGGACGGGCGAGGCAACGGGCCCGCGGCGCAGGCGCTCAAATCGCAGCCGATCGATCTCACCATACTGGCCCGCAACAATCACGGGAAGTACCCTGACACGCACGTGAACTCCGTTCTGCATTTTGGATCGGAGATCCCGTCACACGGTAACTCGCAGATGCCTATCTGGGGACCGATTCTTGGAAAAATGACTCCCTCGAACTCCATGGACAAGGACCTGAGAATTGCCAACCTGAGCCGCTACCTGGAGCACATGCAGGTGAAGTAGAGGGGCCCACGCTAAGTTAACCCACGCCCAAACCAATGAGCCCCGGCCTCCAGCCGGGGCTCTCGCTTTCTCCAAGTGAATTACAGTGGCTCAGGAGGATTGGAGAATTTCGATCCGTCGCCAATCATGACCAGGAAGAACAAGTCGCAGCAGCAGGCAAACAAGAGCGCAGCGTCGCTGGAAACGACGAAGCCGCGCGCGCAGAAGGGCGCTGGTGGTGCCGCTGAGCGGAGCGCCTCCGCGCTCAAGACCGTAGCAGGGGCGGCATCACCGGCTGCCGGCGCGAGGATCAGCCGCAGAGCCGCCGACCGCATCCGGAGCGGGCACGTATGGGTCTACGCCTCAGATGTCGAGAGCCTGGAGACGGGAGGCCGCGAGGGCGCGACGCCCGCCCTGATTCCGGTGGCGGATAACCGTGGACTGCTTCTGGGCACCGCCCTTTACAGCCCGCATTCGCAAATCGCCCTGAGGATGGTTTCGCATGAGGCGGTTGACGAGACGCAATGGCTGAAGCTGCTGGAGGAACGGCTGCGGACAGCTGTGCGCAGACGCAAGCTGCCCGTGACCCAGGAGATGACCTCGGCCTGGCGGCTTTGCTTCAGCGAGGCGGATGAATTGCCAGGCCTGGTTGCCGACAAGTACGGCGAACTGGTGATCCTCCAACTACTGGCGCACGGACTGGATTCCGCGGCCGTGCGCAAGGCGTGCGTGCGGGTTCTGCGGGAGGAACTGGAAGACGAGAGGTTTCCCATCTCGTCGATTCTCGAGCGGCCCGATCCGCGGATTCGCGAGTTGGAAGGTCTTTCCGCACCATCTCTGGCTCCACTGTGGACGGCGAACCCGGAGTCGCCGGTGACGCAGACGATCTTCCGGCTTAACGGGCTCAAGTTTCACTTTGATGTCAATGCTGGACAGAAGACGGGAGCGTTTCTGGACCAGCGGGTGAACTATGAGGCAGCCGCATTCTGGGCGCGAAGCCTGGATGCGACGGATCGCGCGCTTGATGTTTGCACCTATCAGGGGGGCTTCGCACTGCACCTGGCGCAGTATTGCAAGCGGGTGACGGGCGTGGACGCTTCACGCGCTTCGCTGGAGGTGGCGGAGAAGAACCTCGAAATCAATCGCGCCAATCAAAAACAGATTCGCGCCGAGGTGGATTGGATCGAGGCGGATGCGTTTGCGCTGCTGCGGGACTGGTCGGACGCAAAAGAGAGCTTCGACACGATTGTGCTGGATCCACCGGCATTCGCCAAGTCCCAGCGGGCTGTGGAAGGGGCGCTGCGGGGGTACAAGGAACTGAACCTGCGGGCGCTGAAGATGGTGCGGCCGGGCGGCCTGCTGGTCACCTGTTCGTGCTCGCACCATGTGGGGTGGGCCGATCTGGAGGGCGCGGTGGCCTCGGCCGCGGCCGACGCTCACCGGCGCGTGCGGTTGCTGGAGCGCCGTGGCGCGGCTCCCGATCATCCGATGGTTCTCAACATTCCAGAGACCGAGTATTTGAAGTGCCTGGTGCTGGAAGTGGAGTGAGAGACAGGGACAAAGGGACCGAGGGACATGGGGACAGAGAGTCGAGGTTGTGTGGGGAGGGCCGGCTGGTGGTCAGAGCTGCTTCCTGGACCGGAACGGGTGGAACATGGGGCTTAGCCAGCGGCGTTGCAGATCGACCTGCGGCCTATCGGGCTTTGCTTCAGGCGGCTGGGTGGCGGAACGGAGCTGAGCCAGGGCGGATTTAACTTCGGCCCGCAGGCTTTCTACCTCGAAGGCGCAGGATCGCAGGTACGCAGACACCGTCAGGCCGGCTTCGGCGGCGCGCACGTGGAGCTGCACGGCCTCGGATGCGCTGAACCGGACCGTAACGCTGGAAGAGCGCCGGGCGCATTGCTGAGACCCGATTGCGGGCGCCTGGGCCTCGACGGCGCGGGCAGCGGGTTTCGGCGCGGAGGCTTCGGCGGGGGACGGCGAGGACACAAAGCGGTTGCGCAGGGCTTGTTCGTAACTGAGCGTGGCCACATCGTCTTCCAGGCCGTCCAGGTCGCGTTGCTGAGGCTTCTTTGCAGGGAGAGCGAGGCCGGCAAGCAGATCGGCGAAACTGCCGCCTTGCGATGATGGCGCAGTTGAAGCTAACTGCTGCATGCTCAAAAGCATAGAGAAGGGAAACGGGCCTTGAGTTTGTTAATTATCAATGTCAGCGGCGCACATTCCCATTGCAGGAAACCTCAAGTATCTGATTCAAAGTGGGATCGTGATTGAGAGCCCCGGTCGGGAACGTGTTTGCTAAGCGACAAATCCTTGTGCAGCAAGCACTTCCGGGTCTGGTAAGACTCGGTCGGGCAGGTGGAGCATAGGGCCGACTTCCGCAGCAGGCATGGGCCGGGCGAAGTAGAAGCCCTGTCCGGACTGGCAGCCCATCTGCCTGAGCATCTGGAATTGCTCGCGGGTTTCGATGCCCTCGGCTACGACGGTCAGGCCGAGAACCCGGGCGAGTTCGATGATGGTGCGGACAATCTGGGCGGGTTGTGAGCCTTCAGTGATCCTGCCGACGAAGGAGCGGTCGATCTTGAGGACGTCGAAGGGAAAGGAATGAAGGTAACTGAGGGAGCTGTAGCCAGTGCCGAAGTCGTCCATGGAAAGCGAAATGCCGAGGGCGCGGAGGCCGTCCATCACTTCCTTGGCGCTATGGATGTTGGGCATGACACTGGACTCGGTCATTTCGAGGCCAAGCTGGCGGCTGTCAGTGCCGGAATGAGCCAGGAGAGATTCGACGTGGTCGGTGAGGCCGGAGCGCAGGAATTGGCGGGCTGAGAGGTTGACGGCAACCCTGGGCGGAGCCTGCCCGGGGTTTTCGCGGGCCCAATGCTTGATCTGGCGGCAGGCCTCCGAGAGGCCCCAATCGCCGATGGAAAGGATCATGCCGCAGTCTTCCGCGGCGGGGATGAAGTCCATGGGAGGAATGAGTCCGCGTTCGGGATGGTTCCAGCGAATGAGGGCTTCGAGTCCGATGATGCGGCGTGTGGCGAGGTCTACTTCCGGCTGGTAGTGGAGGACGAATTCGCCGGATTCGAGGGCGCGGCGCAGGTCGGAGCTTTTCGGCCAGCCGGGTTGTTTGCGAGGCTGCGGGCTGGGTCGTTTGGTTTCTCTCTCTCGTTGTTTGCGCAACATCCGGAGTTCGAGCTGGCTGGTGATTATCTCGGCCATTCTCTCGAGCGACTGAAGCTCGTGAGGCGCGAGAGGCGGGCGCGGGCGCTCCGCAAAGATACTTAGATTGCCCAAGATCTCGCCCTCGGTGGAGCGGATGGGGACGCTGACAACAAACAACATGGAATGGGTGCGGAAGCGGAGTTTCACGCCGCGGAAGCGAGGATCGAGGCGAAGGTCGCAGATGGTGACCGGCCCGTTTTGAGCCAGCACCAGCTCGAAGATCGAGTTGGCGCGGGGAATTTCGCGGACGGCGTCGCCCCAGAAGGACTTGATCCATACGCGTGTCTCGTCGGCAAAGGCGATGACGGCGGAGTCCGCCTGGAAGTACTCGGCGGCGAGCTGGGTGATGTTGTCGAAGGCGGGATCAGGGGGCGTGTCGAGGATGTCAAAGGCACGGAGTGCCGCGAGCCTTGAGGCCTCCCGTCGGTCCGGCAATTCGATCTTGAGGGTCGATGCGCGCATTGTGAGACAGACTTTGAAACCGGCCGAAGCTGCGGGGACCTCGCGCGAGGCACGGGCCAGGCGAATTCAGCGGTAATGGGCTTATCGGAAACAAAAAGGCGCTCCATGAGGTTACGGGAGTCGCAAGCACCTTTGTCGACCGGCGGGGCGAGGCCGGTTACCTGCGTCCTCTGAGAAATCTCAGAGAATTGTCCGATATTGCACAGACGGCATTTAGAAAATGAAATAGGATGCTGTTAGCAAATGGTGCATGCTTGAGCGCATGCAGCATTCAAAGGACTGGCGCGGATTAACAATTCCGCGCTTTTTTTTGTGCCGGATCGGCCAAAGAGCACCGGTCAGTGCTGGTCAGGAGCTGGAGTGGATGCCCGAGGCGGAGCACGCTGGCCGGTGGCCGCCCCGGTTTCATTCCAGAGGAAGGCCAACTGGTCGGCGCCGTCCTGAATCTGCTGCTCAACACTGACGCCCTCAGAGTGTCCCCCGCTCAGGCTGTAATGGAGCAGGATGGGTCGTCCGCTGGATGAGGCGGTCTGTATGAGCGCGGTCATTTTGCGGGCGTGGAGGGGATCGACGCGGGTATCGCTGTCGCCGGTGAAGAACATGATGGCGGGATACGCGGTTCCATCCTTCACATTCTGGTAGGGCGAGTACTTGAGCAGGTAGGGGAACTGCTTTTCGTTGTCGGCGGAGCCGTACTCTGTGGTCCACTGCGGCCCTTGCTCGAACTTCTGATAGCGCAGCATGTCGAGCAGGGGATAGCCGCACCAGATAGCTCCGTAGAGCTCAGGATGCTGAGTCATGGATGCGCCCATGAGCAGGCCGCCGTTGGAGCGGCCGCTAATGGCGAAGTGCTCGGGCGAGGTGTACTTGTTGTCGATGAGGTATTGAGCCGCGGCGAACCAGTCATCGAACACATTCTGTTTTTTTTCGAACATGGCCTGCTCGTGCCAGTGTTCGCCGTATTCGCCGCCGCCGCGAAGGTTGGGCTCGGCAAACCAGCCGCCCAGGGACATCCACTCGGCCCACATCGGATTCCACGTCGCGGTCATGCTGAGGTTGAAGCCGCCGTAGCCGGTCATGAGGAGGCGGACGGAACCGTCCTGCTTGAGGCCCTTTTTTCCGGCGATGAACATCGGGATGCGAGTGCCGTCCTTGGATTTGAAGAAGACCTGCTGGAGGTCGTACTGGGCGGTGTCGAAGGGGATCTTGGGCTGGGCGAAGAGATCGCGTTTCCCGGTGAGGGTATCGAGGCGGTAGAGGGTGGGCGGCTGGATAAAGGACTCGAAGCTGAAAAAGCCATAGCGCTGGTCGGGGCGGCCGGCGATGGCGGAGGCGGTGCCCATGCCAGGGAAGTCGAGAGTTCCGGCCGGCTTGCCGGCGAGGGTATAGGCGGTGACCTCAGTCTTAACGTCTTTGAGTCGCTTGACGTAGATCTTGCTGCCGACGATCGAGAAGTCGTCGATGACGTCGTCGCCTTCGGGAACGATGGTGGTCCAGGCGTCGGGGAGGATGCCGCCGACATCGGCCTTAAGGATCCGACCGTTGGGCGCCTTGTAGTCGGTGCTCACAAACCATCCACCGCCGGCGTGGATGGCGCGGAAGCGGGAATCGAGGCCCCACACGATGATGTCGAAGGGCGAGCCGGCCTTGGTGAGATCCCGATAGACGATGTCCACGCGTTTGGCGGGCACGCCTCGATTGATGGTGATGACGAGATAGCGCCAGTCTTCAGTGATGGAAGCGGAGAAGAGGTCGATGGGGCCGAGCTGCTCGCCGCGGAACTCGTGACCGAAGATGAGGGTGTCGCGCGAGGGGCGGGTGCCAAAGACGTGCTGAAAGAGAAGCATGCCTTCGCGGTTCTGGCGTGCGTAGTAGAGGGCTTTGCCGTCGGGCGTGAAGAGGACGGAGCGATAGAGGGCGGCGGGGAGTTCGTCTTCGAGGGTTTTGCCGGTTTTGATGTTGCGGAAGTGGAGGGAAGTTTCGTCGGCTCCGCCCTGGCGGACGCCGTAGGCGAGGAGTGTGGCGTCGCGGGAGACGGCGGCGATGGTGACGGAGGTGTTGGGGTCGCGGCTGAGGGCGGTGGGGTCGACGAGGCGCTGGTCTTTGCCTGTCCATGTATGGCGGACGTAGATGGAGGATTGATCTTCGCCGGCGATGCGCTTGAGGAAGAAGTAGCTGCCGTTGCGTTCGATGGGCAGCGACCAGCGGGAAACGTGCTCGAGGGCGTCGAGATCGTCGACGATGCCGGGGCGATCGCGGTCGAGCTTGAGGTAGCGGGCGGTGTAGGCGTTCTCTTCTTCGATGAACTGGCGGGTCTGCGTGCTTTTGGCGTCTTCAAGCCAGCGATAGCTGTCGGTGATTTTGGTGCCGTTGTAGTTATCGGTGACGGGATCGGGGGCGACGGTAGGGGGCGGCGGGAGGGTGATGCCGCCGCGGCCATGAATGATTTTGGCGGGCGCGGGCTTGGGGGACTCGTCCGATTGGCACAGCAGGAAAGTCGAAAAGCACAACAAGAGTCCGAGGGCGCAGAGCCGGCGCATGCGTAAGTCCTCCGCCAGCAAGGATACTCGACGCGCTGGGAGGAGAAAGCGCGGAAAAAGACGGAGGAAACGAGAATAAGGGTGGATAACGAGGATTCATGATGCCGCCGGTAGAATTGAAGCAGTGACCGGATCCTTTCCCCATGAACCCAGGCAGCCCGAGCAGGGCCGGCTGGAGGAGGTGCGGCCTGCGGCGCCACCCGGCGCTTCGTCGCGCTGGACGCGGGTGCTCGAAACGCTGCGGCCGTCGCATGCGCATTCAGCGTTTACGGCGACGGTGTTTCTGATGGCGTTTCAGCTTCTGTCGCGGGTTATCGGGCTGGTGCGGGGCAAGTATATTGCGGCTGCGTTTGGGGCGGGGCCGCAGACGGATGCCTATGCGGCGGCGTTTGGGCTACCGGAGCTGACCAACTACTTTCTGGCGGGCGGAGCTGCGTCGATCACGTTTGTGACGCTGTTGAATCGCTACCGGGAGCGCGGGCAGGAGGAAGAAGGCGAGCGTGTCCTGTCGATTGTGCTGAACTTCATTGTCCTGGTGCTGTCGGTGGGCGTGATTGCGGGGATGTTTCTGGCGGAGCCGTACATCCGGCGATTCAATCCCGGATTTACGCCGGCACAGGTGGCGCTTTCCGCGCACATGACGCGGATCCTGCTGCCGGGGCAGATCTTCTTTTTTGCGGGCGGAGTGCTGGGGGCCACGCTGCTGGTGCGGCGGCAGTTCATGTACCAGGGGCTGCAGGGGATCCTTTACAACGCGGGGATCATAGTTGGAGGCGTGCTGCTGGCGCGGCGGATGGGGATTTCGTCGCTGGCAGTGGGGGCGCTGTGCGGCGCGTTTTTCGGGGCGTTTGTGCTGAATGCCGTAGGTGCGTGGAAGGCGGGCGTGCGGTATCGACTGGGGATCGACTTTCGTCATCCGGGGCTACGGGAGTGGGCGGTGATGACGCTGCCGCTGATGGCGGGGTTCACACTGACGTTCTTCGACGACTATTTTGTGCGCTACTTCGCCAGCCACAGCACGGGCGATATTAC
Organism: uncultured Acidobacteriota bacterium; assembly: GCA_963846375.1. Taxonomy (GTDB): domain Bacteria; phylum Acidobacteriota; class Terriglobia; order Terriglobales; family Acidobacteriaceae; genus Telmatobacter. Next base: position 144,221 of record CAWJVV010000013.1, read on the forward strand.
GCGGCTGATGAATGCGAAGCAGCTGTTCTCAGCGCCCATGGCGGTGCTGGCGCAGGCAGCGGGGGCCGCGTCGATGCCGTTTTTTGCGCGGCTGTGGGCGCAGAACAAGTTTTTCGAGTTTGCGACGGGCGTGGCGGATTCGGTGTCGCGGGTGGTGGCGCTGGGGTTGCTGGCTGCGTCGGGAATGATTGCGCTGGCGTATCCGCTGGTGCATGTCATCTTTGCGGGCGGCCGCTTCAAGCTGGAGGACGTGCGGCTGACGGCAATTTACTTTGCGCTGTATACGCTGGCGCTGGTGTTCTGGTCGGCGCAGGCAATTTATGTGCGGGCGTTTTATGCGGCGGGCATTACCTGGATGCCGATGCTGGCGGGCGCGGTGGTGACGGTTGTGGCGTTTCCGATTTATGCGGCGGGATTTCGATGGCATGGTGCGGAAGGGCTGGCGCTGGCGTCGGATGCGGGGATTGGACTGCAGATGATCACACTGGCGGTGCTGCTGCACCAGAAGCGGATGGTCTCGCTGGCGAGTCTGGATTATCGCGAGATGGGGCGCTGCCTGTTGGCGGGGCTTGTGGCGGGGGCGGGGGTCTGGGGGGTGTTTGTCGGGTTATTTGGAACTGCGGCTCACCAGCTGGGATGGAAGGTGAGCGCCAGCCGATCATGGGACCTGGTGATCCTTGTGGCGGGAAGTATCAGCTGGGCGGCGATCGCCCTCTGGATACTGGAGAAGACCGGATCGGCGCTTCCGCGAGTGGCCATGAAGCGGCTAAAACTCGGCTAACGGCGGTTCAGACACGAAGACCCAAGCCCACGCAAAGCGCGGCCTGGGTCGACGCGGAGGCCACTTACGAGTGGGCTGCCACCTTCTCGGGGGCGGTGTTGTTGGCGCCGGCGGGCTTGGCATCGGCCTTGCGGATGTCGATGCCGCCCTTGAAGAAGGCGCCATCCTCGATGCTGATGCGGGCCGCGGCAACGTCGCCGGTAAGAGCGCCTTCAGCGCGGATGTCGACGCGATCGGTGGCAGTGACATTGCCGCGAACCTTGCCCAGCACCACGACTTCGCGCGCGGTAATGCTGGCGGCTACGTGGCCATTGCGGCCCACCGTGACGCGGTTGCCGTTGAGGACGACGCTGCCTTCGACCTTGCCGTCAATAAACAACGATTCGGATCCGGAGATCTCGCCTTTAATGAACAGACCCTTGCTGATGGTGGCCTGATCGCCTGCCGTGACCCCGGCGCGACTTGCCGATTCAAGAGCCGAAGAGGGTGGGGCCGGACGAACGGGCTCGGGTACCGGGTTGGACGCAGGTTGCTCGGGTTGGCTTGGTTTCCACATACTTCAAATATTCCTTTCCTGACTGCTCAATGGGGGATTTGAGTTCAGCAGAGCGAAAAGTTCACGCGGCTGCCACTATTCTAATTAGCCGTTTGGGCTTGTGCGGGGACTTCCGCCAAGGCTGTGAACCAAGAGGCTGCGCGGCAGCTGAAAATTGCATTGCCTAGATTCTCGCACAAGCATGGTGCGATGTGGCGAGTGAAAAGCAGGGGTGTTTTGGAGATTTCGGCGGCGCTGGACGGAAGGGGTGCGCCGCCGAACGGAGATAAATAGAGAATCTGACTAGAATGCTGCTTCAGCGTAATCACGCCGCGAGCGTGGCGCGTCGAATGCGTCCGCATCCCGGAAGGGGTCTTCTTCGTGGAACGAATCCTGCATTGGCTGACTCTCAGCCTGAGGCGGGCATTCGTGAATTTCGATCGCGCCCTGGAAGTGGGAGCCATCTTCAATCTTGAGCCGGGCGGTAGTGACGTCGCCTCTGACACTGCCGCAGGAACGGATCTCCAGCCGGTCAGTAGCGATGATATTGCCGCGGACCTCGCCCAGGACCACGATTTCCCGAGCGGTAATGCAGGGGACTTTGGACGTACCTGCGACCGTGCCGTTGGGCCCGACGGTGACCCGTTCTCCGGGGATATTGATCTGGCCCTCGACCATGCCGTCGATGTAGATGGCGTCGGGACCGCTGATCTCGCCGCGGACGGTCATTCCCTGGGTGACGATGGTCTGTTCAGCGCGAGGCTGTTGCTGGGTGGATCGGGGCATTGCGGCGGACGGATCTGCCTGGTCGGTTGCGGGACCGTGCGCGGGCATGTGCGGGCGGGTTGGCTCCGGCCAGGAGGTTGGCGGAGCAGAAGAATTTGGTTGTTTCCACATAGCCATGTTGAATTCCTTTCGCTCGAGCGGGGGGTAGCGAAACGGTCAGGCAAGTCCGGGGCAATGCACGATCAAGCAAGGCCTGAAATGGCCTCGAGATGGGGCAAAGGGCAAAATGTTAGCTAAAACTTGAGGCATTGTCGCACGGGAAAACGTGGACGGGATAGGGAATCCGGCCTTTGCCGGGCATTCCGTAGGTCCTGTGCGGGAGGCACCACCCTTGTACTCTTGACTTATGACCGATCGCGAGTTGTTGTCGCGCATTGCCCGTTCTGCAGGCGGAAAAGCAGGCTACAAACAACTGATCCGCGAGTTGGGACTGGGTGGGGGGCGCGAGAGGCGGCTGTTGCTGGAGCAACTCGCTCGCATGACCGCGCGCGGGGAATTGATCAAGTTGGATCGAGAGATGTGGAGCGTGCCGCGGACGACGGCCGGGGTAGGCGGAACTCGCGAGAACCTCGCCGCAGGCCGGCTCGATCTTCATCGCGATGGATACGGCTTTGTGCGGCCCAATGCGCGACAGGCTTCGGGAGGCGACGACATCTTCATTCCGCCGGACGCGATCAACGGCGCGATGCAAGGGGACCAGGTGCTGGTAGAACTGGAGCCGCCGCGCGCAGATGGACGAAGACTGGGTCGCATTGCGCGGGTACTGGAGCGGCGCAATCCCACGGTGGTCGGCACTTTTCACTATGCCCGATCGGACCGGCAGCAGGGGCACACGATGGTGCCATTCGATGAGCGGATGACGCAGCCGATATTGATTCCACTTGGCGAGGAGATTCCGGCGGAGTCGGAGGAGTCGACGCCGCACCGCGTGCTGGGGCATGAGGCGAAGACCACTACCGATTACGACGATCTCGAAGGGCTGATCGTGGATGTAGAGATCACCAGCTGGCCTACGCCGACGCGACCGCCGATGGGGCGGGTGATCGAGATACTGGGCGACCCAGACGACTTCGGCGTGGACGTGGAGATGATGATTCGCAAGCATCAGCTGCCGCGCGTCTTTCCGGAGAATGTGCTGGCCGAGGCGCGAAGGGTGGCGCATCTGGATGCTGAGGAGGTGGCACGGCGGCACGATTTCCGGGGGTTGCCGATTGTCACCATCGACGGTGAGACGGCGCGCGACTTTGACGATGCGGTGCTGGTGGAAGAACGGGCGGATGGCGGCTACGAATTGCAGGTGCACATTGCCGATGTCGCCGAATATGTGCGCGAGGGAACCGACCTGGATCTGGAAGCTCGGCTGCGCGGCACTAGCGTGTACTTTCCCGATCGCGCGATTCCAATGCTACCGCAGGAGCTTTCGACGGATATATGCAGTCTCAGGCCGGAGGAAGACCGGCTCGTATTGAGCTGCGTGATGCAGCTGGATTCTGCGGGGAACATCGAGAGCTACGAGATCAGCGAGGGCGTGATTGCGTCGGCTGCGCGGATGACCTACACCAAAGTGCATTTGATTCTGGAAGGCGACGAGGAGACACGCGCGGCTTATCCCGAGCTGACGGACGATTTCGAACTGATGCGGAAGCTGGCGGTGCTGATGAATCGCCGCCGCGAGGAGCGGGGCAGCATTGACTTCGACCTGCCGGAGCCGGTGATTCAATTCGACGAGCAAGGGCAAATGCGCGGCGTAACCAAGTCGGAGCGCACGTGGGCCAACCGGCTGATCGAGGAGTTCATGCTGGCGGCAAACGAGTGCGTGGCGACGTGGCTTGAGGACCTGGGAGTGCCATCGTTGTACCGCATCCACGAGCGACCCGAACCGCGACGCGTGGTGCAGTTCGAGGAACTGGCGGCGAGCTTTGGTTATTCGCTGGGGCTTGGGCCTTTGCCAGTGAAGCGGGTGCAGACGAAGGGCGAGCGCCGGGAATCCTACGGACGGGGGCGCGCGGCGAAGACGCATGAAGTGCCCGAGAACATCGCGGTGACACCGAAGATGTACCAGCGGCTGGCCAAGCGGATTGAAGGCAAACCCGAAGAACGAATCCTCAGCTACCTGATGCTGCGGTCGCTGCAGCAGGCGCGGTATTCGGAAATCAACGAAGGTCATTTTGCGCTGGCTGCGCCGACTTACACGCACTTCACGTCGCCGATCCGTCGCTACCCTGACCTGATCGTGCACCGGATCACGAAGGCCATGCTGCGCAGAGGCGTTGCGGGTCGAGGTGAGATTGGGAAGGGACGGCTGGATTCACCCTGGACACATCCGCACGAGGGGTTTGCCGGCGTTGTGCTCAGCAGAAGAAGGCCAACGGCGACCGCAGCGTTTGCCGGCGAGCCGCCGATTTCCGAGCCGGAGCTGGCGCAGATTGCCGAAGAAACCAGTCAGACGGAGCGTCGCGCCGCGGAAGCGGAACGCGAGCTGATGGAGTGGAAGAAGGTGCGGTTCATGGAGGACAAGGTAGGCGAGGAGTTTGCCGGACTGGTGCTGAATCCCACCAAGTACGGGCTCTTCGTGGAACTCACCGATCTGTTTGTCGAAGGTCTGGTGCCGATTGACACCATGATGGACGACCGCTATACGTTCCGCGAGAATACGCACGAAGTTGTGGGCGAACGATGGGGGCGCAAGTTCCGCGCCGGGGATCGGGTGCAGGTAATTCTCGATCGCATTCTGGCGCAGGAGCGGCGGCTGCAATTTTCGCTGGTGGAATCGCCCGGGCCTGCCAAGCGCACCTCGTCAGCTTCGAAGGGGAAGAAACGCAAAGAAGCCCTTCGCACTTCGCCAAAGCAGCGCAATCGTCGGGGCAGGCGTGGCCCTCGGCGATAACCCGCCACACAAATTCATCAAGGCTTCAACTTCGCCGCCCGATTCCGAGCCGGCGGCTGTAACTTTTTGCATGTCGACCTACTCTCTTAGGGGGCGGCGGTGCCGGCGCCAGCCGCAATTCTCGAACTTCCCCTAAGGAGATCGAAATCATGCATTTCAAGAAGTCCACACTCGTCGTGTGCCTGCTCGCTGTGAGCGGGCTGCTGGCAACACAGGCGTCTCTTGCCCAAGCTGAAGATGGCGAAGGAGCCGTGTTCGTGATGACGAACGCGGCGACCGGAAACCAGATCGATGTATTTGCGCGGAATGAAGATGGCAGCCTGAGGGCTGCTGGAACGGTAGCTACAGGTGGGAACGGAAGCGGCGGGACAATTGATCCGTTGCACTCGCAGGGATCGCTGCGTCTCAGCGCCGATCATCGTCTTCTGTTTGCGGTGAACGCCGGCAGCGGCACCATCACGTCGTTTGAGGTGAATGGGACGCACCTCAGGCTTGTGAGCACAGTGCTCAGCGGCGGTAGCTCACCCACGGCACTGGCCCAGAGCGGAGAAATTCTGTATGTGCTGAATTCGGGCGGCAACGGGAATGTCACTGGCTTCAATGTGAGCCGCGATGGCGCGCTCACGCAAATCGCCAATTCGACGCACAGCTTGAGTGGTACAGCGACCAGTCCGACGTCGCTTGCGTTCAGCCCGAACGGACTCTTTCTCGTGGTGGCGGAAAGTGCAACGAACAACATTGATGTATTCAGGGTGGGCCGCAATGGTGATCTGGGGCCGATCGCGGTGAACGCAAGCTCTGGGGCCACGCCGTTTGCGGCGGTGTTCGCGCCAAGCGGCACGCTGATTGTAGGGAATGCTTCGAACAGCATTTCATCGTATCAGCTGGAATGGAATGGCTCGCTGCATCTGGTGACGAGCGAACTCGCCACAGACGGAGCTGCGACTTGCTGGGACGTGGTAACGCCGAGCGGACGCTTGGTTTATACGGCAAACGCCGGCTCGTCGAACCTGTCGGGATTTGCAATTGGACGAGACGGCACGCTTTCTCCGCTTGGAAACACGATTGTGGCGTCGAATCCCGCGGGAAGCACGAATCTTGACACGGCCATCAGTGCGGACGGGCGATTCCTGTATACGCTGAATGCCGGAACGGGAGCCGTTGGTGCGTTCGCCATCGAGCGGGATGGCAGCCTTCAGTCACTGTCGCCGGCTGAGGGGCTGCCTGCTTCCGCGGGTCTGAACGGGATCGCAGCGTTTTAGAGGGGTTCTCGACGATGAGCGGGAGGGTCCTCTCCCGCTCATCGCTGGTCCTTCAACCCTGTCGATTCCGATAGAATGGCCGTGGAAGAAGGAGCCGGAAGACACGATGGCGCACATGGTTTTTTGCGTACGCAACAAGCGGGAGATGGAGGGGTTGGACGAGCCGCCCTTCGACTCGGAGTTTGGCCAGAAGATTTACAAGAACGTCTCCAAGGCGGCGTGGGCGGAGTGGGTCGACCGGCAGAAGATGCTGCTGAACGAGTATCGTCTGCAGCCGTGGACACCCCAGGCGCAGCAGTTTCTGGTGGAGCAGATGGAGGAGTTCTTCTTCGGGTCGGGGTCGGCGCTGCCGAGCGAGTATGTTCCGCCCAAACATTGAAAATGCAGGGGCTGGTTGGCGGTTGAGCACTTTTGTTTGCGATGGGCCAGTCTGCAATTCCGAATCGCTGGTGTAAACTGATTTAGACCCCAAAGCCGGCTCACCCGAGCCGGCTTGATCGTGTCGGGACGTGGCTCAGCCTGGTAGAGCACTCGCTTGGGGTGCGAGGGGTCGGCAGTTCAAATCTGCCCGTCCCGACCATTTAAGTCAGATTCAGCTGCATTTACGCCTGAAAACGGTAGCCCATTCCCGGGTCGGTGAGGATCAGCTCCGGCTTCTTGGGGCTTGGTTCGAGCTTTTGGCGGATGCTGGCGATGTGCATGTCGACGGTGCGGGTGAGGGTGCCGGGGATGTGTCCCCACACCTGTTCGAGGAGCTCTTCGCGGGACACGGTCATGCCGCTGTGTTCGGCCAGATACCGCAACAACTGAAACTCGCGAGAGGTCAAGGTAATGGTGCGGCCGTTATGCATCACCTTGTTTCTCCTGGCGTCGAGTGTGATGGAGCCGAACCGATACAAGTCACCGGATACGGACCGCGACTCCCGGGCTGGAGCACGGCGCAGAAGCGCTTCGACGCGAGCCATTAGTTCCAATGTGTCGAACGGCTTGGTGACGTAATCATCCGCGCCGACTTTGAAGCCGGTCACCTTTTCGATGGTCTGGCTGAGGGCGGTCAGGAAGAGCACGGGAGTGGTGATTCCCGATTTGCGAACCTGCGCACAGAGGTCGAGGCCGCTGCCCATGGGTAACATGATGTCGAGAATGATGAGGTCGAAGGGGGACTGGCCGATTTTCTCGAAGCCCATTTTCTCGTCGAATGCAAAATCTACGGCGTAGCCTTCGCTGCGAAGGCGGTCGCCGAGGGTCATGCACAATTCCTGTTCGTCCTCTACGATCAGAATTCGCTCGTTCATGTCGTGGACATCCGCGACGGCTGTTCGTCAGGAGCAGCCACCTGGAGGTCTTCTCCTTGTGCAATTTGCAGGTGCAGGGTGAATGTGCTGCCAGCAGCGAGTTGGCTGAGCACCGTAAGGCTTCCGCCCATGGACTCAGCCAGCCTTTTGGCCAGCGCGAGACCCAGCCCGGTGCCATGGATCTGAGAGGCATGAACGCGCGGACTGCGATAGAAGGGGTCGAAGATGCGAACGATTTCCGTCGAATCGATTCCGATGCCGCGATCGATGACGGCGATCCGGATCTCGGCGGGAAACTTGTCTTTGGGCGAAGCGGTGAACGCGCGGAGAACGACGCGGCGATCGGCGCCCCCGTATTTCACAGCATTGCCCACCAGGTTGCGAAGGCACTGCGAGATTCCCGACAGGTCCCCAAGAACATTTGGCAGGTTGGGCTCAATCTCGACATCGAGGGCGAATCCCGATTCCCGGAAAAGCGCCTCGGTATCGGATTGCACGGCGACCACAATCTGTTCGATCGTGAGAGGTTGAAGGGCAACCCGTTTGTTGCGGTCTTCGGTGGAGGCGAAGAGCAGGATCTGGTCAACAAGTTCTCCCATATTGCGGCTCTGATGCTGTAGAACTGCGCCGTAGCGGATCAGGGTTTCCTTGTTCTTGACCAGCCCGTCTGCGATGTTGTCTGCCGCCGAGCGGATGACGGCGAGCGGCGTGCGAAGTTCGTGGGATACCGAGGCGACGAACTCCATTTGCAGACTTGCCAACTGCATGCGTCCCAGCATCTGGCTTCGCTGAATTGCCCAGATGGCTGCCGCGGAAAGGAGGAAGGTGAAGCTGAGGATGCCAACCATTCTCGAGGATGAGCGGCGAGACGATTCTGCAAGGCTGGCTTGCTCGCGGGAAGCGTCTTCGACGTAAAGCTTCTTCACTTCATTCAGGTCCTGCCGGACGCGTTCAAACGCGGGGACGCCGCCCGCGAGGTCGAGGCTGACGGCTTCACTGGTGCTTCCTTCGAGAATGGAGGCCAGCACTTCGTCGCGAACGTTGAGATATGCCGCCCAATCGCGATTCAGACGGTCAGCCAGAGCCAGTTCGCCGGAACCTTTCGCCTGACGCGCATATTCAGCGATGCCGTTCCTGACGCGACGATCTGCCTCACGAGTTTGATCTGCATACTCAACCTGCAGGTTGCTGTCGGTGGTTGTGAGGGCGTATAGGGTGGTGCGGCGCGTCTCCTGGGCATCGTACTGCAATTCTCCAATTTTCTGCAGTCCGTCCACCGAGCTTTTGTACATGCTTTGGGCCTCGGCATTGGCCTGTTGCATGTCGCGAATCACCATGGCTCCGATCACGGTTACGCCGCAACACACGACGAAGAGCAGGAGCACGGCGTTGTGTCGCGAGGCCGCGCTCAGCCATCGATCCACCAGCGGCATCGGATAACGCGACTGGCGATTGTCCTCGAGTTGGGTCCGTTTTCTCACATCAATTTAGTAAAGAAGGCTGGATGCGGAGTTTGTAACCTTTGTCATCGGGAAGGAGTTCATCAATCCGCACGACCTTGACGGTATCATCAACCTCGCCCACGCGCAGATAGCCGATCGCTCCCGGCACGTTAAAGACAAATTTCCGAACACCGACCGGAGACGAGAGGATTTTCGGAGAGACCAGGATTTCGCCGGTGAACAGCCCGTGAACGAAATGGTTTTTGAACTGGTCCTCATTCATCCCGCAAATCTCATGTAGTACGGTTCGCCGCTCCGGCTCGCCCGGTTCGCGCATGACCAGAGTGATGCGCCGTCCATTCGACCAATGGCTCCGATTGCCAAGAAATATTCTGCGCAACTCATCGAAGGAAAGGTCGTTCACGGGGTTGGAGCGGTTTACAACGATGACAAGCGGTTCAGCAGGATTGCCCTGGTCCGCGGTATTGGCAGCGCCGGTGCGAGCCAGGACGGCGGTGTTCTCCTGGAGCAATGGGACCAGCAGAGCCACCAGCAATACGCGCGCAAATATGCGTCTTGTTCCGGGCATTCGTTTAGAAGGTAAAACCGAGTTGAAGAGCGAGTCCATTCACTGCCGGCTGGTTCCGCAACTTGGTGTAGTCATACTGGAATTTCAGCGCAACGGATTCACTGGCATCGTAGCGAATTCCGAGTGATGGTCCCTGCCGGAGGCCAACGTCGGAAAAGATAGGTTCGGTGTTTGCCACGTTCATATACTGATACCGCATGTACGGGCGATACGACCCGATTTGCCGCGAAAGCTGTGTATAGAACGCAGGGGTGTTGAAAGAAGCGCCAGATCCCTGAATCAAGTGCCTATCAAGGACTGCCTCGTTGAGCCATTCGTACTTGGGACGAACCAGCACAGCGTGAGCGGCAAGAATGGTTTCGCTAATCTTGCTGGTTAGATTTGTCGGTGCAAGCAGGTCCCGATAGAGGGAAACACCTGTTTGCAGACCGCGCACCGCTTCCGGCCGGGCAAAGAGCGCAAAGTTATAGGCCTTATGGTTCTGGTCATCAATGTCGTTTTGCACAGGCTCTTCGGTGAGCGGAGTTCGCGAGGCACGTCCGTTGCCGACCTCGGCAACGTAGTGAAGTCCGAGAGACCCGGAAGGGATTTGCCCGGAGGCAGTGGCGCCCACCAGGTGAATGGGCAGAATTCCGCCGTGATCTTCGAAGTCGAACAGGAAGGGACGGCCGGTGGCTGTCTGTAGCCAGGAACTGTGATGGTACTCGGTGTTGTAGTAGCCAATGGCGGTGTGACCGCGCCCGGCCGAGAGGTTGAAGTAGTCGTTGTGCGAGTACTGCAGCAGGTAGCGCTCGATATCTACGCCAAAGCTGTTGGGATCGCCGACCTGGGCCCCGTAGATATTGGTGCCGCCGTTTTCAAAGACGATTTCGCTCAGGAAACGAAACTTGTCGGAGACGTCCGAGGTGACGAAGAGATCGAGCTGACCGAGTGAGAATGAGGTGGTATCCCCTCTTTGCGTATCTCCGTGCAGCGAGATATCGCCGAACCCGCGGATTCGAAGCAGTGTTCTGCTGACATCCATTCGCTCCATGGCGTTATCAGACTGGACCTGCTCGGACTCTGCCGTGGCCGATGCCGATTCCTGGGGTACGGGCTTTTCCGGCGATGCGCTCACCATTGCTGCAGGCATCAGTGCAGGAGCAGCAGAAGACTGTGGCGATATGGAAGAAGCTGCAGGCGTGCCGGGCAAAGCTGCCAAATTCCGCTCGGCCTCCAATTGCTTGACGCGCGATTCCAACTGGTCAACGCGTGCGAGCAACGTCTGGAGTGTCTTCTCGTCCACCAGCACCTGTTTTGGGGCGTCCTGTGAGTACAGGGCCGCGGCAAATCCAAGTGCCAGAAACGCAAGTGCAAAACGAGAGGGGATCCTCCGCCGTAAGGTCCTCATAGCAGGCATGAATTGCAGCTCCTTTATCCGCCTTCTTAATAATGTTGGGTCCATAAGTACTGCCCGAATTTGCTGCATAGCAAAGCCGGTCAAATCCGCTCCGGCCGCCCCGTTCTGGAATCCGGATAGACATTTAAATCCAGAGCTCGTTACCAGGGGCTCTTAAGGTCCCAGCAAGCTCCTCCGACACAGGTCGACGGCGGGGAAGGAATATCTGTCATGTTACCCGAATTTAGGGCTTTAACTGTCGGGAATCCGGAGTAACGCCGTGTTTACCCAGGAGTCGGAGCGATACCTCTCCCGGAAAACGGATGGCCGAGAATGTTCCAGCATGGGCCGGTAGTCCGGCCGCCTCTGGCCCCCTTTTCGATTTCAGCCTTCCTTAAGCTAAGCCCCATATAATCCACCGTAATGCGTTTGATGACTCCAGGATCTGGAATCTCCGCGGTTCTGTTTGCCGTTGCTTTGACGGGTTACGGAGCAGCACAACCGCCCGCGCCCCCAAAGCCAGTGACGCTTGAGGAAGCCATCCACCTGGCCGAAGCGAACGAGCCCTCGTTTGCGGCTGCAGTCGCCGAGAACCGCGCGGCCGGCCTTGAAAGTAAGGACGCCAAGGCGGCCTTGCTCCCTTCAATCGCCGCGCATAACCAATACCTGTTCACAGAATCCAATCACGTCAAATCCACGACAACCGGAACCGGCGGCACGACCCAGTCGCTGCCCACTTTTATTGCGAACAATGCGGTTCATGAGTATGTGAACCAGGGCATGGTGAACGAAACCATCGGGCTCGCCGGCCTAGCCGCGGTTCGCCTGGCCGACGCGAACGCAGCGCGTGCCAAAGCCGAACTCGAAATTGCCCGTCGCGGCCTGGTGTCGACGGTAGTGCAACTTTTCTATGGAGTCCGGGCCGGGGATGAAAAACTGGCCGTGGCGCAGCGAGCGCTCGACGAGGCCAATCGCTTCGTCGACATCACAGAGAAGCGCGAGTCCGGGCGCGAAGCGGCTCATTCCGATGTCATCAAAGCGCATCTGGTCCAGCAGCAGCGGCAGCGTGATTCCGCCGATGCCGGTCTTGAGTGGGAAAAGGCGAGGCTCGAACTCGGCGTACTTCTCTACCCCGATCCTGCCATGAAGTATGAGCTCGCCCCGGACCAGGCAGCCCCGCCAGTGCTGCCCGATCGTCCCAGTGCGGAGGCCGCCGCTCGTGCCAACAACCCGGAGATCCGCAGCGCCATGGCTTCGTTGCAAATGAGCCAGGCTCAGACGCTGAACTCCTGGGCAGGGTTGTTGCCGGATCTTGCTCTTAACTACACGTACGGTATTGATGCCCCTCAATTCGCGAGCCGTGGGCCGGATGGCGAGCGCAACCTGGGTTATTCGGCCAGCGCCACGGTTGATTTTCCCATCTGGGATTGGCTCACCTCCGAACGCAAAATCAAGGAGGGACGCATTCGCGCCGAAGCGAGCAAGGTTGCGCTGACGGCCGCGCAAAGGCGGGCTGCTTGCCGATTTTTCCGAGTTTTACAACGAGGCGGACATCGCCCAGAAGCAACTCGCCTCGCTCGATCAAAGCGTCGTGGATGCGCGTGAAAGCCTGCGTCTCACCAACCTGCGGTACGTGAACGGCGAGGGAACTGTGCTGGAAGTGGTGGATGCGCAAACGACGCTGGTTTCGGCTGAAAACGCACGAGCTGACGGCGTAGTTCGTTTCCGCCTCGCGCTGGCTCAGCTTGAGACGCTAACAGGAAGGCTCTAGTACATGAACAATTCCAGCCGCAAAAGACCGCATGTCCTTGGAATCTGCGCAATCCTGCTTGCGACAGCGGCGCTTGCCGGATGCAAAAAGAAAGGTGAAGAGGCTCCTGAACCCAGCGCGGCCGTGCAGGCGGAACATCCCACGGTGGGCCCAATCTCCGAAGAGATTGCGGCGGACGCCGTGTTGGCGCCTCTGGCGCAGGCGGCGATCGTGCCCCGGATCAGCGCACCCATCAAGGCGGAATTCGTCCAGCGCGGGTCGCGCGTGCACAAGGGCGAGATGCTGGTAACGCTTGAGGATCGCGATCTGCGCGGAGCGGCGCTCGATCTGCAAGGTGGCCTTACCCAGGCGCAGGCTGCATACGCCACCGCCACGCAGGCCACCATTCCCGAGGATGTGCAGAAGGCGCAACTGGATGTCGATCAGGCCAAGGCCAACTTCGACGTCGCCAAGCGAACGGCTGAGGAACGCAAACGGCTGCTCGAGCAAGGCGCAATCGCCGGCCGCGACATGGATACCGCGGTTGCCGCCGCAGGTTCAGGCGCAGGCTGCTTACGATACCGCGGTGAAACATCTGGCTAACGTGCAAAAGACCACGCAGAAGACGAGCATGGACGCGGCTCAGGGGCAACTCACCTCGGCGCAGGGCAAGCTCGAGAACGCGGAAGCGCAGGTTAGCTTTTGCCAGCCTCACGAGCCCCATCGATGGCGTGGTTACGGACCGGCCATTGTTTCCCGGCGAAACGGCTGCCGCCGGCGCGGCGGTGGTCACGGTGATGGATACGACCTCATTGCTCGCGAAGCTGCATATCTCCCAGGGAGCCGCGCAGCAACTGAAGGTTGGCGGCTCTGCGGAACTCACAATTCCCGGCGCAGAAGATGCCGCAGCATGCCACGATTGCTCTAATCAGCCCCGCACTCGACCCGGGCTCGACAACGGTTGAGATCTGGCTGAAGCTGCCGAACCCCGGTGGCAAGTTCAAGGTAGGAACCCCGGTGCACGCGGTGATTCACGGGAGCACGATCGATAAGGCTATGCAGTTGCCGGCCGGAGCAATTCTTCCGGCCGATGATGGATCAACCAATGTGCTGGTCGTCGGCGGCGATGGAGCTGTTCACAAAAAGCCGGTCAAGGTTGGCCTGCGTACCGAGGAGAAGGTCCAGATCCTTGATGGCGCCGCGGATCTCGGACATGGTGGTCACCGAAGGAGGATACGGCCTCGACGAAGGGACGAAGGTAAAGGTCGGCGGCAAGGAAGAAAAAGACACGGACAAGGGCGATGCTGACGAAAAGGGGAGCGGCAAGTAATGGCCTCGACTCTCCCCGCGGTGAAATCCGGCAGCACCGGCGAAGGTTTTTGGCTTCCACGCTGGCTGCGCACCATCTTCTTTGTCGCGATCGCGCTGACGGTGGTCGGAATTTATGCGTTCTTCCGGACACCCATCGCTGTGTTCCCGGAAACGAACTTCCCGCGTGTCGTGATCGGCGTCGACAACGGCGTGATGCCGGTCGAGCAAATGCAGGTGACGATCACCAAGCCGATCGAGGATGGCGTCAACTCGGTGCCCGGGCTCGCCACCATTCGTTCCATCACGAGCCGTGGATCGGCCGAGGTGAGCCTTTACTTCGACTGGTCTGTGGACATGTTTCGCACCCTGGAGTTGGTGAACGCGGCGGTGAGCCGCGTGCAGCAGGAACTGCCTTCCACGGCAAAGATCACCATCAATCGCCTGACCTTCGCGACATTTCCCATCCTCGGCTACAGCTTGACGACCGCCAATCCCGCGGTGTCGCAGAGCGATCTCTGGGAACTGGCGACCTACACACTGAAACCGCCGCTGAACCGGGTGGACGGCGTCGCGACCGTCGTCGTGCAGGGCGGCCAGATTCCTGAATATCACGTGATTCCCAATCTGGCGCGGCTGCAGGCGTCCGGCATCACGATCCTCGATCTCGCCAACGCTATTGGCGCCGCAAATACCATCGATTCTCCCGGCCTGTATCAGCAGGATCACCAGCTTGTACTGGCCCTTGTGGGCTCCCAGGCTCATGACATCGAGAGCCTTCGCGGGCTTACCGTGAAAGCAACGGCAGGTGGAGCGCCGATTCGCGTCAGTGATCTGGCCCGGGTGGTTCAGGCGCCGCAGCCGGTCTACACCTATGTCTCAGCGAATGGCCATCCCGCGGTGTTGGTGAACATTGCGCGCCAGCCTGACAGCAACACGGTGGCAGTGGCGAATGGCGTGGCCGCGGAAGTGGAACAGCTCCGCGCGCGGCTGCCGAAGGGTGTCACGCTTGAGCCGTTTTACGACCAGTCACAACTGGTGCGAGACAGCATCGCGAGTGTGCGCGATGCCATTCTCATCGGGCTCGTGCTCGCCTGCGTAATTCTCTTCCTGTTTCTCCGCGACTGGCGCTCCTCGGCGATCGCCGGCTTGGTCATTCCCGTCACCGTGGCCATCACCGTTCTCGTATTGTGGCTGATTGGGCAGAGCTTCAACCTGATGACCTTGGGGGGGCTTGCTGCCGCGATTGGCTTGGTCATTGACGACGCGATCGTGGTCGTGGAAAACATCGTGCTCCATCACGACGCCGGCGAAGTCCCGCGTTGAGGCAGTGCGCAAAGCGCTGCACGAGATCAGCAGGCCGCTCATTGGATCAACGATCACGCCAGTCGTGGTCTTTCTTCCACTGGTTGCGGTCACGGGCGTGACCGGCAGCTTTTTTCGTGCATTGGCCATCACCATGGCCGTCTCACTGCTGACATCGCTTCTTCTTGCAGTGACGTGGACTCCGGGTCTTGCCATGTTGTTGCTCAAGCGGGAGCGGAGAACCAGAGGCTGCCGAGGAAGCGCTCGAACGCCCAGAGCACAAGCAAGGACCTTTCCTGTCGCGTTTGACCAGGTGGCACCATAGCGCCCTCGACTTGGTCGCTGGGCAGGCCGCTGTGGCTGGGTGTTCTCTGTGCTCTGCTTGTGGTCGTGACGTATATCGCGTACAGGAATCTCGGCTCCGATCTGCTGCCCGAGATGGATGAGGGCGGCTTCATCCTCGATTACGTGATGCCGGCGGGCAGTTCTCTTCAGTCCACCGGGAAGGTTCTCGATCACGTTGAGAAGATTCTGCGCGACATGCCCGAGGTGGAGAGCACGAGCCGCCGCACCGGTCTGCAGTTAGGACTTGCGGCTGTTACTGAAGCCAATACCGGCGATATTAGCGTCAAGCTCAAAGCCAAGCGGGACCGCGGCATCGATGAAGTGATGGCCGACGTGCGCCGCCGGATCAAGATCGAAGAGCCCGAACTGGATGTCGAGTTCACGCAGGTGCTGCAGGACATGATCGGCGATCTATCCAATGCGCCCGAACCGATCCAGATCAAGCTCTTCAACCCCGATCCTGCACTTCTCAATAAGCTCGGTCCGCGAGTGGCCGATGTTATCGGCAAGGTTGATGGCGTTGTCGACATTCAAAATGGCATCGACAATACCATCAGCGGCCCGGCTACTAACTTCGAGGTTAATCCCCAGTTAGCTACGCGCCTGGGATTCACGACCCAGGAGGTGGCGGAAGATGCGACATCGATTCTCGATGGCGTGGAAGCTACCGAATCCCCTCATCAGCAACGGCCGTCCTTACACGATCCGGGTGCGGTTGGGCGATGACTCGCGGCAATCGCTGGAGACCATCGAGAACACTGTCTTCAACTCCAGCACCGGCCACACTGCATCGCTGGGATCTCTGGCCACAATTACGCAGTTGCCGCCACAGAACGAGATCCGGCGCGAAAACCTGCAACGTTTAGTCGTGGTGACGGCGCGCCTGGAAGGGACCGACCTTGGCAGCGGTGTCAAAGAGGTCCAGCGCCGGATTCAGGCCATGCATCTACCGGCAAGCGTTCGTGTGGAATATGGAGGCACCTATCAGGAGCAGCAGAAGTCCTTTGCCGAACTTGTGCGGGTGCTGGCGATGGCGCTTGTCCTGGTGTTCGGCGTCCTGCTCACGGAGTTCCGCAACTTCGCCGCGCCCATCGCGATTCTGACTTCATCGGTGCTTTCCATCGCCGGCGTGGTAGGGGCGCTTTTGCTCACCGGAACCACCTTCAGCGTGTCGAGCTTCATGGGCCTGATCATGGTGATCGGCATCGTGGCCAAAAACGGCATTCTGCTGCTGGATGCCGACGAGCGTTATCGCGCGGAGGGCGCCGACCCGTACACGGCCATGCTCAACGCTGCGCAGCGGCGCTTGCGGCCCATCCTGATGACGGCGCTTGCCGCAGTCACCGGCATGCTGCCCCTTGCGCTGGCGCTCGGGCAAGGCTCTCAGATGCTGCAGCCGCTCGCTATCGCGGTCATCGGCGGATTGATCATCTCCATGGTCCTGAGCCTGGTTGTAACGCCTGTGGTGTACTTCCTGCTCACCCGTCGCCACACGGCGAGCGGGGTTTGACACCGCGGGGCGTCGAAAGGCAAGCATCTATCGTAGGCATGGATCGGCTGCAAAAAGTAAAAATGCCGCACGATGGCGGCATTTTTGTTACAAGATGCGAAGATCTTAAATCCCCACTCCGAATTCGTTTGCTGCCTGCGCTTCGGCGCCGGAGTAAAAATCGTAGGGGGTGCGCCGCTTGAACTTGTAGCGGCAACGCAGTTCATAGCCGAGATAGATTCCAATGGTGGCCACGGCCATTCCCATTGAGAACCAGCCAATCACGCGTAAGGCCTTGTGGTCGCCGGTCGGCTCTTCCGGTGTGACGGATTCGTTTTCGTTAGACATCGTAAGAGCCCCCTTTAAAACATGATACCGCACACCATCGTAGGCCTGCGATGACCTTTGGACGCCTTTATTACGGAAGTGTTACGTGACTGACTCGATTTGTGTAAGCAACGTCGCCTTTTCAGCTTCCGAAAGAAAGCTTGCTCGAATCGAGTTGGATGCAAGGCGGCGCAACTCCGACTCATTGAACGTCTGCTCCGTGTGTGCAAGGTGGAATTCGTTTGCCAGGTCGGAGCCGAAAAACGCCGGATCATCCGAGTTGAGCGTCACCAGGAGCCCGGCATCGAAGTACCGTCGCAGCGGATGGCTGGCGAATGAAGAGCAGACACTTGTCCGCACATTCGACGTAGGATTCAACTCGAGAGGGATTTGCCGGACCCTCAATTCCTCGACGAGAGCGGGATCCCTGATGGCCGAGAGCGCGTGTCCGATGCGCTCGGAGCCGGCCGCAAGAGCCTCCCATATTGCCTCCGGTCCCGTGGTTTCGCCGGCATGATTGGTCAGGCGCAGTCCCGCCGCCTTTGCTTCGGCATAGAGCTCGCGGAAGGGCTCCGAACCCGTGAGCCGCTCGTCGCCGCCCAGGCCGATGCCGATGATGGACGGATACTGCGGGCGCAACTCCGCCGCTTTGCGGAAGACTCGGGCAGCTTCCTCCACCGTGAAATGTCGCACCGCATCGAAGATCCAGTAAATGGAGATTCCCAGTTCCCTCTGTCCACGCTCGCGCGCCCTCTCCAGTCCTGCGAAGATGGGCTCGAAACAATGCGGGTCGTGATTCCGCCACAGGTACACGACACCAACGGAGATGTAGACCTCGGCGTGTACGATCCCCTGTTCGGCAAGGTGCTCGATCATCCGCCATGCCGCCAGCTCGTAGTCGTCCGGACCGCTCAAAAGTCGTGTCACCACCTTGAAGGCCTCAAGGAATTCAGAGAAGTCTGTGAACCGGTAGAGTGCCTCGGCCTTCTCCAGCGTGAGCGGTCGCGCATCGTGACGCAGACTCAATTCCACCAGCGTTGACGGCGTTATCGTGCCTTCCATGTGCAGGTGAAGTTCGGCCTTGGGAAGACGGCGGATGAAGGATTGGATGTCATTCACAATTTGAGTGTAATGGGCGCTCCCGAGGCGGAAGGTCCCCCTTAAAGGCCCAGGTGCCGGCGCAGATCTTCGGGGTGATTGCAGTGGGCAAAGGCGGTTTCGCGCGACACGCGTTCCATGCGCACCAGCTCCGAGAGTGATTGCTCCATGGTTTGCATGCCGTCGACCCTGCCGGTCTCGAGATTGGCGCGCAGCTGGTGGTCGTCGCCGCGCCGAATCAGATTGCGGATTCCGCTGGTGGCCACCAGGATCTCCACGGCCGGGTAGCGTCCAACTCCGTTGGTAGCGGGCAGCAGCCGCTGAGAGATGACCGCCAAAAGCGCCAGGGAGAGCTGCTGGCGAATCTGCGACTGGAAGCCTGAAGGAAATGAATCGAGGATGCGGGAGACGGTCTGTGCTGCGTCGTTGGTATGCAGCGAGGTCAGGACCAGGTGGCCGGTCTCCGCGGCGGTCAGGGCCGCAGCCATGGTTTCGCTGTCGCGCATCTCGCCGACC
Organism: uncultured Acidobacteriota bacterium; assembly: GCA_963846375.1. Taxonomy (GTDB): domain Bacteria; phylum Acidobacteriota; class Terriglobia; order Terriglobales; family Acidobacteriaceae; genus Telmatobacter. Next base: position 163,314 of record CAWJVV010000013.1, read on the forward strand.
AGGATGACGTCGGGATCCTGGCGAAGGACCGCGCGCACGGCGTCGGCGAAGCTGAGCGTGTCGTAACCCAGCTCAATCTGCTCAACCAGCGACCGGCGATTGGTGTGCTGGTACTCAATCGGGTCCTCGATGGTGATGATGTGGTTGCGGCGGCTGCCGTTGATGCGGTCGACGATGGCGGCCATGGTTGAGCTCTTGCCGCAGCCGGTGGCGCCGGTGAGAAGAATCAGGCCATGGTGCCGCTCAGCCAGCGTTCCCAGAGAGGCGGGCAGATGGAGCGATTCGAGAGAGGGAATCTGCGGCGGCAGGAGGCGGATGGCGGCGGCAAGGGTCCCGCGCTGGTAGTGGATATTGGCGCGAAACCGTCCCAACGCCCCTCGCACAAAGCAAAAATCGACGCACTTGCGCTTGCGGAGCTCTTCCAATTGGCCTGGGTTCAGCAGCGGCATGAGCAGATCGCGAACACCGTCCGCCGAGATGGGCGGCTCGGACTCCGACGTCAAGTCACCGTTCACGCGCATGGTTGCGGGAGACCCGGCAACCAGGATGATGTCCGAAGCGTTGCGATGGATTCCATCTACCAGCAGCTGGTCAATCGACCGCTTGTCGCCGATGGTGCGGACTCCTGCCGCGGAACGATTCAGTTGATCGACCAGCTTTGAAAGCTCGTCTTCCCGTTCATCCATGGATGAATCATAAGGGGATGCATCATACGGCGAACACTCTGGCACGCGTTTCTCCTTCATCAATGACGCGCGGAGCGGCTGCGCGCTCCTGAAACGGGCTCAAATTCGAGCCGCTCGCCGATGTATGGGGCTTCGGGCCACGCGAGGATTAACTGCTCGATCATATTGATATTGCTAGGCTTAGCGAATATTCGGCGCGTGAAGAGGGGCGCGCCACTAGAGGCTGGATGGATATCCATTAAAGCGAAGATCAGATGAACGCCGCGCTTGCTAAGTTATTGAATCTAATTGTATTGCTGTGGCAAAAAAGGCGAAGATGTGGATATCCATGAGATGATTTTTTTGTCTCTCTGATCGAGGAAACCGAGGAGGGACACATCTCCCCCTCGGTTGCCGGGAACCTGAGTGGAAGTTTGCGCCGGCTGGAGACGGGATTCTGTGCGGGCGGTCACGCGCGGGTGTGATGGGTTCGGCCCAGCATTGCGTGAATGCCGCTCCTGCCCGTCGGCCAAACAAGGCGAGGCCCGGAAGAGCAGTTAAGCTTGATGCCTCGGAATCCGATGCATTTCGTTGGCCTGAGATACCTCGGAATCCGATGTATCGTTTTACGCGGATTTTGCCGATGCCGGAGTACAACCCGAAACGAGACCCAACCCAAAATGGAGCTACTTCCCGTTTGGCCACGATACAACCACAACGACGCGCTTCATCTTGCTTCAATCTTCCCACATCGGTTTACTGCTCCGCCACATTAACGTAACCGCAACAATAGCCCCCAGCGGAACACCAAATATCAGGGCGTAAAGTACCACGACAGAGCGACCCAAAGACGGCTTCATTACGGCCATTGCGAGGCTATCAGCCGCGAAAATGAACAAAGCCCCAAAGAGCACAGTTAGAAGGCTCGTACCAAGAAGCGTAACAAGGAAGATAAATATCGCGCGCCCGATACCGATGCGTTCTTGCTCCTGAACTCGGAGGTGCGTAATCCAAAAGGCGCTGCCAAGAATCAGCGCAGCCACTGCAATCACAAACGAATGTCGAATCATCATGAGCTTTGAACAAGAGGTTATCTCTACTCGTAGTCGGGTGACAACGAGAGGCTCGATCACGGTCGTATTACCGCGAACTCGGACATTACCCCGAAGGTGTCCCTGAGGGGCTAAAGCCCCGCATCTTTTCCGGGGCTTTGCGGCACGACTGAAAGTCATGCCCTGACGCTTCGTGCCCTGCATCAGAAGTCTTCAGCAAGCGGTGAAAATCGTGCCCTGACGCTTCGTGCTCTGCAGCAGAATTCTTCGGCAAGCTGTGAAAATCGTGCCCTGACCCTTTTCGCCCTGCGAAGGACAATTCCGACAATCGGCTTGATTACCTTGCTTTGGCGAACTCCGACCGGTGCCGGCTATAGAAGAAGTAGATCAGCAGCCCATCGACAGAGCCAGCCGAAGAACCGGATCCAGGTGATAATCGGCAATCCAGCCATGAGCAGAAGGCAGCAGGTGGCGCTGAGCACGGGAATAATCGGCCCACCGGGCACGCGAAAGCCGCGCCGGCGGTTGGGATCGCGGTAGCGCAGGATGATCACTCCGATTGACACCAGCATGAACGCAAACAGCGTGCCGATATTCGACAGGTCAGTGAGAAGCTCGATGTCGAACAGCCCGGATGGAATCGCTACCAGGAATCCCGCCACCCAGGTGGAAAAGGCAGGGGTACGGAAGAGGGGATGGACCGACGAGAAGATCTTGGGCAGAAGCCCGTCGCGCGACATGGAAAACCACACCCGCGACTGGCCGAGCTGGTAGACCAGCAACGATGAAATCATCCCCATCATCGCTCCAATCAGCACGATGAGCCGGACAAGGTGCAGGGGATGCCCACCCGGAAGGACGGAAAGCTTCTTCAGTGCATTCACTACCGGCGCGGCGTCATCCACCATCGATTGCCACGGGACCAGGCCCGTGAGGCTCACCGCGACCGCAAGATAAAGCACGGTACACACAATGAGCGTGGCGATGATGCCGATGGGCAGATCTCGCTGGGGTCGCTTGCACTCTTCCGCCGCAGTCGAGACCGAATCGAATCCGATGTAGGTGAAGAAGATGATGGAGCTGCCGGTGAGCACGCCCGACCAGCCATTGGGCATGTAGGGGTGCCAGTTGGCCGGGTGCAGATAGCCGGCCACCGCCATGACAAAGATCAGGATGGCGACAATCTTGATTCCGACCATGGCGTTGTTCACGCTGGCCGATTCGCGGATGCCGCGGACCAGAATCACGGTCAACAGCAGCACAATGAGAAACGCGGGAATGTTGAAGCCGAAATGCCAGCCGGGGTTATAAAGCATGTTCCCTGCAGGTCGGTCATTCCGTCGGATAGATAGGCCGGCGTGATCCATTTGATGGTGGTTGTATGCCAAACCAGTCGAGGAAGTCGACCACATGTGCGCCAAAGCCTACGCTGACGGTCATGTTCGATCCGGCGTACTCCAGAATCAGATCCCAGCCGATAATCCACGCTATCAGCTCGCCCATCGTGGCATAGGTGTAGGTATATGCGGACCCCGCAATGGGATCATCGAGGCGAGCTCCGCGTAGCAGAGGCCCGTCAAGGCGCAGACAATCGCCACCAGAACCAGAGAGATCGAGATGGCAGGTCCTGCTCCCGGCCGTCCTCCCAGCGCCGTGTGATGCACGATGTAGTCGGCTACAGGCGTGCCCAGAACGCTGGAGATGCTCATCTTGCTGCCTGAAATCGCGGTGCCGATGACCGTGAAAATCCCCGAGCCGATCACGGCGCCAATACCCAGCGCGGTCAGCGACCAGGGCCCAAGGCTCTTTTTCAGTGCATGCTCGGGATCTTCCGAGTCACGGATCAGCTTGTCAATGGATTTCCGGGCAACCAGTTGGCTGGGCAGTGCGGTTCTCCTCGTCGCCCTCTGTCGACTACAGCTGGGCGGTTCCTGATCAAAACCAGAATGAGGGAATGATAAGGGGAGAGGCGGGCGGCTGCGAAAGAGAGTTCCTTCGCAGCCGCTTTTTGGCTGAATTGCGACCCGGTTTAGCGCTTCGACTGGCCGCGCGCGAGTTTCTTCAACTTTTTCTTATTCGATCCGCGGGGCGCGGTCCGCTTGGCCTTGGGAGCGGCCTTCTTGCGGGCGGCCCGCTTGACCTTTTTCCGTTCCAGTTTGTCTTCAATTTTGGTGGTGTTGGCCACATAAACCTCTTTCGTTGCCCATCAATGTGTGCCCGGATTGTCCGGCTAGTGTGCCCCTTTATGTTACCAAGTATTGAAGTTGCACGGAAGCCGAGGTTGCCCATAGATTTGCGGCTCGGAAGGGAAATGGCCGACTGGATTGCGCGAGAGTCCCGATGGCGACAGATTTGTCGACAGCAAAATCTCTCACGCCTAGGCTCTTTGCCATGCAAGACGATCGGTCCTTCCGATGGAGTGCGGAACGGGTGACCATCAGGTGGAGTTGCCGTTGTGCCCGCCAATTGCGGAGATCCGGCGGTCTGCAGCTCGCGGCCGCCGTGCTCTTCCGCCCCGTCAGCGATTACCGCTGCTCGGGCTGCCATTTCCGGACCCGCTCGAAAGTTGGATAATACGGTGTTATTCGAAAAAGAAAGATCCGGAACTCCATCGGACTCCAGGGAGTGGCTATGGCAACTATCGCTGATGCCGGAAGAATCGCGACCGTAGAGGAAACTCCGCGGCTCGCCATTGGCCGTGGCCTCACAAACTCGCTGCTTGGGCGCGCATTCCTCTTGGCGGTTGGGTCGACCGTCATCGGTGTTATTTTTGCCCTGCCCATGTGGAAGACGAATTGGAACCTGTCGCTTCCGCAGTGGTGGGCCTGGGGTCTGATTGCTCCCTTCATGGTTGTGGCAGATCGCCGCCTCCCGTTCACCGGGCAGGAGTTCGGGCGGCGAATTGCAGCGTTCGTGGTTGGCGATGTCATCTTCACGAGCATTTACATTTGGGTATTTTTCGTCCTTCAGGCGGCTGTGGGCAGAGTGAAATGGAGCCACCTCACGCCCCAAGGCATGTTCAACTCGGATTTTGTGGATTGGTTCATCTGGAGCAGCCTGATCTACTGGATGCTCATCGGGGCGCTGCAGGCGTATCGGTATTACGGGCATTACATGAGCAGCCAGCTGAACCTGCAAAAGTTGGAAAAGAGCTACAGCCAGGCCCGTCTCAACGCGCTTCGCATGCAACTCGATCCGCACTTCCTCTTCAACGCCCTTAACACCATCTCTTCGCACGTGGAACGCGACCCGCGCCTGACGCGGAGCATGATTGAACACCTCGGCGATCTTTTGCGGATGTCGCTCGAGACCAAGGACCGGCAGGAAGTCCCCCTGGCCGAGGAACTGGCTTTCCTCGATCACTACCTGGAGATTCAGAAGATTCGCTTTGGTGACCAGCTTGAGGTCATCGTCGATGTGGCGCCCGACGTGCGATACGCTTCGGTCCCATCGCTGTTTCTGCAGCCTCTGGTCGAGAATGCCATCCGGCACGGAATCTCACGCCGAGCGACCGGGGGTACTGTCACCGTAACGGCGCAGAAGATTGGAGACAACCTGTCGATCAGGGTGGAAGACGATGGCGCCGGACTGCCGCATGCATGGTCGATGGAGCGGTCGGCGGGGCTGGGCTTATCCGTAACCAGAGAACGGCTGGCTGGCCTTTATCCGAATGAAAACTCGTTTGTGGTAAAGCGCAGACCGGAGGGTGGAACAGCCGTGGAGATTCTGCTTCCCCTTCGCGTAATGGGAGATGAAGAATGACCTCGGGTGAGTTGATGCGGGTCCTGGTAGTGGATGACGAGGCGCCGGCGCGCCAACGCGTGATCGACTTGCTGCGGCGGGATCCGTCGATCGGCACGATTCTTGAAGCGGCAGACGGTCAGGCCGCCGTCGAGTCCATCCTCGATCATCAGCCTGCTTTGGTATTGCTCGACGTGCAGATGCCGGAGCTCGACGGCCTCGGCGTGGTGGAAGCGATTGGCGCCGCGGAGATGCCGCTGACGGTTTTCATCACGGCATATGACCAGCACGCTCTCCGGGCCTTCGAGGCCAACGCCCTCGACTATCTTCTAAAGCCTTTTAGTGACGAGCGCTTCGAAGGCATGATGGCGCGGGTCAAAACGCGTCTGGACGAGCGCAGCCTGCGCGAGTTCGGGCAGCGCGTCATGAAGATGGTTTCGATGGCCCCCTCGGCAGCCGACCGCCGTTGGGACCGCCTGGTGGTCAAGTCCGGCGGCTCCACGCGGTTCGTCCGCGCCGTCGATATCGACTGGATCGAGGCCGCCGGGGTCTACGTCAACCTGCACGTCGCCGGCAAGGAACTGCTCTATCGCGCGGCGCTGAATGAGGTGGCCGAACGCCTTGACCCGCGCCGCTTCGTCCGCGTCCATCGCTCTGCGATCGTAAATATCGAAAGCATTGTGCAGCTTGAGCCCATCTCGCACGGCGAGTTTGACGCGGTTCTGCGGAACGGCGCCCGCACCCGCGTCAGCCGCACGTACCGGGCGCAGCTGGAAAAGCGTCTCGGCCAGCCGCTGTAGCTATCAGCCGGTTCTTCTGCCTGCGCTGCCCCATCTGGACGACCCCGGCGCGGCGGGTGTATTGTCTCCCGAAGTGAGACATGCAGCGAGCCAGAACCTTCCTTTGGGCTAACTGCCGCGCGAGCCAGACTCGCCCGGCATCAAAATTCATTACAGTTCGTGCAGATATTTCCTTCCGAATGCGCGGCCGTTCCAGGAGATGCATGTGAAAGGTCTGAACTTTGAACTGGGCGAGTCCATCGCGCTGCTGCGCGACTCTGTGCGCCAGTTTGCCCAGGCTGAGCTGGCGCCCATGGCCGACAAGGTCGATCGCGAGAGCTGTTTTCCCCGCGGCATCTGGCGTAAGATGGGCGATCTCGGTCTGCTTGGCATTACCGTCGACGAGGACTACGGAGGCGCGGGCCTCGGCTATCTCGAGCACGTGATTGCCATGGAAGAGATCTCGCGCGCTTCCGCTTCTATCGGGCTGTCGTATGGGGCGCACTCCAATCTTTGCGTCAACCAACTCGCCAAGAACGGCAGCCAGGCGCAGAAGCGCAAGTACCTGCCCGACCTCATCAGCGGCAAGCACATCGGCGCGCTCGCCATGTCTGAGACTGAGGCCGGCTCCGACGTGGTCAGCATGCGTCTTCGGGCCGACAAACGCGGCGACGTCTTTGTCCTCAACGGCAGCAAGATGTGGATCACTAACGGTCCCGACGCCGACACCCTCATCGTCTACGCCAAGACTGAGCCCACGGCGGCTTCCCGCGGCATCACGGCCTTCATCGTCGAGCGCGGATTCAAAGGATTCACGACTTCGCAAAAGCTCGACAAGCTGGGCATGCGCGGCTCCCCCACCTGCGAACTCGTCTTTCGCGACTGCGAGGTACCCGAAGAGAATGTTCTCGGCAGAGTCGGCGGCGGCGTTCGCGTTCTCATGTCGGGCCTCGATTTTGAGCGACTGGTGCTCTGCGGCGGCCCTCTCGGCATCATGGCCGCCAGCCTCGACGTCGTCATCCCTTACGTGCACGAGCGCAAGCAGTTCGGAAAGCCCATCGGCGAGTTCCAACTCATGCAGGGCAAGCTGGCCGACATGTACGCCGGCTACAGCGCCTGTCGCGCCTATGTGTACGCGGTGGCTCAGGCCTGCGACCGCGGCGAAAGCGTCCGCAAGGACTGCGCGGGCGCTATTCTCTACTCCGCCGAAAAGGCGACGTGGATGGCCGGCCAGGCGATCCAGGCCCTGGGCGGCAACGGATATATCAACGAGCATCCCACGGGCAGGCTGTGGCGCGACGCCAAGCTCTTCGAAATCGGCGCCGGCACGTCGGAGATCCGTCGCATGCTCATCGGGCGCGAGCTGTTCAAGGAGACCGCGTGAGCCACGCCCCCAATGGAGTGCCGAATCGATGACCGTGATCGCATCCCAGCTGTCCACGCGCGGCCCAGAGTTCGTAGCCAACGCCGAACGCATGCGCGCGATGGTCCAGGAACTGCGTGATAAGACCGCACAGGCTTCCCTCGGCGGCTCGGAGTCAGCGCGCAAAAAGTACAAATCGCGCGGCAAGCTTTTCGTTCGCGAGCGTGTCGACCTGCTGCTCGATCCGGGCACACCGTTTCTGGAGCTGTCCGCCCTGGCCGCCAATGGCATGTACGGCGGCGATGTCCCCGGCGCCGGCATCGTCACCGGCATCGGCCGCATCAGCGGGCAGGAATGCGCCATCATCGCCAACGACGCCACCGTGAAAGGCGGCACCTATTTTCCGCTTACGGTCAAGAAACATCTTCGCGCCCAGCAGATTGCGCTCGAGAACTGCCTGCCTTGTGTCTACCTGGTCGACTCCGGAGGCGCATTCTTGCCGCTCCAGGACGAAGTCTTTCCCGACCGCGATCACTTCGGCGCCATCTTCAACAACCAGGCCAACCTCAGTTCGAAGGGCATCGCGCAAATCGCTTGCGTGATGGGTTCCTGCACGGCCGGGGGCGCTTACATTCCGGCGATGTCGGACGAAGCGGTGATTGTGAAGGAGCAGGGAACCATCTTCCTGGGCGGCCCGCCGCTCGTGAAGGCGGCAACCGGCGAAGACGTCACCGCCGAAGAGTTGGGCGGGGCCGACGTGCACACCCGAATCTCCGGGGTCGCCGACCACTTTGCCGAGAACGATGCCCACGCCCTGGCCATGGTGCGTCGCATCGTCTCGCACTTGAACCGCCCCAAGCCGCCCGGACCGCAAGCGGCGCCAGAGGATCCGCTCTTTGATCCCGAGGAGATCTACGGCATCGCGCCTTCCGACACGCGCAAGCCCTTCGAAATCCGCGAAGTCATCGCGCGCATGGTCGACGGCAGCCGCCTCGACGAATTCAAGCAGCGTTATGGCAGCACACTGGTCACGGGCTTCGCGCACATTCAGGGTTATGCCGTCGGAATCCTGGCCAACAATGGCATCCTGTTTTCTGAATCGGCGCAGAAAGGCGCGCACTTCATCGAACTCTGCGCCCAGCGCGGCATTCCGCTTGTCTTCCTGCAGAACATTACCGGCTTCATGGTCGGCAAAAAATACGAAAACGGCGGCATCGCCAAGGATGGCGCCAAGATGGTGACCGCCGTTGCCTGCGCGCGCGTGCCCAAGTTCACGGTGCTCATCGGCGGCAGCTTCGGCGCAGGGAATTACGGCATGTGCGGCCGCGCCTACAACCCGCGATTGCTGTGGATGTGGCCCAACGCGCGCATCTCCGTGATGGGCGGCGAGCAGGCGGCCAATGTGCTGGCCCGCGTGCGCCGTGACGCCATGGAAGCTGAAGGTAAAACCTGGAGCGCCGAGGCCGAGGAGGCGTTCAAGACGCCAATCCGGGACCAATACGAAGAGCAGGGCAATCCCTATTACGCAACGGCGCGCCTTTGGGACGACGGCATCCTCGATCCCCTCGACACCCGTCGCGCCCTGGCGCTGGGCCTCGCCGTCGCGCAGAACGCACCCGTCGAGCCCACGCGCTTCGGCGTCTTCCGCATGTGAGGTTCAATGGCAGAGGAAACCCTCGAAGTTGAAAAGCGCGGCTCCGTGGCCTGGGTTTGGATGAACCGGCCCGCGGTGCATAACGCGCTCAATGAAGAGATGATCCACGAATTAACGGCGGTGTTTCGGTCGCTGGGCGAAGATGCAACCGTTCGCGTCATCATGCTCTCCGGACGCGGCAAGAGCTTTTCCGCCGGCGCCGATGCCGAGTGGATGAAACGCCAGGGGGCGGCTGCCCCACTCGACAATCTGGGAAGCGCGCGCGAACTCGCCGAGATGTTCCACGCCATTGCCGCATGCCCCAAGCCCACCATCGCACGCGTCCATGGCGCTGCCATCGGAGGCGGCTTCGGGTTCGTCAGCGTGTGCGATATCGCAATCGCCTCGACGGCAGCGGTCTTCGCCACGTCGGAGGTGCGACTAGGGCTCATCCCCGCCACCATCGGGCCATATGTCGTGCAGGCAATCGGTCCTCGATGGGCGCGCCGTCTCTTCCTCACCGGCGAACGTATCTCTGCCGCGCACGCTGAGAAGATTGGCCTGGTGCATGAGGCAGTTGGGGCTGAGGAACTCGACGCCAGGCTGGATACCGTCATCGAGAACCTGCTCGCGGGAGCTCCCGGCGCGCAGAAGGCTGCGAAGGATCTGATGGACGCGGTGGCCGGCCGAGCTATGACACCTGAACTCATGGAAGACACCGCGGTGCGCATTGCTACCATTCGGTCTGAGCCCGAGGCGCATGAAGGCCTTTCAGCCTTCCTCGAAAAGCGTTCCGCATCCTGGGTGCCGCCACGGTGATGCCGCATGTTTGACACCATCCTGATTGCCAATCGCGGCGAGATTGCGTGCCGCATCATCGAGACCTGCCGCAAGATGGCGATTCGCGCCGTGGCGGTGTATTCCGATGCCGATGCAAACAGCCGCCATGTGCGGCTGGCCGACACGGCCGTCCGCATCGGCCCCGCCCGCTCACTCGAGAGCTACCTGGCCATCGACCGCATTCTTGAGGCAGCCAGGAACACCGGCGCCCAGGCCATTCATCCTGGTTACGGGTTTCTCTCAGAGAACGCGGAGTTTGCTGAAGCCTGCGCGCAAGCCGGTATCGTCTTCATCGGGCCGCCGCCTGCGGCCATCCGCACGATGGGCTCGAAGGCCGCTGCCAAGCGTCTCATGCGCGATGCGGGTGTGCCGATGACACCGGGATACGACGGATCAGAACAGAATCCGGAATTCCTCGAAAAGCAGGCGGACGCAATCGGCTACCCGGTCATGATCAAAGCCAATGCCGGCGGTGGCGGCAAAGGAATGCGCCGTGTCGACGGCCCCGATCACTTTCAGGCTGCGCTCATGTCATGCAAGCGCGAGGCCGCAGCCGCCTTCGGGGACGATTCTGTGCTGGTGGAAAAATGCTTGGTGCAACCACGCCATGTCGAGGTACAGGTCTTTGGTGACACGCACGGCAATGTGCTCAGCTTGTTCGAGCGCGACTGTTCCGTGCAGCGGCGCAACCAGAAGGTCATCGAAGAAGCCCCGGCTCCGCTGATCTCCGACGAACTCCGGCAATCCCTTGGTCAGGCAGGATGCAGCGCAGCAAGTGCGGTGGGCTATGTCGGCGCAGGCACCGTCGAATTTCTCGTCGATCATCAGGGCCGTTTCTACTTCATGGAGATGAACACGCGGCTGCAGGTCGAGCACCCGGTCACCGAAATGATCACAGGCCTCGATCTCGTGGAATGGCAGGTCCGCGTGGCGGCCGGCGAACCGCTCCCGCTGGAGCAGGACGAACTCACCATGCGGGGGCACTCCATCGAGGCCCGAATCTACGCCGAGGACCCCGCGCATGATTTCCTCCCGTCGATCGGGAAGCTCGCACATCTGCGATTCCCGGTCGCGAGTGAACACGTGCGCATCGATACCGGCGTAGAGCAGGGCGACAGCATCACTCCGTTCTACGATCCCATGATCGCCAAGCTGATCGTGTGGGATGACACGCGAGAACTTGCTCTGCAGCGGATGGACAACGCCTTGCGCAAGTGCCAGATTGTCGGCGTTGCCAATAACATTGCATTCCTCCAGAAGCTCGTCACAAGTCCTTCCTTCACTGAGCCTCGGCTGGACACCAGCCTGATTGAGCGCGAGCAGAAGTGGATTACATCCGCCGATTCGGCACCGGACGAGCAGGCGCTTGCGATTGCTGCGTTGGCGATTCTTCTACGCGAACGCGCCGCTGCAAGCCTGGCTATGCCAAGCTCACCCTGGGCCATGACCGATGGATGGCGCCTGAACGGCGCTTTCACGCGCACGCTGACGTTTACCAATGCGGAAAAGCCCACGACTGTGTCGGTCGTTTACAGCGGTCGCACATACCGCATGACCATTGGCGATTCGCCATTTGACGTCGCCGGGTCATTTGACGACGACGGCAGCCTGTCTGCCTCGATCGGTCCGAATCATCTCCGTGCGAACGTCATCCAATACAACGGGAAACTCTATGTATTCGCCGGTGATAGACGACTCGTCTTCACTTACGATGATCCGCTCGATGTCGAGTCGGAGCACCGCGCCGGCGAGAGCAGCTTCCTGGCGCCCATGCCCGGCCGCGTTGTTGCGCTCGCGGTCTCGCCTGGCGAAAAGGTGCAGAAAGGCGCAGCGCTGATGGTTCTCGAAGCAATGAAAATGGAATGTACCCTCTATGCGCCGTCCGAAGGCAGCGTGGAGGCATTCCACTTCAATGTGGGCGATCAGGTCAATGAAGGCGCGCAATTGTTGAGCTTCAATCGAGATGAAGCGAGCGAGCGCTGAAATGGAGATTCCGCGTCAGGTGCGTATTGTGGAAGTTGGCCCGCGCGATGGGCTCCAGAACGAAGCTCAGCCCGTGCCGACCGCTACCAAGATTCGGTTGATCGAATTGCTTGCCGACGCAGGCCTCAAAACCATCGAAGCCACCGCATTCGTCTCGCCCAAGTGGGTTTCGCAGATGGCCGATCACGCCGAGCTCATGCGCGAACTGCCGCGCCGTGCCGGCGTAACCTATCCCGTGCTTGTTCCAAATCTGCGCGGCTTTGAAGCCGCGGTCGAAGCTGGCGCAAACGAGGTGGCCGTCTTTGCCGCCGCATCCGAGACCTTCTCGCAGCGCAATATCAACTGCTCCATCGCCGAAAGCCTGGAGCGATTTGCGCCCATCTTCGACGGCGCTCGCACGTCCGGCATTCGTGTACGCGGCTACGTCTCCTGCGCACTCGTGTGTCCGTATGAAGGGGAAATCGCGCCCGCGCGGGTTGCCGATGTGGCCGGAAAGCTCGTTGCCGCTGGCTGCTACGAAATATCGCTCGGCGACACCATCGGCGCGGGCACGCCGAAACGCACACAACAGATGCTCGCCGCCGTCGCAGCACAGGTTCCTGTCGAGCATCTCGCCGGGCACTTCCACGACACCTACGGCCAGGCCCTCGCCAATATCTACGCCTCGCTCGAGATGGGCGTCAGTGTCTTCGACGCGTCCGTCAGCGGCCTCGGCGGATGTCCGTATGCACCCGGTGCAGCCGGCAACGTCGCGACGGAGGATCTGCTGTACATGCTGAACGGCATGGGCGTCGAAACCGGAGTCGACCTCGATCGCCTGATCGCAGCCGGCGCTTTCATCAGGGAAGTGTTGGGCAAAGAAACCCAGTCGCGCGTCGCCAGGGCGCGTCAGAAGTCGTGCTGACCCACTCAAGCCAGGATCTTCGGCTCCGTCTTCGCTTCCACTTCCTCGCGCCCCACATCCGGCGCCAGCTCCACCAGCCTTAATCCATCGCCGGTTACGTCGAGCACACAAAGCTCGGTAATGATGCGGCTCACCACGCCGGTTCCCGTGAGGGGTAGGGAACACTTCGTTCAGGATCTTGGTTTGGCCGTCCTTCGACGTGTGCTCCATCAGCGCCACCACGCGCCGCACCCCGGCAACCAGGTCCATCGCGCCGCCCATACCCTTGATCATCTTTCCGGGGATCATCCAATTGGCCAGGTCCCCGCGCAAGGAAACCTGCATCGCGCCCAGAATCGCCAGATCGATATGCCCGCCGCGGATCATCGCAAACGAGTCCGCGCTCGAAAAGAAGCTTGCGCCCGGAAGCGCCGTCACCGTCTGCTTCCCCGCGTTGATCAGATCCGCATCGACCTCATCCTCCGTCGGGAACGGCCCAATCCCAAGCAGCCCATTCTCCGAGTGCAGCGTCACGTGAATATCCTTCGGAATGTAGTTGGCCACCAGCGTCGGAATGCCGATGCCGAGGTTGACGTAGTACCCGTCCTGCAACTCCTGAGCCGCGCGCTGCGCCATTTGTTCCCGTGACCAGGCCATCTTCGAACCTATCCCTTCCGAATCGTCCGCTGTTCAATGCGCTTCTCTGCGCCCGGGTTGTGCACAATGCGCTGCACAAAGATTGCCCGGCGTGTGGATCTGGTCCGGCTCAAGCTCGCCGGTATCCACCAGATTCTCCACCTCCGCCACCGTAATGCGCCCGCACGTAGCCGCCATGGGATTGAAATTGCGCGCCGTCTTGCGGTAGATCAGGTTCCCGCTGCGATCGCCCTTCCACGCCTTCACCAGCGCCAGGTCCGCGCGAATCCCGCGCTCCAGGATGTAAGCAACACCATCGAAATTCGTGCACTTCTTTCCCCTCGGCCACAGAAGTCCCAAACCCGGTGCGCGTGTAAAATCCCGGAATCCCCGCGCCCCCAGCGCGCATCCGCTCCGCCAGAGTGCCCTGCGGGCAGAACTCCACCTCCAGATCGCCCGCCAGAAACTGCCGCTCGAACTCCCGGTTCTCTCCTACGTAACTCGAAATCATCTTGCGAATCTGCCGCGTCTGCAGCAGCATCCCCAAGCCCCAGTCATCCACCCCCGCATTGTTGCTGGCAACGGTAAAATTCCTTTTGCCCGTGTCGCGCAGAGCCACGATCAGCGCCTCGGGGATGCCGCACAATCCGAATCCCCCGACCGCAATGGTCATCCCATCTTCAACAATGCCCTCCAGCGCAGCGCGCGCGTTGGGATAGATTTTCGATATGGCCAAGGCAAACCCTTTCCGCTGCCGCAACACCCGCCCTGTAGTATGCGAGGCCGCCCGCCCTGCGCGCAACACCCGCCGCCCGCATCCAAGTCTTTGAATCGAGATTTCCCCCGTCCATAAACGCCCAGCGCCTATCATGCATGCCTTTACAAGCAAGGACTCCACTCCATCCCCCGATTTGGTGCTGTCCGCGGAACCTCTCGCGATGGATGAAGCCGCGCCCGGCACCGACGCCCCGCCGCGCCTTCGTCACCTCCCCAACGCCATCTCAGCGGTTGCTCTATTCAGCGCCCGCCTCATCGCCGCTGTATTACAACTGCGCTTCGTCGACAAGTACTGGGGCGGCGGCTACACCGGGCTCAATGCACTCTGTAACCAGGTGCTGCTTTACGTAACGCTGCTCGAATTAGGCCTGTCGCAATCCGCCACCACGTTCCTCTACGAACCGGTCCTTCAGCGCAACTTCCCGCGCGCCGCGCAAATCGTCCTCGCGCTGCGTCACGATGTGCGCCTGCTTGCCTTCTTCGGCTCGCTCATCATCTTCCCCGCCGTCTTCGCGTATGCGCGCTTCGTGCATGGAGCAGTGCCGCTTGGCACCATGGTCGTCACCCTTTGCTGCATCGCCATTACCGGCCTCCTGCAACTTATGGTGACGCACCTGCAGGTCTATCTCAACGCCGCTGAGCGGCTCGATCGCGTCAATTTCACCTTTGCCGCGGGGTATCTTCTCAAGACCGGCATCGGCCTCCCGCTCGCCATCCATTTCCACAACTATCTCCTCTTGCCGGCCGCCATCGCCACACTCACCATCGGCGAATTGATCTCATTGCGCGTGGCGTTTCACCGCGCCTTTCCTCAATTCCGCCCAGAGCCCTGGCGCGACGCCGCCCGGCAGGTTCGCAAGCGCGCCAAGTTCGTCATGATCCAGAGAGTCGCCGGCGTGGCCTACTACCAATCGGACTTCATCATCCTCTCCATCACCACTTCGCTGGTTACCGTCAGGGATTATGCAAAGTTCCAGTATGTTGCCGCGGCGCTGTTGAGCATCGTCGGCCTGGTCGCCGCATCACTCACCACTACGGTGGCGCGCATGCAACTTCTCCATCACGCCGCCAATCGACGCCGCCAGTACGTCACCGCCCAACTCATCGTCGCTTTCATCGGCGCCGTGTTGATGCTTGCCTTCTGGTTCAGCGCTTCTACTGTGGTTGCTCTCGCCTTCGGCGCCGACCCGGTCATTGACCGCTCCGGAATTCTTCTCTTCGGCGTAGCCCTGTTCCTCAACATCGTCAAAGTCGTCGACGACATCTTCATCATTGCCAAGGGCGCCTTTGAAATCGGATTCTGGATTCCCGCCATCGAAGTGCCTTTTTATGTCGTCACCGGCGTACTGCTCTCCCGGTACTTCGGCTTTGCGGGAATCCTGATCGCATCCATCACCACAAATCTCATCGTTTCCACCACACTGAAAGGGATTGTACTGGCGCGTCCGATCTTCGACAGTACACGGCCGCAATGGTATGGAAACAGGGCACGAAGCATCGCTCTAGCCTGGGTTGGCGTACTCCCCCTGGCTTGCCTGTATATTCTTGCCGCCCGGTTCGTGCATCCAACTATTTTGCGATTTTTGGCAACAAGCCTCATCGCCCTGGGTTATACCGCGGCAGGCGCTTGTTGGATATTGGCGCGCACCCGGCACGATCGACAGCCGGCGATAAGCAACTAAACCCCCGCATTTCGCGCGGATCGGAACCATCCGGCAAACGCTAAGAGCATATGACGAATGACAGGCTTCGTATCGCGATCGATGGCCGGCCGGCTTTGTGGCCGCGCACCGGCATCGGCACCATCGCGCAAAATGTGCTCGCGTCGTTACCTGATTTCGATAACGTCAATCAATACTTTGCTTACTTCAATGCCAATCCGGATTTAGAACTTAGTTGTCACTCAAACCTTGAAGGCCGTTGTGGAGGGCCGTCACACAAGCTGGCTTGGGCCAATACCTGGCTGCCCGGCCAGTTATCGCGCGACCGCATCGATATCTTCATTACATTTCTTGATAAGGAGCTGCCCTTTCTCCCCACCCGCGCGCGCATTGTGTCCATGGTGCACGATCTTATTCCGCTAAGGTTTCCATCTACTGTCTTTCGGAATGCCGCGCACCGGTTTTACTACAACGTCTTGATTCGCGCCGCGGCGCGACGAACAGACCTCATCCTCACAAACTCTGAGCACTCCAGGCGCGAGATCGTAAGCGGCCTCAGCGTGCCTGAAACGAAGATTCGCAAAATCACGCTTGGAGTCGAGATGACGCGGTTAGCTGATCCAGCCGGCGTCACGAGTGTTCTGCGCCGACACGGCCTTCAATCGCCATTTGTCCTTGCGTTGGGCGGAACGGAGCCCCGCAAGAACAACACGCGCGTTCTCGAAGCCTTTCGTCTGCTGGCTGGATACCGCCCTGATCTGCAGCTCGCGATTGTCGGCGGCAACTGGCGCGGGCGCGTCTTCGACTCCAACCTCGTTGACCCGCGCGTGCGCCTGCTCGGTTATGTCTCCCAGGATGATCTGCCCGTCCTCATGCAATCTGCGGCGGTGCTCGTCTTTCCTTCACTGCACGAGGGTTTCGGGTTGCCGGTCATCGAAGCCATGGCTCTTGGCACACCCGTCATAACTTCAAACGTCACCGCATTGCCTGAAGTAGCTGGCGGAGCGGCGCTCCTCGTCAATCCCAATCAAGTCGACGAAATCGCGGCCGCCATTCGCCTGGTGGTCGAGAATCGTGACCTATCTGCGGATCTCAGCCGGCGAGGCCGCGCGCGCGCCGCGCACTTCCGATGGGAAACCACTTGCACTGAACTTCTAGCCGCGTGCCAATCCCTGATGAGCCGCCATGATTCCACAAGAGAGCCGGTGGCGCTATGAAGAGCGATCTCCGCATCGCATACGATGCGCGATTCTGTATCGGGCAGTACCGCGGAATGGGCCGGTATCTGCGCACCCTCATTGCCGGCCGGGAACAAAGCCTGCTCGGGTTCTGCGCCGCCGGCGAACACGATCCCGACCTCCGCCTCGTCGCCGATGGTCCTTCGTTCTACCCCGTGTGGGAACAGCTTACCGTTCCACAACTGGTGAAGCAGCGCGCCATCGATGTATTTATCGCTCCCTACAACACCGCGCCGCTCATGCTACCCCGCGGCGCCCGTCTCGTTCTCATCGTTCATGACCTCATCTTTCTCGATCCGCTGCCTGCTTCGCGATCGATATATCAGAACTCCGGACGCATCTATCGCCGGCTGATCGTGCCGCGGGCGATTCCGCGTGCCGAGATAATCGTGACCGTTTCGCAGTTCACCGCGTCCTCGCTTGTTTCGCGGTTCGGCGTCGATCCACGCCGCTTACGCATTATTCCCAACAGCGTCAATGAAGAATGGTACGTACACGACATCGCTGTTACGGGCCCCGGCAATTATGTGCTCGCGGTTGCCGGTGAGGCCCCAAGTAAAAATCTCAATCGTGCGCTCGAAGCATTCGCCCTTTTCCGCGCAGCCAGTTCTCTGGCACTGCGGATGAAGGTGGCCGGCGTCAAACCGGCGTTCCATCCCGTATTTGCCGCACACGCGCGCCAACTCGGGATCGGCGATTGCGTTGAATTCTTGCCCTACCTCTCCGAGCAGGAATTGCGCGCAACCTATCGCAAAGCTGCGGTATTCCTGATGCCCTCTCTTGCTGAAGGTTTTGGGATTCCGGTGCTTGAGGCAATGGCCTGCGGAGTTCCCGTTGCCGCCAGCAATGCCTCATCTCTTCCTGAAATCGGCGGGGACGCGGCTCTCTATTTTGACCCCACTTCAACTCGACAGATGGCGGAAATCCTGCATCGAATCATGTTTGAAACCGGGCTCCGGGCGCGCATGGTCGAACTCGGCCGTGTGCAGGCACGCAAGTTCCATCCTGCTGCGATACGCGCCGCTATTCAAAGTTTCTGGGACGAGTTCGCGCAAGTCGATGAGCCGTTGCCAGCGAGGGAGTTGGCTGCATGCTGAAAGGGCGCCTGCTGGTGCTCACCCCGCGTTTCCCGTATCCCGTCATCGGTGGCGATCGAATCCGGATCCAGCACCTGTGCAAAGCGCTCAGCCGCGACTTTGAGCTGACCCTTTTGAGCTTGTGCGAAACGCGTGAGGAAATGAGCCTGGAGCCGCACGATGGGCTCTTCAAGCACATCTGGCGGGTGCACCTGCCGCGCTGGCGGTCGGTCCTCAACACCCTGCGTGCGCTGCCTGGCAGCCGCCCGCTGCAACTGGCGTACTACAACTCCCCCGCATTCCGCGAGCGCGTTGAGCTCCTTCTCCCCTATCACGATGCGGTGGTCGCTCATCTCATTCGCACCGGGCAGTACGTGCTCGACGCGCCCATTCCCCGCGTGCTGGAGATGACCGACGCAATCTCGATGAACTACCAGCGCATGCGGCAAACAAGCGGCAATCGCAGTTGGAAGAAGCTCGTTTATTCGGTCGAACAAAAACGATTGCAGCACTACGAAACTGCAATCGTCAAAAAATTCGATCGCGTGTGGCTCACTTCCCGTGCCGACCGGCGATTTGTTGATCCCGTCGAAGACTGCGAGATAGATGTAATCCCCAACGGAACAGACCTCGAGTTACTTCCCTATCGCCCTCCCGAGTCCGGCAACGCGATTGTGTTCATCGGCAATATGGTGAGCGTGCAGAACCAGGATGCATGCCAGTACTTTGTTCGCAGGATTCTCCCGGCTGTCCGAGCCAAGGCGCCGGTCGTTTTCCGCATTGTCGGCAACGCCCCCGAGTCAGTCCGCCGCCGCTTCGCCAGGTACGAAGGCGTCGAGTTGACCGGGCGTCTGGAGCATATCTTCGAGGGCGTCGATGGCGCCTTCTGCGGAGTGTGCCCGGTGCGCGCCGCGGCGGGAATTCAAAACAAGGTTCTCGAGTACCTCGCACTTGGACTGCCATGCGTCACGTCCTCGCTCGGACTCGGCGGAGTTGAGGCGCGTCCCGAACGAGAAGTGCTGGTTTACTCCGACCCGAAAAGTGCAGCGGATCAGATCCTGCGCCTGTACCACGACAGGGAGCTGAGAATGAGGCTTGCGCAAGCCGGCCGCGATCTGGTGACCCGCCGGTACGACTGGAAGAACATCTATCGCTCCTTTGTCGACTCCTGTCACAACGCCACGAGCCGCCACGCGCAGTGGGTCGCTGCAAACCGCGGAATCTCGTCGGCAGCTTGACGGGAACACTTCGCGCTCCGTGGGCCAGATAGTCCGTTCGCCAACCGAACCCTTGCCACCTCCGTGGCCAGCCGTGAAATACTGCCTGCAGCCCCCGCAAGGGCCCATCCCGTCTGTCCGCGAGTGTTGCCTTGGAAAGAAAGCTGTATACCGCGCGCCTTGAGCGAAAAGAATGCATCTCTGAAGTTGCGCAGTGCTACCACTTCGATTCGTTCTTGACGAGTTGGAAGCTTTCCCTTTACCGCCGGCCAGTTCGTCTCCGCGGTCGCCACCGACGCGAACGGCAAGCAGCAGACCCGCGCCTATTCCATCGCTTCGGCGCCCGCGGGCAACGTTCGAGCTGTGCGTCAACCGCGTGGAGAATGGCTTCTTCTCGAATCACCTTGCCGACTTGCCCGATCTGCCGCCCGGCGGCAATTCAGATGCACGGGTCCGCACGGCCACTTCGTGCTCGAGGAGCCCATCACGGATTCCATCTTCATCTCGACCGGCACCGGCGTCGCACCCATGCGCGCCTTCGCGCAATGGCTCTTTCCCGAGAACGGCCCCGACCGCAGCAACGGCAAAGATATCTGGCTGGTCTACGGCACGCGCCACGAAACCGAGCATCTACTACCACGACGAGTTTGAGGCGCTCTGCCGCACGCAAGCCCAACTTCCACTACCTGCCCACGCTAAGCCGCGCGCTGCGCCGAGTGGACCGGCCTGCGCGGCTACGTGCAGGAGCACGTCGCCAAAATCGTCGAGGAGCGCGCCGCGCGCCTGGGCCAGACCTTGCCCTGGCGCTTCCCGTCGATCCGGCAACACCCGGCCGCGGAACTGCGCTTCGACATCTACACCTACATCTGCGGGTCTCAATATCATGGTGTCGAGTGTGCGCGATCGCCTCGCTGGCTTCGGCTGGCACAAAAAGCAGATCATCTTCGAGCGTTACGACTGAGCTGCTTTATGAATTGAACAGTTCGCGCAGCCGCTTGGTCTGCGCGCGGCTGACCGGGATCTCCGTCTGCTGCTTGTCGTTCATGCGCAGCTGGTAGCTCGACTTGAACCACGGCATCACTTCGCGGATCTGGTCGATGTTGACCACAAAGCCGCGATGCGCCCGCCAGAAGACGCGCCGGGTCAAGCAACTCCAGCAGCTCTTCGAGCGTGCGGCACTTCGACTGCCCCTCGAAGCTCGCGTCACGACGCGAATCACGCCCTCGTCGATGGCGGCGTAGCAGATCTCGGCCTGGTCGACCAGCAGCAGGCGGCTCTGCGCCTGCACAATCAGCTTGGCCGGCTGCGCGGCCCGGCTCGGCGGCCTGTGGCCGGTTCAGCAGCCGCAGCAAGGCTGTCGATCTGGGATTCCGTGTCCGCCGCCGCAGTGCCGGGCGCGCCGGCGATGGCCGGCCGCGCGCGGACCCGCTCCACGGCCTGCTAGACCCGCGGCTGCGATCGAACGGCTTCAGCAGATAGTCAACGGCATTCACATCGAAGGCGCGCACCGCGTACTGGTCGTAGGCCGTGGCAAAGACAAAATGCGGCAGAGCTGCCGTCTGCTTGTCTGCGCTTGCCGCCGCACTTCTCTGCAGCCTTCGCGATCCGTTTTGCTGCGCAGTGCCACGCGATTCCGTTCAATCAGCCGCTGGATGACGGCGAATCCATCCTGGCCCGGCATCTGCACATCGAGAAAGACCAGGTCCGGATGATGCTCCTCGATCAGATCGACGGCCTCAATGCCGTTCGCTCCCTGCGCCACCACATCGACGCCGCCCACCGAATCGAGCAGATATTTCAGCTCCTCGCGGGCCAGTTGTTCGTCGTCGATAATGAGCGCGGAGATGGACATGGCAACCGAAGATTCGATTGTAGGAAGCAGAACCGGCGGGGTCAATGCGGAGAAACAGTGGATTCGCGGCGCGGCCGGATGCAGCGGAATCGCCCATCGCACGAACAAGCTGAAAGCTAAGAGCTGTAGGCTGCTCTTCTATCGCCCATCACGCGCAGCCGCGCCGGCATGGGATCCTGGCGAGCTCATGGCCGCAGCGCGTGCAGAACTGATCGGTGGCGCGCACCGTGCGGAAGCAGTTGCCGCAACTGGCCGAGAGCTGGTAGTTGCACTGCGGGCAGAAGTGGAAGTCGCCCTGCACATGCGTGCCGCACGCCGGGCAGCGGAAAACCTGCGGCTGGCGCAGCAGAAAATAGAGCACGGCGCCGATGCCGCCGGCATGACGAAGCAGATGAACATCCAGAAGCGCGTGCTCATGGCGCGCCGCGGCGCATCCTTGCTGATGTAGCCCACCATCAGGAAGTAGAGCGAGGCCACCACGCCCCAGGAAAGATTGAAGTAGATGCGCAGGCCGAGCGGCGGTCCGGGATGGTGGTGCTGGTCGGGCGAACCATCCAGAAATAGTACTCGACCAGAACAAAGACGGCAATGGCAACGACAATGGACCACACCGGAATCAACCGTGCGTCGTCGTCACCGGCAATGTTGTTTAAGTAGGCATAGTGACCCCCTCGCACAGAAGGTATCCAAAAAGTCCTCATCAAATCCTTCGCTAGGGGTATGGACGAGGCGCGGGGAGGTGGAAGGTTCAGAGGCAGCTTTTAGCTCTAGCGGTTCAGCTTAGGACAGCTCGCGTTTCGCTTCTTTGTGCTAAGTGAGCCGCAGATAAGCGTGGTAAAAGAAATAAAGTAACAATCTTTGCATTCGAAGGGATCGATACATGTTTGAAGCTACATAATTTTGATCACCCTGCGATCCATTGCCATTTGCCGATATGAGAAGAATACTGCGGCGTGTAGGGACAAACTCGGACCGGTTCCTCGGAACCTGTATGGAGTATGCACCGCCGCTGGAGTGGGCAGAGGATCATTCCCGTCACGGGTGGGTCTGGAGAAGAAGAAGCGAGTTGGTCATGGGGCGGTCGTACCGCAGCCGCAGTCATGAAGGACTTCTGCGCCACCCGGGGAGCGTGAAGCCGGTTGATCGAGTGCGGGTGTGGACACCCGCGCGTAGGCCGGTCTGGTGACCGGCGCTACCGAAACCGGGGAGCCGGGGCGAAGTGGAAGCCGTTCCGCGCGGCTATGGGGCACCCTTTATTTGGTGAACCGGACGTAGCGGCGGCCGGAGTAGAGGCGGAATCCGCCGGAGGGGTCGGTGGTGACCTGGAGGGGCGTGGGGCGCTTCATGTCGCTGTCGGTGGAGCTGGTGACGGTGAGCAGGTCGTGTGCGCCGACGTCGGTGACGATGAACTTGTTGTCGGCGACGAAGCCCACGCCGTAGATGCCGGCGGGCAGGTCGTGGCCGCCGATTTTCAGAGCGTCTTCCGTGATGAAGTAGGCCTGGTACTTGGCCTGGACGTCGCTGGAGTAGCCGCTGTTGTCGACCAGGGTGGCGAGCATGTAAGCGCCGTCAGAGAACTTGACGCCGCCGGAGTTGCGGAGCTGGGTGGGCGCGGACTGGCCCTTGTAGTAGACCTTGTCGGCAAGCAGTTTCTGGGTGTCGGCGGGCTTGAGAACGGTGTCGCCCTGCGCGGCGGCGCGCACGGGCGCGAAGCTGAGCGCGGCGGCGAAGCCAGCGAGCGCGGCAAATTTGAGCGCATGCTGTTGAAACGCATCCAATTCCTCCCGGAAGAACCTAGTTGATTGCGTAGCGGAGTATAGCGCATGAGAGCGGGGCTC
>CAWJVV010000014.1:0-423542 GCA_963846375.1 uncultured Acidobacteriota bacterium
TGGGCTGATCTTCAGGGACTTTGCAGTCGAGCACGCGCAACGGATTGGTCACCGCGCGCCGCTGGCAGTCGACGCACATCTTCGGTGCAAGCGGGATAGAGCGCCTCACGCAGCGTTTCGTTATAGCGCGCGCGGTCCGCGGCCGAGCCCACGGAGTTAATGTGCAGGTCCAGCCGGTAATGCCCAGCTCGTCGAGCAGCGTGGCCAGCATCTCCAGCACTTCGGCGTCGCGGAGGGGGCTCTCGCTGCCCGAAGAAGCGGCCCGATCACCTCGGCGCCGATCTGCGAGAACTGCCGGTAGCGGCCCTTCTGCGGGCGCTCACGCCGAAACTGCGGGCCGATGTAGTAGAGCTTCTGCAACTGCCGGTTTCGCCCAGCTTGTGTTCGATGTAGGCGCGCACCACGCCGGCGGTGTTCTCGGGACGCAGGGTCAGGGTCTGTGTCTTCTCCGACTGCGCCCGCGCCCGGTCCTCCCAGGTGTACATCTCCTTGGAGACGATGTCGGTCTCTTCGCCTACGCCGCGGGCAAAGAGCGCCGTGTCTTCGAAGACCGGCGTGCGAATCTCGCCGAAGTTGTAACGGGTAAAGACGGCGCGCGCGGTGGCTTCGATGCGGTTCCAGAGCGCGGTCTCCGGCGGCAATAAGTCGCGCGTCCCGCGCAGCACGGCTTTCAATGTGCTCGATCACCCTTCAGTTTAAACGGCCGCGTCGGTGAGCCTAGACGCCCGACTTTCTTCGCTCAAGCGCCATTTCAACCAGCATTGGCATGCCGATATCGTGGATGACGTCGTACCCAAACCGGTCGAACTCTCGAAGAATTGTTTGCGCTTCCGGGCTCTCCAAGTGCGGAAGGGTCTTAATCTTCTTCCCGGCGGCGTCAAAGACGAGTCCGTTGATGGAACCATAACGTAAGAACGCGACCACGCCAAAGCGAACGCACTTTACAGACTCTCTCGGGAATATTCTGGTTCCGCGTACCTTTTCTCGGCGCGATCCGCACCAAGGTGACAGATTCGCTTGTGCAGTTCAAGCTCTCTCGTCCCCTCCAATAGCGCCACAGTGCCGACAATCCGATTGACGCCACCAGGACCAAAATCCCGAAGCCGCGATTGAGAATCTGAGGAACGAGGATTAAAAGCACGTATAGCCCTGCCACCATACAGCCCAACATCACAAGCACTGTTCTTAATGCGCTAGCCTTTCTGGGTTGGTTCGCATGAGAGTCGGGCACTACGGTCAACTTGTCGGGATGGACTTCAATTCGAAATCCCCCATCCGCAATTACCTTGTCCTGAGCGGTTTCCGGCTCCATGTTTAGGCCCTCTTCCTGATCGCCTTCACCAACGTCTCGTCGATGCGCGTCTGCCAGCCGGGTCCGCTCGCCTTGAAGTGCTCCACGACCTCTGGCGAGAGGCGTAACGAAACCAGTTTCTTGGTGGGAGCTTTCTGCGGGCTGCGCTTGCCGCGACGAACTACTTTGCCGCCACGAATCAGGTCAGCTCCCTCGAAGAATGCGCGGGTCGCTTCGGCGTCGTTGGGATCGTAAGGACCATCCTCCGGCTCGTATGGGATTCGATCGCCTTCCTTATGCGCCCGCACGCGATTCCAATCGGTTTTACTCTGAGTCTTCTTCATATCTCTTGCGCTCCTCGCGGCTGGCGTTCCGGAATGAGATCACGCGCACCTTCGCCCTGCTCGACGTAAACGAGAGTCAGAAGGCGCCCTTTGATCACCGCCAGCGCCACATCCATCAATCGGTATTCGTGGTCACGGCTGGCGTCGTATGTGCACTTATTGGGGTTCTCGTAGACCAGGTATGCGTCTGTGAAATCTAGCCCGTGCTTCTTCAAATTGGACTTTCTTTTTGTCTCGTCCCAAACGTACACGACTCATATTGTATCTACAATATGCTTGCGGTTCAACATCTCCCCAGTCAGATTCAAGGGTCTCGTCTCCGCTTGAAGTCCATGACATTTTGTTCAAGCTTTCTCGGCGGCCACATCCTTTAGGCCCGGTTGACGGTCCAACACATTATGAGGCCTTTCTCTTCCCCCTATTCTCGATCGCGATTCTCCGCAGTGCTCTTTCTTCTCGTGCTGATTTCCGTTATCTATCTGTCTTCCGAGGGGTTATGCCAGAGAACTCCGGTTTCCGCGTCTGCCTCGACCGCTACAGGTTCTCAAGAGTCAGGCTCCCTGGTTCTCACTGCTCCCGAACCCGCTTCTGGCGGGCAAGACTCCAAATCCTCGGAGAGGGCGGGCGGCCAGCAAGCCCAGACGCAAACCGAAAACGACAAGGCGGTCCAAACCAAGCGCATCCTGGGCGTGATTCCCAACTTTCGATCCGTGAGCAGAGACGACGTTCTGCCTGCGCAGAGCGTGAAGGAGAAGTTCCTCACCGCGACCGATGACTCCTTCGACTATTCTTCAATCTTCATCCCGGTGGCTCTGGCGGGTTACGGCTACCTGCGCAACGCGACGCCCGAGTTCGGCACCGGGCCGGGGGCGTACGGCCAATATCCGTGGCATTCGGCCGTGGACCAGACCACCGAAAACTACTTCGTCGAATTCGTCGTGCCGGCCATCGCTCATCAGGACAATCGTTATTACACGCTTGGTCACGGCGGATTCCTGAAGCGCACCGGTTATGCGCTCAGCCGGGCGGTCATTACCCGCTCCGACTCTGCCCATGAGGAGTTCAATGTCAGCGAAGTGCTGGTGCTGGAGCCTCCGCGGCCCTTTCAACGGCCTACTATCCTGCCAGCCAGCGAACCTTCGGCAACGTAGCATCGTCGTGGGGCGTGGATGTGGGCATCGACGCCGCCTCGTTCGCGATTAAAGAGTTCTGGCCGGACATCAATCGCCGGTGGATGCACAGGGTTAACTCGCCTAAGCCCCTGCAATGAGGCGTGGATCTCAGACAGGGCTTTCGATGTGTTTTTCTAGTCGGTTCAATTCCGCTGTTGGAATCTGCACAAAGAGAAAGGGCCTCGGTTGATCGTCGAGGCCCTTTCTCTTTGTGAGTCCTTACTACTTGCCTTGCGTTGCCGCCTTATGGGCGAGCCGGCTGCAGGCCGTATCGGCTGCGGTTGGATCGAGGGCGGTATTGCCCACCTCGACGAATGCAATCTTGCCGTCTTTGTCCACCACGTACGTGACGCGATTGGCCATGCCATCGGGGCGCAAAACGCCGTACTCCTTCAGCGTGGAGCGGCCGCCGAAGTCGCTGAGCAGGGGATAACTCAACTTCAGTTGGTCGGAGAAGACCCGGAGAGAGGGAATGTTGTCGGCGCTGATGCCGAAGACCTTGGTGTCATTGCCTTCAAATTTTGCGATACCAGCCTGGTACGCTGTCATTTCCTTGGTTCAGCCACCGGTGAAGGCGGCGGGGAAGAAGGCCAGAACCACAGGATTCTTGCCTTTGAAATCGGACAGCGTGACCTTGGTGCCGGCCGTCGAGCCGAGCGTGAAGTTTGGTGCTTCATCGCCCACCTTGAGCGGAGCCGGGTCGCCGGGCTGCTGGCCGAGCATGGCCGCGCTCGATGCGAAGATCAGGGCGGCCGCTACCAGTATCCTCATGGAAGCTCCTTTCAGGTAGAGAGTACCGCATTTGGAGGTATTGCGACGTACCGAAGGATGGGCGGACCCCCATGTGCTCCTGGCCCGTCAGTTTGACCCTGAGACGCCAGCTAGCCCTGATCCTCTTCACTGAGAAGTACATCGATGTCTCGGGCGCCATGAAGTACCTGAACTACAAGAAGGGTGGATTCCTGCTCTAAGTGCCGGTAAAAGACCATGTGCCTGACTAATCCGGGGACGAGAATCCATCGAATCCCTCTTAATTCCGGAGATCGAAATCGGCATGGCGTGCCCCGATCAGGCATGGAGAGCAGCGAATGAATGGCTTCATCCACTGCTTCCTCCCACCGCGCGGCCAGCTCATTGTCAAGCGCGTGCCGATAATAGTCAGCCTGCTCCAGAATGGAGAGAGCAGCTGCTTCGGCAATTCGCAGTTGGATCACGATTTTTCGAGCTTCTCCCGCAAGACGGAGATCACGCCGCGCCCCCGAAGTTCATCCGCCGCGATTGAGATCTGCCTGTACTGCAGTGCCTCAATCAGTTCAGACTCGATTCGCGTGAGTCGCCGTTCCTTGTCCTGCCCGATTAGATTTCGAATGAATTCACTGGGAGTTCCAAAGTCACCCGATGCAACACGGTCTTCGACATAGGCCTTAAGAGGGTCGGGTAGCGAGATATTCAGGGAAGTCATGGCCATGCCTTCATTATATGCCAGTTTATGGCGGCAAGAGCGCATTCCAGAATGCCAACGAAATCGTAACCTGCGCATCCGATTCAACTTTCCCTCATCCAAAACGCCATGGAATACCGACTACTTGGAGCTCCGGACTCAGGTTTCCGGTCTCAGCCTTGGTGCGGCGACCTTCGGCGGCAGCAACGAATTCTTCGGCGCATGGGGAAAACGGAGTCGAGAAGCCCGCCGCCTGGTCGACATCTGCCTCGAGGCCGGCGTCAACCTCTTCGACACCGCCGATGGCTATTCCGACGGCCTCTCCGAAGAGGTGCTGGGCGCTGCGATCGAGGGCCGCCGCGACCAGGTCCTCATCTCCACCAAGGCCTACTTTCCGATCGGGCCCGGACCCAACGACCGCGGGACCTCGCGCCACACCTGACCGCGCTCTCGAGGCCAGCCTGCGGCGACTGAACACGACTACATCGACATCTATCACCTGCACGGCTTCGACGCGCTCACACCCGTCGAAGAGGTGCAGCAGACGCTCGACAGTGGTGCGCGACGGCAAGGTCCGCTACATCGGCGTGCTCGAACTTCTCCGGCTGGCACCTGATGAAATCGCTGGCTGTCGCAGACCGCTACGGCTGGACGCGTTATGTGGCCCACCAGGTTTACTACTCGCTGGTCGGCCGCGAATACGAGTGGGAACTGATGCCGCTGGGCATCGATCAGGGCGTGGGCGCGCTGGTTTGGAGCCCGCTCGGCTGGGGACGCTCACCGGCAAGTTCCGCCGAGGCCAGCCGCTGCCCGCGCAGAGCCGGCTGCACAAGACCGCCGACGCCGGGCCGCCGGTGGCCGATGAGTATCTCTACAACGTGGTCGACGCATCGAGGACATTGCCGGAGGAGACCGGCAAAACGTTCCGCAGATCGCGCTGAACTGGCTGCTGCAGCGGCCCACGGTGTCGTCGATCGTCTTGGGGGCGCGCAACGAAGAACAGTTGAAGCAGAACCTGGGCGCCACCGGCTGGAACCTGACTACGGATCAAGTCAAGAAGCTTGATGCGGCAAGCGCGGTCACGCCCGTGTATCCGTACTGGCACCAACGCAATTTTGCGGAGCGCAATCCGCTGCCGGTGTAGAGGCAGGGACCGGGGAACAGGGAGAAAGGGACAAAGGGACAAACGCGCGGCTTAGGCGCTGCGGGGGAGATCTGCGGCGAGGATGTTCATCGGCGTAAGACCGCTCTGCCGCAGCGACCGCAGGCTGAGCGCGTCGTGTCGCTTCGCCAGTCGGCGGCCGTTGTGGTCCACCACCAGGCGGCAGTGATACCACTCTGGATTTTGAAGCCCAGAGCCCGATTCAGCAGGATCTGCCGCGCGGTGGACTTGAGCAGATCGGCGCCACGCACGACTTCATTGATGCGCATCGCCGCGTCGTCTGCCACGCAGGCGAGCTGATAGCTTGGCACGCCGTCGCGACGCCAGATGACGAAGTCGCCAAAATCTTTGCCGGCGATAAAACGCTGCGGGCCAAGATTCAGATCGACGAATTCAATGGCCTCGCCGTCGGGAACGCGGAAGCGCCAGTTGTAGCCCTCGGGCTGCTCCTTGTCCGCTTCGGTGCTGGTCCGGATCGGTGCGGCCGGGCAATTCGGCGCGTAGATCTGCAGTTCGCGGCACGTGCCGGGGTAGATCGGCTCATCGTCTTCCTGATCGAGCTTGCCCGACGATCCCTGCGGAGTGCTGCGCTCATGAGGCGCTCCCAGGGCAGACTCAAGATCCTTGCGCGAACAGCGGCACGGATAAATGGCGCCCACGCGCAGCAGCTTGCGCCACACAGCGAGGTAGCTCGCCTTGCGCCGGCTCTGCACATAGGGTGCGTATGGTCCGCCTTTTTCGGCCCCTCATGCCAGCGGATCCCAAGCCAGCGCAGGTCTTCGATGGCCGCTTCAGCATAATTCTGACGGCTACGATCGGGATCGAGATCCTCCATGCGCATCACCAGCGTGCCTGCGGCTGCGCGCGCACGCTGCCACGCCGTCCAGAAGGTACGGGCGTGGCCTACATGCAGATAGCCGGTGGGAGAGGGAGCGAGCCGGCCTCGGTAACTCGAAACCGGCGTCGGAGAGAGGCTGCCCATACTACTTGCTAGTGTAGAAAGGGTGCGCGTCGGCGCATATGGAGAGCTTGATTCCGTTGGCTAGGTTGGTTGAGTCCGCATTCGAGCACGAGTGGCCTTTCATGTGGACTCTCTGGTTGCGGAGAAGGACTTAATCTTAATTTGACGCGCCGTCCGTGATCTTTGCCTTCGGTGTCGGTATTGTCATCGTGATGATGATGCGTGTACTGGCCCATATCGTCATCCAGGTGTTTCGGGTACGACGGATCCATGAAACTCGACCACGTTCATCTCTTTGCCATCGAGATCGACAACCATCATGCCCATCTTGTCGCCTTCAGGGTGGAGGAAGATCAGCGTCTGTTCGTGGCCGACTTGCTGGTCGAGCGAACGATCCGCTCCCAGCCCGGCCCGAGCTTGCTCTCCACCATGCGGTTTAACTCGTCGCCGTCAACCGCTTCGGTGAAAGCCTCGAACTCCGCCACATGCAGCCCTCATCACACCGCCATGCGTCGCCTTTCGCGAAGCAAAGCTGATCAAGCCCATGAAAGGAATGTGCGTCGCCCTCACGTGGTAGCGGCTCTCGATGGAGTGGACAATGGCGTCGAAGCCACCGTCCCCGCTGCCGGCGAGGACCACCGCAGGAACCGCCAGCACGATCAGCGCAACGGGAACAAACAAGAGTCGTCTCATTCGCCTCCACCTTTCTTATCCTTCATTTTGTCTTTGCCTTTTTCGCCGCCCGCGTCCTTGGCGAGGCCGCTCAGGTTGCCGAGCCCGGCTATTCCGTGCAATTTGCCCAGGTCCTCCATCTTGACGGGACCGAGGATCAGAACGATGGTCAGTTCCTTGGGCTCAACCGTCCAGGACAAACATGCCCGTGGTTTCGCCGTTGACCATCTTGACCATCACGTCGGTCGGACTCGCGGACTTGCGCTCGCGTTCCTTCACGATGGGCGACCAGTCGCTGGTCTCGAAGTATTTGCGCAGTTGCTCCACTGCTCCGCGGAGAACTGGCCCTCCTTGTCGAACTCATAGTCGCGGACGTAGATGCCCTGGAGGCCCTGGATCAGCTTCGCGTTCCGCTTCGTCCTCATCCTTACCGTCCATGAACTTGGCGGCGAAGGCGAGCATGTTTTTGTCCAGGGTGACCTCGGTCACATTGCGAGGCCTTGCGCGGCAAGCTCTTTTTCAACCGGGGGCGGCGGGGCAGTTGCGAGTCCTGCGCCACCGCGACCATAATCGGTATCAGGAGCGCCGCTCGCAAGTGAGGCGAGCAGTTTCGCGTCTTCATCGTTCCTTATTCCCCTCCACGGCCGTGCGACGCAAGTTGTTGTTGACCTGGTTCAGCGCCTTGCCCGTCATCCGAAACGCGATAAAAACCTGTTGCCGCGCATCTTCGCCCTGCCGCTCTTCTTCGCGCTGCTCCAGACCCGCGCAAGCCTCCGCCCATGAAAGCGACGATCACGAGTGGCGGCCAGCCGCATCCAGATCATCGACGTCTGCGTGCGCCGCTGCCGCCCGCGCCGCCATGATTCGGCCCGCCGCCCCGCCGTTTCAATGTGGGCGGCGCCGGCCGCCGTTCAAGGGCCGCCTTCAGTTCCCGTTCAAATTCGTCCAGCTCGTCATGCTCCACGGATGAACTCCTTTAAATTGCTGCTGGCCTTGGCTCGCAACAGCCTGAGGCCTCGCTGCAGGTGGCTCTTCATCGTGGCTAGCGGCGCTTCAAGTGCCACTGCAATCTCGTCCGGCGGAATGTCTTCCTGGTAGCGAAGGATCAAGGCTGCCCGTTGCGCCTCGGGCAAGGTCGTCAGCAGGTGTTCCAGCCGCGCTCCCACGGGCGAAACCGGTGCCTCCGCCCGAACCGCGTGCCCATCCTCCAACTCCACCCACAGGTCCATGCCGCGCACTTTGCGCCGCCGCAGCGCATCCGTAGAGCGGTTCATCGTAACCTGCCGCAGCCAGAAGAGGGCGTGGTCGGGCGACTGCATCTTGCCAAATGCTCGTCCAGTTCCAGAAAAACATCCTGCGCGATCTCCTCGGCCAGGCCCCGGTCTGCGGTCATGCGTAGCGCAAGCGAAAAGACCATCGACTGGTGCTCGTCCAGAAGTTGTTCCAAGTCCGGTTGCCATTCGTGGGCCATGGGCTTCGCTTCTACTCTCTTATCCGCACAGAAATGCGCGCGGGGATGCAGAGATTTACGCGAACCCGTCAAAAAAGTTCAGTTTGGCTGCAATGACACGAAAGGGGGATGCCGCTCACCGGAAGGTGACAACTGCCACTTTCGATTATTTGTTCTTGCACAAAATCGTGATCTAAATCACTTGCAAATATCAGCCATTGCGGTAATCTCAATTCAATTAGCAAGAGACTCACAGCATAGCCGGGCAATAGCCCCGCGCTGCGCACGTTGCAACCGGGTGCTTTCCGCTCGACCCTAGTGTCTGCCGGTGGAGAGATAGATAGTTTATGGAAACGCAGGCCCATCCCCTCGAACCATTCTTTCAGCATGAGCTGGCCACCATCTTTGAGGGCAAGCTCGGCATTAACGATCCCGAACTGACCTCTTATATTGCCCGGGTTCTCTGCAACTTCTCTGAAGAAGGCAGCCTCTTTCTGGCGCGGCCGAATGCGGGCCATCCCATTGAAGAGCTGGTGGCGATGATCCGCGCCTCCGACCCCGTGTACGGAAACGCGCCCTCGTTCGACGCGGAGCGCGCCATGCGCAAGTACATTGGCGACTACGCGCTGTTCGTGGCAGGCATGGTTCCCGAGGCCATGGACTCCGACCATCGCGGGCCTTCGCGCCATCCTTCGCTCGGCGAGCTGATTCATGCCGGCAAGGAAAGCTACTACGTCGTGAGCCAGTTCAACGTATTTGAGTACAAGAAGGAAGCGCCGCTGTTTGCGCGTCTTTCCGAGCAGTTCGAGCGCTACGTTCTGGGCCTCGCGCTGGTTCGCGAGGAGTTGGGCAAGCGCCTGGCTCTTACGCCGCAGTTTGGTTAAGCAAGGGTCGGCGGTTGAGGGGGATCCACCCCGCGGTTCTGCGCGGAGAATCGTTTCTTGTTTGCCCTGCTTCGTTGACTGAATTTGCGAAATTACTTCTGGCCTTTGCTAAACTTTGGCCATGGAGATCACGGTCCATCTTCCCGATGACATAGCTGCGCACCCGAATCCGGGGCGGGAAGCCCTTGAGGGCCTTGTCATCGAAGGATATCGGGCCGGCGCTCTGACCAACGATCAGGCGAGTCAATTGCTGGGCCTTGACCGATTCGAGTTCGACGGCTTCCTCAAGGCAAGGCACATTTACGAGCACGCCTACGACGTCGAAGATCTCGAACGAGACCAGGAGACCTTGCGCCGTCTCCGAGCCAAGGGACTTCTCCCCGCGGCATGATCGTCGTTGCGGACACATCGCCGCTCAACTACCTGATTCAGATTCAATGCGAACACGTCCTTCCACGTCTCTATGGAAACGTGGTGGTTCCCCCAGGCGTGATCGAAGAACTGAGAAGTTCCAAAGCCCCACCCGGGGTAAAGTCCTGGGTAAACGCACTCCCTGAATGGCTGGAGATTCATCCTCTCACCTAGCCATGCAAGCCCGAGTTGGGCCATCTCGGACTTGGCGAACGTGAAGCGATTCAACTCGCTGAGGAGCGGCATGCCGCCCTGCTGTTGATCGACGAGCGTAAAGGGCAATCAGAAGCGGCACGTCGCGGTCTATCCACCACCGGAACCTTAGGCGTTCTCCTCGACGCTGGAGAAGCCGGTCTGATCGATCCGCCGCAAGCGTTTCGACGGCTCATGGAAGAGACAACATTCCGCATGTCGCCTGCCCTGGAGGCACAATTTCGCCGCCGTCTTCACAAGTAAGGATTGCGCAGATCCGGCTCCGCCGACTTGCGCGCGCCCACCCATGGGCGCGCGCTTTGCAGTCTCTACGCCAAACTGCCAAGAATCTGAGCGCGCCCCCCTTGACCTCAGCAACAAATACGCTAATCTCTTTGTCAAAGCAATGTAAATGGCCCTTGCGCCAGGGCAAGATCAGGTGGCAAGGCTGGGTGCACAGTAGTCTGCACCGGTGCTGATTCGAGCGCCTCGCGTGAGCCGCTCGCAGGGGAGGTCCCTATGCAGCCGCCGCAACAGAACAATCCGGGCAACAATCCGCTTGAGCAGTTTTTTCACCAGGCTGTGCGCAACAGCTACGAAGGCAAGCTGGGCCTGAATGATCCGGACGTGACCGGCTATGTGGCCCACCTGCTCGCCGAGTTTTCCCGCTCCGACAAGCTCTACAAGTATCGCGACGAGATGGGCCGGCCGATCTCCGAGCTCACATCGCTCATCGATGCGTCGGATCCCGTGCATGGCTCCGCGCCCTCGTTCGATGCCGAGCGCATGATCCGCAAACACATCGGCGACTACTCGCTGTTTGTTGCGGGCATGTATCCCGAGGCGGTGGACTCGTGGCGCCGCCACCGCCATCGTCACCCCACGCTCAACGAGCTGGTCGCCGCGGGCAAAGAGAGCTACTACATCGTCAGCCAGTTCAATCTCTTTGAATACGAGCAGGAAGCGCCCTTGTTCAGCCGCCTCAGCGACTGGTTCGAGCGCTGCATCCTGGGTCTGACCCTGGTGCGCGACGAGCTCAGCAATCGCCGCCCGCTGCTCCCGCCGCCGTCGGAGTAGGTGGACAGAAGGATCCGTCAGGCATCCGAACCCCTCTGTCGTCTGTCGTCTGTTGTCTGTCTTCTGTCTCTCACTCCGACCAGACAGCCAGCACATTCCCCGCCCCATCGGAGAAGTGAAACCGCCGCCCGCCGGGAAACTCGAACGTCGGCACCACGATCGTGCCTCCGGCCGCGGTCACTGCCGCTTCCGTAGCCTTCAGGTCCTTCGAATACAGCACCACCAGCGGTGCTCCGTGTCCTGTTTCCTGGCCCGCCTCGCGTGTACGGAATCCACCATCAATCCCCGCGCTCGCCGACTCGAAGGCTAGGTACGCCGGTCCGTAGTCCTGAAAGGACCAGCCAAATACGGTGGAATAAAACGTCCTGGCCCTGGTTATATCAGTGGTGGAGAACTCGACGTAGTTGATCGCGTGGTGCCGTGCCGCTTCACTCATGGTTCCGCTCCTTCTCGCGTTGAAATGGAAATGGAATGGAAGGCGGGTGCGACCTCTGAGGCGCAGGCACACCTTCCCGGCGTGCTTCTGAACGCCTCCATCCACACCAGCCAGAAGCAGCATGAGCGCAGGTAGAGTCCGCTGATTGAAGGACCAGGCGCGGACTCGCGAGGTACGGTTCGAACGTAGCACAGGCCCGATGAACGGCGCAATCTCGTTGCTATGACTGTAACGGGCGCAGCCACTCGCAAACCATTACCATGAGGAAGGGCAGCCGGTTGGTCGGACCGTGCAGCCGGAACAGCATTTTCCCGGGCGAAGCCGTCACAAAACCCGGAATGTACCGAATCGAATGTGGACGCGTCCACGTCCAAACGGAATCCTGGCTTGTCGAGGGAGGCAATGAAGCGCTTCGCCGGCTTCACGCTCGATAGTTCCAATCAATGTCTCTGGCAGAATGGTTTGCAGATCGCGCTTCCCCCCAAGGCTTTCGCGGTGCTGCGCTACCTGGCGGAGAATCCCGGCCGTCTGATTACCCACGACGAGCTGCTCGATGCGCTGTGGCCCGACACCTATGTGCAACCCCAGGTTCTGCGCACGTATGTTCTGGAGCTGCGCAAGCTTCTTGGAGATGACGCGCGCCAGCCGCGTTTCATCCAATCGATACCCAAGCGCGGATACTGCTTTGTGGCTCCCGTCAGCGACGGGACACAGGCGAACCACAGTTCCAACGGCCACACGAAGACGAAGTCTCTGGTGGGCCGTTCGCAGGAACTGGATGCGCTGAACAACCTGTTACAGCTTGCCGGCGACGGCCATCGCCAGATCGTCTTCCTCACCGGTGACGCCGGCATTGGCAAGACGGCGCTGCTGGACGCGTTCTGTGAGAGCCTCGATCCGTCAACACCGGTTCAGGTGGCGCGCGGACAGGGCGTGCAGGGCATTGCGCATCGCGAAGAGTACTACCCGGTGATGGAGGCTCTCGCAGCCTTGTGCGCCTCCAGCAGTGGGGAGCAGGCCTGCGCGATTCTTGCCCGCCTGGCGCCTTCGTGGCTGGCGGCGCTGGGGCGGCCGGTGTCATCTTCCGCGACCATGCGAGGCCCGGGCGAGTTGTGCGCTGCTCTTGAAGAGCTTGCCGCCACCCGGCTGTTGGTGCTGGTGTTTGAAGATCTACACTGGGCCGACGAGTCGACGCTCGCGCTCATCTCCGCGCTGGCGCGCCGCCGCGCTTCTGCCCGCATTGTGCTGCTGGCCACGGTCAACCCTCAGCATCTTGCCGCCGTGCACCCTCTGCGCGTGCTCAAGCAGGATCTCGCTTTGCGCAATCACTGCGCGGAGATTGTGCTGGAGCCGCTTGGCAAAACGGCCGTCGGCGAACTTCTCGCGGCAGCTCTCGGGCAGGAGTCTCCGCCCGCCGATCTCGACGGATTCGTGCATCGGCATTCGGAAGGCAACCCGATGTTCGCGCTGGCACTGGTGAAGCATCTCATCGCGCAGGAGCTGCTCATCCAGAAGAATCGCGATGGCCAGCGGGTGTGGGATCTCAGCCAGCCGGTGAACAAGCTGGAGCCCGCGGTTCCCGACGAACTCACGCAGATCATCGAGCTCGATGTGCAGACGCTGCCGGCCGGCGATCAGCGACTGCTCGAGGCCGCGAGCCTGTTCACGGTGGCATTTCCCGCATGGGGCGTGGCCGCGGCTCTCGACGAAGATCCGGTGGCGATTGAAGAGGCATGCGATGCGCTGGCGCGGCGGCTCTTCTTTGTGCGCCGAGCCGGCTATGACGAACTCCCCGGCGGCGCACCGTCGGCGTTCTATGTGTTCGCGCATGGCCTCTATCGCGAGGTGCTGTATCATCGGCAGGCTCCGGCTCGCCGCTCTGAACGCCACAACCGCGTAGCTCAGCGGCTGGCGACGCTCTTTGCGGGGCGCGAAGCCCAGGTGGCGCGCGAGATGGCTGCGCACTACGAAGCGGCGGGCAATTGGCTCCCGGCGGTGCGCGTCCTGCACTCCGCGGCCCGGCAAGCAAACGGTCGTCAATCGCATCGTGTGGCCGACGACTTGGCGCGCGAGGCGCTGCGCATCGCCGCAAACCTGCCCACCCACGAACGCGTCACGATTGAAGAAGCGCTTGGATCGCTTTCTGCGACTGGCGGCTCCTCGCCGGCGATTCGTCACTGATGGCAGACCCTCTGCAAAGCTTGACAACTTCTGGACGGAGGCTTGACGACTTTCAACTTCAAGCAGGGCTACTGTGAGCTGCGTAGGAGGAATTCGACATGCGGCTCAACCTTCGTTCCCTCGTTCTGGCGCCGGCACTTCTGGCGGCAGCCGCTCTCACCCCTCAGCTCGCCTCCGCGGCGGTGCTTCACGTTCCCTTTGCCTTCAACGTTTCCGGACACACCCTGCCCGCCGGCGAGTACACGGTTGATCGCGACCTGCACGGCGGCTACGTGATCCTGAAGAGCGCCGACGGCACGCGTAGCTTCAACTGGATGATTACGCCGGGCGATCCCTCTCCCGACTCCACCAAGGTGGCGATGCGTTTCGACGTGACTGATTCCGGCTATACGCTGCAGTCGATTCAGTACGGCTCGCTGATCACCCGCAAGCTCGACAAGAAGCTCCACCTGAACGAAGATCGTCCCGTTCACATCATTCGCGGCGAATAGTCCGCAAGACTGTACAAGCGGACCAGCATCGCCCGGATGTTTCTTCCCCCAGTGTCTTCCCTAATCCCTCACACCCATGCCAGGTCCAGGAGGTCGCACCGCAAGGCGGCCTCCGGACTTATCCTCCGAACTCATTCGTCTGATTTCTCCCGCATCTAAAATTCACGTGTAGCCGGAATCCGCAGCGGTTCAACCGCCGGAGATCCTTATTGCCCCGCAAGGGAGGCTCGCGTGTTTCTCTGTCTATCGGTCACTGTTTCAACCGGCTGGTACGTGCTGGGGATCATTGCGCTGGTATTGCTCGCGGCGTATTTTCTGGCCGGCCTGTTCGGGCCCATGCCGCGCTACCAGATCAACGGCGAAAACGAAATCCCCGCCAACGACTCGAATGCCTTCCTGCTCCTGCTCGGCTCCCTGGTTGACGCGGTGATCAACCGTACCGGCAAGCTTGAAGTGTTTACCAACGGCCCGGACTTCTATCCTGCCATCCTCGATGCCTTCCGCTCGGCCCAACACAGCGTCAATCTTGAGGCGTATGTGTTTCAAAAAAGCGAGATTGCGCGCCGCTACGTGGAAGTGCTGGCGGAACGCGCGCGTGCCGGCGTGCAGGTCAACCTGGTTCTTGACGCCTTTGGCAGCCTGGGCGCGCCCGACTCCGTCTTCCGGCCTCTGCGCGAAGCGGGCGGCAAGGTGAAGCGCTACAACGGCCTTACCTGGTATGCGCTGATGCGCATGGACAATCGCACCCATCGCGAACTGGTCATCGTGGATGGCAAGGTCGCCTTTATCGGCGGCGCAGGCGTGGCCGACCAATGGTTCACCGGCGTGAAGGGCAAGCCGTGCTGGCGCGACACCATGATCCGCGTGGAAGGCGAGGCCGTTCCTAACCTGCAGGCGACGTTCGCGGAGAACTGGCTGCAGGCCTCAGGCGAGCTGCTGGCCGGCAAAGCCTACTTTCCCGAGATCGACTGCCCCGATCCGACCACGGCGCTGGTGATCAACAGCACGCCCACCATCGGCGGATCGACGCGGGCACGGATTCTCATGCAGCTTTTGCTGGCTTCGGCCCGGCACAGCATCTCGATCACGACGCCCTATTTTTTGCCGGACCATAGCCTGATGCAGGAGCTATGCCATGCGGTGGAGCGGGGCCTGAAGGTACGAATCCTGGTGCCGGGCGCCAGAAGCGACCACATGCTGACGCGCAGCACCAGCCGCGGCGGATACGGCGCGCTGCTGAAGGCCGGCGCGGAGGTTTACGAGTATCAGCCGTCCATGATCCACGCCAAAATCCTGATCGTCGATGAGCTCTGGGCCGTGGTTGGATCCACAAATTTCGACAATCGCTCGTTCGGAATCAACGATGAGGTGAACCTTGCCGTACGCGATCGCGCGGTCGCTTCGCGGCTGGCGGCAGACACCACGGCCGATCTTCGCCAGAGCCGGAGCGTTACTCTCGATGACTGGCGCCATCGTCCTGTAACCGAACGGGCCACAGAACTGTTAG
Organism: uncultured Acidobacteriota bacterium; assembly: GCA_963846375.1. Taxonomy (GTDB): domain Bacteria; phylum Acidobacteriota; class Terriglobia; order Terriglobales; family Acidobacteriaceae; genus Telmatobacter. Next base: position 15,673 of record CAWJVV010000014.1, read on the forward strand.
GCTGGGTGATCGAGCGGCAGCAATGATGGGGCTTGGGACCATGCAGGAGACTGAGACGCAATTCCGAATCGCGACGTACAACACGCACAAGGCGCGTGGACTCGACATGCGCATTGTTCCGGAGCGCATTGTGGAGGTGGTGCACGAGCTGGAGGCCGACATCGTGTGCCTGCAGGAGGTGATCAATGCCCCGGAAGGCCAGCCGAACCTGAACCAGTTGCAGGAGATCGAGGCCGCTCTTCCCGGCTGGCGGTCGGCATTCGGATCGAACCGCGAATATCGCGGCGGGACCTACGGCAACCTGACGCTTTCGCGTTTTCCCATTCTCAGCACCCGCAACCACGACCTGTCGCGCCGGCGCCGGGAGCCGCGCGGAGTCTTTCAGACGTAGATTGAAATCGCGCCGCAGCGGCTGATTCACCTGTTCAACGTACACCTGGGCACAGGCCTCATGGAGCGCCGTTACCAGGCCCGCAAGCTGTTCAATTCCGAAGTGTTATGCCAGCCTGGGCTGCGTGGGCCGCGGGTGGTGCTGGGAGACTTCAACGAGTGGACGCACGGCCTGACGACGCGGCTGATGCGGAGCGAGTTCCAGACCTTTCATTTGCAGCACGACGGACGGTATCCGCGCACGTTTCCCGGGCTGCTGCCGCTGCTTTCGCTGGATCACTGCTACTACGAACCGCCATTGCAGCTTGTGGACACCATGATCTGGCGCAGCCGGAAGGCGCTGTTTGCGTCGGACCATCTGCCGCTGATCGCGGACTTCGCGCTGGCGGCTTGAGATGGGATGGATATCCATAAAAAGCGAAGGTTGTGTGAATATCGAGTCTGTATATTAATGATAAATAATAATTTAGTTGTTCCGACGGGGCGAAAGTCTGGATATCCATTCAAAACTTTTTTTCTGGCTTCCCCCGGCAGAGAAGGCGACAGCTAACTGGAACCTGGTTGAGTATGGGCCGCATGTACGGCGGTGAATGTGCCGGCGCTCACCGGCGGATGTGAGATCGGGTTAAGGATGGCGGCGGTGCCCCAGGTCGCCGGCATTTGGACACTGGGGCACCCGGTTCGGTTCTAATCGCCCGCTTCGGGATCGTCGCCGCGAAGGATGCCCCGGCCATTGGTCCCGATGTAGACGCGACCGAAGACGCGCGGGTCTCCGATAACCGGGGACAGCGAACCCCACTGATGGTGGTTGTCGTTGATGCGGACCCACGAGGCGCCGCCATCGGTGGAGCGGTAGACGCCCTGGAGGTTGTTCACCTGGCCCGACATGAACAGCGTCAGATTCTTGCTCCAGGGGGCGGCCATTCCGAATCCCAGCGCGTACACCTGCTGGGCGCTGCCGATCTGGTTGAAGCTGGCTCCCGAGTTGCTGGAATGGAGCAGCCCGTTGTTGGTGGCCAGCCACAGGTCGCCTTCCGCCGCCCAGGACACGTACAGCTTTCCGCCAGGCAGGCCGGTGGCCGCCGCGGTAAATGTCATGCCGCCATCGTTGCTTACGTAGAGTGTGCCGCTGGCTGAATCGAAGGTGTAGAACTTGAGCGGGTTCACCCGATCCGAGGCCACAGGATCATTGACCGGCGCGCCCGTTGAGGCGATCCAGGTGGCCCCACTGTCGACCGAGTAGACCGGAGCTCCGCTCCACTGGCCGGCGACCCAGTGTTTTCCGTCGGCGGAGATGGCCGTATTCTGCGAATTCACGGATAGAGTAAAGCCCGTCCAGGTGACGCCGCCATCGGCGGAAGCGGCGCCCTGCGTTCCGCCTGTTCGCACAATGAGCGCAGGATTGTTCTGCGCGAAATCGATCGAGGAGGGCGTGAAAAACGGCTGGCTCATGCCCGCTGTGGGCGACACGGTAAGGTCATCGTGGCGAAAGCCGCCGATGTCGCCCATGCCGCTGATGAGGTGCGCGCCGGCCGGCGGGCTGGCCAGCGCGGTGATGGCGGTCTCTTCGATGCCGTTGGCGCCCACGGTCCAGTTCACGATCTGCTGGGCATCGACGTTGGTGACGTTATGGGTCTCCCAGATGGTTGCGCCGGTGCCATAGAGAACGTGGTTGGAGTCGAACGGGTCGATGGCGAGTGCCCCGATCCACCAACCGAAGCCCGCCGCGGTCAGATCGCATCCGGTGGGCGTACACGAGGAGATGTTGCTGAGGCCGCTGAGATAGGGGGAGAGCGCGTCGTTGCGCACCGAGTAGTTGTAGAGCGGCCCGTTCTCACTGCCCGCGGGCTCAGAGCCGAGCGCCACCCAGGTAGCGCCGCCGTCGAGGCTGCGGTAGACCTCGTCGCCGGGCCACCAGCGGTCGAGCGTTGAAACCATCACGGTGGAGGGATGCTGGCGGTCGACTGCCACGGCGCCGAAGCCGTACCACAGGCTGGTGGTGAACCACGGCCCCACGGGCGTGATGTTGGTCCATGCGGCGGAGAGGGTGTTGTACTTCCAGAGTGCGCCATTCCCGATGCGCTGTCCGCCCATGCCATCGGCTCCTGTTCCGTCTCCGTAGGTCACGTAGAGGTTACCGTCGGGGCTCAGGGTCTGGTGGGTTGGGTAAAAGCCGGTAGGCTGTCCAGCTACGGCAGCCCAGGTCGCACCTCCGTCGCTGCTGCTGTAGAGTCCGGTCGTGGGGTCGGACACGCCGACGTAGATGGTCTCCTTGAGCGGCTTTTTGCTGGTGGGTTGGAAGAGCACGAAGATCACGCCGACACCGCTGGTGGGCCCGGTGACCGGGAAGGTGGCGACCTGCGCCCAGGTACGGCCATAGTCGGTGCTGCGCCACAGGCCATTATTGCGGGATCCGAAGTAGAGCATGTTGGGATGCTGCGGATCGACGGCCAGGCGTTCGCCCGAGTAGCGGCCGGGCTCGTTCGAGCCCAGCTGAATGGGCAGATTAACGCGGTCGAAGGTGAGGCCAAAGTCGTGGGAGCGCAGAATGGCTCCGTTGCCGGCCCACGTTTCGGTGTAATCGCCTTGCGCCAGGTAGATGCGCGCGGAGTTGGTGGGGTCGATCGCGATACTTTCCGTGCCGCCCAGATTCCAGTCGTTCTGGTTGAAGATGTCGGTGAGCGGCGTCCATTTTTTGGTGAGGGGATCAACGCGGTAAGCGCCGCCGATATCGGTGCGCACGTACATTACGCCGGGGATGTTGGGGTCGGGGATGATTCCAGTGATGAAGCCGCCGGCAACGATTTTGACGTTCTGCCATTGGTAGGGATCGGCCGCGGCTGGGCGCGAGGCGGCGGTGGAGCAGAGGGTTAAGGCGAGGGCGGAGATGTAAACGCTTACTTTACGAGGGAAGGCTAACAACTTCATGGGAGACCTCCGCCCGGCATTTTAAGCAGAGCGTGAAGACGATGGCAAACCGAACCGATTTACTCGCGCTTGTCACCTGATTGACGAAATCATGATTTGGGAACGCCGGTACGTGTCGAGAAACTGCCGTCACGTGTCATCGGCGTTGTCATGCGGTGAAGCAGATGAAGAGCATGGCCGGCATGAAGCCGATTCAACGTGGATTTTTCGTCCGACTCATGCTCCCTGCGATCGGGAGCGCGGCGCTCTTGATTGGGGAGGCCCATGCGCTTGCGGGAATTCAGAGTGCGCAGGCCGCAGCCGACGCCCCGACGGCCACACAGCGAGACGGGTCGCACGATTTCGATTTCGTGATTGGCGATTGGAAGGCGCATGTGCGCCGGCTGCCGGAACGCCTGAAGGGATCGAATGTCTGGGTCGAGTACGACGGCATTTCGAACCACAAGAAGCTGCTGGACAGCAACGCCAACTTCGAAGAGTTCGATGTCACGAGTCGAGACAAGAAGCTTCGCATCAAGGCGCAGACGCTGCGGCTCTACAATCCCGAATCGCACCAGTGGAGCATCTACCTGGTGGATCTCGACAAGGGTACACTCGAGATTCCGCCGGTAGTCGGGCAGTTCTCCGGCAAGCGCGGAGAGTTCTACAACCAGCAGATCTGGGAAGGCCGCGCCGTGCTGGTGCGCTATATGTGGCTCGACATTTCCCCGCAATCGTCGCGTATGGAACAGTCGTTTTCGGGCGATGGCGGGAAGACCTGGGAAGTGAACTGGATCTGCGAGTTGTCGCGGTAAAGAGGATGCGCGTGTAGGAATCGCGGATCTGTGGTATCCCAGGTCTCCAACACCGGGAGACCTGGGGCACCCCGAACTGTTGGAAGCCGCCGCCAGCAGAAAAGGAACGGCGAGGCCAGAGCCTCGCCGCGTTCTGTCCACTGCCTTCTGTCGTCTTCCTGCTGTTTTACTGCGTTACGGGCTCGGCCGGCGGGGTCTTCGGCGTCTTGAGATGCGGCGCATTGGGAGGCGGTGGCGGAGCAGCCGGATTCAGCGATACGGCTGGTGGAGTGGCCGGGAATCCCGAGCCCTTCTTGATGCGCACATCGCCGACGGCTGTGTTCAAAACGATCTTCTGGTTACCGCCGCCGATCTTGCCCGTGATGGTCTTGCTCTCCTCGCCCTCAATGTTCAGCGGATACTCGGACTCGATGTCGCCGTTGTGGGTACGCCCATCCACGGTGGCCGACATGTTGGGAGGCAGGGTGATCTCGAGATCCGCATTGCCGCTGCTGCTGGTGGCCTGGATGTTGTAGGGGCCGGCGGGCGCGATGGAGATATTGCCGTCGCGATCCTCGACAAACGTGTCGCCGTAGATCTGGGTCAGGTCGACGTTCTTGGAGTGCGTGGTGATGCGCACGGGCCCTTGGCTTCGGTAACGCGCAGGTCTTCGGGATCGAGGGTCATGTCGCCGGGGAGTTCGCCGAACTGCATATCGGTGACGGAGGTGTGCAGATGCACGGGCCCGGTCAGGTTCTCCATGTGCACGGTGCCGAAGAGGTCGCCGCTCACGGTGATCTTGCCTTTGATCTCAGAGAGTGTGAGGTCGTTGCAGCGGCCGTCGGCCGTCACGTCGCCGGTGATCTGGTGCGCGGAGAAGTCGCCTTTATCCGTGGAGAAGTGCGCCTGCACCGATCCGTTGATGGTGTTCAGGTGGATGTCGCCGTGGGCCGCGGTGATGGTGGCGCCGTTGCCCAGGCCCGCCGCAGTCACGTCGCCGCGGCCTGCGGATGTGGTCACCTGCGCGTTCCTGGGTACCGTGACGCGCAGATCGAGCCGGCCGCTATCATGGCCTTCCGACTTGATCAGCACGGTGCTGCCACTCACGGTGACGTGGGCTGCCTCCGCAGAAAAGATCTTGCGGGCTTCGTTGTCGGAGTTGGCGTAGGCGATCTCGTGCGCTTCCACCTGCACATTGTTGCCGTCGCCGGCGGTAACGCTCACGTCGCCGCGCGGGTTCTGGATGGAGATGATCGCGTTGCCGGGCACCTGGGTGTTGAGCACCTGCTGATCCTGATCGTGCTGCGGCCGGCCGAAGGCGTTGAAGAAGTCATCGTGGTCACCCCAGTTGGCGCGCCACTGATCCCAGTTGTTGTGGCTCCAGGCGGAGACCACGCCGACGATGGCCAGCAGGATGAGGATGCCGACGAAGTTGCCGCCGCGCCGCACCGGAGTTTCGCGTTTCAGGTCGAGTGCCCACTCGCCGAGCATGGCCAGGCCGGCGCCGATCAAAAGCAGCGGCCACCACTTGGCGTACCAGTCCCAGAACTCGCTGGAGTCGATCCTGCCCCCGTAGATGAGCAGGGCGATGATGCCGACGCCAACCAGGATCAGCGGGCCCACGACGGAAGGCACGCGCGGCGCGTACGGAGGAAACCCGGCGCCGGCCTTCCAGGCGTGGCGTTGTGCCCTCCATGCATCGCGCTGGGCGCGCCATGCTTCCCGTTGCTGCTCGCGATAGACGCGCCACTGTACTTTGGGATCGTACGGAGGCGGCGCGCCGCCCCCGGGAGGAGTGTAAGGAGGTGTGCTGCTCATGACTGCCCTCCGCGCCGGTCGTAGTCGTCATTCGCCGGCACAATCGAAGTGCTGGTGGCCTGCGGGGGAGCCGTGGGCTGGCTGGTCGGCGGATAGGGCTCCGCGGAATAACCCGGATACGTGCCCGGATACGGCGGATAGCCTTCGGTGGCGAGCGCCGCGCGTTCTGCCAGCAGCAGCACGCCAGCCAGAATCAGAAACAGCGGCCAGGCGTGGCCCCAGCTCAGGATGTCGGCCTGGTTCAGCAGGGCGATGACGCCCACCAGCAGCAGAAAGGCCGGGCCGCGCAGGCGGCGAATCAAGATATAGCGGCTCATTGAGGCCCCCCCTTCGTGGTGCCCATCTGGCGGATCATCAGCCAGACACCCAGCCCGATCAGCAGCACTGGCCAGGAGTACTTCAACAGATCGTGGCTCCACTCGCCGATCAGGAACATCAGGCCCAGCGCGATCAGCACAATGGCGCCGATAGGTTCCTTGCGCCGCCATGGATTGGGCGGCACCGGCGGCACCATCGGATCAACATAACCCGGAGGCGGAGGATACGGCGGCTGATAACCCTGATACGGCGGCGGGTACGACCCGGGCGGCGGGTACGAGCCGGGTGGAGGGTACGAGCCGGGTGGCGGGCCGCCGCTGACCGGGCCGGGATTAACGCCCGGAGGCGGAGGATTCATGCCGAAGTTGCCTGATCCGGTCTGCCCCGGCCCCGGGTGCTTGGCGCCCAGGTTGAGCCAGTTGCCCACCTCGTTCAGCCCCAGTGGATCGGGCAGCGGCGTACCGTCGCGCCGTGCTTTGGCGGTATGAAATGCCTCGAACGACTGATAGAGAATCCAGGCTGCGATAAACAGTCCGAAGATGGGGTAGTGCTCGGTGATGCTGATGAGCACGGCAAAGATCACCACATGGATCAGTCCCTTGAAGAACTGTCCGTTGTACATGGCGCCCACGCCGGGAATCAGCCCCAGCACCGCGGCTGCGCCGGGATTGGGCACGCCGCCGGGCGTCACCGGTACGGTGAAGGGATTGGGCACTCCCTGCCACGCCATATAGCACGGCTCGCAGAGGATTTGCCCTCCGGCGCCGTTGCGCACGCAGTTTGGGCAAAGAGCCTTGCCGCAGTTCTGGCAAAAGGCTGTAGCGGTCACACCGCTGTGATTTACGCAATCCATTCTGTGCTCCTTCCCCGTATTGCTTTCGCGGAGCCGCCGGAATGCGCGGGCCGTTTGTCAATTTCGAGTTCGGTCTCCAGGTAGTCCGGGTTTACCAGCGCCGGACTCACCGATTGTTGCGGAGGGTCCACGCGGGACCCTCCATCCTTGGCCTTGGGAGCCTGTTTGGATTCGCCAGGTCCCGTGGGTTGCTGCTTCTGCCGCTGTGTGTTGTCCTGCGCATTGCGGCGCATCTCGCGCACGCGCGACTGAACCTCGTACACCAGCCGCAGATTGTCGTAGTAGCGAATGATCGGGGTCGAGGCCATCGTCAGGCGGCGCTGTACCAGCGAACGCACCGCTGCAGGCTTCAGATCGGACATCTTGATACTGCTCAGCCGGACGCCGGTCAGGTTCAGGGTGAGGGCGATAGAGAAGAAGGCCATGGCCGCCGTCATCATCAGCCGCGGCTCGGCAAAGCGCCGGACAAATCCCATGAACCCCGGCCGCTGCCATGCGGGAACCGTGAGAGGCCGGCCCTTGGCGAGGGGAATGCCGCCCGGCGTTGCCGGAACCAGGTCATCATCCTTTACCAATCCGAAGCCCGCCGTCTGTCCCGGCCCGGTCTGAGCCAGGATCTTGTCCAGCAGCCCGCCGGGCACCTCTGGTTCCGCCGCGAGAAACTCCAGCCACTCCCGCCCGCGCCTTGCTTCCTCAAACATGGCCGTGCACGCCGCGCAGCCGGCCATGTGGCCTGAAAAGGTCGCCTCATCCTCGGCGCGCAGCGTTCCGTCCAGGGCATCGGCCAACAGCGTTTCCCATAGCCCGCAGGCGGGGGAATTCGGTATGTGAATGCGGTCGGCCATGTTACATCACCTCCCGTTGATTACGTTCCAGCAGCCGGGCAAGTTCCGCTCGCCCTCTGCTGATGCGGGACTTGACGGTCCCCTCGGGGATACCCAGGACCTGGGCGATCTCTTTGTAGTCCATGTCTTGCAGGTCTCTCAGTATGACGGCCTCGCGCAACTCTACGCTGACGTGCGCCAAAGCCGCCTGTACCATTTTTTCCAATTCCTTTTTGGCTGCCATTTCGTGAGGCGACGGGCTGTGGGATACCAGCCTGTCAATCGGCTTCAACTCTTCTGTTTGATCCCATCCGTCGTCAAGCGAGCCGGTGGCGCGCTGATTTTTTGTGCGGCGGAAGTTGTCGACCAGCAGGTTGCGGGTCATGGTCGTGATCCACACCTGCAGGCTGCCGCGGGTGGTGTCAAAGCTCGCCAGGTTCGAATAGATCTTTAGAAACACATCTTGCGTCAGGTCTTCGGCATCGGCCGGAGAGCCCGTGAACCGGTAGCAGAGCCCGTAGACACGCCGATGGTGGCAGCGGACCAGCTCGGCCCACGCGCCCGAGTCTCCATCCATGCACCGCTGCACGGTTTGGGACCAATCGACTTCCAGTGGTCTCACCTCTCCGCGCATTGCGCGCGCCTCGCTTGGGCGAGCAGCCTCGCCATGCCGGGGCGTTTCGGCGGGACGGCCTGGTTCTCTCGTCCGGCCTGTTGCTTCGCCGGCGTAAGCCTGGCGGACCGCAGCCGGGCGGCTCGCGGCTTTTCCAGCCTCCGAACCGCGCCGCGCGGGCTCGTTCCAGCTTCCCAGCCCTGCAACGCTCCAGCTTAATGTACCAACGCACGCCATGGTCGCTTATACGCAGCGTTAATACCTGTGGTTCCCGTCACGTGCGTGGGTAACAAGATTTCTGTGGAGATCGGCCCTTGGCGTGCTTGGATGCCTGGCTACGACCCCAGACTCAGCAGGCTTTCGGCGGTGGCCACAATGGCCGCCTCGCGCGAGCGTGGAGTCCAGCCCAGCACCTCGCGCGCCTTGCGATTGCTGCCCGTCTTCCTCTTGCCTAACTCGGGCAGAATCAGCCGCACCGCCGGGTCGAAGAGCGCGACCAGCCGCACCACAACGTTAGGGATCTCCCGCGTGGGCACCTTGGCCGCGGCTTTGCCGAGGTTCTGTTTGAGAATGGCGGCGATCTCGCTGAACCGCAGAAAATCGCCCGCCACGGCCAGGAACCGCTGCCCGGCGGCCTGGGGTAAGGTCATGGCTTTCAGATGCAAGTCCGCAACGTCGCGCACATCTACCGCGCCGAACCAGATCTTCGGCAGGCCGGGCAGAGAGCCGTCCAGCATGCGCTGCACAATCATGATCGAGGTGGAGTAATCCCTGGCCAGAACCGGCCCGAAGACCACGACGGGGTTCACGACGGCCAGTTCCATGCCTCTGCCTTCGCGCTCAATGAAGTCCCATGCCGCCCGCTCAGCCAGGGTCTTCGACTTGGGGTAAGCTCCAATGTCCTCCTCCGGATTGGACCAGTCTCGCTCGTCGAAGGGCCGGTCCAGCGGTGTGCTCCCGTAGCCGATGGCCGCAAACGACGACGTGAGCACCACCCGTTTCACGCCGGCGTCGCGGCTCGCCCGCAGCACGCGCAGGGCGCCTTCGCGGGCCGGAATGATCAGGTCGTTTTCGTGCTTGGGCGGACCGGCGGGAAACGGTGAGGCCACGTGGTGCACAAACTCGCATCCAGCTACGGCTACGTTCCAGCCCGAGTCCTTCTCGAGGTCCGCGGTCACGAAGGTGAGCCGGTTGCCGGGCTCGGCGCCGCCCATCCGCAGCATGGCCCGGACGTCGTCCTCGCGGTTCAGGTTGCGCACCGTCGTTCGCACTTCGTATCCCGCCGCCAGCAGCGCCAGAATGCAGTGACTGCCAACGAATCCCGATCCACCGGTGACCAGAACCTTGCTCATGATGCTCTCCGTGCTTTCGGCAGTTTTCCTATCGGATTCAGATTCGCTCCAAACGCCGCAAATCCTGTGAGCGCAATGCAGACATTGCCGCGCAGTTTGACACGGCGAACAACGGCGGCTGCGTAACCTTTCCCTCGGGCTAACATCTCACACATGCGGATTCTAGTCCTGACAGGGAATCCGGCACGAGGAGGTCCCCATGGTGTCGCGTTTTCCCAAGATCATTCTGATTGTGCTCGTGATTCTAGTCGGATACGGAGTATACACGCAGGTCCGGGCGGCCACGCGCGACGCCATTCCTCCGGCCACCACGGATGTTCCGCTGACCCACACCTCGGCAAAGCAGGAGGCCGTTTTTGCGGGAGGCTGTTTCTGGGGAGTGCAGTCGGTCTTCGAGCGCGTGAAAGGCGTGCTCGATACCACGGCAGGCTACGCCGGAGGGTCAAAAGACACGGCGACCTACGCGCAGGTAGGCACCGAAACCACGGGCCACGCCGAGTCGGTGCGCGTAGTCTATGACCCCTCGGTGATCACCTACGGCCAGCTGCTGCGGATCTTCTTCTCCGTCGCACACGATCCGACTGAGCTCAACCGCCAGGGCCCCGACGTGGGCACGTCGTATCGCTCGGCAATCTTTTACGAGAACGACGAGCAGCATCGTCTCGCCGAGGCTTATATCGCGCAGCTCGATGACGCGCATGTGTTTTCAAAAAAGATTGTGACCCAGGTGACGCCGCTCAAGGGCTTCTACCGGGCTGAGGACTACCACCAGGATTACGCGCTTCACAACCCGGAGAACCCATACATCTTGGTGTGCGACAAGCCCAAGGTGGAGGCGCTTAAGCACCAGTTCCCCGAGCTCTTCAAGGACTACAAGGGCAAGTAAAACAGATAACAGAAGACAGAAAACAGACAACAGAAGACAGGCAACAGAGAGACGAAGGATCGCGACCGGACAATGCGAACCGGGGTTTTATCTGCTGATTAGCTGACGCTTACTCAGTCCTGCGGGTACCAGGCGGAGTGCGGCGACCACTGGTGGCAGTTGGGGCACTGGGTGTGCATCCACTGCAGCAGGCACTTGGGGCAGACGCCGCCCGTGTCGAAGGTGTTCCAAAGATGCCGGCAGGAGCAGGACCAGCGGTGGTGGGCCGTGGGCGACCACTTGCAGAAGGGGCACTTGATGCGGTCATCGCCGCTGCCGGATCCCGTCGTCTCTTCGGTCTGAGGCTCCTTCACTTGTGGAGCGGATTCGGTGTCCCGATCCATCCTGACCTCCGCACCGGAATGATACCGCCAACTCGCCGCTGACCGCGGCGGCTCATTTGTCTGCCTCTTGTGCCGATAACCCCGGCATGCTCGATGCAATCGTCCCCGATCTCGAGATGGACCCGGAAGCAGTCGTCCAGGCTCCCGGCTACCTCTCGCGCCAGCCCATCCTCGACCGTCGCGGCGTGGTTTTTGGCTACGAACTGCTTTTCCATCATGCGCCTGGCGCCAAACACGTTGATCCGCTGGGCGCCGGCCGCCATGGGCTTTTAGACGCGATGGCCGTATTCGGCGTAGAACGCTTTACGGCCGGTTCCCGAGCTTTTCTGGAGTGTAGCGTCGAGTCCCTGGTGGAGGACGCCTGGGACGGCCTTCCGCCCGCCCACCTGGTTCTCCAGATTCCCTCGCCGGCCGAGTCGTCGGCGCATCTGCTTCGAGCGTGCCGCGCCCTGCGCGAGAAGGGTTTTCAGATGGCCCTCGGCCGGTTCGATCCCGCCCACACGGCGGGAGAACTGCTCGGCCTGGCCGACTATGTCAAGGTGGACGCGGCCGCATTCGAAAGCCCGGTCTGGGAGGCCTTGCGCGCACGCCTGGCTGGATGCCGGGCAATTATGATTGCCGAGCGCGTTCACACCCACGATGCCTATTGCAGGGCCCGCGCGCTGGGCGTCAAGTACTTCCAGGGGTTTTACTTCTGCAGTCCCGAACTCATTCCCAGCAGCACCATTCCTGCCCATCACACGCAGCAGTTTCGCATCCTCCACGAGCTGTTCAAGGACCCACTGGACCTGAAGACCCTGTCGCCCCTGGTGAGGTCGGATCCTTCCCTGGTCTACCGGCTATTGAGGTTCGTCAATTCGCCGCTGTGCGCCGTGCGGGAGACGGTTGCTTCAGTGGAAGCCGCCATCATGATGCTGGGCGATGCCCAGTTCCGGCGCATCGCCACGCTGGCCATTCAATGCGGCCTTAGCCAGGACCAGCCACCCGAGTTGCTGAAAATGGCGCTGGTCCGTGCCCGATTCTGTTCGGCCGCCGGGCCCGCCTGCGGGCTCGATGCCGACGAGCAGTACCTGATCGGCATGCTCAGCTTGTTGCCGCCCATGCTGCGGGTCCCCATGCACGCGATTCTTCCCGCGCTGCCTTTTCGCGACGAAGTCCGCGACGCGCTGGCGGGGCATTCGCGGCCGGAACGCGCCCTGCTTTCGTGGATTGAGCACATTGAGGAGAACGATGTCGCCGGCTGCGAAGAGATTGCAGGCAGGTTCAATTTCGACCGCGACACGCTGGTCGACACATACTGGCACGCCTTGGGCGACACGACAGTGCCACTGGATTAATGCTCGATTTATCCGCGGTTTGACGGCTGGAAGCGGAGCGCCACGGAGTTCATGCAATAGCGCAAGCCGGTCGGCTTCGGGCCGTCGGTGAAGACGTGCCCGAGATGGCCGTCGCACAGCCGGCAGCTAACCGCGGTTCGCACCACCATCAAGCTGCCGTCGGGGGACTCCACGATGTTCTCCGGCGCGATCGCCTCCCAGAAGCTGGGCCATCCCGTTCCCGACTCGAACTTGGCGGCCGAGGAAAACAGTGCCAGGCCGCAGCCCGCGCACGCGAAGACGCCGCGCCGCTCTTCGTTCAGCAGAGAGCCGGTGTATGGACGTTCGGTGTCGGCGTGCCGCATGACCCAGTAGGCATCGCGGCTCAGCGACCGGCGCCATTCTTCATCGCTGCGGATCAGGCGCGGAACAGTAGCAGTCCCGGTCCGCCGTCCAGCAGCGTCGAACTGCACGATAGTGACTTCGCGTGGTCCTTCATCGGCAGCCAGCGGGCGTGCAGCGGCGACGGTCGCCCGGCGGATGCCCCAGAATGCCAGCCCGCTGACCGCCGCGGCGCTGCCGAAGATGAATGCGCGCCTGGATAGCTCCTGCCGCCGATCGCGGTTCTCCTCTTCAGCGGTCTGCCCTTGCAAGGTCGTCAATGAAAACTCTCGCATCATCGCCTCCATTGGACTCACGAACCCGCCAATGCGTTACAACCGAGCCCGCTGCTCCCACGCATCCAACCAACCGGTTTGCGAGCTGTCCCAATCCCGAGCCTTCAGCGCTTACGGCGCTCCAGATGCGGGAGCAGGAGGTTGCCCCGCGGCAGCGCAAGCCGCTGAGCGAAATCGTCTTCTCCGATTGGGAGAGGCCGGCGGTGTTTTAATGGGTTTTTCCGCTCCGCTTTCCGGCGGGCGGTTGCCGGTAGGGTCTTGTGAGGTGAATCGATGGCAGACGAGGTTTTGCACACGACGTGCTGTGTGGTTGGGGGTGGGCCCGCCGGCATGATGTTGGGTTTTCTTCTCGCGCGCCGCGGGGTCCGGGTGACTGTGCTTGAAAAGCACAACGATTTCTTGCGAGACTTTCGCGGCGACACCGTCCACCCCTCCACGCTTGAGGTGCTTAACGAGCTCGAACTTCTCGAGGAATTTTTGGAACTGCCGCACCAGAAGATCCAGGCTGCTGGTCTCATCTTCGGCGGTACCGCTTTCAATGTGGCCGACTTCCGGCGCCTCCCCACCACCTGCAAATTCGTGGCTTTGATGCCGCAGTGGGATTTCCTCAACTTTCTCGCTTCCCACGCCCAGAAGCTTCCCGGGTTCCAGTTGCTCATGGAGCATGAGGCTCGCAACCTGCTGATTGAGGGGGATCGGGTAACCGGCGTGGCGGTGCGGAATGGCGGGCGCGACGTGGAGGTGCGTGCCGACCTGGTGGTCGGTTGCGACGGCCGCCACTCGGTGACGCGCAGGGCCGCGGGATTCGAAGTCCTGGAGAGCGGTGTTCCCATCGACGTCCTGTGGTTTCGCATCAGGCGCAGGCCAGACGATCCCGCAGAGGTTCTTGGAAATGTGAACTACGGGCGGGCGCTGATCCTTATCAATCGGGGAGAGTATTTTCAGGCCGGTTTCCTCATTCCCAAGGGCTCCTTCGACGAGACAAAGAGGCGGGGAATTGACGCGTTTCGCATTCTGATCGCACGCATCGCGCCATTCCTTGTCGATCGTGTTGACGAACTCCAGGATTGGGACCAGGTCAAGATCCTCACCGTTCAGATCAACCGGTTGCGGCGCTGGTACCGCCAGGGCCTGCTGTGTATTGGAGACGCAGCTCATGCCATGTCCCCCGCCGGTGGAGTCGGAATCAATCTCGCGATTCAAGACGCCGTCGCCGCCGCCAACCTACTCGCGGCTCCGCTTGTGCAGCGGCGCATTCCTTTAAGTGCGCTGGCAGCAGTGCAGAGGCGGCGTGAATATCCCACGCGCGTGACCCAGGTGATCCAGACATTTGCTCACAGGGGTTTCGCCCGCATTTTCCAGATGCGTGGCCCGCTGCAACCGCCGTGGCAGATGAAACTGGCGCTGAACCTGCCCGGGATACATCATGCCCTCGGATACGCAGTGGGGGTCGGAGCGCGGCCGGAGCACGTGCGGGAGAAGCCCTGTCTTCGGAAACTCCGTCTTCCCAACATTGCCTACGGGATCATCGGGATGGCGTCTGCCGCGCTGGATGCGGTGAAGACTGCCCGTAACTCCTGGAGTGATGCCGCAGCGGTCGCCTCCGGGCGATACTGACGTCAGCGTTGCACCACCGTCGGCAACCTCTCGCCCGTCTTCTGCAGCTACGATGAAAGCAGGAGACGCGCGTGCCGTCTGTTCCTTCATCCTCGCGCAACCAGGCTCAGAGGCGCCGCTCGGCAACGCGCCGGAGGCCTTCCCGCCGCCATCGCCGGCTCGGCTGGCGTTCCATCCTGGTCCTGGCCGGAGTGGGGTTTGTCGCCTTTTCGTTGATCTGGGGGGCGATTGCCCGCGCCCTGGCGCCCGCCGGCAACACCTCGGACGGGCGATTTGACACGCTCATCGTGCTGGGCGTCCCGGCGGACAAAGACGGCAATCCCAAGCCGGCGATGCTTGCGCGCATGAATGAAGCCGTCAGGGAGTACGAACGCGGTGTCGCTCCGCGCATGATCCTGACGGGCGGCCTTGATGGCCGGCACTTTCGCGAGGCTGTGGTGATGGCGCGCGTAGCGCAAGCGCAAGGCGTGCCCGCCTCGGCCATCTTCGTTGAGCCGGAGGCCAACGACACCATCCAGAACGCCTGCTACTCGGCGCGCATCATGAAGGCCCACAACTGGACCTCGGCCGAAGTGATCGCTGCGTCCGTACAGCTTCCGCGTGCTGGAATCATCTTTTCGCAACTTCCACTCAAATGGCGGGCCCATGTCGCTCCGCCCATCGGACGGGACTCGTCCCTCGATGCCGCATATCTCCAGTTTCTCGAAACGCTCAAGACCGCGCGCTACCTTCTCTACGCCCGCCGCACCGAATCGTGCTCACCGTAAACCGCCCTGCCCGTCTGAGTTCCAGTGCCCAATCGGAACCGCCGGGCGCGTTGTCGCTCTTCGGCGCGGTCCTGTAATCTTGAAACGATGCGTTTCCCAGTAAGTTTTGCCGCTGTTGCCGCTGTTGCTGCTGTTGCTGCGCTTTCTCTGTGCGCGGGATCACGCTCCCATGCCCAGGCTGCTCCCAGCCAGTCTTCTTCACAGACGCCCTCGTCGGTGCAGTCTTCCACGCCCCAGCCGTCGCCCTCGTACGTCGTGGTCGATCCTCTGGCCAATGTCCATTACGACAATCGCTACGATTTCTCGGTGGGCATGGCGTACGCACACATCAAGGCTGGACCGAACCTGGCGCAGGGCTCCAATCTCGGCGGCCTCAACCTCACCGGCTCGTTCTGGCTGAGCCATCACTGGGCCATTGAAGGCACCGGCCGCGGATACCTGGGCACCAGCGGCGCTCCGCCCAACGCATTCCTCAATTCCAACGGCACCCCGGACAGCATCCAGGGGCCATTTGTGGCGCAGTACATCTTTGCCGGCGGACCGGAGTGGCTGGGTCCCCACAACAAGCACGGCGCCCTGATCGCCCACGTGCTGGCAGGCGGCGCCTACGGGCAATTTCAAAAAGATCTGCGCGGCCAGCCCACTTCGCTGGTGGGCTTCTACTACGACCAGGTGGCGCCGGCGCTGGTGATGGGCGGCCACTTCGATTTGAACCGCTCGCCACAGTGGGTCTTCCGCATTTCGCCTGACGCCATCCTTACCGATTACGCCGTCAACTGGGGCAAAAAGGACCGGCAAATCGACATCAACACCGCCATCTCCGTTGGAGTGGAATACCGCTTCAAGAAGAAGCGCTGACAGGCAGGATCCGAACGACGCCGGGGCGTGCCCCGGCGTTTTTCTTTTGGGAATTTCCCAAGTCCGCACCTGTTCGGTTCAAAATTTCACCAACCGAGGTGACAACCCGGCGCGCGTCTGAATAGACTTACGGTTCATTGCGCTGTGGTATTCTTCGCCGTTCGGAGCCTTGTTGATGCCGGTCGCTCTGGGCGGAAGCGGGTACCGGATAGCGGCACCCGGTCACTTCGTCCACGGCGGTTTGTACATCACAGAAGGAACGAAGGCAGGTCTATACGGACATGAAAGACACGCTCGGAGTCTTGCTGGCGGGAGGCGCCGGGGAGCGCTTGTTCCCGTTGACCCGCGATCGCGCCAAACCAGCCGTTCCCTTCGGCGGGCACTACCGCATCATCGATATCACGCTCTCCAACTGCATCAACTCGGGCCTGCGCAAGGTCTTCATCCTCACGCAGTACAAGGCGCTCTCGCTGAACCGGCATGTGCGCGAAGGCTGGACCGGCATTGTGGCCCAGGAGCTGGGCGAGTTCTTTGAACTGCTGCCGCCCATGCAGCGCACCGGCGCCAACTGGTATATGGGCACCGCGGATGCGGTCTATCAGAACATCTACTCGATCGGCAGCGAGCAGCCTAAGTACATGATCATCCTGTCGGGCGATCACATCTACAAGATGAACTACGCCCGCATGCTGGAGTATCACCAGGAGACGAACGCCGAGGTGACGCTGGCCACGCTGCCTATTCCACCTGACGAGGTTTCGCGTTTTGGCGTGGTTGAAGTGGGCTCGACCGGCGAAGTGCAGGGTTTTCAGGAGAAGCCTGCCTCCACCACTTTCCGCTCGCCCTTCAGTCCCAACGCAGTCGATGCCTCCATGGGCATTTACATCTTTAATACTGAGGTGCTGCTCAAGGCCCTGATCGCCGACGCCGAGGACCCGGACTCGAAACACGACTTTGGCCACAACATCCTGCCCAACATGCTTGGGAAGAAGAAAATGATGGCCTACAGCTTCGTCGACGAGAACAAGCAGCAGGCTCTCTACTGGCGCGATGTAGGCACGCTCGACGCCTACTACGACGCCAACATGGATCTCTGCTCGGTGTCGCCCACCTTCAACCTGTACGACCGCAACTGGCCCATCCGCACGCGCGTCCGCCAGTATCCGCCGGCAAAATTTGTCTTCGGCGAGCCCGGCCGCACCGGTTCGGCCATCAACTCCGTCATCACCGCCGGCGTGATCATCTCCGGCGCCTCGGTGTCGAACTGCGTGGTTTCGCAGGACGTGCGCGTCAACTCCTACTCCGACGTCGACGCCAGCATCATCTTCTCCCACGTCAACATCGGCCGCCACTGCCGTATCAAGCGGTCGATTATCGACCGCGACGTACACATCCCGGAAGGAACGGTGATCGGGTACGACCAGGTGGAAGACAAGCGCCGCTACTTTGTCACGCCGTCGGGCCTGACGATCGTGACGCGCGACGCCTCGCTGTTTGAAAACCCGGTGGATCCGGACTTCCTGCAGAGGTACTGAAGGCTCCATGCCAAAGGGAGCGCGATGACACCCGCAAAGAAAACCGCCGCCAAGGCCACGGGATTCACGGCTGAAGAGCGCGCCGCCATGAAGAATCGTGCGGCCGAACTGAAGACCGAACAGCGGGGCGCGAAGAAGGCGGATGGCGAAGAGGAGGTCCTTGCGCGGATCGCCGAGATGCCGGAGCAGGATCGAGCCATGGCCCGGCGCCTTCACGACCTCATCAAAAGCGCCGCGCCGGGCCTTACCCCCAAGACCTGGTACGGAATGCCCGCCTATGCCAAAGACGGCAACGTCATCTGCTTCTTTCAAAACTCGCAGAAGTTCAAAACGCGCTACGCAACTCTCGGCTTCAGCGACAAGGCGAAGCTCGACCATGGAGTCATATGGCCGACATCCTACGCGCTGATGGAACTGACTCCCGAAGCCGAAAAGACCATCGTCGCGCTGGTGAAGAAGGCCATCGGCTAAGCAGGCCGGCTGCTCCGCGGCTCGTCTGGCAATACGCCGCGTCTACAATCTCCCCATGCACGAAGTGATCGTTTATTCGCGCAAGGGATGTCACCTGTGCGACGTCGTCAAGGAGACGCTTGCGCAAGTTGAAGGCGATGCCGACTTCCGCTGGCGTGAAGTGGACATCGATACCGATCCCGAACTGCGGCAGCGATACAACGATGAAGTGCCGGTGGTGTTCATCGATGGACGCAAGGCATTCAAGTACCAGATGGACCGGAAGCAGTTTCTGCGCGCGCTGGCAGGCAGAGCCTAGACGGCGGGTCGAATCATCCAGGTGCACGCGAATGCGTGTCCGAGGTCGATAGGTTGTCGCTACTCGTGAAGCGCGATTGATTTAGGGAGCGCTGCTTAGCGTTGTCTTCTTTCTGAAGACAAGGTGGCTGATGTCCGGCCAGAACTCATGGAAAGCGAATTCCACCGCGTCATAGGTAATGTTCAGCCCCCAGCCCCGCAGCCCGTTGCCGACCGTCCGATACGCGGAGGGGTAGTAGAAAATTGAAATGCTCGCAGCCAAGGCAGACCCTGCAATCTCAGAGACGTTGAAGGTCGCGTGGCCTGAGTCCGTCCGGGCAATCACTGCGCGGCTCAGCGAGTACGCCGCGCGCTTCCAATATCCCCCTCCCTGTTTACCCATGGCAAAGTAGCGCGAGTCCTCATGAGTAAGGGTGGGAAGGATCATCTCAACGGCGTAGTTCTCCATGGACTGATCGGCCACCGTGTGCCAGTAGTAGCGGCCGTAACCTGCGGCTCCCTGGCGAAATTCGGGCGTCGCCTTGAGGGCGAAGGAATCGGCGGCGATTACCCCGGCGAAGAAGAGCGAAGTGTAGTCGAAATTGTCCAGGGTCGCGGTTACAAACTTCTGCCGCACGGTCTCCCGCGAGACGACATCTCCGGCCGACACCGATCGGAAATTGGGCAGCATGCCCATGATGCGCCGCGACTGCTGTTCATCCTGCGCTGCTGTCGGGGGAGTGGCGGCGTTGGCCTGGGCAACCGGCGCGGCAGGCAACGACGCGGTTGAACTCTGGTCTGCCGGAATCGGCGAACCGGAACTGCTCGAACTGGATCCGCCCTGCACCGCTGCAACTGTCGCTGGGGCGGATTGCTCCCGGGCAATATCGGAAGACTGGGCCCTCCCAGGGATGGCCGCCGCACAGAGGAGTATGACGCCCGCTTGGAGAAGAGTGCGCCGCCGCGCAGAAAGGGTGGGTGTCCGATTCAATCGCTTGCTCCTTGGGGTAGGCAGAATCCGGCCATGCGGCACGCTGCTGCGCCGGAGGGCACGGCTCAAGTTGGGTGGGCTATCGTTACGATAACCTCGATTC
The DNA here is from genome assembly GCA_963846375.1 of uncultured Acidobacteriota bacterium. Taxonomy (GTDB): domain Bacteria; phylum Acidobacteriota; class Terriglobia; order Terriglobales; family Acidobacteriaceae; genus Telmatobacter. Next base: position 35,422 of record CAWJVV010000014.1, read on the forward strand.
GTGTCGACAGGACGGTAAGGCCCCCTTTTATTTTTCGGGAGCACACGTCGACAACTGCGCATGAAGGCACCGTCATCTTTGCCTTGCAGCGTTAACGCTCACGGCGGCGAAAAGAGGGATCTTCCTCTTTGCAGCCGCAACGTCTACAGCCCAGGCAACAGAACAGGAAAACTGCAATGCCTGCGGTCGTGAGAACGGCGGGCACTGTGCCGTTTGTTAACCAGGACCACACACGGTGCAGTATCGGGGTAAAGCAGTCCTCAACCAAATGCTTTGTCATGCCGGATCGGGTCAAATCAGGCCGCCGCGCCGGAAACCATGGCGCGGGCACTTCTGCGAATCTCTCCGTCAGGCGTTCCCGATCAAATCAGGCTTGAACAATGTGCGGGCAGATCAGATGCCCAACCGCGAGTTATCATGAGTGCGTCAACTAAAGTCTTAGCGGAGGATGGTATGAGCGAGGATTTGAAGGTGCGGCAACAGGGCCGTCGCGATTTCCTGAAGGCCGGCGGTGCGTTGGCCGCGGCATTGGTGGCTCCCGCTGCGGTTCAAGGGGCCGTGATGGCCGATTCCAAAAAAAGCCTGCCGCCGCTGCCCTCCAATCCTGTCACGCTTAAGGCCATGCCGACTCGCAACCTGGGCCGCACCGGTTACAAGGTCGGCATCTTCTCGCTCGGCGGCCAGGCTGCCCTCGAGAAGGCCAATAACTTCGACACCGCCGTGCCCATCATCGAGCGTGCTCTCGATCTCGGCGTCAACTACATCGACACCTCTTCCATCTATGGCGGACCGGAGCGCTGGAGCGAGCAGTACGTCGGCAAGGTGATGGCCAAACGCCGCAACGAGGCCTTTCTCGCCACCAAGACCAAGGAGCGCACGCGCGAAGGGTCCATGCGCATGATCGACAAATCCCTGGAATTGCTCCAGACCGACCACGTCGATCTATGGCAGCTCCACGACATCGGCACCATGACCGATGTGAACGAGGTCTTCGGCAAGGGCGGCGCCATGGAGGCTCTTCTGGACATGCAGCAGCAGAAGGTCGTCCGCTATCTGGGCATCACCGGCCACTATCGGCCCGATGCGCTGATGGAGTGCATTCACCGCCATGACTTCGACTGCATTCTGATGGCCATGAGCGCCGCCGATCCGCATCACTACAGCTTCAACGAGCAGCTGTTGCCGCTGGCTGTCGAGAAGCAGATGGGCATCATCGGCATGAAGATTCCCGGCCGCGGCCGCCTGCTGTCGAGCTGGACCCCGCAGCCGCCAGAGGTGCAGAAGAAGATGTGGGAAGGGATGGTCCCCGCGCCCACCCCCGGCACCCTCACCATGAAGGAAGCCGTCTACTACACGCTGTCGCGCCCGGTGAGCACCATCATTGTGGGTTGCGACTCGACGGCCCAGCTCGAGGAGAACGTGCAGTTGGCCCGCGATTTCACGCCGCTCAGCGCGGGGCAGGAGAAGGAACTGGTCGCCAAGGCGGAACCAGTGGCCAAGCCGAGCCTGTTCTTCCGGTTCTACGACCGGCCCTAGAATCGTCCGGCCGCCAGGGCAAATGGGGAACGATTTACCCGGACGGGAAGAATCTACTCGACTTTTCGGGAAAGCAATAACGGCTTTCTGTTCTCGTCCCTGTCAAAACCTTTGTAATCATAGCGATTGCTGTCACCTGGTTTGGCATGAGTTTTGCATTACCGAAGTAACAGCGATAGCCATTGAATATTGTATTCGTAAGTTGAATTGATCCCAGGGCGGTGCACTTAGGGTAGTGGTCCTGCGGCTTGAATTGCTGTAATTAATTCGTTGCCTCGGAGAGCTCCATCTCTTCCCCCGAGGTGCCATCTGAACTGCCCCAAGTGTTCTTCTGATGAAGTCGTCGCCATTCCCGCAGAGGTCCGTCTCTATCGCAACCCGGTTCGCACCATGAGCTATCCGCCCCTGACTCCCGCACCGGAGATACGGGCGTGCATCGAATGCGGCTGGTCTGAGTTTTCCATCCCCGACGAATGGCTGTCGGCGGGTTGGCTGGGTTCTCTGCGCGGCCAGCACCCCGCCGCAAACGTCACCCCGATCCGGTCGTTGCGCGTCGCTTCGTAGCTAAGCGCCGGCGTCGAGATAGAGCCGGTAATGCTCGTCGTAGAGGTGCGCGAACGGCCGCAGTGTCAGCGCCCCTGCATCTGTGCGCGTCTGCCAGTCGTTCGACCCTGCTGAGACCTGCGCCGCGGCCAGCAGATTCTTGCGCGTAATGCCGGCCGGGATCTCACCCGTGCTGAACAGCGCCAGGGGCCCGTGCACCAGCGCCACCAGGTTGGGGTGCTCGGGATCCACCGCCTCCAGAACCGTCGGCATGTCGAACTCCACTTCAATGTGATCGCCGCTGCGCCATGCGCGATCGAGCGCGGCAAACTTTCCCGGCTCCGGCCCGCTCAGCAGGCGCTGGCCGTTCACCGAGACGGTTGTCTTCGGCCCCGCCCATGCCGGAATCCGCAGGGAAATCCGAAACGCGCTGGTCTTGAGCGAGTTGACTACGATTGTGGTATCCGGCTTCAGAGGGTAGTCGGTGTGCTGTGTGAGGGTCACGCGGTCGCCCGGCCGCGACCACTTCACGCGGCTCGGCACGAAAAGGTTCACGTAGATGCCATCGCGGTCGTGGAAGTAGGAACTGATGCCGTAGTCGGCCGTGATCTGCGAGAAGGTGCCGGTGCAGCAGTGCCACTGGTAGGGGTGGTACACCTTCACGCCGTCGTTGTTGTAGTCGGAGTAGTAAAAGCCGTGGCCGTCGCGCGTCAGCGGCTTGGCGCCGGCAATGCAGTTGTAGAGCACCCGCTCCATGCTGTCGCCATAGCGGCTGTCGCGCGTCGCGCGCATCAGATAGCGAGTCAGCTTGAAGTGTGCATACGACCCGCACGGTGTCTCGAAGCTGGAGTGGCTCTTGGTCAGGCTCTGGCCCAGCTCGCCGCTTCCCGGCACGCGGAAGTTCTCATCCGGCCCCCAGCCGCCGGTGGCGAAGCTCTGCGTGGTGCGCAGCATCTCGAAGCCGTTCTGCGCGGCGCGCAAATACTTCTCGTCGCCCAGCACCAGGTACGCCATCATGGCCGAGCTGAGGCAGTTGATGTGGCTGTAGGCATGCTTGCCGGGCAGCACATTTTTCCCGGCAGCTAGCGGCTCGTAGTACCAGTCGTTGGGCAGAAACCTGATGGCCAGCTCGCGGTAACGCTGTCCGGCGCCGCGCTGCCAGGCCAGGAAGGCATTCTCTCCCAGCGTGTAGGGCTCATCCCAGCAGAACGATTCGTTCTTGTGCGGCCGCGCATACTGCTCGTCGCGCGAGATGCCGCCGGGCGGCAGATGGGCCTGTACCGAACCGAGCGCCTTATCCAGGATCTTGAAGGCGTCCGAGCATCCGGCAAACTGATGCGCATCGATAAGGCCGATCGTGATTTTGTCGTAAGTGTAGGCAGGGAAGCGATTGTCGTCCCAGAAGTGCGGCGTGATCGCCGGGCCGAAGTTGTGCACTAACCGGTGGACCTTGGCCTGCGTGGCTTTGTTGCCGGTGGCGGCATAGTCGCGGGAGAGTCCGGAAAGATACTGGCCGAAGCTGTGAGCCGGCGCGAACCCATTGTTGGGGCGTTTGTCCAGGTCTTCGAGCGGGGCCCAGCTATACCAGCCGCCCATCTCCGGGCCGGGCGCCGGCAGGCCGGCGCGCTCCCGGAATGGCTTCAACAAAGAATCTTCGTTCAGAGCAGCATAGGCGGTGTGGTTGGCGTCGAATTGATGGCGAAGCGGACCCTCCAGCAGTTCCACGTCGCCATAGCCGAACTGGGCCAGCGGCCTGGAAGAGGGTGCCTCGGCGAACAGCGAGCCGCGCAGGCCGGCTGCGGCGACCGCGGCGGCCGAGCTTTTGAGGAATGACCGTCGGGATGGACTCATGGCTTCTCCCGGGAGAATTGTACGGCTGGGCTGAGGGTGCTGATTCGTTAGACGGGAAAGTCGTTCGTATAATCGCTGGATAGAGGTTTTGCCCCAAAGGAGCTCTATGCCGGCCTACGAATATCTTTGCCAGGAATGCGGAGAGCACTTCGAGCGTCGCCAGAAGATGTCGGATCCGGAGATCGACGCGTGCCCCGATTGCGGCGGACATGCGAAGCGCCTTATCTCGGGCGGCGCCGGAGCCATTACCAAGGGGGCAAGCGCAGCCGCAGCGCCCAGCATGGGCGGCATGGGCGGGCCGTGTTGCGGTGGCGAGATGGGTTGTGGGGGACAGGAGTGCCTGAACTAGCCGCGAGAGCCTGAATCCAAAAGCTCCGCAGGCCGGCACGGAATTCAATTTTTCCCAGAGGTGTCAAAAAGGAATGGCGACAGCAGCACAGGAAATCTCGTTTGCGCAGAAGCTCGACCAGCTTGCGCGGGTAGCCGTCCAGGTCGGCTTGGGAATCGTTCCCGGGCAGGAGCTGTTGATGACTGCGCCGATCGACGCGGTTCCGCTGGCGCGGCGCATCACCGAGCAGGCTTACCGGGCCGGCGCATCGCTGGTGACCATTCTTTACACCGACGACGAGACCACCCTCATGCGATTTCGCCATGCGCCCGACGCGGCTTTCGACAAGGCGCCCGCCTGGCTCTACGACGGCATGGGGGCGGCCTTCAAAAGCGGCTGTGCGCGGTTGGCCATATCCGGCACCAGCCCGGGATTGCTGTCCAGGGAAGATCCGGCGAAGGTGGGACGCGCCAACCAGGCTGTCTCCAAGGCGTACCGGCCGGCGCTTGAGCTGATTACGCGCCACGAGATCAACTGGACCATTGTGGCCGCGGCCACCCCGCCATGGGCCACCGCCATCTTTCCTGACGATGCCCCTGAAGTGGCCATGCAGAAGCTCTGGGAGGCCATCTTCGCCATCACACGCCTGAACGGCGATGACCCGGTAGCCGACTGGAAGACGCACGACGCGGCCTTGCACCATCGGGCCGAACAGATGAACGCCAAGCGCTATGCTGCGTTGCAGTATCGCGGGCCGGGCACGGATTTCCGCCTTGGCCTGGCCGACGATCACCTCTGGCTGGGCGGCGGCACCACCGCTGCGAACGGCATCTACTGCATTCCCAACATGCCCACCGAGGAGATCTTCACTACGCCGCATAAAGACCGGGCCGACGGCGTGGTCACCGCGTCAAAGCCCTTGTCGTATCAGGGAACCATGATCGAGGGCATACAAGTGCGGTTCGAGAAGGGGCGCATCGTTGAGGCGCACGCCACCCAGGGACTCGGAGTGCTCGAAAAACTGATCTCCACCGACGACGGAGCGCGCCGGTTGGGCGAGGTTGCGCTGGTGCCGCATTCGTCTCCAATAGCCGCCAGCGGCCTCGTCTTTTTCAACACCCTCTTCGACGAAAACGCCGCCTCGCACATCGCCCTGGGACAGGCCTATACAAGCTGTCTCAAGGACGGGGACAAACTCACGCCGGAAGAGTTGGAAGCCCGGGGCGCCAACGACAGCCTCATCCACGTCGACTGGATGATTGGATCGAACAAGCTGGACATCGACGGCATTACAGCCTCGGGTACCGCCGAGCCGGTCATGCGCGGCGGCGAATGGGTGTAACGGCCCCCCATGCCGCCTCACATTAAGAGTGAGAACAATCGGCATCCAAGCAGTGAGCGTCAGTCACGGCGTAATTCGGGCCGGCGTTGAGGTTTTTTTCAGGTACTAATCCTCGAGAGAGCGACCATGCAATTCTCCCCCGCAGCCTTCACGTTGATACTCGCCCTCTCGGGCGTCGTAAGTTATGGACAACCGGCCACCAGCGCGCCGCCATCGGGCCCGCAACCGGACTCCAGTGCCCAGCCCGCAAGGACATCCGCAGTCCCCGCTCCGGCGCCTGCTGCCGCATCAGTTAACCCGCCGTCCTCGCTGCTGAAACCCTCGCTTGGCGGCGTACAGGACACCCTCAACAACTTGCGTCTCGACCGATGGAAGAAGGGCTCGGTGCGCGATGAGGCGTCCGATCATGTCAGCTCCCTGCTCAAAGACATGCAAAGCAACCTGCCCCCTCTCATGGCGACAGCCGATGCGGCGCCCGGATCGGTGAGCCAGACGCTCCCGCTCATGAAGCACCTCGACGCATTTTATGACGTGCTGCTGCGCGTGGAGGAGGCGGCTCGCGTCTCCGCGCCGTCAGAGCAGGTTACGGCCCTGCAGCAAACCATGCTCCAGCTGAACCAGTCGCGGTTGGCGCTCGACGACCGTCTGCAGACCGAGGCGGTGGCCCAGGAGAAGGCGACCGTCGATCTCCTCGCCTCGGTGAAAACGTTGCAACAGTCCGCCGCGCAGGCCAAGGCCCAGGAGAAGGCTGCTGCGGCAACGCCTCAGCCCTGTAAGCCCGCCACACCGGCGAAAAAGAAGCCTGCCGCCAAGAAGCCGGCGCCGGCGACGAACACACCCGGAGCGAATACTCCCGCAAAGCCCGCGGCGGGCCAGTCGCAGGCACAGCCGAAGGGCCAGCAAACGCCGCCTCAGAAGGGCCAATCCAACCCTCCGCAGGGTTCCGCCCAGCCGAAGCCACAGTAGAGGCAGTCCCACCGAATCTCCATGTCCCCCCCTCTTTCTGAGGGGCACGGGGTCCATTCACCTCTAGGCCGGAATTTTCCTTCATCAGCTACTTGACGTTATACACTGTTTGTCATACAGTATGTGTTGTACAGTGTACGAGGCACAGCATGTCACCTGTTGAATCAGGCATCTTCGAAAATCTTCGGCTCGAGCTGAGGCGCGGCTGCCTGACCCTGGCGGTGCTGGCTCAACTCGGCCAGGAGCACTACGGTTACACGCTGCGCAAGGCCCTGGCCGAGCGCGGTCTGGAGATCGAAGAGAGCACGCTTTACCCGCTATTGCGCCGGCTTGAATCGCAGGGCCTGCTGGTAAGCGAGTGGCGCGAGGAGGACAAGCGCAACAAGCGCTTCTACCGACTCTCGCCGGAGGGCGCGCGCGTCTTCGACTACCTTGCCTCGGAGTGGCGACAAATCAACGCCGCGATGGAGAACATTCTGCCGGAAGGAGAACGCCATGGAAGCCATGGATCTGTTTGAACGCTATCTCGAAGCGGTTCGCAAGCTGCTGCCCTGGCGGCGACAAGACGACATCATCGCCGAGCTGCGCGCCAACCTTGAAGCACAGCGCGAAGAGCGCGAGGCCGAGCTTGGCCGGCCGCTCACCGAGGGCGAGATGATCGACTGGCTCAAGGAACTGGGTCCGCCGCTTGAAATGGCTGCCCGCTATCAGCCGCCGCGGTACCTGATCGGGCCGGCGATCTTTCCGCTTTATTGGTGGATTCTTCGCCTGGTCCTCTTCTGGGCCGCCGTAGGCTACGGCATCTCGATTGTGGTGCGGGTCTTCGCCGAGTCGCACGACCCCGCCTGGGTGGCAGGCCAGATCTGGCAATATCCGCAGATCCTCATCATGGCTACGGCGTGGGTCACCGCCGCCTTTGTCGCCCTGGAGTTCTTCGCCCAGCGCTATCCGGAGAAGTGTCCAGACCTGGTTGCCGCGCGTCCCCAGTGGTCGCCCACTACCCTGCCACCGCTCGAAAAACGACCGCCCGCCGGCGGCAAGACCCGCACATTTACCACGGCCGTCGCCGAGCTGATCGCTCAATTCGCCGTGCTGGTCTGGCTTTTGCTGATCCCGCGCTATCCCTTCCTGGTCATGGGCCCGGGCGCCGCCTTGCTCGACCACTCGCCCGTGCAGCCTGCTCAAGTGCTGATCATCTGGTATTGGGCCATTGTGATCTTCAACGCCGTACAGCTTGGGTGGCAGGTCATCAGCTTTCTCACCGATGCGTGGCGGATCCGCGGCCGCGGGCAGCATCTGGCATACAAAGGCATGGCGCTGATTCCCATGCTCATCCTGGTCGCGGCCCCGCAGCACATCTATCTGCTGCCGAGTCCAGAGAATGCATCGCGCATGGCCGCCGGAATCGACTTGGCGACCGTGAATCACTGGATCTTCTTCGGCGTCATCGCGGTTACGTGCCTAACCGTAGGTCAGTTTGGGTGGGACCTCTGGAGGCAGCGCAACTCATCTTCGCAAGGCAGAATGCCGGCGAACGGAAGTCCCGTGCGGCCCGCTTGATCGCGCTGACCGCCAGGTCGCACGGTACTCGCATGATCACCCGCAATCGAACGGACTTCGCGAATACCGGGACTTCAAGCTGGAAGTTTGGTGATTTGCTTCCCCCCACCTCGGATTGAGTGCATGTTGGGTTCGAGGTACGGCATCAGCGTCGAAAAGCGATGGGAGATCTGTGGGCTGTCCACCCCGGCCAGCAGTAGCTTTTCCGAATCGAGTATGACCACTCCCTCGCGGCGTGGAGCGATGAAGCCTTTTTCCGCCCATTTGGAGAGTATGCGGCTGACGGTGAACAACGTCGTGCCGATCATCTGCGCCAATTCCAGACGGGAAAGGGCGATCTCAACGCCGCCCGGGACAGGTGTGCCGAGTCGTTCGGCGAGCCTGACAAGAGCGAAGGCGAGTCGCGTGGCAACTTTTTCCGTGGCGATTTCCCGGAAACGCTGCTCGAGTTCAGCCAGCTGAATGGCGAGCATCCGATAGATGTTGATTCCGATCCGCGGGTATTTGTCGATCAACGATTGGAAGCGGGAATCTTCCCAGGTGAGAGCGGCGCACCGCTGCATGGCGCGCGCCGAACAGGAGTGACGGTGGCTGGGTGCTTCGTTGGGAATGCCAACCGACTCGCCTGGCCCGTTCATCCAGAGGAGCACTTCACACCCAGCGGCGCTGACCTGGGTGACCTTGACGTTGCCGGATTGGATCAGCACATGAGTGCGGACCGGGTGACCCTGCATGAAGAGGATCTCGTCGCACCCAAAGACTCGTGGTCGGGCGGCAGAGACGATTTCTCTGCACTGAGCAGGCGGGATACCGTCGAAGAGGGCTGAATTGCCCAATAGGACTATGTGGCCGGCTGTTACTGATTCTGCTTTGGACAGCTGTGAAGGAGCTGGTTGAAACTCCAGCAATTGCAATGGCGGCATTTTATTCCCCACAATATCTGTTTATGCGACACACGATTCGCCTCTGAGTGTGCGGGCTGAACAGCGCGTGAAAATTGAAATTGAACGAGAGGTGGCGGGGAATTTGCCACAATACCCATTCGCCAAGGTTTAGATAGACCTACAAAAGCCGTACCCCAACGCTTCGGCTCATTTAACCAGTTGTTATCATCTCACGGTTATTGGAGCCATCTCACAGTTACCACAGATGTCGAGGTCGGCGATGAGCAGAATTGCTCACAGTCCCCGATTTTTTCCATCATTCTTCGGGGACAGATGGGAAAGGCCGCTCCCATCGGGAGCGGCCTTGGTTTTTGCGCCGAAGGCGCAGGTGTTGCATGCCATGCTAGTCGTCGCCGGCTACAGGCTCGGCTTCCTGCTTTTCGGCCGGCCTTCTGTTGATGGGGCTGGCGGCGTTGTTCGACGCGGGACGGATCGAGTCCAGCGTAACCATGCCGTCAACCGGCTTCTCACCCAGAACGTGCTCGCGATAAAGCTTGGCCATCTTGGCGTTTTCCGCGTCCTGCTTCACCTTCTCGGCAGCCGACAGGTTGCGGGCCCGCAGACGCTCTTCACGCGCATTCTTGGCAATGCCCAGGTTGTCGAGCGTGTGGTTGGCTTCGGAGTTCACATGCTCCATGTTGAGCTTCAGATCGTGCCCAACCTGGGTCATGCCCACCTTCTTGCCGCCCGCGAAGATCTCATGCCGTCCGTGCTCCTCGTACCACTTGGTCAGCGTGGCGGTCATGTGCATCTTCTCGATGATGTTCCGCCAGCCCACGCCGGTGTTGTATGCGCAGAAGCTGATCTCGCCTTCCTGCGTGGCGTACGGAATGATGCACTGCTCGGTGCGGCGGAAGTCGTAGTTGAACAGGTCCTGGAACCACATGCCGGCGATGAACAGGAAGTTCCAGCGATCGGACCGGCGCTTCTCGATGTCCTTCATGGTGCGGTCGCCCTTGACCGAACCGTAGTCGCGGCCAGTGGCGTTGAAGGTCTTGTCCATCTTCTTCAGCATGTCGGTGATGCGGAAGTGGGTGGGCGCCTGGAAGGGATCGTAGTTGCGCAGCAGCGCCAGGCCGAAGCCGATCACGGAAAGCCACTTGCCACGGGCTGCGTCGTTAACTTTGGCCAGATCCTTGGCCACCTTGTTCATGTTCAGGAACGCGGTAACGGGAGCGGCTTCCTTCGTTTCCTTGTCGATCATCAGCGCCATGCCGATGCCGCAGTTGGGATGGCATCCGCAGCTTAGCTGGCCCCACTCGGCGGTGGGCCCGTGCACCAGGTCGGCCCAGTCAGAGAAGGTGGACATGAAGGAGATGGGGAACCAGTCGCGCTCCGGCTCGCCCAGGCCAACCTGATTTTTGACGTCGTGGGCCATGTGCGAGAGTGTGTAGCGCTGGGCCACGCGGCGTTCCTCTGAGATGTCCTCGTCGCGGCCGGTAAAGCTGACCGGCTGGAAACTGAGGAAGCTGATCTTCTTGGGGTTGTCGAGGGCGAACTCGATGATGCGGCCCACCTGCTCGTTGTTAATGCCGTTGATGATCGTGGTAACGGGAACGATGTCGACGCCGGCTTCATGCAGGTTGTTGATCGCCTGCAGCTTTACGTCGAACAGGTTGCCCACCTTGCGGTGCGAGTTGGCGGCGTTGCCGATGCCGTCGAACTGGAGATAGACGTAGCGCAGGCCCGCTTCAGCAGCCGCCCGGCACAGTTCCTTCGACTTGGCAAACTCAATGCCGTTCGATGCCGCCTGCACCGAGTTGTAGCCCACCTTGCGCGAGTAAGCCACCGCGTCAAGGAAGTAAGGCGACAGCGTGGGCTCGCCGCCGCTGAACTGCACGCTCATCTGCCGCTTGGGCTTCATGGTGATGGCGTTGTCCAGCATGGTCTTGATCTCGTCCCAGGTCAGCTCGTGCACAAAGCCCACCTGGTTGGCGTCCATAAAGCACGGATCGCACATCATGTTGCAGCGGTTGGTCAGGTCGATGGTGAGAACGGAGCCGCGGCCATGCGTAACCGTCGACGTGCCGTGATTGTGCAGCTTCTCGTCGCCTTTGCCGTGGGCGCGGATGTCGCGGCCGGGGAAGGACTCTTCGAGGTGCTTGAAGAAGGCGGTGTCGATCGACATTACGTCTTCAAAGTGGCCGTGCTTGGGGCAGTCCTTCACCATCAGGATCTTGCCGTCGCGCTCGATAATCTGCGCCTTGATCTCGCCGACCTTCTCATTCAACAGCACTTCGTGGGGCAGCTTGCCGTCCAGAATCTGCTTGCGGATCTCGGGGACGCACTTGGGGCACAGCGAGTCGGTGGTGCGAGGCCAGCCTAGCGGCGGCTTCTCCTTCTCATACGACTTGAGCAGCGGCTTCTCGCTCCACTTGGGCGTAAACGACGGGTTCGGGCTGATGCGGTTGAGCCGTTCGAATACGGCCCAGGCGCCCTTGGCCGCGTAGACTGCGGCTTTCTCGGCGTATTTAATCGCTTTTGCCATTTTGCTGCGATCTCCTTTGAACTGATGTATCGCCGGTCTTGAGTTTGGTGCCGAAACCCGGCAGCCTGAACGCCCCGGGGGGGAGGCAGGCAAACTTCGCAGAATCAGCCTATTTGGTGAGGCTCGTCAATCCAACTCAGGTACAGCGAACGGGGATATTGGGGCCTGAATGGGGAGAACCCGCAGCGAATGGGGAGGCTATTACGAGTGCGCCAGAGCAGCTGAGACCTCAAATATCTCTCTTGCTTTTGAGATTTCCGAGTCAATTCCATCGGCAGTTACGCGCGATTCGATAATCACCGCGGCGTTCTTTGGAATGAGGTCGGCAACCTCTGAAAATGCCCTAACGGTGCCCTGGGAGAGCGGATAGTGCCGGCTGTCAGAATCCAATTCACTGAGGTGAACTTGGCAGATCCGTTCATTAAATTGAGTCAGCATGATGTATGCCTCGGTCATGGTCGAGTCCAATTGGTGAGCATGAGCCAAGTCGACACAAAGCTGTGCTTCAGGCAGGCGCTTGAACCATCGAGCCAATTCGAGAAAAGTACGACCGTCCGTCTTTCGACTGTCCATGTTCTCTAGTGCAAGTTGATTTCCGAATCTGGACCACCTGGACACATCGTTGATGGTGTCGGGATGAAGGATGATTTTCCACCTTTTTGGGAAGTGACGAAGCAGATCGATAATCCAGAGTTCATCGTTCGCTCCGAAGGAACTTGGAGCATGGACAGAAATGTAGCTGTAAGAATCTAGGTTCAGCGAATTCACCGATTCGACTAGTCGAGGCAACTCGTCGGCCCGGAGGGCCGATAGCTCTACTGCGGACAGAGATCTTCCAGCCAACTGCTTGAGCGCCAGCTCGAAATTACCCTTCGCCAAAGCTCCAGTCGAGAATCCCAGATTGACCATCAGAAAACCCCGAATTCTAGGATGCGAGAATACAGCGGTGAATCTTTCTGAAGGAACGTTTGTCGAATCGCTTCCTTGAAGCGAAGCTTAATCTCTCTGGCTTCAAGGAAACACTTGTCACCATACATTTCTTCGACGCTAAGTCTTTTAAGCGCATCACGTTTCCCTGGGTCACTGAGGAGTTCCAAGAACTGGTCATATGCGTCAAAGAATAGTCTGGCTGCCTCTTTCATTGAGGGCGTTGAACAATGCAAGAGGTAAAACTTTGCCACTCGTTCCAAAGGGGTAAGGGAAATCATTTCGGTGAGTGAAGCAATGCTTCTTTGGTACTTGAATAGCTCTGAGGGGTCTTGGCCCGAAATCGCAGGATCGCACCAAAAACAGGAAATCAAACCAGACGCATAGATCAATTTCCGGGAGATCCCCAGTTTGAGACTACGCAAAGCATACCCATCACTGCCGCGACTATGTTGCTTGTAAGCAAAGTCCACTGCCATAGTTCGCCAATACCTTGCGATGTCGTTTAGTAAGAAGAGCGGAATCCATCGAGGCTGGTCTTTTCCGACGCGTCGACCCAACCCATAATCTTCTCGCATATACCGATCAAGGATGTTTTTCCGGACGGCTTCATATGCGAATGGGTAGTCTCCAACGGCAGCGGCTTCGAGGAGCAGCAGAATCCTGCGCGTAGTGTTCGCATTCGAGTCATCCTCTCCACCTATCATGTGAATAATTTGATGGCTGAAGGAAAGTGATCCAAAGGTGCCCTCCGGTCCAGGCGCCTTGAACTCGGGTTTAGAGAGTTTACTTCGAATACTCAGAAAATCCTTCTGGTGCTGCGGATTTGCTTTGCCATCGACGAGGAGCGTCCAATCTAGATCACTTTCCGAGGTGAACTCAAGCCGGGCAAGAGAACCGTGTACAACAATACTTGCGTCCGGCGAGGTTTCACCATGAAGAAGTCCGGTCAAAATGTCCATTGTTTCGAGCGCCCTCTTTTTGGAAGCTGCGATCGAAGGCCACTCGTCTTCAAGGTGGGTTGAGAGTTGCTCTATATAGGAGTCGGAACCGAAAAGATCTACGGCCGTTGGCATGAACAGCTCCTAAAGATTAGCCGATACATTGCGCTGCGTTTCAGTCCGAATCCTAACAGTGTAGACTGCCAGAAATCTTCGCCGGCTATTCAGACCTTCACTGTGTCGCCGAGTTCACCGTTTCCTTGTTCGCCACCTGGTTGATAATGCGCTGAATGATCACGATCTGCACGTGAATGTGGCTGGCCACATCAGGCAGGAACTCATTTACAAAGTTGCCGATCGGCGCCGTCGCCAGGGCGATTCCGTACCGCCGAAAACTGGCGCTCACATCGGTCTCCCGTCCCGGCACATAGAGATTCGCAATGCCGTCATCGGCCGCAAACCCCACCAGGTTGGCGTAGTTCAGCATCCCCCTGCCGTTGTCGCCCTGCGTCCACACCACCTGCGTGATCGCATGCTGAATCCGCCTGCGAAGAGGCGCCTTCTCCATCCGGTAGTAATGCGGATCCTGGTGGGCAATCGTCGGAATCAGAAACGTCCCGAAGAACTCGCCCGTCATGTCTTCCGTTACGCTCACGCCCACGTTGCGTCCCCAGCCCGGAAATCCGGGGCCGTAGGCTGAATGACTGTCGGCGGCCACCGCAATCGCAGCATCGCCGCCAATCGTAATCAGGTTGAAAGGGTCCACTAAGTTGCGCGTCGCCAGCCAGGCCTTGTCGCGCGGCGTCAGCGGCTTGTCGTGCGGGCCGTCCACGAATCGCACGTACCAGTTCAGGTGCCGTCGCGTGCACGGCCCGGTGCCGGAACGCACGCCGCTCGCCGCCTCCTCTGAATCCGTCCACGGATCGGATCCGCGGGAAGTCGTGGTGGGGCAGGGGTTCAGCTTGGGCGTTGGGCTCGACGAAGGGGTCTGTGGCTCGGGCGCGTCAGGAAGATCCGCATAGGCGAGCGCGGCTCGTTGCGCCGCGATGCCGGTGGATGCAACAGCAAAGAAAAGCGGAAGCATCAACACTGCCGCCAAACGCGCCTCTGGCGCCTTGCGGGATCGCCGGCAGACTGGAAATCCGTATTTAATTCGCCCTCCCGCGGATCCAATATTGGAACCGATGAGCCCAATCAACTGAGATGAATGAGGATCGAGGATGTTTGGCCGAAGAACCGCTTCCGCCTTCTGCACACGAAAACGGTCCAACTTCTGATCCGCTAAACCATAGGACGAACAATCCGCGCGGTGGTCACAGCGCCCGGCCTGGATTAGAGCGGACGTGACCTCCGTTATTAACCGCGGCGGCACGTTGCCGGCTGCGGGGGTTGACGTCGCCCTATGCGGCTCGCAGACTTGAACTGGGAGCCTCAGATTTACGTAACTCAAACGAGGTTACTTAACATGAGCACACCACCGCCACCGCCACCCGGAGGCTATCCGCCACCAGGCGGCTACCCACCCGGCGGCTTCGGAAGCCGCATCGAAGAAGCTATGGAGCTGATCCAGATGGAACTGCGCCACGCCGTCGCCTACGTGAACGACGCCGTAGTCCCGCACGTGCGCCGCGAGTCGATCGCTGCCATGCGCTCGGTGGCCGACACCCTGCGCAACCTGGCCGACCGGTTCGATCGGCCGTCTGATCAGCAACCACCCAGAGGACCCAGGCCCTGAGTGAAGAGGCACAGTTAAGAATCTGCTCGGAGCGCCGGGTTGCGGGCTCGCGCTGGCGTTTCTGATCGTCGCGATGGCCGGCTGCGGCCACCACAAGACCGCCCAGGCCCCGCAGACCGCTCCGCCCATCGAAACAGAGCAGGCCGAGTCCAGCGAAGCCGCAAACATCCCGCCCAGCCGTCCTCCGCAAACCAATCGCATTCCGCCCACCCCTGTGCCCCCCGGCGGCATCACCGACGACGATATCCGCTACGTCAACACCCACCCGCCCATCATGTCTCAGGTGGGGTATGCCACCTGGTATTCAGCCCCTTACAAGGGCCGCAAGGCGGCCAACGGCGAGGTCTTCGACGACGCAGCACTCACCGCCGCGCACCGCACGCTGCCCATGGGCTCGCTGATCGTTGTCACCAACCTCAAGACCGGCCAATGGTCGGCCATGCGCATCACCGACCGCGGCCCCTTCGTCGACGGGCGCATCCTCGACCTGACTGTCGCCTCGGCCAAGGCCACCGGCATCTACCGCGCAGGCCTCGCGCAGGTGCGCATCGACGTCTACCAGACCCCCAAGCCCATCGAAACCGGCGGCCGCTGGTGCGTGCAAATCGGCGCATTTCACTCCGAAGAGCTGGCCCTCAAGCTGAAGTCCGAACTTCAGGTGCGCTATCCCGACGCCAACGTGATCGAGTTCCCCGGCACCGACAGCTATTGGGTCCGGATCCGCCCCCAGGGCGACAGCCGCTCCCAGGCCGAGACCATCGCGCACCGTCTGCAACCCCAGGAGGGCGAAGCCTTCCTCACACGGCTGGACTAGTGCGCGGGTATTCGGCGGGCCGGTTCGAACATCAAAGCCAAAACGAACTTAATCCAGCGATCGATCCCAGCAGCGCCGCCGCCCCCGCCAGGCTGCCCGCGGCCTTCACACCCAGCTTCTGTCCCAGCGCCGACAGCGAGTAGATGCTCACCACGCCCAGCGTACAAAGCAGCGTCACCACGTAAGGCGTCGGAACGCCGGCTTTGTACAGAACCCACGCCAGCGCCACATCGAACGCCATCGGAACCGGCAGCAGCGTGCCCAGAATCGCTACCAGAATGACCCCGACAACCGACACCGGCATGTGGTGCCGTAAGCCGGAATCAGCTCCGCTCCCAATGCTCCCAGCACCGCGGCCAGCAGCATCCACGGCAGCGTCAGCAGGGTCAGCCGCACCAGATTGCGCAGAAATGCGCCCGCAACCGCCAGTACCGGCGTGCGCTTCGGGGTGTCCCGCTCCGGCAGATCGATGGACAACGAGACGGGCTTCGACTCGCTGACAAGCAAAGGAAGCAACGCCAACAACACCACCGGAACCAGCACGCGCGCCGCCGCGATCGGCCAGGGAAACAGCACAAACGCCATCGCCAGCACCACGGGATTCAGACTCGGCGAGCTGATCATGCCGGCGACCGTCATGCGCGTGCTCGCGCCTGAAACCAGCAGGCTCTGCGCAATGGGCGTGGCGCAGTTGCTGCACACTCCCATAGGCGCGCCGGCCAGGGCGCCGCATAGCACGTTGACTCCAGCATGCTCGAAGCGCCGCAGCCGGCGGGTGCGCGCCAGAAAGGTCATCATGGCAGCACCGAAGGGAATGGCAAAGTACATGCCGAAGCGGTTGGTCCACATCCAGTTCACGGACGTGCGTCCTACGCGCTCAGCCAACGGCATCGCCGGCTTGACCGGCAGCAGGGCGTCGAACGAAATCGCCCCGCTCACCTTCACCGACTGGCCGGCGTGCAGCTTCTTCATCAGCGCGGGATAGCGCTGCTCCCCCCAGAAGATGCCGGCAATCGCCGCCGCGAGAACCAAGGCAATGGCGATTTCAACGGTGCGGCGGGACGGTTCGGTTTTGGAAAGAGAAACTGCAGGGGAAGCCGGACTTGCGCTCATAAACAGCGAGCGTAGCCGGGTCTCGCAACCGCGCGCCTCCATCTTTCGGAGGAGACGTCACTTGGTGGCGGTTTTCACTTCGTGCCCGACTGCGGTCTTGGTCCACCTCACCTGGTCCGCCGAATACTCCTGGCTGTACTCGATATAGGTCGGGCTCGTCCACACATTCACGACGCGGAAGTATGTCGTCTTGCCGTCCTTGTCCGTGGTCTGCCAGGGGAAAGTCCAGGTGTCGCCTTCAAGGTTCACGATGCCATCCGTGGCGGGGCTCCCGTCAGCCGGGATCTGGTAGCTGGTGCATACGTGCTCCTTTGCACCGCAGGTAAACACGATGAGTACATTCGACTGGCCGTCAACGATCTGCCGGCAGGCAATATAGTTGCCGCTGCGCCAGCAGTCATTGTGCAGGGTGCTGGTCCGGGTGCTCGCCTGGCTGTAAGGCGTATCGAAAACCTCCGTATGAATCTGCCAGTTGCCGGCGTATTTCCAGATCGCGTCGAGACCGGCATCCTTCTTTGGTGGGGCCGCGGGGGCCTGAGCCCGGAGTAGTCCGGTTCCCATCAGCACAACCGCAAGTATGGAGATGGTTCGCGACAACGTCTTCGTCACTTGTGCTTCTCCTTGTGTTGCTCGAATGGTACCCGATGTCCGATGAGCCGCGATTCGTCGCGAGCCGATCAAATCAGCCCGCCAGCATCGCCGCCAGCAGAGCGGTGCGGGGCGCCAGGTGCTCCAGCACGATCGACTCGTGCCGCGCGTGTGCCCCTTCGCCCACCGCGCCCATACCATCGAGCGTGGGGATGCCGAGAGCCGATGTAAGGTTGCCGTCCGACGCGCCTCCGGTCGCGGCCTCCTCAAGATCGATGCCCAGCTCGGCGAGCCAGTTCGCGCGCTCGCTGATAAAGTGCCACCGTGCCGCGGCGTGCGCTCCATGGGCGGACGGTTGATGCCGCCGGTCACCAGCCAGCGAACAGCGGCGGTCGGCCGTCTTCAGACCGGTGAACTTGCGGGCGATGCGCGGCCCGTCGGCCTTGCGCGCAATGCGCACGTCTACTTCGGCCCAAGCCTCGGCGGGAATCACATTGGTCTTTGACCCGCCGCCGGCCAGGCCAACCGTGACGGTGAGTCCGCGCTTGAGGTCGGTCCAGCCGCTGACCGTCTCAATCACGCGGGCCAGCTCGCGGATAGCGCTGGCCCCCTTCTCAAAATCGACACCCGCGTGCGCGGCAATGCCTTTCACCTCGATCCGCCAGTTGCCCGTACCCTTGCGTGCGGTTTTATAGGCCAGACCCTGGGCCGGCTCCATCACGAAGACCGCAGAGCACCCGGCCGCCAGGTTCTCCGTAATGGGCCGCGACACCAGGCTGCCGATCTCTTCATCGCTATTGAGCAGCAGAATGACCTCGCGGTTGAGCAGATCGGCTTCGGCCAGCATCTCGATGGCGGTGAACGCCATGGCTACTCCGGCCTTCATGTCCAGCGTCCCCGGACCCCATAGGCGCCCGTCGGCAACGCGGCAGGGCATCGATTGAAGGGTGCCGAGCGGCCAAACGGTGTCGATGTGCCCCAGAACCAGGACGGGTTTTGGACCGTTGGCGCGGGTCCTCGGACCAAATCTCAGTTCAAGTACGTTGCCGAAGGCCCGCTGGCGATGAACCCTGACCCGGCCATCCATGGACTTGGCATGGGCGATGACGAGGTCTCCGCAGGCATCCACCGCAGCCTTGTCATCGGAAGGCGATTCGGCGCGCACCAGCGTCTGGATCAGCTTCACCAGCGCGGGTTCGTTGCGGCGAGCGCCGGCCAGCAGGGCGCGCATGGGAACCGTCGGGCTTTGGAAGTCGCTCAAGCACACCTCGGCAGAGTGATTCGAACTGATTCTACGGCTTCCCTACGCGTGCCCGGTCACTTCGCCCACAAGGTTCTGGCAGGCAGCGCATCGGGGAAACCCTGACCCGAGTGACGAGGAATGAAATGCCTCGCTCGCATAAGCAAGCCATCAAAAAAGACGAAGAAAACCCGAAAGTTGCACGAAAACCGCGGCTTATCGCGGCACTGTGTGGCAAAAATGCCACGGTTGATATTCTCGACCTAGCGTCTAATCTGGTTGCACGTCTCCCCGGTGGTCCTGGAGTGCCGTTGCAAGCAGGAGCAGAGTCTTGGCTCAACCCGCCCATTTGGAACAAACCATTGCGTCACCCATCGAGTTTTCCGGAATCGGCCTCCACTCGGGAGCGTCAGTTACCATGCGCCTTTTGCCCGCGCCGGCCGGTTCGGGTATCGTCTTCCGCCGCACCGACCTGGACGACTTCGAAATTCCCGCCACCGGGCGCAACGTGGCCAAGGTCAGCTATGCCACCAGCCTGATGCGCCAGGGCGTGCTCATCTCCACCACCGAGCACCTGCTTTCGGCCCTGATAGGCATGAGCGTCGACAACGTAATCGTCGAGCTCGACAACCTGGAACTGCCCATCCTCGACGGAAGCGCCCTTCCCTACGTAGAAGCCTTTCAGAATGTGGGAATTAAGACCCAGCGCCGCCGCCGCGAGTACATCCGCGTACTGAAACCGGTCGAAGTGCGGGAAGGCAACAAGTTCATCGGGGTGTACCCGGAATCCGGCTACCGCATTGAATACACGATCGACTTCCCGGCTCCAATCGGAGTCCAGAGCACCAGCGTAGACCTGGCAACCGAGACCTACGGGAGCGAAATTGCCCCGGCGCGCACCTTTGGCTACAAAGCCGACGAGCAGCGCTTGCGCGACATGGGCCTGATCCGCGGCGCAGGGCCGGCAAACGCCATTATCCTGGGGCCGCGCGGGCCGGAAAACGGGCCGCTTCGCTTCTCCGACGAATACGTCCGGCACAAGGTGCTGGATTTGATCGGCGATCTGGCCCTGGCAGGCCGCCGCATCGAGGGCCGCGTGGTGGCCGAGCGCGCCGGACATGCCATGCACACCGCGCTGGTTTCGCGCCTGATGAAGGATCGCTCGGCGTGGGAGTTGGCCCGCATCGCCGTGGAAGCCGGCGAAAGCGGAGCAGGCGAATTCGCAGCCAGCCCGTTGCACACGCCGTTGCTGCAGGGCGCTTGAGACGCAACCAAGCCGAATTCCGTTCGTGACTTGAGCCGGCCAGCCTGAAAACGTTTCACGGAGGGGGATTGCCGGGGCCGAGGGTGCTGGCTTCAAGGTAGACTAGAGCTTGCAAATCATTCATATTTGTTCCGCTCGCAGCCCACTCCGCTGGCACTTTTGTGTCCGCCGACCGAGTTCGACAGGATCTACGAGCGGCCGCACTGGGAAACGGCCGTAGGCGACAAAGCGGCGAGATACCGGAACCGGGGGAAGGCAGTCAAGGTGTCAATAAGTAGCTGTAGTTCGCCAGAGGGCAGGCCGAAAAATGGGAAGTGAGCGACGTTCGCCGATCTTTCGGATCCCTCTCATTCTAATGGTCGTCGTCAATCTGGCGCTCCTGGGGTACCGGCTTTGGCCTTGGGACCAGGTGACCGCTCTGCCCGACAACGGGGCCACCGGCATCGACCCCGCGGTGAGCCTGCTGGGGTATGCGGGCGTGTCGATATGGATTGGAAGCGCCCGCCAAAACAGTGCCCGGCGGAGCCTCTTCACCGCTGCGTGGTTTGGCGTGTTTGCCGGCCTTCTGCTGTGCGCGGGCGTGCTGTTTTCTGACCGCCCCGGAGCCGCCGAGTCTGGGCAGGGCCACGGCGTGCAGTACGGCCTCATGGCAGCCGCCATCGTCCTGTGGGGCATTGCGGCTACGCGCGGCATTCGAGCCGGCTTTGGGTCAGGCTTTGCCGTGCTCTGCGCCATCTGGAGTGCGATGGTCAGCTGCCTGCTGGCGTGCGCTGCGTTGATTGGCGGGTCCTTCTACTCCTACGCGCCCGGACAAACCGCCGATCCATGGAAACAGTACCAGGGCCTCGCCATCGGCTCTGAAGCAACCCAGGCGCTCGTTGAGACCCTGCTGACCGCCACGGGATATCTGTTGCTGGGCCCGCTGGTCGCGGTCTTTGCGGGATGGATATTCGCCAGCTTCACCAGGCCGAAGAAGTGAGAGCCCGCGGTCACTCACTGTCCACTGCCGGGTGCCCCCGGTCTCGCTTTTGAGACCGGGGATAGCGAATCACGCGAACAGAATGCGCATCGGCGAGGGGCAAGGATAATTCTTGCCCTCGTTGGCCAGCGCGCCCGTCTCGGGATCGCGCGCAAACACGCTCAGCACGCTCGAATTCTGATTCGCCACCAGCATCCACTTCTCTGTCGGATCGAGCGTGAAGTTGCGCGGCGTCTTGCCTCCGGAGGGGGTTCGCCCGATGAACGTGAGCGCTCCCGTGGAGGGATCAGCTTTGAAGCTGGCAATGAAGTCGTCTCCGCGATTGGCAAAATAGACCGACCTGCCGTCGCGCGAAATAACTGTGTCACAACCTGTCGAAACGACGCCCGCCACCGCGCGAGGCCGGAGATCGATGGTGTTCACACGCTTGAGGCTTCCATCCGCCTTGTTCCAATGAAGCACGTCCACCGTGGAGTTCAGCTCGTTCATGCAATACGCGGTCACGTGGTTGGGATGGAAGTGCAGCGTGCGCGGGCCCGATCCCGGTTTCCCCGCGTACTTGCCTGCGGGTTTGAGCTCCGCGGTCTCCGCGTTGAGCGCGTAGATGTGAATGCAGTCACCGCCCAGGTCGTTGACATACGCGAAGCGATTGTCGGGCGAGAACGACGCGAAGTGCGCGTGCGCGGCTTCCTGGCGATCGGCGTTCGGCCCGTGCTGGGTGTAATGCTCCGTCCACACCGCCGCGCTGAGATGTCCGTCCGTCACCTTGAAGCTGGCCGCGGAT
Source organism: uncultured Acidobacteriota bacterium (assembly GCA_963846375.1). GTDB lineage: Bacteria > Acidobacteriota > Terriglobia > Terriglobales > Acidobacteriaceae > Telmatobacter. Next base: position 57,365 of record CAWJVV010000014.1, read on the forward strand.
CCACCGCCGTAGTCCGCCGATACCAGAACTCGCCCGGTGTGATCGATGGCCACGTGGCAGGTGCCCTTGGCGGCCGAGTTCTCCGCCGACAGCTGCGTCAGCTTGCCGCCGGCGTATGCGTAGCTGGCCACCTCGCCGGTGGGCTTGCCGTTGAAGCTGTCCACCTCCGACGCCGCAAAGATGAATTTGCGGTCCGGCGAAAAAGTGAGCCAGTCCACGTTGCTCAGCTTCGCCGCCAGCCCGGCCGGTGTGAGCACAGCCGTCGCCGGGTCCCAGTCAAACGCGAGAATGCCATCCGGCGTGTTCGATCCGATGAAGACCCGCTGACGCGCGGGCGCCGCGAACGTGCCCGATGCTGCGGTTGCAAGTGTGGCGGCAGATGCGGCTTGGACAAAGGTTCGGCGCGTAAGGTTTCCCATGACAGAAGCGATTGTCGCCGATGGGGCTTGACTCGTGCCACCGAACGACGGTCTCGCTTCTACACTGGGGTTGATTCACTTCACGAGGGCCAAGGTTGTCGCACCTCATCAGTTTTGTGCGCATTCCGGCGCTGGCCATCCGTCAGCACATCGCGCCGCTCCCGCCCCTGGGCGTGCTCGACGACGACTGCGTGCGCCTGCGCGTGTGGCCCAACGACATCGATCTGAATCTGCACCTGAACAACGCCCGCTACCTCAGCCTGATGGACTACGGCCGCATGCATCTGCTGGCCCGCACCCGCCTGCTCGATCACATCATTCGTTCGCGTTGGACGCCGCTGGTGGGCGCCGTCTGGATGACCTACCGCCGCTCGCTGCCGTTGTTCGCGCCCTTCATGCTCACCTCGCGCCTGGTCTGCTGGGACGACCGCTGGTTTTACATCGAACAAACCTTCAACGGCAACGCAGGCCTCGCCGCGGTGGGCTGGGTCAAAGGCCTGCTGCGCGCGCCCGAGGGCAATCTCGGGCCGCAGAGCATTCTGGAGCGCGTGGCGCCGGGAATCAACAGCCCGCCCATGCCTGAAGCCATCGCCACGTGGAATGAGCTCACCCGCGAAAAGCTGCAGGCCGGAGCCTAAGCGCGGTCAAGCAGCGGCCTGTCATACAGCGCCATCTCTTCCTCATCCGGCACTTCGAACTGCCGCTGCCATTGTTCAAGCTGCTCGCGCGTAATCGGCGGATCCTCCGTTCCGCGCGTCTCGATGCGTCCCCAGAGCTCTTCAATCGGCATAGTGACCGTGTGCAACTCCACCTCCGCGCCCAGAGCGCGCGCCCCATCCCGCAGCGTATCGCGTTCTACCCGCGCCCACGTTCCCCATTCAATGATGACGATGTTTCCGGTCTCCAGCAGCCGCTGCGCCAGCGTCCACTGCAGCGCTTCAATGCGTGCGCGCGCAGCCTCATCCCAGAGGCTGACGGCCAGCGCCGTCATCCATTCATCCGGGTTCAACCGGACCGCCGCCAGCCGATCCTCCAGCTTGCGCGCCAGCGTCGTCTTGCCTGCCCCAGGCAAACCGCACACGATGATCAGCCGAGCTGCTGGCTTCGCACTGGAAACAGAAGATCCCACGCTGAAGAGTATGCCTACATTCATGAAAGACAAGAAAACCTCGCCGATTCGCTGGTTCGCGAATCGGCGAAGCGGGCCGGCGCAGTCTCGCTCAAGCTGTGCCTCGCCCAACTGGGTGAGGTTACGAATCAATGGCCCAGCGAAAAAATCACGTTCACCGTGGTCTCCACGGCCACCGGATCGCCGTTCAGCATGTACGGCCGATACCGCCATTGCTCCACGGCCGCCAGTGCAGCCTGTTGCAGCATGGGGTTTCCGCTGACCACACGCAGATTCTCAATCACGCCGTTCTTCGAGATCACCGCCGCCAGCACCACCGTGCCTTCCACCCGTGCCGCGCGCGCAATCGGCGGATACACCGGCAGAATCTTCTGGATCAGCAGGCCCTCAGCCACCCCTTTGGAGACTTGTATCGGACCGCTTGGCTTGGGCGCGAGCCGCACTGCGGGCTCGGTGCTGTGTCCGAACGGGCTGCCACCGGGGACTCCAGACTGACCGGAGTCCATAGTGAGCGGCTTATCGCCGGGCATTGTTTCGGGGCCCTCAACGCGCGTAATAGTGGGTGGTATTTGGGTAGGTGCAGTAAGCCTGAGATCGGCATACTGAGGTGCGCCGTGGAAGGCCCGAGTTGCCTCCTGTCGCCGCGGCGGCGTCGGTGCAGCCGGCGGCGGTGGAGGAGCCGTCAGCAGAATGCTCGTGAGTCTACCCGGCAGCGCCTCCGGATAAATCAGCGGAATCAGAATCAGCGCCGCCAGCACCGATCCGTTCAAAGCAAACGTGGCAATCATCCAGCGACGGCTGCGGGTGCGAATTCTGCCGGTGGATTCGAAGGTTGCGTCTTCAAACATGGCCTGCCTCCCGGGAATGAAATCAGCCGCGCCGGTCGGGAGGCATTCGCGCGCAGGCCCGCGAGCCGCTCTGCGCGCCTCAATTCATGGCGCGGCCAGCGGGTGTTGCGGCACGCTTCTGCGAACTTCGCACATCCCCATCGGAACCACTGTGCTTGTGTAGACACCAAGCCACCACGAACTGTTCCCGCCTCCCCCCAAAAAACCTGCGGCGTGTCGCATTCGCAGTGCGATACACTCCTCAGCATCGACCGGAAAATCCGGCGGAGCTCCCCAATGAAATTGGTTCGTTTGCTTGTTTTTGCAGTAGCCGCAATCCACATCTCAGCCGCGCAGGAGACAGCGCAGGTAGCCGTTCCAAGTTCTGCCGCTACCCTGCACTACATCCACGATGCCTGGGATACGCTGACACGCTCCATGACCGAGTGCCACTCCCTGGTCGACATCAAGGTCACCGCCAACCCCATCCTCTATCTCCCCGCCGGCATGACCGCCCCCGACGCCGTCAAAGCCCTCACCGAGAAATGCGGCGTGAAAGTGCTCAGCCTTCCGCGACCTATCGACAAGCTCGGCGACATCGATCCCAAAGAACTTTCCAACGCCGGCCTGCTCTACCTCCCTCAGCCCTATGTCGTCCCCGGCGGCCGCTTCAACGAGATGTACGGCTGGGACAGCTACTTCATCCTCCTCGGTCTGGAAGCCGATCATCGCGAAGCCCTCGCCAAAGGCATGGTCGACAACTTCCTCTTCGAGATCGCGAACTACGGCGGCGTGCTCAACGCCAACCGCACCTACTACCTCACCCGCTCGCAGCCGCCCTTTCTCACCTCCATGATTCGCGCCGTCTATGAGAACCCCGCCAGCTTCCCGCAGACACCCGCAGGCCGCACCGAGGCACGCGCGTGGCTGGAACGCGCCTACACGCTGGCAAAAAAGGACCACTCCGTCTGGGAGCGCCCTGAACATCGCGCCGGCACCACCGGCCTCGCCCGCTACTTCGACTACGGCACCGGCCCCGTCCCCGAAATGGCCGACGACAGCACCTACTATCCCGACGTGATCCGCTGGCTTGAAGCCCATCCCCACTCCGGCGGCGAAGCCTACCTCGTCAAAGGCTCCGAGCATCCCGACAAGGCCGAGACCGCGCGCCTCAAACAGACGAGCTGCGACGTCGACGCCAGCGTCGTCTGCATGCACGCCTGGGCCGACGGTTATCGCCTCAGCAAGGACTTCTACATCGGCGACCGCGCCATGCGCGAGTCCGGCTTCGATCCCAGCAATCGCTTCGGCCCCTTCTCCGGCCAGACCCACCACTTCGCGCCGGTGTGCCTCAACAGTCTGCTCTACCGATACGAGCGCGACATGGAACACATCGCGCACGTGCTCGGCAAAGCAGCCGATGCGGTGGGCTGGGACCGGCGCGCGCTGGCTCGCAACACCGCCATCCATCGCTATCTCTGGCGTGCACAGGACGGCATGTTCGAGGACTACGACTTCACCCGCGGCCGCTCCAACACCTACGCCTACATCGCCCAGCTCTATCCGCTCTTCGGCGGTGAGGCCACGCGCGAAGAAGCAAAACAGGTTGTCGCCCATCTCAATCTCTTCGAGCGCCCCGGCGGCCTCTCCATGAGCAACACCAACACCGGCCTGCAGTGGGACGAGCCGTTCGGCTGGGCGCCCACCAACTGGGTCAGCGTGGCCGGACTTGAGCAGATGGGCTTCCACGAAGACGCCGCCCGCATCGCCAAACACTTCGACGAGACCATCGACGAGGGCTTCGCCCGCGACCACACCATTCGCGAAAAGTACAACGTGGTCTCGCAAAACGCCGACGTGAAGGTAGCCACCGGCTACAAGAGCAACGAAATCGGCTTCGGCTGGACCAACTCCATCTACCTCAAGTTCCGCACCATCGCCGAAAAACCCGCCGCGGTTGCCGCCGGCGGCAACTAGCGGTCTTTCTGATCAAAGAACTTTGGGCCCAAGTCATTGCCTGCGAAGGCAAGGCTTGGGCGCCTAACGTCCAAGCAGAAACCGATAGATGTTCACGCTGATCGGATCCACGGTGAGCGCGTTGTCGGCGCGCCTCACCGGGCTCTCTTTTATTTCAACCTGCGCCGCCTGACCTGCTCGATTCACGGCATCGAGGCTATTGGCGGTCAACTTCCACAGCGATACGGAGTCCTCGATCTTCAAACCGCTAACGTTCAAATCGAGCTTCTGATCCTTGTCGGTTGCATTCACGACAACGAGATTCAGATACTTGTGGTCGGGACTCAGCGTGGCCAGCACATCCAGCGGATACGTGGGGCTGCCCGAGCGGACCTTTGGCTCGTCGCCATAATCCGGATTGGTCGCCGGCTGTGGCGAATTACCGGAGACAGCAACCGGGATCGTTCCGGGAAGATGCTCGCCGTACAACTCGTACACAAGCCCCATCGCGTTGATGGCGGAGGCGGTGGGAGTGATGTCGAGTGACGAAGTGCCCATGGTGTGCGCACCCATCGTCATGAAGTCGGTGTGCCGCAGTGTCTCGTTCAACAGCATGGCGTAAGCCAGAGCCGTTTTAAGCGTCGGCCCGCTGAATCCGCCGCCCCCGCCCCCCAGGTTGATATAGGCGTACTCGTCAATCGAAAGAAAGATCTTCTTGTTCGCCATCTTCGGAAACCGCTTCTCATATCCTTGCCACTCTTCGGCGTGTCGGCGGATCACATCGGCGGCGTGGCGTGCGTACTCCAGAGTAGTCGGCTCATAAGTTACGTCCGCTGCGTTCTCGGGTGCGTCCGGCGGCAGGGCCTTGGCCTTCGCAAGAACGAAGTGCCGCCCCGGTCCCTCGTACCAGTGCTGCGCAATTCCATCGAATGTGCCCCAGCACTTCTCCAGCAGGCCGCCGGTCCAGTCCGTATCCGATCCGAACATAGGTTCCAGATTGTCCACGTATTGCGCGCGGTCCTTGCCCTTCAGCCACATTGGCTCCATCATCTTGGCCGAACCGATCAGCGTGATCGTCGGATCGGCCTTGCGCATCTCCCGCGCAAAATCGTTGTTCTTGATCTCAAAGTACTTCAGGTCGGTGTACCCAATCTGAAATGTGCCCCATGGCTCGTTCCCGATATTCCAGTACTTCACGTGATACGGCTCCGGATGGCCGTTCCTGGCGCGCTTGCCACCCCAGTAGGTGGTGGCGGCGCCGTTCAGATACTCCACCTCTTCCGCGGCAGAGTGAGCATCGCCCAGCCCCGCATTCACCGTCACATAAGGATCGACATCGATCAGCCTGCAGAGTGTCATGAACTCATCCATGCCCACATCGTTTACCTGCATGGCATTCCAGGCGTAGTCAAACATGGGTCGCCGCTTGTCGACATCGCCGATCGCATCGTGCCAGTCCCAGTCGGAAAGGAAGTTGCCTCCCGGCAGGCGCCACATGCCGGAGTGAAGCTGCTTAAGCAGCGCGATGGTGTCGGGACGGAATCCCTGCACATTATCGGCGGGCATCAGCGACACAGCTCCTATGTGAAAGTCGCCCGAACCGGTGCCGGCAATTTCGAGAACCGCATCGGCGGAATCGCCCTTGGGCGTAAAGCTGAGCGGAAAGCGCTTGTAATCGCGGGTCAGCGTAATCGAGGTGGTCTGCCTGTCGCCGGCCTCGCTACCCCAGCTCAGCGAGACGCTCACCTTCGTGCCAGGAGTCCCGCGGAGAAAAATGCGGCCCGTATATGGTTTGCCGCCCATCACCGAGAATCCCCTCTGGCGAACTCCGTGCGGGGTCGCAGCATCCAGAAGAATCTTCGGGCTGTGCTCGCCCACGAACGGCTCGTCGGCATCCATCACCACAACATTGTCCGGGCCCACGGGACGCCATTTATGCAGCTGCTGGCGCATGGGATTTCCGCTCTGCGGCCGTGGCGTTTGCGGATCTGTCGATGCGATCGGGAAATAGAACTTGCGGTCATCCAGCAGTTCCGCCCACATGCTGCGATAAATCAACGTACCGATGTGCTCGATAAAGCTTCCGAAGACATACTTTGAAACCGCATCGGAGGTCTGCTGCGTATCGATGGTCACGTTGAGCGGATCAGGTACGTTGAGCTGCGCCTGCTGTGCCGCAACAGATATACAACCAAGCAAGGCCACCACAGGAATCGCATGGCTTCTGTTCATCGTTGGCTCCAGTGCGTCGGTTCCGGGCTTTCCGGTCGATCAGTTCATCGAGTGCCGCGACAGCTTCCCGCCGGCGCGAATTGCTGCCACCCGAATTCCCGGCCATGCATACGCCAAGCCGGCGCGGACAACATGATAAATCGCTTCACTTGGGATCTGCCGAAGCGGTGTGGCCCTCCATTTGCAAAGTTGCCCGGTGAATATCGCGAACCGGCGAAGATCAGAATACCCACACCCGATTCAGCACAATATGCAAAAATGATCCTTCCTATCAATTGCAGCGTTGTAACGTGCTGACCGACAGGGGGGCAAGGCGGGTGCACATCCATACAACCGCATCCTGGCCCTCCCGCGAAGATCGCCGGGCTGCGCTGGTCTGGCTCGCCCTCTTCTGGGTGTTTGTGGGCGTTGGCTTCGGATTCGATCTGCGCAACTACCTTCATGAGCAGCCTCAAGTCCCCAAGATTGTCCACGTCCACGCGATCGCAACCACGCTTTGGTTGCTGACTGCCACCGCGCTTGTGCTCATGGTCGAAACCGGCAATGTTCGCTTCCATCGTCGTTTCGGTTGGTTTGCGGCCGGATACGCTGTTCTCATCGCTATCATCGCTCCCTGGTCCGAACTCAGCTGGCAGGCCCTGAACCTGCACACTCCCGGCGCTCTGCCTCCTCAATTTCTTTCCATCGCCTTCAGCGGAATCGTTTGCATGGCCGTGCTGCTGCCCTGGGGCATTCTCATACGCCGCAACTCCGCCGCCCATCGGCGCCTTCTCATTCTGGCCACCATCTGCATCAGCGATGCGGGCTTCTCCCGAATGGTGGGCCTCGTTTCGCCTGCCCCAACCAGCTTCTTCGGTACGTACATGTTTTACGAGGGCGGCAATCTCCTCCTAATCCTTCTCATGTTTCTCTGGGACTGGAAACGCGACCGGATCATGAAACAGTTCTTATGGGCAGCCTTCCTCATGATTGCCGTGGGCCTGACCGCCACAGACCTGTATTTCAACGAGACATGGAAATCGGTCACACGCTCGTGGCTGGACGGCTGGGCGCGGAACATGCTGTAAACCACGTGTCCTGATGCCGATCGCATGCTGGGTCACTCCCGGAGAATGCTGGAGAAGAACCCTCGCCCGCGTAAAGTGATCTGCAACACAGAGCCAGTCATGGTCGCAACAATCAATCACCAGCCTCATCACCGATCCCGCCTGTGGAAATCCGCCCTGTGGAAATCTTGTCAAGAGGGGAAATCGAAAATAGTTAGTAACCACCTTTAGAATCAGCGCAAAAAACTTTGCGGCCATTGGTATTTATATCGCCGAATCTGCCATACTGGTAATAGCAGTACAAAAAGGCCCGCCCGATTCGTCGGCGGGCCTTCGCTTTTTGAGGGAGGAAAGTCGACCGCAATGCCCGAATTCGAAAAACCCGCAGCGCGTTCCCTCCATCTCCCGATCCCTCCATCACGTCATCACGCGCCTTGTTCACTTTTCACTCTTCACGCTTCACTCGATCGCGCTCGGTCCCTCGGTCGCGGTCCTTCTGACCACGGTTCACTGACCACTGAGCACTGCCTTTGTGTTCCAAATCACACTCAGCTCGTGACCACCCCCTATCCCTCTCGATCCACAGGGGATCACCGATTTTTTTTTGCGCGCAATCGCCCCCCGCGACCGTTCCTCAAAAAAAGATTGGCAACATTGTCGATCCGGCGGGCGGCCGTTCGATGTATGCATGAAACCGGATGATTGAGAGCTTCCCCGCAGTCAGCAGCTTCCCATCCGGCAATCAACCCAAGGAGAATAATTCCCATGCGATTCCTCAGCATCTACAAGAACGTCGAGCGCAACACTCCCCCCACCCCCGAAGAGATGGCGACCATGGGCAAGCTGATTGAAGAAGGCTTCAAATCCGGCTGGCTGCTGGCCACCGAAGGCTGCCTTCCCAGCTCGCTCGGCTCTCGCGTCCGCATCGACAGCGGCAAGATCACCGTCTCCGACGGCCCCTTCACCGAGTCGAAGGAAGTCGTGGGCGGCTTCGCCCTGCTCCAGGCCCCGTCAAAGGAAGCGGCCATCGAGCTGACCAGGCAGTTCCTGCAGGTCACCGGCCGCGGCGAGTGCGAACTGCGTCAGCTCTACGAGGCTGGCGTCGCTGACGCCCCCTGCGTCGGCGCCGAAGCTGAAGCCGTCGCCCTGCGCAAGTAGCCCGCCGAACGAAACCTACCCCAGGAGACGACGATGCGATTCATGGTGATTGTGAAGGCGACAAAGGATTCCGAAGCCGGCGGGCTTCCCGACCCGAAACTGCTTGCCGAGATGGGCAAGTTCAACGAAGAACTGGTGAAAGCCGGCGTGCTGCTGGCTGCCGAGGGCCTGCAGCCGAGCTCGAAAGGCGCACGCGTGCGCTTTTCGGGTTCAAACCGGACCGTGATCGACGGCCCATTTGCCGAGACCAAGGAGCTGATAGCCGGCTTCTGGCTGTGGCAGGTGCGCTCGAAGGAAGAGGCCATCGAGTGGGTGAAGCGCTGCCCGAATCCCATGCCGGGCGATTCGGAGATCGAAATCCGGCAGGTCTTTGAGCCCGACGAGGTCGATCCTTCCGGAGCGATGCGCGAGCGCAGAGAGCGGGCCGGGTTGGTGCAGAAGTAGAGTGCGGATTGCTGTCCCAGCCCGCAACGTGATGTGATCGGAAGGGATGACCCCTTCCGATTCTCATCGCGCGGTCGACGCAATCTGGAAGATGGAAGCGGCCAAGGTGATTGGCGGGCTCACGCGCATTGTCCGCGACGTTGGCTTTGCCGAGGACCTGGCGCAGGAAGCGCTTCTCGCTGCGCTGCAGCAGTGGCCGCAGAGCGGCATTCCTCCCAACCCCGGAGCGTGGTTGATGACCACGGCGAAGCGTCGCGCCATCGACTACTTCCGGCACCAGTCCATGAGCACCGAGAAGAACGAAGAGCTGGCGCGCACCCTGGCGGCATTGGAGCAGACCACGCCCGACCTCGTGGGCCGTCTCGACGACCCGATCGGGGACGACGTACTGCGGCTGATCTTCATCTCCTGCCACCCGGTGCTGCCGCGCGAGAGCCGCGCAGCGCTGACGCTGCGCGTGATTGGCGGACTGACGACCAACGAGATCGCGCGATCGTTTCTGGCCGCCGAACCGACGATTGCGCAACGCATCGTCCGCGCCAAGCGCACCCTGGCCGAGGCGAGGATTCCCTTTGAGGTGCCGCGCGGAACCGATCTGGCGGCGCGCCTGGGATCGGTGCTTGAAGTGGTGTACCTGATCTTCAACGAGGGCTACTCGGCCACGGCGGGCGATGACCTGATGCGGACCGCGCTGTGCGATGAGGCGCTGCGGCTGGGCCGAATCCTGGCGGAACTGGAACCGCGCGAGCCCGAGGTGCACGGCCTGGTGGCGTTGATGGAGATTCAGGCGTCGCGGGCCCGGGCGCGCGTGAACGCGTTAGGCGAGCCGATCCTGCTGTTGGATCAGAACCGCGCGCTGTGGGACCGGCTTCTGATCGGGCGCGGGCTGGCGGCGTTGCAGCGGGCGGAAAAGCTGACGCCGGCGAAAGGCCCGTACCGCCTGCAGGCAGAGATCGCGGCTTGCCATGCGCGTGCGGTCACGGCGGACGAGACGGACTGGGCGCGCATCGTGTCCCTGTATGGCGAGCTGGCCACGGTGATGCCGTCGCCGGTGGTGCAGCTGAACCGGGCGGTTGCGGTGGGATTTGCCGAGGGGCCGGACCGGGCTTTGAAGCTGCTTGAGCCGCTTCAGAATGAGCCGCTGATGAAGAACTACCACCTGCTCCCCAGCGTGCGCGGCGACATGCTGGCGCGGCTCGGTCGACATGCCGAGGCAGCGGCCGAGTTCGAACGAGCTTCGAACATGACGCAGAACGCGCGGGAACAGAATCTGCTGCGGGAGCGGGCACGCAAGAGCCGGGAAGCTGCTGAGAGGGTAGAGGCGTAAGTGCGCGGTCAGGCGGCGCCGAGCTGCTCGCGGACCAGCGCCAGTGCCTCTTCCGGCGTTGCGATGACTCCCTCGAGCTGCGCATCTTCGACGGCCTGCAACATGACTTTGAAGTTCGGACCGGGCGTGTAACCGGCAGCGATGAGGTCGTTGCCGGTCAGGAGCGGCCTGGGGCGGACCTGTTCTTCGGGCATAGCCTCATAGCGTTCGCGCACGAAGTTGTAGATGTCGAGATTGGCGTGCGCGGCCATGCAGTCCATGCGATGCAGGGCAAGATGCTCGTCAAAGCAAGGCAGCCGGAAGAAGCGCTTGAGCGTGGACTCCTTCATGCGGGGGGCATCGGCAAAGCGCATGTGGTTTTCGATGAGGGCGAGAATCTGGCGCGTGTCCTCGTTGGAGAAGCGGAAGCGGCGGAGGATTTCGGCGCCCATGGCGACGCCGACCTCGACGTGGCCGTCGAAGCGGATGCGATCAGGAGCTATGCGGAAAGTCGGCGGTTTCCCGACGTCGTGAAGCAGCGCGCCCCATGCGAGCGTAGCAGGGCAGCGCGCCTCAAGCTGCTCGAGCAGCATGAGGGTATGGATGAAGACGTCGCCCTCGGGGTGGAACTGGGGCGGCTGCTCAACGCCTTTCATACGGCTGATTTCAGGCAGAACCTGGACCAGTAGATCGGTTTCGTCGAGCAGCTCGAAGGCGCGGCGGGCGCGGCCTTCGGTGAGCATCTTGGTGAGCTCGTCGCGGATGCGCTCGCGGCTCACGGCGGTAATGCGGGCGGCAAGATGGCGGATGGCGGCGAACGTGGCAGGCTCCAGCGCGAAGTTGAAGCGCGCGGCGAAGCGGACGGCGCGGAGCAGGCGGAGCTGGTCTTCCTGAAAACGGCGGATCGGGTCGCCAATCGCGCGGATCACCCCGGCTTCGAGATCGGCGAGCCCGCCGACGTAATCGAGAAGCCCCGCACGCACGGCGGACGGGAAGTCGTTATCTCCAACGCCGCCCAGCTTGGTCGGGTCCAGGAGCAATCCATTGATGGTAAAGTCGCGGCGCTGGACATCTTCGCGGGCGCTGGTGGTGTAGCGAACGGTGTCGGGGTGGCGGCCGTCGGAGTAGGCGCCATCCGAGCGAAAGGTCGCGACCTCAGTCACGGCATAGCGCGGGGCAGCATCGGCGGCATCCTCCTGCGGCGGAGGCTCGTCGAGGGTCTCGTCGGCCACAAGCACCACGCCAAAGTGGGCGCCGACGGCGAAGGTGCGCGAGAACAGGTTGAGCACCACGTCGGGAGTGGCAGAGGTTGCGACGTCGTAATCCACGGGGTTGCGGCCGAGGAGCAGATCGCGCACGCAGCCGCCGGCGAGGTAGGCCTCGTAGCCTTCCGCGCGCAAGGCCTCGACGATGCGGAGGGCAGCGTCGAATTGGCGGGACGGATGCGGCATCTCTCTTATTTTCCACCCTACCCCTATTTGCATACAGCAAGAGCCACAGCCCTCGATGATATCGCAATCTGATATCATTCAAGCGAACCAGGTTGCCCTGAAGCCAATCAGTTTCGAGTCTCTCGGGAGAAGCAGCATTCGCGGGTATTGGCTCTCGAAGGGAGCTTCACTCCAGATGAATAAGAGGCAGCAGATCACCTTAGATTCAATATTTGAGAAGCCGACCCGAGCCGACATTCGTTGGGCGGCCATTGAATCGCTTATCAAAGCATTGGGTGGAGAAATCAGCGAGCGCGCCGGGAGCCGGGTTGCAGTTCGATTGAACGGAGTCATTGCTGTATTCCATCGGCCCCATCCAAGCCCGGAGACGAAGAAGGGCGCGGTGGACGCGATGCGACAGTTTCTTACCAACGCGGGGGTCAAACCATGATGGAGTACAAGGGCTATACTTCTGGCCCGATCGAATTCAATTCCGAGGAAGGCACGTTCTCGGGGACCGTTGCGGGCCTGCGCGATGTGATCCACTTCGAAGGTGCAAATGCCAGAGAACTCACGCGGGCATTTCGCCAGAGCATTGATACTTATCTTGAATTTTGCGCCGAGAAGGGACAGGAACCGGATCGCCCATTCAATGGAAAGATTCTTGTGCGCACGGAGCCGGCGTTACACCGGAAAGCAGCTCTGCGTGCGGCAGCCGAGGGTGTCAGCCTGAGCCAATGGATCAGCCGGCAAATCGAAAGCGCACAGTGACGAAAAGCGGCCTGATTCTGGGAATTGAAAGCTCGTGCGATGAGACTGCCGCGGCAGTGGTGGAGCGCGGGGCGCGCACACTGTCGTCGGTGGTGGCATCGCAGATTGGGACGCATGCGCGCTATGGCGGTGTGGTGCCGGAGCTGGCCAGCCGCGAGCATCTGCGCGCGATTGTACCGGTGGTGCGGGCCGCGCTGGCCGAGGCGGGCGTGGGGCTCGACGAGCTGGATGCCGTTGCGGTGACCGCGGGGCCGGGGCTTGCTGGCGCGCTGCTGGTGGGGATTTCCTATGCCAAGGCGCTGGCGTTCGCGCGCGATCTGCCGGTGATCGCCGTGAACCACCTGGAAGGTCATATTCATGCGGTGCTGCTCCACGAGCGCGAGGAAGAAAAGGAAGCGCAGGACGAGCCGGCCCTGGCGCTGGTGGTTTCAGGCGGACATACGCACCTGTACCTGGCGCAGCCGATGCAGGGGACGTGGAAGTACCGTCTGATTGGGCGAACGCTGGACGATGCCGCGGGCGAGGCTTACGACAAGGTGGCAAAGCTGCTTGGGCTGGGATATCCCGGCGGCCCATGGATCGACGCGCTGGCGCAGTTTGGCAATCCCAGGGCGGTTCCGTTCACGTTTGCGCAGGTGAAGACGAAGGCCCACCTGACGGGGAAGACTCCCCGCACAAAGGCGGCGAAGACGGCGCCCATCGCGGAGCTGGACCCGCACTTCCTGTTTTCGTTTTCGGGCATCAAGACGGCGGTGCTGCGCTACGTGGAGTTGAACGGGATGCGCGCCGGAGTGCACGAGCGCATTGTCGCGGTGCTGGCCGGCGCGCGGCCTCCAAAGACCAAGGATGAAGCGTTGGCGCTTTGTCCGCAAAGCATGCTGGATCTGATTGCGAGCTTTCAGCACGCGGTTGTGGGCGATTTGATGAAGAAGACGTTTGCGGCGGCGGAAGCGCTGGGAGCCAAGCGTGTGCTGGTGACCGGCGGGGTGGCGGCCAACCGTGAGCTGCGCCGGCGATTCACGGACGAGGCGGCGCGCCGCGCCGTGCGGGTGGCATTTCCAACGCTGGCTCTTTCCACGGATAACGCGGCGATGATTGCAGCGGCGGCGTGGCCGCGGTTTGTGGCTGGTGAGTTTGCGGAGAGTGGGTTGACGGCGGACCCGTCGCTGGCTCTGGGCAGGTGAAATTGCGATCGCGAGAGGTCGCGATGACAAGTTAAGCTGCCGAATCCCTTCGCCGCTTCCTTGAAGGTGCAGTCCCCAATTCTGAGCCACGCTTGACTGCTGTCAGCATTTCGCGGCGCAGTATCGCATTGATGCGGGACTGATAGCCCTTTCCGTGAGATTTGAGCCAGTCGAGTACGTCGGAATCAATTCGCGCTGTAATTTGGCGCTTGACCGGGCGATAAAAGCGCCCTCGCTCCGCGCTCTTCCACTCCGCGTCAGTCATTTCCGGAACATCGCTCAAATCGATCTCGCTCTCAGGTCGATTGGCGAGTTCACGCAAGTTGGCTCGCTGAGCGTCTGTCAGAGGGGGCAGCGTGTCCAGTGTGTAACTAACAATTTTCCTCTTCATAGCGTTGCCTCTCCTTTCGTGTTGCTCGGCGAGCCGAGATCAGACGTATGTTTTCAATGATCCGGCCCTCTTCGTCTTCTTCTCGCGCCGTGTGGACGACTATCAGCAGCAGAGCCCTGTCAACTTCGCCAAAGGTGCGCCAGCGTTGTTCGCCATCCTCAATTCGATCTTTAACGGAGACAAAGAACGGATCAAGAAAGACCAGAATCGCCTGCTCGAAACTCACGCCATGCTTGCGCCGGTTCGTCGTGTTCTTCGCTTCATCCCATTCGAACCGGATCCGCGACATGGCAAAATTGTAACTACATTTTTGTCAATATTCAAGATTCCGACAGCGCCTATCGTCCACTGCTACAATCGAAAAGGCCCAAAAACAGCCAATTTTGAAGGATGAGCAAGCCGTAGATCGAATGACACTGCGCCTGTACAACACCCTTTCGGGACAACTGGATGAGCTGGCACCCGCAGATGGCAAGGAGCTGCGCATGTATGCCTGCGGCCCGACGGTTTATGACTACGGGCACATCGGGAACTTCCGCACATTTCTTGAAGTGGATGTGCTGCGGCGGTTCTTGAAGCTGACCGGTGTGCGGGTGCGACACGTGATGAACATTACAGACGTGGACGACAAGATCATCCGTAACGCGGCGGCGGCGGGCGTGCCCATTGGCGAGTACACGCCAAAATTTGTGGAGGCGTTTTTCGAGGATCTCGAATCGTTGCGCGTGGAGCGTCCGGAGGCCATTGCGCGCGCGACGGAACACATTGAGAAGATGGTGGAGCTGATCCAGAAGCTGGCAGCCGTGGGCGCGGCCTACCGGGTTGACGATGGAAGCTGGTACTTCCGGCTGGCGGCGTTTCCCGAGTACGGCAAGCTGAGCAAGAAGGATCTGCAGGGCATTGAAGACGGCGCGCGGGTCGATGTCGACGAATATGAGAAGGACTCGGCGCGCGACTTCGCGCTGTGGAAGGCGGCCAAGCCCGGCGAGACGTCGTGGGATACGGCGATCGGACGGGGGCGGCCGGGATGGCACATCGAGTGCTCGGCCATGGCGATGGAGTATTTGGGCGACAGCTTCGATCTGCACGCCGGCGGCGAAGACCTGATGTTTCCGCACCACGAGAATGAGATTGCGCAGAGCGAGGCGGTGACGCACAAGCCGCTGGCTCGCCACTGGATGCATGTGCGCTTTCTGCTGGTGGACGGGCGCAAGATGTCGAAGAGCGAAGGGAACTTTTATACGCTTCGCGACCTGCTGTTGAAGGGATACAAGGCTTCGGCAATCCGGCTGGCGCTGATCTCGGTACCGTACCGGCATCAGCTCAATTTCACGTTTGAGGGGCTTACCGAGGCCACCAACGCCATCGACCGGCTGCGCACGTTTCATCAACGGCTGGCGCAGGGAGTCTTCGAGGCGGGAGAGACAGAGGCAATCCAGGTGGCCGCCCATGCGGCACGGGCCGGATTTTTTTCGGCGATGGCGAACGATCTGAATACGGCTGACGCGCGCGCGCCGATCTTCGACCTGCTGCGCACAGCCAATACGGCCATGGATCGCGGTCAGTTCAAAGCCGGTGATCGCGATGTGGTGCTGCAGGTGCTGGGCGACTTCGATGCCGTGTTCGATGTCATTCAGGACCGGGACGACGAGCCGTTGCGCCGGGCGGTGGCGTGGGCGGAGCAGGCAGGACGCCAGGCGGACGTGGCTCCGGAGTTGCTGGCGCGCATGTCGCTGAGCGATGAGGAGATTGAGCGGCTGGTAGCGGAACGAACCCAGGCCAAGAAGCAAAGGAACTTTGGCCGCGCCGACCAGATTCGCAAGGATCTGCTGGAAAAGGGCGTGGGCATTGAGGATTCGAAGGACGGGGTGCGGTGGAAGCGGAAGTGAAAACATAGCTTTTAGCTGTCGGCTCTCAGCTTTCAGCTTGATCATGAGAAAGTCGAACGGTTAATTTCGGATCAGATTTCCAATATTCGAGATGGAAAAGAAGGCGAAACGAATGGAAGCCAACGAAGCCGATGAACTGAAGGAACACGCGGAGCATGGGGCGCATGATTCATCGATGCGTCCGGTTGCCTTTACCATGAGCGTGCTGGCCGTGCTAGTGGCCGTGACCACAGTGCTGGGGCATCGCACCCACACAGAAGCTGTCCTCGAACAGGGTCGTGCGTCCGATCAGTGGAATGCATACCAGGCCAAACATATCCGCTCCTACAACACCGCTCTGAACACGGATCTGCTGACGCATTTGCAAGTAAGCGACAAGGAAGCGGTACAGGCAAAGCTGAAGGAGTATGCGGATCATCAGGCGAAGTGGAAGGATGATTTGAAAGATGCGGAGGACAAGGCTCGCGAATTTGAGAAGGAGGTCACGGCAGCGGAGGCGCGCGCGAGCCGCTTCGATTTGGGCGAGGCGCTTCTCGAGATCGGACTCGTGATCACGTCCGTGACCTTGCTGACCAAGAGCCGAATCTACTGGTACTTCGGGATCATCTTTGCGCTGGTCGGAGTGGGGTCGGCGGTCTCGGCGTTTCTGCTGCATTGAGCTGCGATCCACGGCGGTTAACTGATTGAGTGTTAGACTGGCCGCGCCATGAGAGCCTTGCTTTCCGCTGTCTTGATTGTTACCGCGAGCCACGTTCTGCCGGCCCAGACCCGTGCTGCCGATTCGAGTCACTCCTATACAAGCGCGGTGGGATTCCGCTATGAAGTGCCGAACGACTGGAAAGTGGCTCACAGCCAAGTCGATCCGAAGACCAAGGAGCAGGCAGCCCAGACCGCAGCGTCTGAACAGGACAAGAAGGGCCTGGCATGCGCGCAAATCGGCATGACGGCGCAACAAGGCGAATCCGTAATTGTCGACGTGGCGTTGCCTTTCGACTGCTTTGGCCAGCAGATGACGGAGGCAGATCTGTCCCGCTTCGGGGATGGCGCATCGCAAGGCTTGAAACAGAGCTTCGACATCGGCGAACCCATTTACGGCTCCTATCTGCTGGGAAGCCACAAGTTGTGGATTGAACGTGTTCAAGGGACGCGGAAAGATCGGCCTGGCATCTCGTACACCATCGAAGTGGCATGCGCAGTGCTCAAGAAAGGCGCGGTGTGCTGGATGGCGATGGCCGCGGATGAGGCGGCGCTGCGGACCTTCGAGCACGCGTCGGTCTCGCTGGATGGAGAAGCGCCTGTTGGGCTGGTGCCGTCGACAGCGTTCCGGCCAAAGCCCTGAAGCGGGGAAGAAACGGCGTAACTAGGCGCGGGACGTGGAAAAGCAGGCGAAAACCATGCTATGCTGCCCCCAGCGGAGCCTCCATGCACAAGCGCGTCCTGATCGGAAAAGAGCTGGTTCCCGCCTCCCGGCGGTGGTCAGGCCTGCGTGCGCGCTGCATCTGCCCGCGGCGCCATCTGCGCGTTCTGCCCACCCGTACGCGACCTAGTCTCTTCGGCGGCGACTAATTCGGTACCGCCGAAGATCCTGCCCGTTCGCCTTATCCGGGGTCCCCGCAGACAGGTCTTCGTTCGTGGGGTGGTTCTGGTTTTTTCCCTGTACCGGATACGTTGACCCATAGCTAAAGGGGTTGCGGCCGCGTCCATGCCGGCGCGCTGCCACCTACTATCGAGGAGATTACGCCGATGACCAAGCAGGAATTGCACGCACAGTACGGGCCCAAATTGATTACGCCGCTGCCGGGGCCCAAGGCCCGTGCGGCCGTGGAAGCCGACGACCGGCTGATCTCGCCCAGCTACACGCGCTCGTATCCACTCGTGGCCAAGTCGGGCCGCGGCACTCGCATTCAAGATGTGGACGGCAACGAGTTTCTGGACTTTGCGGCGGGTATTGCCGTGACTTCGACGGGGCACTGTCATCCCGAGGTGGTTGCCGCCATTCAGAAACAGGCTGCCGAGCTGATTCATATTTCGGGGACCGACTTCTATAACGAGCCGTTGACCGATTTGGCTGAGAAGCTGTCGGCGGTGGCCCCCATGAAAGGACCGCACCGCGTTTTCTACGGCAACTCCGGCGCCGAGGCGATTGAGTGCGCGCTGAAGCTGGCGCGTTATCACACGGGACGGCAGAACATCATTGCGTTCCTGGGCGCGTTCCATGGCCGGACGATGGGGGCGTTGTCGCTCACAGGCTCCAAGCCGCAGCAGAAGCGGCGCTTCGCTCCGCTGGTTCCGGGCGTCACGCACGTGCGGTATCCCTACGCGTATCGAGGTTGCTCGGGCGGCCCGCAGGAGCAGGAGGCGTTCGCTCTCGGCTGCGCGCGCTACATCGAGGAGAAGTTGTTCAAAACCATTCTTCCGCCGGAAGAAGTCGCGGCAATCTTCGTTGAGCCCATCCAGGGCGAGGGCGGATACGTGGTGGCGCCCACCAACTTCCTTCTGGAGCTGCGCGCCATCTGCGACCGGCACGGCATTTTGCTGGTGGCCGATGAGGTGCAGTCGGGCGCGGGCCGCACGGGAAAGTGGTGGGCCATCCAGCACTCCGGCGTGGAGCCCGACATCATCTGCTCGGCCAAGGGCATTGCCAGCGGTATGCCTCTGGGCATTTGCATGAGCAAGGCAGAGGTCATGGACTGGGTCCCCGGCTCGCATGCGTCGACGTTCGGCGGCAATCCTGTCTCGATAGCGGCGGCGCTGGCGACGATGGACATCCTGGAGCGCGAGGGCATTAAGAATGCGGAGCGGGTTGGCGGCATGATGCTTGACCGGCTGCAGGGCTGGGTCAGGACGCATCCGCTGGTGGGCGAGGTGCGCGGGCGCGGCCTCATGATAGGCATCGAGCTGGTGAAGGACAAGCAAACGCGCGAGCCGGCCACGGCGCTGCGCAATCGCGTGGAGACTTTGGCCTTCGAGCGCGGCCTCATGATCCTGGGCTGCGGTGAGACGAGCATCCGGCTGTGTCCGCCGCTGATCCTGAAGGAAGAAGAGGCGACCGTTGCCCTCGACATCCTGGAGGATGCGCTCAGCCAGGTGGAAAAGGAACATGCGCAGGCGTCGCAAGTGGCGGCATTGGCAAACGCATAACCTTGTTTGGGCTGAGGCGGGTCGAGGCCAAAGCCTCGGCCCGTTTTCTTGTGTGATGCAGATCATGTCCCGTGTTGCTCTCGTCCGCCGACACTGTCGCCATGGCACTCGGACAATTGCGTGTCGCGCTACTGGAACGCGGCCTGCTCGCGCTCGACAGGCTTACCCGCAATCGCGGCACGGAATTGCCGATGCATCTGAAGACCGGGCTCCGCGGCGAGGACGCGGCCTTCTTCTATCTCCGGCGCAAAGGTTACACCGTCGTTGCGCGGCGCTGGTCGGCGGGGAACATTCCCGGCGACGTGGACCTGATCGCCTGGGACGGCCCGCTGCTGTGCTTCGTCGAGGTGAAGACGCGCACGGCGCACGACATGTCGCCGGCGGAGTCTGCAGTCGATCGCCACAAGCAGTTCACACTGCGGCGGCTGGCTCGAGCGTATGTTCGACAGATTCCTGAGCCGGAGCCGCCGCCCGTGCGGTTCGATATTGTGAGCGTGTACGCGCTTCCCGGCGAGATGCCGGAGATCGTCCACTTCGAAAACGCGTTTGGATGGACGGACCGGCGCGAGGGCTGAATACAGGTACAAAGGGACGAAGGGTGAACCTCGCCTGGAGGGTCGTCAGCCTTTCGCGTCTTCGTACTCTTCATGCCACGCCATCTGGATCGCTTCAAGCCGCGACTCGTTCGATTTCGCCGGATCATCGGCGAAGCCGGCCAGTTCGGTCACGTAGCGATGCAGGTCAGTGAAGCGCACAGTCAGCGGATCGACTTCAGGGAACTTCTCCTGCAGTTGAATACCGATTTCTTCGACGTCGGTCCAGTGAATTTCGCCCGGCATGAATCTCCTCGTTGTCTCTACTTGTTCTCCGCCATCGCCAGCGGCTTCCCTTCGGACGTGTAGTTGCGATTCCACTTGGGAATCTCCACCACGTAGTTTCCCGGCTTCGTAATGACGGACTGGCAGCCAAGGCGTGATTCGAGTTGCTGATCCGCGGCCATATCCAGACGATCAAGCTCGTCGTCGTCGGCCTCGCTGATGCCCTCCTGGTTTTTGATCCAGAGATGGCAGGTGGTGCAGGCGCAAACGCCGCCGCACGCGTGGTCGAGAAAGACGTTGAAGTTCTCCGCGACATCGAGGAACGACATCGGCTTGCCGTGGTGCTCGTAAGGCAGCTTTCCGAATTCAAACTCGACGGTCTTGCCTTCCGGCATAAACGTCACGCGCACCAGCTTGTCGGGCGGAATGTTCGTGTTGGTCTCTTCACTCATAGGATTCCTGCCGTTTCGATTGAGTTCACAGCGCGCTGTTGTCCGCAGCCGTGGGGATTGAAGACCAGCTGAGTCGATGGCGGATTGGCCCCGAGTTTCCCCGCGGGGCGAATCGGGCGCGGCGTGAACGCCCCTCCACAGTTAGGGCAACGTCCTTCAAGCCTTGTCGCCACGCACTCCGCGCAGAAAGTGCATTCGAAAGAGCAGATCATCGCGTCGATTGCCGCGGGAGGCAAAGGCTTGCCGCAGCATTCACACATCGGTCTCAATTCAAGCATCCTGGACTTCCTTCCTCTTTCGCGGCGTGCGCCTATTTGAACTCCGCCGGAGCCATGGGATGCGGCGCGGTGACCTCGTCGTCGAGCTCTTCGCCCGCGGCATCCATCGTCTTGCCGCGTATGGCTGTCGTAACTGCTGCTTCCATCATCAGCTCGGCAAAATTCCTGGTTGCGTGATCGAGCGCGAGCGTAGCCTGGCGAATGGCTGAGGCATCGTCTCCCAACTTCACCGCGGCGAGTCGATCCCGGGCCCCGTCAATCGCAGCCTGCTCCTCGCCGCTCAGCAGATTCCACGCCGGGCTCTCGGGAGCGCGCTCCACCGCAGCGAGAATTGTGTCGGCCTCGTTGCGTGCTTCAATCAGCAGCCGCTTGTTGAAGTCTTCCTCGGCGTGATCGAACGAGTCAAGGATCATGCTCTCGACCTGCTCATCCGTGAGCCCGTATGTCGGCTTTACTTCGATCTGCGCAGCCTGCCCCGAACGCTGCTCGCGCGCCGAGACGTGCAGAATGCCATCTGCGTCGATAAGGAACTTGACCTCGATGCGCGGCAATCCGGCCGACATGGGCGGAATACCCTTGAGATCGAAGCGCGCCAGCGAACGGCAGTCGGCAGCAAGTTCGCGCTCGCCCTGCACAACATGAATCGCCACGTTGGTCTGCCCATCGACACCGGTGGTAAAGTGCTCGGTCGCCGACGCGGGGATCGTCGAGTTGCGCTGAATGATCTTCGCGGTTGTCCCGCCCAGCGCTTCAATCCCCAGCGAAAGCGGAGTCACATCCAGCAGCAGCAGCTCCTCTGTTGCAGCCGACGAGCCGCCCAGAATATCCGCCTGCACCGCCGCACCCAGTGCGACCACTTCGTCAGGGTTCAATTCGATGTGAGGCTTCTTGCCGCGAGCGCCCAGATGAAACAGATCGTCAACAAGCTGCCGCACAGCGGGGATCCGCGTCGATCCGCCCACCAGCACAACCTCGTCGATATCCTCCGGCACCACGCCGGCATCAAGCATCGCCTGCTTGCACGGCGCAGCAGTGCGCTGCAGGATCGGTTCGATCAGATCCTCGAAGACTCCGCGCGGAATCTCGCGCTGATAACGGTCGCCATTGGGCAACTCGATATCGAACCGTGCGAACGGCTGGCTTGAGAGCTGAATCTTGGCGTCGATCGATGCCTTGCGCAGCGCCTGCACCGCGCCGGGATGCGTGCGCAGATCGAACCCATGCTCCGAGCGAATCTCATCAAGGGCTATGGCCAGCAGCAGATTGTCGATGTCGTCGCCGCCCAGGTGCGTATCGCCGTTGGTCGACTGCACTTCAAAGATGCCGTCGTTCAGCTTGAGAATCGAGACGTCAAAGGTGCCGCCGCCGAAGTCGTAGACCGCGATGGTGCCCACTTTGGCGCGATCGAGCCCGTACGCGAGTGCCGCGGCCGTCGGCTCGTTCACCAGGCGAAGCACTTCCAGTCCGGCCATGCGGCCTGCATCCTTGGTGGCCTGGCGCTGCGCATCGTTGAAATACGCGGGCACCGTGATCACGGCCTGCGTTACGGGCGCGCCAAAGAACCGCTCCGCATTGCGCTTCAACTGCCGCAGCACATAGGCGGAGATCTCCGGAGGCGTGAACTTCAACTCGCCAAGCTGAATGCGCGGAACCTCGCCCTCTTCCACATCGTCGGCAAGCCGGAACGGAAAGAGCTTCAATTCGCTCTGCACTTCGGAGAGGCCGCGGCCCATCAGCCGCTTCACGGAGTAGATGACGCGCTCCGGCGTCTCAATGAGTGAGCGACGCGCGCTGTTGCCCACAGTCACTGTGGGCCGCCCGCCGCCTTCCGGGATAGGGTCGAGTGCGACAACCGACGGAACCAGGTTCAATCCGTCGACACCGGGAATGACCACCGGCTTGTCGCCCTCCATGTATGCGACCAGGGAGTTTGTGGTTCCCAGGTCAATTCCTACTACACGTCCGTCAGCCATGCTGATCAGTTAGGCTCCCATGGTCTCGTTCACTTCGCGGACCAGATTGCTGAGGTAGCGCCGTCTGTCGAGAAGCGCCACCATGGTTTTTTGCGCTGCCTGCCGCGCCGCATCGTTGCCGTTATCCCACGCGGTCCATTGCGCGCGCAACTCGTCGTCCACCTCGGCCTGCAAGCCTTCGAATTTGGCCTTCGCATCAGACAGGCTTTTGGCCAGCGCCGGATCATCCTCGCCCGACGCCCGCGCCATGCGCATCTCTTCCAGCTGCATGTTCAGGTCAAACACTTCTTCCAGCAGGTCGGCCGGCGCGCGGGAAGCACCCATCTCGCCCTTGCGACGATCCTTGCCGCTGTGCTCTTCGCCAATCTCGGCGCCATGCAGCTTGAGCAGGTACTCGGTGCGGCGCAGCGGATCACGCAGCGTGCGGTAGGCATCGTTGAGCAACGCCGTGTCGGCCAGGCTCCACGACTTTTCAGAATCACTGGCCCGCGCAAAGCGATCCGGATGCAGCTTGCGGCTGAGCCGGTGAAACTCTTGCTCCAGCGCTACAAGCTCGACATTCAAGCGCGGCTCTAGGCTGAAGACGGAGTAGTAATTGCCTCCGGGCGGCGGTTGAATCTTGCTGCAATGGGGGCAAAACAGGGTGGATTCGTTGTGGGCAACAGAACACGACCAGCACTCAACAGGAACTGCGGAATCGAGAACATTGAACATGGCAAAGCCTGACGTACATGTGCCGCTCTCTCAGGAAAACGACGAACCGCAGCCGCAAGAGCGCGTGGAGTTCGGGTTGATGAAGTTGAATCCCTGCCGCATCAGCGTCTCTTCATAATCAAGCGTCATGCCGTGCAGGTAGAGGAACGACTTGGGATCGACGAAGACGCGCACGCCATCGAACTCGAAGATACGATCGCGCTCGCGCGGCTGGCTGTCGAACTTGATCGAATACGAAAGCCCCGAGCAGCCGCCGCCCATCACGCCCAGGCGCAACCCTCCCTGCTCGGGAGAGACGCCTTCCTTGGCCATGGCCATGCGAATCTTTTTCACCGCGCGTTCGGTGACCAGCAGGCTGTGGCTCGGAGACGCCGGCGCGGCAGCCGGCTGTGGCGCCACTGCAGACGCGCCCTCCGCCGGCTTCGATCCGATGTTGACGAAATTCGACATGATCCCCTTTCGTATTGCCGCCCAGGCGCAGAGCCGCGCAGCCTAAGTTAGCTCACGCCAAGCGGCGCTTACTTGGCGGCGACTTCAGCGTTGGCCGTTTCTGCCACGCTGTTCTTCTTCTTCCAATCGCCGATGGCCGCCTTGATCGCGTCTTCCGCCAGCACCGAGCAGTGAATCTTCACGGGGGGAAGAGAAAGCTCCTTCACGATGTCGGTGTTCTTGATCGTAAGTGCCTCTTCCACCTTGCGGCCCTTGATCCATTCGGTAGCCAAAGACGAGCTCGCGATTGCCGAGCCGCAGCCGAAGGTCTTGAACTTAGCCTCTTCGATAACCTGCGTTTCGGGATTCACGCGGATTTGCAGACGCATCACGTCACCGCACTCTGGCGCGCCCACCAGTCCCGTGCCCACTTCGGTCGAGCTCTTGTCGAGCGTGCCCACGTTGCGCGGGTTGTTGTAGTGGTCTACTACCTTGTCGCTGTATGCCATGTTGTCGATCTCCTTCTGCGGGGAAGCCGCAAGTCCTAACCTTTGATTCGGCAGGATGGCCCGCCGATGCTTCGTAAAGTCTTAAGGGAGGGTAGTCTTTTAATCCCTGGTCCCTGGTCCCTGTCTCTCAATGCGCCTGCCACTCAATCTTGGTGAGATCAATGCCTTCCTTCACCATCTCGTACAGTGGAGACAACTCGCGCAGCTTCTTCACGATGTCTACGACCTTCGCGCCGACGTAGTCCACTTCTGCCTGGGTATTGAAGCGTCCCAGCCCGAAACGTATCGAACTGTGGGCCACATCGTCGCCCAGCCCCAGCGCCTTGAGCACATAGGACGGCTCGAGAGTTGCCGACGTGCATGCCGAGCCGCTCGAAACCGCCACGTCATTGATACCCATCAACAGCGACTCGCCTTCCACATAGACAAAACTCATGTTGAGATTGCCCGGCAGGCGATGCTCCATGGACCCGTTCACATGAATGTAGTCGAGCTCCGATTCGAGCTTGGCTTTCAGGCTCTCGCGCAGTCCGCGAAGGTAAGCCGCTTCGGACTCCATCTCGCTGTAGGCGATCTCGCAGGCTTTGCCAAGGCCAACAATGCCCGGGACGTTCAGAGTCCCGGAACGCATGCCGCGCTCGTGGCCGCCGCCATCAATCTGCGCTGCAATCTGCACGCGCGGATTGCGCCGCCGAACATAGAGAGCGCCCACGCCCTTCGGTCCGTAGATCTTGTGCCCGGAGAGCGACAATACATCGATGTTGTCGGCAATCACATTCACGGGAACTTTGCCCACCGCCTGCACCGCGTCGGTGTGGAAGAGCACGCCCTTCTCGTGACAGAGCTTGCCGATCTCGCGAATCGGCTGCAGCACGCCGATCTCGTTGTTCGCGGCCATGATCGTCACCAGGATCGTCTTGTCGTCGATAGCGCGCTTCAGGTCTTCCAGATCGATCAGACCATCGGCTTTCACCGGCAGATACGTAACTCGATAGCCGTACTTCTCAAGGCGCTTGCAGGTATCCAGAACCGCCTTGTGCTCGGTCACCTGCGTGATGATGTGGTTGCCGCGCTCGCGGTACATCTCGGCAATGCCCTTGATGGCCAGGTTGTTGCTCTCGGTCGCGCCGGACGTGAAGATGATCTCCTTGGCATTTGCTCCAATGAGTTTCGCGATTTGCTCGCGCGCGGTCTCCACGGCCTGCTCGGCTTCCCAACCGAACGCGTGATTGCGGCTGGCCGCGTTACCAAATTTGTCTGTGAAGTAGGGCATCATTGCCTCCAGCACCCGTGGATCAATCGGGCTGGTGGCATGATTGTCCATATAGATGGGGAGCTTGACCCCCGCCGGTACTTCCACTTGGCTCAAAACTGTACTCATCGCTTCTCCATCTTTGGTTCTGCTCCCGTCAGCCTCAGGCGATAACGGGAAAGGTTACAGGGTCAAAGTGACCAGTCGTGGCGCAGAGCCGCCTGCCGCCCCTGCTTTTCCCGGATCCCGATCAGCCAGGTCATAGATGCTAATGCTCTTCAACACGCCGATGATGGTTTCATTCACTCGCGCCAACGGCTCTTTGATGGTGCAGCTCGGCGTCAGGTCGCACGCCTTGGCTCCCTTGGTGCAGGAGGTAATGAACAAAGGCCCATCGATGGCGTGAATCACCTCGAACGCGGAGATCTGCCGTGCATCGCGCGACAAAGCATACCCGCCATTCATCCCGGCATGCGAACGCAGCAACCCCGTCTTCGTAAGACGCTGCAGTATCTTGGCCAGCAGCTGCGGGGGGATGCCATACGCGTCGGCAACGTCTTTGGCGCTCAACGCAGGGGTCTCCGGATGCTCCGCCAGATACTTCAAGGCCATCAACCCGTAGTCCGCCTTTTTTGTCAGCTTCAGCATGCAATATCCGACTGGATAGGTCCGCATTTAGTATACGACCAAATATGTCGGAGATTCAACCGGACGGCTGGGAACCGGGTGCGTCGGGACCTTTCGGTGATCGAGAAATATTCAAAGAAAACCCGTTTTCTTTTGTTCGGGACATGGTTACAATCGGGCGCAAAGAGCACGCCTGAAGTCCGAAGATAGGATTGTGCCCACTCTCTCAGGGCCTTGGATTTTTGCCTTCACGGATCCCAGATTTTCGATCACGGATGTTGATAGGTTCGCCCGTCCGCTGAGAGATCTGGTCAGGAACGAACGCAGATTACATGGGTCGTGGACGGGCCGAGCCTGAAGAGAAACAACCCAGGATGACGAAATAGAGATCAAACCGGACCGAGAAACCACCAACCACCATGGCGACCGTCTGCAAACACCCGCGAGTGCGCATCGTCTCCCGGCACGATGATGTGGAATATGTCGAATGCCTGGAGTGCGGCGAAGTTTTTGATTCTGAAGAATTTAACGATATGGCGATTGAAGACGCCGTCCAGCCCGAAGAGGCCGAGGCCGACTCCTGATGAGCCTCCGCACCTGACCGTATCAAAATGGCGGACGTGACAGCCGGCACAGAACTGCGCCGGTGTGGTGTTCCATGATCTTGTCTGGCGGATCAGGGCGGCCTCGTGTTCACGTGGCTTTCCCGATCCGCCTCCGGCTTTCAGGAGGAAGAAAAAAAATCGTGGATAGATTCGCTCTTTGTTCGCCGTCGTTGTAGGCGTATGTTACTGAATAAATTATAATTAGCCGATGCTCATAGGCGAACAGATGGCGCAACGACTTTACACCGCAGTCGCCATAACCGCTGGACCGGCGTTTCGGCATGCTCGCCTCGGGGGTCTATTGTCCCGAGGCACCGGACGCGGGAGGACCACCTGAATGGCTCGTTCGACGCGAGACGACCATCCAGGCATAATGCAAACCCGACGCAACCGTCAGAACCATCGTTGCGTCCAGCGCGAAACTGCGCGAGAGAACGACCCAGCGCGCGTCGTCCACCTGCAGCAGCAAAACAAAGCCAACCGCGAGTATCTGGGCCACCGTGCTCGCCTTGCCGAATACCGTGGGCTTGAATTCCCGGCGTCCGACAGCCGCGTAAAGCAAAGCGGCGACCAGGAGAATTCCAAGATCGCGTCCAAATACCAGAACGGTCACCCGCGTGGGGATCAGGTTCATGTGAGTGAGCACCAGAAACAGCGCGCTGAGCAGCACCTTGTCCGCGACGGGATCCAGGTATTGTCCCAAGGCGCTGCGCTGCTTGAGGATGCGTGCCAAAGCTCCGTCGAACGCATCGGTCAAGCCGGCAACGACGAAGAGCACAAGGCTCAATCTGAACCGATGTTCGAGAGTGGCCGAGATCAGAAACGGAGCAAGGCAGATCCGCGAGACGGTCAGGAGGTTCGGCATCGTTCGCAGAGGGTTGAATCGGGAAGTCGAGGAATCGGTCATGGCTGCTGACGATGGCTTCCTTCAGCGTACCCTTTCAGCAGGCAGAAATGCCCGATGTCCGAGTCGCGCGACAATCCGCTGGCCTGATGCCGCGTCAATTGGTCGCCTTACCGCGTGAACGCTGATCGTCAAGGAATGATATAGCACGGGTGACCGGACCGCCATTTGCGCATGCCTCTGATCCTGCTAAACTACAGGTCGGGACGGTACCCGGCAGCGAGCCAGGAAGGCAGCCACGCCTTTGTGCTCACCTACCGACGGACTGCCGAGTGAACCGAACCCGATCAAATTGCAGGCGCGTAGCTCAGTTGGTTAGAGCGCTTCCTTGACACGGAAGAGGTCGCTGGTTCGAATCCAGTCGTGCCTACCATTTCTCCCTCACCTCAATCAGCAGTGCGGCAAACAAAAGGCGAAATGGGCTAGAATCGCTCATGGCCTTCCCCGCCGAGCTTGCCTGGGCTCACCCCATCGTTGCGGAGTGGTTCGTCACGCGGTTCGGCACTCCTACCGAACCGCAGATGCAGGGCTGGCCCAGCATTCTTGAAGGCAAGCCGACGCTCATCTCGGCGCCCACTGGCTCCGGAAAGACTTTGGCTGCCTTCCTGGTCTGCATCGACCGGCTTATCCGCCGTGCAATCGACGGAACACTTCTACCCGCAACGCAAGTCGTGTATGTCTCGCCTCTCAAGGCCCTCTCCAATGACATCCAGAAAAACCTGGAAGAGCCGCTTCGCGAAATCCAGCAACTTGCTCTCGACCGGGGCTATCTCTCGCTCAACATTCGAACTGCTGTTCGCACCGGCGACACCCTCCAAAAGGAACGCGCAGCCATGTTGCGCCGTCCTCCCCATATTCTGGTCACGACCCCCGAGTCTCTCTATATCCTGCTGACTTCCAGGCGGAGCCGCGAGCACTTGAACCGCGTTGAAACCATCATTGTGGATGAGATACACGCGGTGGCCCACGACAAGAGGGGCGCCCATCTGGCCTTGTCTCTTGAGCGTCTTGAAGCGCTCGTCTGCGGAGAAAACAGGCTCTCTCCCGGTGCGTTCATCACCGGTTTGGTGACTCCTCCGCAGCGCATCGGTCTTTCCGCGACCCAGAACCCCATCGAGTTGGTCGCAGATTTTCTTACGGGCACTGCGCCCACCCGCCAAAGGGCCACCGTAATCCAGGTGGGCCGGAAGCGAAAGATGGATCTGGCCATTGAAGTGCCAACCGAGGAATTGACGTCTGTCGCTTCATATCCCATGTGGGACGAGATCTTCGACAAGCTCGCCGCATTTACTGAAAGCCATCGATCTACGCTCGTCTTCGTCAACACGCGCAAACTCGTCGAGAGGGTTTCGTTCGCTCTCGGCGAGCGGTTAGGAAAGGAGAACGTCGCTGCGCACCACGGATCGCTATCGCGGGCTTTGCGGCTCGACGCCGAGCGGCGCCTCAAGCGCGGTGAGATCAAGATCCTTGTTGCCACCGCATCGCTTGAGCTCGGGATCGACATCGGCAATGTAGACCTGGTTTGCCAGATCGCCAGCACACGGGCCATTTCCGTAGCCATGCAGCGCGTTGGCCGCGCCGGTCATTGGCGCGGCGCCATCCCTAAGGGCAGGCTGTTTGCCACCACCCGCGACGACCTGATGGAGCAGGCAGCTCTGGTTCGAGAGATGCGGGCGGGAGTACTCGATCAACTGGAGATTCCGCCGCAGCCGATAGATGTTCTCATGCAGCAAATTGTGGCTATGTGCGGAGCCGAACCATGGGACAAGTCGGCTCTCTTCCAGGTGATATGCCGCGCTTATCCCTATCGCGATCTCACGCCGCGATCAGTTCGAAGAACTGATCGGGATCCTGAGCAACGGTATCGAGGCGAGCCGTGGTCGCTACGGCGCGTATCTGATGCACGACGGAGTGCATGGCCAATTGCATGCGCGTCGCGGGGCACGCATGATCGCCATTGCCAATGGCGGCGCGATCCCGGACACGGCTCTCTTCAACGTGATCCTAGAGCCGGAAGGGGTGCAGATTGCTACGCTCGACGAACACTTCGCCGTCGATTCCAGCCCGGGCGATGTAATCCAGCTGGGCAATGCAAGTTGGCGCGTGCAGCGCATTGACCCCGCGGGCAAAGTGCTTGTGGAAGACGCGCATGGAGCTCCGCCGAGTTTGCCCTTCTGGACCGGAGAGGCTCCGCAGAGAACCGACGTTCTGTCCGATGGCGTAAGCGCACTCCGCAAGGAGATTGCAACGCGCACGCTGGCGGTGTCGCCCGAGTTCATCTCCCCGGCGCAACCAGAGGTCTCGTCCGCTATCGCATGGTTGATGGAGGAGTGCGGTCTCTGCGCGTGGGGCGCACGCCAGCTCGTGTCATACATTGTCGCGGGCCGCGCCGTGCTCGGTGCGGTTCCAACCAAAACCACAATCATTGCCGAGCGCTTTTTCGATCAAGGCGGCGGCATGCAATTGATCCTGCACGCGCCGTTTGGCGGACGCATCAACAAAGCATGGGGACTGGCCCTGCGCAAGCGCTTCTGTCGCGGATTCAACTTTGAGCTGCAGGCGGCAGCCACCGACAATGGCATAAACATCTCGCTCGCCGAACAGCACAGTTTCCCGTTGTCAGACGTGTTCCAGTTCCTGACTGAGGTGACAACCAAAGCCTTGCTGGAACAGGCCTCGCTGGCCGCGCCCGTTTTCAAAACGCGCTGGCGTTGGGCTGCCGGACGAAGTTTACAGTTGCTGCGCAATTCGAAGGGCAAGCGGGTGGCCCCGCAGGTTCAGCGCACGCGATCAGAAGACCTGCTGGCGAGTGTCTTCCCGCAGGCAGCGGCGTGCTTTGAAAACATCGAGGGTGACATTCAGATTCCCGAACATCCACTGGTGCGGGAGGTCATGAGCGATGTTCTGCAGGAGGCCATGGATCTGGAGGGTTTGCTACGAGTATTGCGGGAAATCCGTGACGGACGGATTCAATGCCTGGCAGTCGATACTCCCGTGCCTTCGCAGTTCGCGCACGAACTGATCAATGCAAATCCCTACTCATATCTCGACGAAGCGGGACTGGAAGAACGACGCGCCCGAGCCGTATCCCTCAATACGGGCATTCCCGCCAGCGTGCTGCAGCAGCCAGGCAAGCTGGATCCCGAAGCAATCGCGACGGTACGTGCCGAGTGCTGGCCTGACATTCGCGACCACCACGAGCTGCACGATCTGCTGATGAGCCTGGTCGCTCTTCCTACAGCTTGGACCCAGGGGCCACGAGCAGACCATTGGACGCTTTTCTACGAGCGTCTTCAATTAGATGGCCGGGCCCACAGCATCGCATGCGGCCAAACGCAATGTTGGGTTGCCACGGAGCGCTCGGAATGTGCGCGGTTGCTGTGGCCGGGCCAACCAGGAAGCAGTAACTTACGGGACGAAGCTCTCCGAAGATGCGTGCAAGGGTGGATCCAGATTCTTGGGCCCGTAACCGCGAACCAGTTTGCGCGAGACCTGTCGCTCGAACCCGCTCTCGTTCATCAACAATTTATCGCGCTTGAGGTGCAGGGACTACTCATGCGCGGAGTGTTCGAACGGCCTCAACCGGCCCATGACTTCGACATCGAGTGGTGTGAACGGCGCATTCTGCAACGGATACACAAACTCACCGTTGGATTTCGAAGAAAGAAGGCAGAGCCGGTTTCCGTGTCGACCTTCCTGCGCTGGCTGCTCTCATGGCAGCATCTTGCGCCGCAGACGCAACTAACCGGTGAGGACGGGCTTCTTCATGTTCTCGGGCAACTGGAGGGCTTCGAGGCGCCTGCCGTTGAATGGGAGAGCTCGATCCTCCCGGCCCGTGTCGCCGGCTACGATTCTCGCTGGCTCGACCGGCTCTGCCTTTCGGGAGCAATCGCTTGGGGACGCCTCTCCCCTCATCCCGCGTTCGGGTCCTCTACTGCGGGCGGTCCGCGCCGCGTTATCCCCACAAACGCGGCGCCCATCACGTTTTATCTGCGCGATTCAGCCACGTGGCTTGATTTTGCGCTCGTAGAACGTGCCGTGGACGAGGAGTCACTCGCGCGCACACTTACGCCGAATGCGTTAAGGACTTTGGAGTTGCTCAAGCTACGAGGGGCGTCCTTCGCTGAGGACATCCAGCGGTTCCTGAATCTCAGTTCGGTGGAGATTGTGCATGCGTTGTGGGAGCTTGCAGCAGCCGGTATTGCGGCAGCAGACGGTTTTGACCAGCTACGTTCCATGATCGATCCGGATCGGCGTCAAGCCACACCCGACGCGTTTCGAAGAACACGCAGCGCGGCCGGCAGATGGTCGTTGTTGCGCGCCGGCGCACCGCAACCAGTGGACAAGCTGGAGCAGGCGCGCTATGAGGATGAGGCCGTTGAATCCGCCGCCCGTATGTTGCTGGCGCGGTATGGGGTGGTATTCCGCGATCTGTTGACGCTCGAGTCCAACGTCCCGCGTTGGGGCCTGCTGTTGAGAATGCTGCGCCGTCTCGAAGATCGTGGAGAGGTGCGCGGCGGGCGATTTGTCAACGGATTTAGCGGCGAGCAGTTCGCCTTGCCTGAGGTTGTGGAAAGCCTTGGTGACGCGAAGAACCGCGACGATCACTACTCATTGTCGATTGCCGGCGCTGACCCGATGAACCTGATTGGCGTAATTCTTCCGGGCGAACGCACGCACGCGTTGCCGGGGCGCACCTTTGTTTTTTCCACGCACGACTTGGATGGTCATCTTCCATCGCCTTCACGGTCACGACAAAGAATTCGGGACCCGCAGCGCGAGGTGCCGGCCGTTCCGGCGGCGCCTCAGAACAGGGATCAGCAGGTGAGCCTGTTTTGACGGCCGCAACAACTCCAACGGTGGCTACTGCCTTTTCAACTCGGAGTCTTCAGCGCCTTCGGCGAGTCCTAATCTTCGAGATGCATGTCTGGCCATCCACCCATAGACAACCCGGGCGCTGAAGAATATCAACGCGAGAACTGCAACCAGAAGCAGCAGAAAGTAGCGAGTAGCGTAAAAGCGCATAAGAGCAAACGAGGAGATTTGCCCCAGATGGTAACTGGTCGTGATGCCATCGTAAGAGTTGAAGGTTGAATCGCGCACCAGGACCAGTGAGCCAGCCATTGTCGCAGATCTGGCGGGGTCCAGCAGCGCCTCAGAAAATTCGTTTGCAACCGAAGGCTGATGCAGAGCGATGGTGATAACGGAACGGTCCGGAGATACCGGCGATCTGGCCTGCTGAACAATGGCATCGGCATAACTGCCGTCGGTTGGTGGCCCGAGTCCGGTTGACTCGTCTCCGAGTAGCCAGGGCAAACGTCTCACGGCGGCATCCTGCATGGACGCCATGCGAGCAGCAAGTCCATCGGGTGGTTTTACCCAAACCCCGGCGGCATCGAAGTTGGCCGGAAACACCGATGCGAGCGATTCGAATGCGGGTTGATCTTTGTTGGTCCCCAAGATCAGGTAGTCGTGCCCGCGCGCGATCACGTTCCCCGGTCCTGTGACCGTGACTCGCAGAGCCGGGTATCCGGTTTGAGCGCCAAAATAACTCATCAGGTGAAGATAGAGCGAGATCTCTCCGGGAGAGGGCGAGGAAGGAAGAACAACAACCGTCTGAGACAGGTCTGCGAATTGAGTGAAGGGAAAACCTGCCACCGCGAAAAGATGCAGATTTGGCAGCTCGGTCCATAGGGAGGCGCCGCTCAGATCGAGCGTTGAGTTACAAAGAATCTCACCCGACAAAGCCGTCGCCGAATTGATGTCTCGATTGATGGGCACAAAGTCAAAACTGAAGAGAGCCGTGTTTCCGAACGACCGAATCTCCGAAACCGGAATGAGGACTTCTCGTGCATGCGTGACTTGGCCGGTTCCCGCCAGTAAAGGAATCTCGCTGATCAGCTTGCCGTTCACGGTAATGCGAAGAGCCGATCCGGGGGCTACGGGCCGCGCGTCGTAACGATAATTCACATGCAGCTTGAGGAATTGCTTCTCTCCGTAAAACAAGTCCGGCGGCAAGTGAAAATAAACCGGGACGGGCGTCGATCCATCCGTCTGAAGACCGGATTCGCTTGAACACTGAGCGAGTGGGGCCGACTGGTTCAATGGCAGCCACCGTGGCGCATCGTCTTTCAAGCGAGCAGGAGGAAGAGTGAATGCTGATGCCTCTACAGTGTCTCCCGTGAAGCTCCGCGCCGAATCACCCGAACCGCCCTTCTTTAGAGAGACACCGAGCGTGCGATTGCCAGTACATCGTTCTCGTTGTCGCCAGCCAATATCAACAGGCTGCCCGTCGGATCAGAGGGATTATTCCTAAGCGCAAGAACAGGGCCACTTCCGGCAGGAATTTGCAGCGGAGCCGGTAACTCGGAACGATGGTCGGTGAAGATCACGGCGTTGCCTGAAGGGATGTCCGACGTCGATACGGTGAACCGGACCGGCTGGGACCCACTCATCAGTCCAAACCACGACGCAACCGCCCCTGCCGCCTGCAATAGCACTGGCGTTGGCTGAGAAAGAAAGACAAATGGAATCGTAACCGGAGTTTGAAGTTCACTGTCGAGCAACGGCAATGGAAGCTGCCCTAAATCGTTCCCAAGACGAAGCCAGTCCCCTGTGATCTCGAACGAAGTTGAGGGGAATATGCGGCCCAAGACGTGCGTCCTGGCCTGCTCTTCCCTCGCCATAACCTCACTGCCTTTGAATTCAAAGGTCAGCGTGTTGCTTCTTACTAACAGGAGACCAGATACCGGGATCTCTACTCGTGTAATTCCGGTGCCGTTCTCCGATGCGTGTCCCGGACGGAGTACATCAATCTCAGTCCCATTTAGGCTGATTTGAAGCGAAGTGGTTTGCGGATCGAGAGAAGGAGACATGACATAGGCCAGGTTGAGCGTGCCTGTCTTCGGCACAAGCTGGTGCGGCAGCGTGAAATGAACGGCCGAGTAAAAGTGCGGACCGTACATCTCGATTGCGCTCGCAACCCCCATTTGGCTCAAGCTGATATTTTCAGACTCCGTCTTCGATCCCTCCGCTGCGCTCGCCTCCTCGGATCCCTTCGCAGTTCCGGCGCGATAGCAGCTCTTCCGTTCACAGCTCGACTCACAATCCGCTGTGACTCGGTAGTGGCGCTCTCCCCGCCGACTTGCCAATAACCTGCTGCAGAACTCCGGCAAGAGGTCCCCAATGCCACCGCGGCCAGGAGAATTCCAGCGGTCTTCACCCGGCTCGCCTTCGCTGATTGTTTTGCTTCTGGAACAAGACTTCGCAAGACCTGCCGGATTCCGTGGGTAGATAACACGATCACTCGGCCAAGACTGATCAGCGGGCGGTCCAGTTCCTTCAGGTTCGCCGATTCCAGCCATGCGTCTGCCCGCGAATATAGCGCGCGCGTGAGAACTTCTTGCTCCGGAATCGTATCCAGTTGAAATGCAATTCGCAGCGCATCCCCATTTTGGCCGACCACCTGGGCCTGGATTTCGTCTTCACCCGTGTTTGTCGGGAACGCCACTGTGAGCGGCTCGCCAGGCTCACACTTGATCCCGCCTGGGATCCGAATCGAGGCCCCGCCAATGGACATATCGATCGATACGGTCTCGAACCTTCGGCCTGTAGGCATGGTTATCAGAACCGGGATCTTGGCCTCGATTCTGACCGACCCTCGCCGCTGTTTTTGCTCCAGCGCCACGGCAGCTGCAACGCCGAGAATCACCATGTTGAAGATTACCCACACCATATTCATGATTACCGCGCCCGGATGCTGCGGGTCCGTGATCAGGAGCCGGTAGGGTACCGCCACCAGTCCGCAGAAATTCAAAAACAGCAACCATCGCGTCGGGGTGGCTATCTTCTTGTCAAACTGGGTCTGACTGAGTGTGCCCCCTTTGCTCGTAACGTTGAATTTGCCTAGCTTAGGATTGATCAGCGCCAACAACGGTGGGAGCAAGAATGTAAGGCGCCAGAACTGACTCGTATATTTCATTCCAGAATGAGTGACGATGTCTTCCTTGAATCCGGGAGTTAGTCAAGCTTGCCAAAATTAAATGTGGAAATGCATACGCCAGGATGGCCACCCAGTAACCGGGGATAATCGTCCTTCCCAGAAGCAGAAAGGCAAGCGGCGCCAGCAGAAACACAAGCCGCGGCACCGCATACATAAAGTGCATCATGGCGTTGAAGTAACACAGGCGCTGCGTGAACTTCAGGCCTCGCCCCAGCAGCGGGTTCTCGATGCGCAGTATCTGGATCATCCCACGTGCCCACCGAACCCGCTGTCCCACATGCGCTGCGAGACTTTCCGTCGCCAGTCCGGCAGCCTGCGGAATATTGAGATAGGCAGTGTTATACCCGCACTTTTGCATCCGCAGCGACGTGTGCGCATCCTCGGTGACGGTCTCCGTCGCGATCCCTCCAACCTCATCCAGCGCCGAACGGCGAATCAGCGCGCACGATCCACAAAAGAAAGTGGCATTCCAAAAGTCGTTGCCGTCCTGCACGATCCCGTAAAAGAGCTCCGCCTCATTGGGAATCGTTTTGTATTGCAACAGATTGCGTTCGAACGGATCGGGCGAGTAGAAGTGATGCGGAGTCTGCAGCATTCCCAGCATTGGGTCCGCAATCATCCACCCTACCGTCATCTGCAGGAAGCTGCGCGTGGGAACGTGGTCACAATCAAAGATGGCAACGTAGGGCGACGACATCGTGGTCAACGCATGATTGATGTTGCCGGCCTTGGCATGGCCATGTTCCTTGCGGATGATGTATCCCACGCCGGCCTCTGCGGCAAATTCACTGAAGTCCTCCCGTGTGCCGTCGTCCAGAATGTATACGTGAAGCTTATCGGGCGGATAATCGATATTAAGAGCAGCAAGCGCCGTGTACCGAACCAGTGACAACGGCTCGTTATAGGTCGGAATCAAAAGGTCAACGTGCGGCCAGTCCGTATCGTCAGTGGGCAGCGGTATCGGCTTCCGATCCAAAGGCCAGGCTGTCTGCATATAGCCCAGCAACATGATCACAATCGTATAGAGCTCGGCCGAAATCAGCAGCAGTATAAGTGCACCGTCGAGGCCGACGTGCCGATTCGCTTCATCCGCGAAGAAATCAGTGAGTGCGCGGAGGCGCCACCACGCATATCGAAAGGTGGCTGTCATTGAGATCAGCATGAGCGCAAGCGTGACGACGCGGGACTTAGATAACCTATTGCCCCCCAGGCCAACGAAGATGGCGACCCCGCCGAGCACCACCTGCCGGGGCCACGTGAGTTGAATACTGATCAGCTGGAGAAATAGGAACGCGGTAACACAAAGAACTACAACTCCAATGAGACGGGTGAGGCTTGATGCTTTTATGTCGCGATCATTCATTTCAACTTCGCTCGAATCTCTACGAATTGCGCGCAATTTCTTCAGGATGTCGCGCCATTATCAGCAAAACGATCCCTCAACTGTGTTTCCAGTTGTCTTTGCGCTGATTACGCCGGGGGTCAGTTCGTCAGCCAACCCCGTGCGGTTCCGTCCTTCGGCTTTCGCTCGATACAGCGCGGCGTCTGCCCTGGCCAGAACCCGCTCAATCGGCGTCCCCGGAACCCATTGGGTGCAGCCTGCCGCGCCAACACTCACGGAGACTTTTAGCTCCTCCGCGCCCGCCACGATCGGAGTTTCAGAAATGGCCACGCGAATATCCTCGGCGCGCGATTCGAGCGTTGATTCGTCACAGTGCTTGAGAAGAATCAGAAATTCTTCTCCGCCGTAACGGCCAACGGCATCATAACCGCGAACGGCCTTGGTCAGTCGCCTGGCAACTTCCTTCAGGACCGTATCTCCAACCAGGTGACCGTGCCTGTCGTTGACTTGCTTGAAGTGATCAACGTCGCAGAGAAGGACAGAAATCGGAGAGTTTTCACGGGCGATTCGTTCAAGCTCTCTCTTCATTTGCGAAAGGATTGTGGCTCGATTCCATATCCCGGTGAGTGCATCGTGAGTGGCTTTGAACAGCATCTCATCACGAGCCTTCACCAGCTGTTCCTCGAGCGAGAGAATACGGCAACCGGTAAGAAGACGCGCGCGCAATTCCGCTGGGTGGCACGGTTTTGTGATGTAGTCATCGGCCCCGGCGTCCAGACCGGCAACAATGTCCTCGCTGCCCTGTTTTGAAGTCAGCAGCACGATGTAGATATAGCCGCCCTCGCGATGCTTGGTCCTCAGCTCGCGGCAAAGTCCCGGCCCATCCAACTCCGGCATCATCCAATCCACAAGCGCGAGCCGCGGCCCATCCGTGCAGGCAAGGATATCTGCGGCCATTCGTCCATTTTCTGCAAGCACAACTTCGAAGCCGAACTTTTGCAGGGTGCGCTGCATGAGGGTCCGGGAAATGGAATCATCGTCCGCAACCAGAATCTTCATTGCGCAGCCACCGGAACAAGCGTTTCAAGAGCTCGCATGACGGATTCCAACTCCCGACCTAGACGGTCGAGGATTGCGTGAGCGCCATCCAACTCGCCCCTTCGCCCAAGGGCTTCCAACTCCGCGGCAGTTTGCGAGGCTTCCGTAGCCGCAAGATTACCTAGAGCTCCCTTGAGCGTGTGTCCCACATGCTGAAGCGCAACCGCGTCCTGCTTCTTGATGGCGCGCTGCGCAGATTTGAGGTTTTCCGGATATTCACGGCGGAAGATCGACACCAGCTCCGCCAGTAGCGCGCGATCATCATCAATGCGATCGAGCAGTTGGCTCACATCGATCGACCCATTGGCAATCGCCGGCTCTTTCCCGTGCTTCTGCACCTCTTGTCGCGGCGCTAGAACCGAATCGAGAATTGCGTCCAGCTCCTGCGGACGGATGGGTTTCGAGAGATAACCGTCCATTCCGGCCGTCATGCAGCGCTCCCGGTCGCCGTTCATCGCAAGGGCCGTCATGGCAATCACCAACTGGTGCCGTCCTGTCAATTTCTCCTGTTCGCGCAGCAGCGTGATCGCCTCGAAACCGTCCATCTCGGGCATCTGCATATCCATGAGCACCAGGTCGAAGCTCTCTTTCTCCAGGGCAGCGAGAGCTTCCTTGCCATTCATGGCCACGGTTACGCTGTGATTGCGCTTCTCCAGCATGCGCGACGCCAGTTTTTGATTCACCAAATTATCTTCTGCCAGCAGAATTTTCAGAGTCCTGCTCGCGCCTGCCGAATCGCGCAACGATGCCCGAGTCACCATGGTCAGCGCTCCCTTCGAGCCGTGCGAGGAAAGAACGCGAATCATCGCATCCCGAAGCTCCGACTGGCGGACCGGCTTAAGGAGGTATGCGGCAATTCCAAGCGCCTGGCATCGTTGCGCATCGCCGCGCTGCCCCCCTGAGGTGAGCATCATGATGGTGGAATCACACGGAGCCGGGCCTACCTTCAGCCGTTCGACAAGATCAAAGCCATCCATCTTGGGCATGTGCATGTCGGTCAGGATCAGGCTGAAAGGCCGCCCATCATCAATTGCAGCGCTGTAGAGTGAAAGCGCCTGTTCGCCATCGCATGCAACTGCGGGGCTCATTCCCCAATGACCCAGGATGCCTTCCAGAATTCGCCGATTCGTGCGATTGTCGTCGACGATGAGAACTTTGGCTCCCGCCAGGATTGGCGTAGCCGTCGTCTTCGGCTTCGTGACCAGGGCGCTATGTGGCTCGCCAAATCGAGCCGTGAATTGAAACGACGATCCCCTGCCCACCAGGCTTTCCACCCAGATACGCCCGCCCATCATCTCCACAAGCCGCCGCGATATTGTGAGACCCAAACCAGTGCCGCCGTATTCTCGTGTAGTTGACGTGTCGGCCTGGCTGAACGAATCGAAGATGGTGTCGAGCTTGTCCGACGGGATGCCGATACCCGTGTCGCTCACCGTAAACACCAGCGTGCAATGCTTCTCTTCAAGCAGATCGGTCTGAACCTTAAGCGACACCTCGCCCTGCTCCGTGAACTTGAGTGCATTTCCGACCAGGTTGAGAATTACCTGGCGCAAGCGGCCGGGATCCCCGGTTACAAGTGCCGGGACGTCGGGCGATATTTCGCAGAGCAGTTCAAGTCCCTTCTCATCAGCTCGCAAGGCGACGGTTTTAAGCGCATCTTCAATGCACGAATAAATATCGAACTCCACTTGCTCCAGGTCGATCTTTCCCGCCTCGATCTTCGAGAAATCGAGAATGTCATTGATTACATCGAGCAGCGCGTCTGCGGATAGCTTGACGGTCTGCAGGTAATCGCGCTGCTCCCGGGTCAGTTCGGTTTCCAAGGCGAGATCGGTCATGCCGATGATGCCGTTCAACGGCGTACGGATCTCATGACTCATGTTGGCCAAAAATTCGCTTTTGGCTTTGTTGCTGAGTTCGGCTGTTCGTGCCCGCTGGCGCTCGAGTTCAACATGGTAGCGCTGTTCCGCCAGAGCCAACTCCATTGTCCGCAACGATAGCCTGCGATCGATCACGGCAGAGAAGCAGGCAAAGCAAAGAACAAAGGCTGTTACCGCGCCAATCCCGCCGAGCCCCAGGTAAGAGATGCTGATGGCATGCGCAAGCCTGCTCGAATCAATCGGCATGGGCCGGAAGGTGACAGCGGCCATGCCTACGTAATGCATTACCGGTATTGCCAGCCCCATCACGACAGCAGATAAGCTTTTGCGGAGGCTGATTGACGTCGACTGATCCCGGATTGAATAGGTCAGCAGTAGCGCGACGAACGAGATGACGACGGCGAGAAGCACCGAGAGCCGGACGATGTGGGGATTGTAGATACACATCGCCGGAAGCCGCATGGCTTCCATTCCCGTGTAATGCATTGCCGCAATTCCCGAGCCCATCAGCACACTGCCTAACCCGGCACTGAGCAGGCTCATCGTCTTCCGGCTGACCACAAACAGCGCAATCGCTGACGCCGCCACTGCGGCAACCATCGACGCAAGAACCGTCGGCCAGTCATACAGGACTCGCACCGGGAGCCGGAAAGCTTCCATTCCCACGTAGTGCATGCACCAGATGCCAAGCCCGAGAGCCGAAGCTCCCCCGAAAAGCCATACATATCGGGCGACTCCGCGTGTGGCGGTAACCCGTCCGGCCAATTCAAGCGCGGCATACGCAGCAAGGATGGCTATCAGTACGGATATCCCGACGAGGCTGTAGTCGTAGGAGCCCGTCAGGACTACGTTTTGACCCATAAATGTGCCTCAATATATAGGTCCAGTTGTAACAGTTACCTTGGGAAGTGTCATTCCCACCTTCGGGTTACGAAAGTTCAGGCCCGCCGGATAAGTCCTGCCGTATCAATGGGGCGCTTAAGGATCATGTCCCCGGGCGGTTTTTGATCGACACCTGTTCGTCGCTGTGCCTCAATTGTTCCCCCCAATCAAGCCGACACTCCTCGAGAGAAGAGGACAGGGCGCCCGTTCCGTCTATATTCGTCGTTTATTCGCCAACGCGTCGGCGGCCTTTTCCCGCTCTTTTTTTCAGGGTGTCGAGCCGCTCTTCCGAACGGCGACTGGCTCGACGCTCTATTCACGCACCTTGGTTGACGGTGTTGCTCTACGGTCCAGACGAAATCTGCAATAGAATGAAAACTCCTGTCTGTCCCCAAACAAGGCCGCCTCAATTGGCTTCCGGACAGTGCCGGTCGTGCCGGACCGGTTTGCTTCGCACCACGCTCGATTCTGAGGAGTGTTCGGATGTCTTCAAATTCGCAGGAGCAGCGCGGGCCGCTTTCCGAGCAGTTGCCTCCTCTTTCAGACGATGCTGCTGCAGTTGAGTCGGACCGATGCTTGTTTTGTTATGACGCGCCTTGCACGCATGCCTGTCCCACACATATCGATATTCCTGGTTTCATCAAGAAAATCTCCACTGGAAACCTGTCTGGTTCGGCGCAGCTCATCTATGCCTCGAACCTTCTTGGCGCTACGTGCGCGCGTGTATGTCCAGTGCAGGAATTATGCGAAGGCGCATGCGTCCTGGGCGCGGAACACAAGCCCATTGCGATTGGCAGACTGCAGCGATACGCCATGGATTATGCGCGCAAGAACAAGATTGCGCCGCGAATGAACGCGTCACCGACGGGTCAGCGGATTGCTGTGATTGGCGCAGGCGCGGCTGGCTTGTCATGCGCGGGAGAACTCGCCCGCCAGGGCCACGCGGTGACTGTCTTCGAAAAACGAAATCTCCCCGGCGGCCTTTCAACCTACGGAATCATTGGGCTTCGCGAGCCGACCGAGATTGCGCTCGATGAAGCGCAGATGATTCAGGGGCTGGGCGTTGAGATCCAGTGTGATCGGGAACTCGGCGCCAACCTGGACATGGGCGAACTTCAGCGCGAATTCGATGCGGTCGTGCTGAGTGTCGGCCTGGGAAGGACGCCGGCGCTAGCGATTGAGGGAGAAGAGGCCATCATTGATGGTCTCGAGTTCATCGAAGCCAGCAAGACGGGGCCGGATCAACTGAAAATTGGCCAAAATGTGCTGGTGATTGGCGCCGGGAATACCGCGATCGACTGCGCCACAATTGCCCGAAGGCTGGGGAAGGGGCGGGTGACGATGGTGTACCGGCGTACCGAACATGAAATGACGTGCTACGAGCATGAGTACGAGTTTGCGCTGCGGCGAGAGTATCGAGTTCCGGTTTCTGACACAGCCTTCGCGGGTTCTTCTCGAAGGAGATCGCGTGATCGGGTTGGAGTGCGAACGCGTGGAGCTTGGCGCGCCGGATGCAGTCAGGCCGGCCCGCGCCTGAGCCTGTAGCGGGATCGGAGTTCGTTGTCGAAGCGGACCAGATTATCAAGGCTGTCGGGCAGCAGAAGCCGTCGGTTGCCGCGCTGCTTGGTCTTCGGGTAAGCAAGGGCTTCATTGCGGTCGGTCCGGACTTTGAGACGAGTATGCCAGGCGTCTATGCGATTGGCGACTGCGTACGCTCGAAGGGCGCGG
Source organism: uncultured Acidobacteriota bacterium (assembly GCA_963846375.1). GTDB lineage: Bacteria > Acidobacteriota > Terriglobia > Terriglobales > Acidobacteriaceae > Telmatobacter. The sequence goes on from CAWJVV010000014.1 coordinate 100,181, forward strand.
CGTCCACGGTCATGGGTGTGCAGGACGGCAAGCTTGCGGCAGTAGCGATCAGCCGAAGATTGCAGTCGCAGAATCTGAAATCGGAGGCAGTCTGAGCATGGCAGACCTTCGCATCAACTTCGCCGGTATCCAATCGCCAAATCCGTTCTGGCTGGCGTCGGCTCCGCCGACCAACTCAGGCGCGCAGATTCACAAGCCTTTGAAGCTGGATGGGGCGGAGCGGTGTGGAAGACCATCGGCGCGCCGGTGCTCAATGTTTCAAATCGTTATGGAGCGTGGAACTTCGGCCGGCAGCGCATGCTGGCCATCAACAATGTCGAGCTGATTTCAGATCGACCGCTGGAAGTGAACCTGCGCGAAATCGCTGAAGTCAAGGCGCTATGGCCCGATCGCGCGGTGATTGTTTCCGCCATGGTGGAGTCGAAACCGGAAGCATGGCGCGAGATCGTGAAGCGAATCGAGGATACCGGCGCGGACGGCATCGAATTGAACTACGGATGCCCGCACGGAATGAGCGAGCGCGGGATGGGCGCGGCTGTGGGCCAGGTTCCGGAATACTGCGAGCAGATCTCGCGCTGGGTGATGGAAGCGGCCACGATACCGGTGATCATGAAGCTGACACCCAACATGACGAACGTGGTGTTGCCGGCGCGGGCGGGCGTTGCGGCGGGCGTGAACGCGCTTGTCGCTGATCAACACTATCAATTCGATTGTGGGCGTCGATCTGGACTCGCTGGAACTGACGCCAAATATCGGCGGCAAAGGCGGGCATGGCGGTTATGCGGGGCCGGCAGTGAAGCCAATTGCGCTGAACATGCTCGCCGCGCTCGGCACAGATGAGGTGATCTCGAAGTCCGGCTTGCCCATCTCCGGTATGGGCGGCATCGCCACGTGGCAGGACGCGGCCAGTTTCTGCTGCTGGGCGCTTCGAGCCTTCAGGTTTGTACGGCGGTGATGCACTACGGTTATCGCATCATCGAGGATCTATGCGATGGGCTTTCAAATTGGATGGATGAGAAGGGCTTCAAGACAATTGCGGAAGTAGTGCGGCCGGAGCCTGCATCGCGTCTCGGATTTCAAGGATTTTGATCTTTCGTATCGCGCGGTGGCCCGCATCGATGCGGCGAAGTGCATCAAGTGCAACCTCTGTTACGTGGCTTGCAATGACACGGCGCATCAGTGCATCGATCTGGTTTCGGCGGACGGCACGCTGGTTGCGCCCAACGTCGTACGACGTGCGCTCGAACGGCAAGCATGAGGCGATTGAGACGCGCCCGCAGCCGGTGGTCCGCGAAGAAGATTGCGTCGGCTGCCGGCTCTGCTATAACGTATGCCCGGTGGACGATTGCATTGCCATGGTCGAAGCTGCCGTCGGGGCGCGCCTCCGTGACGTGGAGCGAACTTTCCGGAACATCAGACCGCCGTGACCGAGGACTGGGAAACGATGAAAGCGTATCGCGAGAAGGTCGGAATTCAGCATTCACTGAGCAATCCGCTACATGCGCATGGAGGTCCAGTTATCGCATGGCATTGCTGATCAAGGGCGGCGAGATTGTCACCGCGGAAACGCGCTATCGTGCCGACATCCTGGTCGAAGACGAGACCATCACCGCACATCGGGAAGGATCTCGCCGCGCCGCCGGGACCGGAGATGATTGATGCGACAGGCAAGCTGGTCTTTCCCGGCTTCATCGATCCGCACGTGCACATCCATCTGCCCTTCATGGCCACGTTTGCCAAAGACACGCACGCTACCGCCAGCAAGGCTGCGTTGATCGGGGGCACCACAACATTCATCGAGATGTGCTGCCCATCGCGCAATGAAGATGCGCTGGAGGGTTACCACACGTGGAAGAAGAAGGCGGAAGGAAACAGCGCCTGCGACTATGCATTTCACATGGCGGTGACGCGCTTCGATGCCAAGACTGAGGCGCAGCTGCGCGAGATTGTGCGCGACGGAACCGCGTCGTTCAAAATCTTCCTGGCTTACAAGAACTTCTTCGGCGTGACCGACGAAGAGATGTTCCACACGCTCAAGCTGGCGGCCGGAGCTGGGTGTCATCACCACGGCGCATTGCGAGAACGCGGAGTTGGTCGGCCAGTTGCAGCAGATTCTGCTGGCTCGAAGGAAAGACCGGACCCGAGTGGCACGAACCCAGCCGGCCTGAGGCGGTGGAGGCGGAGGGCACCGGCCGCTTTGCGACGTTCCTTGAGGAGACCGGAGCTGCGGGCTACGTGGTGCATCTGTCGTGCGCGCCGGCTCTGCGCGCTGCGGTTGAGGCCAAGCTCCGCGGCGTGAAGCTGTATGTTGAGTCGGTGCTGCCGCACTTTCTTCTCGACAAAACCTACGCCGAGAACGCGCGGGCGTTGAGGGCATGAAGCACGTGATGTCGCCTCCGCTGCGCGATCGAGCGGAACCTGGCGACTCTATGGGAGCGCGCTTGCAGGCCGGCATGATTGATACCGTCGGCACCGATCATTGCCCGTTCGATATGGAACAGAAGCTGCTGGGCGAGGAGGCTTTCACGCAGATCCCCAACGGAATTCCCGGGCATCGAAGATCGCGTCAACCTGATGTACACCTATGGGGTCAAGCGCGGCGACGCTCGACATCCATCGCTTCGTGGATGCGCTGAGCACGCGGCCTGCGAAGCTGTTCGGACTTTTCTCCGCGCAAAGGCACAATCGCTGTTGGAGCGGATGCCGACCTGGTCATCTACGATCCTGATTATCGCGGGACGATCTCTGCGGCCGACGCAGCACACGAACAACGACTACAACGGCTTTGAAGGATTTGCGATCGAGGGCCGGCCGTCGGTCGTGACGGTTCGCGGCAAGGTGCAGGTGCGCGATGGCGCGTTCGTGGGCGAGCCGGAGCGAGGACGAATGCTTCGACGCGGAACCCAGTATTTTGGTGGGAGGCGAGTCATGCCCGTTGACTCGCAGGCCGCAATCGAGCTGCTGAAGGAGCTGCGCGCTCTGACCGCGGATGAAAATGGCGCACAGCGGCTAGCATGGAGCGCCGAAGTGGCTTAAGGCCCGCGAATGGTTCCTGCCGAAGCTGCGCGAGCTGCCGATCGAGCATCATCTACGATGCGGCGGGAAATAGCTGGACGACGCTGCCCGGCCAGTCACCGAAGACGCTGATTCTCGGCAGCCATCTCGACTCGGTGCCCAATGGCGGCTGGCTCGACGGCTGCCTTGGCGTGATGGCGGCATTCGCCGTGCTGCGCCGGATTGCGGCAGAGTTCAACGGCGAGCCGCCGGTGACGGTGCGCTTGGTGGACTGGGCGGATGAAGAAGGCGCGCGCTTTGGGCGCAGCCTCTTCGGCTCATCCGCGTTTGCCGGGACGCAGACCATCGAGCAGGATCGCAGTCGCACCGACGCGGGCGGGATGCGTCTTGAAGATGCGGTTGCGGCGTGCGGCGTGTCGATCGACTCGATCGGCGATGCGCGAAGCGAGCGCAAGAATGCCGCGGCGTATCTCGAGCTGCACATCGAGCAGGGGCCGGTGCTGGAGAAGCTTGGGTCTGCCACTCGGGGCTGTGATGGGCACCAAGGGAGTCGAGCGCCACGCGATCACGTTCCACGGGCAGGAGGCGCATTCCGGTTCAACGCCGATGACAGCGCGCCACGATGCGCTTGCGGCCGCGGCAAAGCTGGCACTTGAAATCCGGCCGATCGCGATGCAGTATCCCGATGCGGTGTGCACCATGGGGAGCGTGAAGACCTTCCCTGGAATCGTGACTGCGGTCGTAGGCCGCTGCGAAGCGACTCTCGATCAGCGCGACCTCGACGCTGACGTGCTCGCCAGCAATGTATCCGAGGCGCAAGAAAAGAGCCGTCAATTTGCACAAGAGGAAGGTTGCACAGTGGAGTGGTCGCGGATCTGGAACATTGCTCCGGAACCATTTCATCCCGAATTGATTGCGTTTGTGCGATGAGGCCATTCAGGAAACGGCCGGGCAGTCTCAACGGCTGCCCTCGGGACCGCTGCACGATGCGGCGGAAGTATCCCGATCGGGCATCCCCACAGTAATGATGTTCGTGCAATCATTACGTGGCATCAGTCACAACAAGATTGAGGACACACGTGAGGAGCATCTGCCGCCTGGCAATCGAGGCCTACGATCGTCTCGCATCCAAGACCATTGCATGGATCTCTTCCGCATCCATAAAAGGAATTTCCCATGAGTACTCTCGGACATCGCGACCGCGACCATCGGCCACTGGATAAATGGCAGGCCGGTTTCCTCAACATCGGGCCGCGCGGGCAGCGTCTACAATCCCGCGACAGGCGATGTGATCGGCCAGTTGGCCTTTGCTTCCACCGGAGAAGTGGATCAAGCCGTCGCGGCGGCCAAGGCAGCGGTTCCATCCTGGCGCTCCACACCGCTCTCCCGCCGCGCCGAAGTAATGTTCCGGCTGCGCGACCTGATCGCGCAAAACCGGCAGCGCATTGCCGATGTCCTCACGCGCGAGAACGGCAAGACGACCGCCGACGCACTTGGGGAAGTAGCGCGCGGCCTTGAGAACGTGGAGTTTGCCTGTGGCATTCCAAGCCTGTTGAAGGGCGGCTACTCCGAGCAGTCCAGCAACGGTGTCGACGTCTACCAGATCCGTCAGCCGCTCGGAGTCGTCGCGGGAATTACGCCGTTCAATTTTCCAGCGATGGTGCCGCTGTGGATGCTGTCAAATGCCATCGCCTGTGGCAATTGTTTTGTACTTAAACCTTCCGAGAAGGTTCCGTCTGCGAGCATGCTGCTGGCTGAGCTGGCCCGCGAGGCAGGCGTGCCCGATGGGGTGTTGAACCTCGTGCAGGGCGACAGAGTGGCCGTCGAACGGCTGCTCGAACATCCCGATATCAAGGCCATCAGCTTCGTCGGGTCCACTCCGATCGCCAAACACATTTATGAGACAGCGACACGCAATGGCAAGCGCGTGCAGGCACTGGGCGGAGCCAAGAATCACATGCTGGTGCTCCCCGACGCCGATCTTGACATGGCGGCAGACGCGGCCGTGTCGGCGGCGTATGGAGCGGCGGGCGAGCGCTGCATGGCGATCTCCGTTGTGCTGGCAGTGGGCGATGTTGCTGACCCATTGATTGACGCGATCAGGGAACGCATGGCCAGGATTGTCGTCGGCCCCGGAAAGGAGCCAGGGAGCCAGATGGGCCCGCTGATCACCCAGGAACATCGCGACCGCGTGGCCTCGCATTTGCAGCGTGCCGTGCAGCAGGGCGCAACGATGAGCTATGAAGGGAGTCTGAACCCGTCAGTTTCTGACAAGGGCTTCTTTCTCGCGCCGGCGTTGCTGGACCATGTGCAGCCGGGCATGGCGTGCTACGACCAGGAGATCTTCGGGCCGGTGCTCAGCGTCGTGCGCGTTGCCACCTACCCTGAAGCGCTGCGCCTGATCAATGAGAATCCGTACGGCAACGGCACGGCAATCTTCACTCGTGATGGCGGAGCGGCCCGGCAGTTTCAATTCGAGGTAGAAGCAGGCATGGTGGGCATCAACGTGCCAATCCCGGTGCCGGTCTCTTACTACAGCTTCGGGGGCTGGAAGTCATCGTTGTTCGGCGATCTGCACATGTACGGGCCTGAGGGCGTGCAGTTCTATACACGCGCGAAAGTGGTGACGAGCCGCTGGCCCGATCCCGGATCAAGCAAGGTGGATCTCGGTTTTCCGCAGGTTCGATAGGCGTCAATCGTTTCCGGCTGCGCTTAACGATTCCGACGGGACAGTGGCGGGAGCCATTGCTTTCATGAGGACATAGTAGACGCCGGCAGCGACGAATGCTCCAACGAACCAAGCGTAGTCGTAGAGGAAGTGCAGCGGTTGAACCACGAGCCCGACAAGTGCGGCTCCGACGCCCGCTCCCAATGCGACCAGCGCCCGAGGATTGAATCCTTTCGAATAATGATAGCTGCCCTCGCGATGGTAGAGCGAGTTAATGTCTAACTCAGTGCCCCGAATCAGAAAATAGTCGCACACCATGACGCCGGCAACAGGACCCAGCAGCGCTGAGTAACCGATCAGCCATCCGAAGATATAACTATCAGGAGAGGCAAGGAGCTTCCATGGACACATAGCCAACCCCAGAAATCCGGTGATCAGTCCTCCGGTGCGGAAGCTGATGAGGCGCGGGTAGAGATTGGAAAAATCATTCGATGGCGAGACGACATTCGCGCCGAGGTTGACGTTGAGTGTGGCAATCAGTATCGCAACCAGCGCTAAGAATGCGACGACCGGCTGATGGAAAGCGCCGATGAGCTCGATCGGATTCCAGATCGGCTTGCCGAAGAGGACCGCCGATGCAGAAGTGACCGAGATTCCGACAAATGTGTAAAGGGTCATTGCCACCGGAAGTCCAAATGCCTGTCCAACAATCTGGGAATTCTGGGATTTGGAGTAGCGCGTGAAATCCGGAATGTTCAGCGTCAGCGTGGCCCAGTAGCCCACCATCGCTGTGAGTGAGGGAAAAAACACGCCGAGGAACTCCCGCGTGGAGTGAAACTGGCTCGGAGTCGAGAGCATGGATCCAAAGCTTCCGGCCTTGATTCGTACCCAGATCATCAGCGCAGCGGCCATCACAAACATGAATGGCGCTCCGAATGCCTGAAGGTGCCGGATCGACTCAACGCCGCGCCACACGATCACCATGTTGAGCAGCCAGAAGGCGAGAAAGCAGGCCCAGCGCACACCATCCATGTTCTCCACCGCCGGCCAGATAACGCTCAGCATGGAATGAATCGCCGTGCCACCGATCCACGATTGAATGCCGAACCAGCCGCATGCGACGATGGCGCGGAGAATGGCCGGAATGTTTGCTCCGCGCACACCGAATGGAGCTCGGATCAATACCGGAAATGGAATCCCGTACTTGGTTCCCGCATGCGCATTAAGCAACAGGGGTATGAGTACGATCAGGTTTCCAAGAAGCACCGTGGCCAATGCTTGCTTCCAATCCATCCCCTTCGCGATCAACGAAGACGCGAGCTGGTAGGTTGTGATCTCCATTGACATTGAAAACCAGAGGGCGATGTAGTTGTACATTCCCCAGGTTCTCTGGGCTGGTCCGGTCGGGGATAGATCGTTGTTGAATAGTGAAGGGTCGTGGGCGCTCACGCGGACTCCTTGTCTTAGCAGTATGCACCTTTCATAAATGAAGTCCTTGAGTTGAATCAGGGAGCCAATTTTGAGGAGGGGAACGCAAGAACTGGCCGAGAGCACGCATCAGCTTTCACGAACCCCGGCTTGTTCATCCCCGGCGCGCATGATCCGGAACAAGTTCCATAACACTCCCGCCAAGGCGGCCAGCGCGGCAAGCCAGATGGCGAGCGTAAGGTGCACAACCCACGCCGGCGCCGCACCCACGTGACCCAGCAAAAATGGAAGAAAATTCCAGCAAGTGATGTGCACATAATCCCAGGAATCATTGGTGATTGATTGGGTGATCAAGCCCCAGCCCTCCATCTTACCGAAGGCAAAGGCGAGAATATTCTCGAAGCGCAACCCAATGACAAACCTGGGGCCAAGGAGCGCCCGCTGGTAGATTTCAAGTGGCAGCCAGAAGGCTAAAGAGGCTGTCTGGATCGCGCCGCTCGCCGCGACGAGCCCAATTCCTGTGGCCCGAATCCAACGGCTCAATTCTTTGCAAAGCGTGAGCAAGAGTGGGACAGCCAGGAGCGAAGCCAGTTCGGCTGCGGTTGAAACATAGCGATCTCCCCACGCGAAGTCGCCGCTCCACACGGTGTATCGCGCATAGAAACAAATATAAGCAAGCAGCATGGCCGCGGAACTGATTGCATACGCACGCACAGCCGGCCTGAATCGGCCCCATGCCGTTACCACCAGGAGCAGCATAAGGATCAGAAGTGGATCGAACAGAAAGATCGACTTTTCGCGAGAGAACAGTACTCCGAAAAAGCCAACATGGAAAGGGGTCTCGAACGGGTAGTTGGCCGGCAACAGCGGATTGCGCTGTTTGGCTTCGCGTGCCACCACCGATATGTAGGTGTTAAAGAAGGACCCGAAACGATGATATTGGTAGAGACGATCGAGCAGGCCAAAGACCGCATAAACAGGGATCGCAAGCCACATGTAACTCTTCGCTCGATTCCAGAACAATCGACCGCATGTGCCCTCAAGTCGCAAGGCAAGCAGGACAAACAGAGCAGCGGCAAGTAAGTCGAGCCCGGTAGTCAGCCGAGTCAGCAGGTTTAGCCCCAGGGCGCACGAGCCGATCAAGAGTGACCGCGTTCTTCCGGTCTTCAACCAATCCAACTGATAAGTAAATCCGCAAAGCGTAAGAAGGCATATATAGTTATTCTCCATCATGTTCTGCGTATAGTGCAGATGAGTCGAGAGCAGAAGTAGGCTGAGGGCACCCGCGATGCCCTGCGGTCGGGAGAAGCCAAGCAGCAGAAGCAACCGGAGACAAACAAAAGCAGTCGAGATATTAAGGAGGATATTAACGCAGTAACTTACAAAAATATCGCGGACGCTGGGATCGTTTCCGTTGTAATCGTCAAGAACAGAAAGTCGTTCAAGGGCTGTCCCGGCTATATCGAACGGGAGCAGCAGTAGCGACTGCCCGATGCCGTACCAGCTTTCCAGGCGACCGTCGCGGCCGTGGATTCCAAACTCTGGATACTCAGACGGAAACACCGGAGGCTCTGACGTCCAAAACGAGTGAGCCGATTGCAGCCTGTGCTGTGTGTCGGCTGACCCAAGTTCACCTGATTGGACGACAATAGCAATCAAGCTCGCCGCCAGAGCAAGCAGGAAAGCAGGTTGTCGCAATCGCAGGCGAAGGGATTCCAGAAGGCCCCGCATACCGCTTAATTTAGCAGTAAACCGCTGGTATACGATTGTTGATTGCGAGCTACATGATGGCGGAAACGAGATCAGTTTTGATGCATACGGTGTTCCTGGCCGCTTCCCTGGGGATCTCTCTCATAACCGGCAATGCCATTGCCCAGACGGCAGAGTCCAAACCGTCGTCCCCCGCACACCAGTCTGGCAATGAGATCGACGAATTGCACGCCGGCTTCTCTCATCCCCCTGATGACTGCCGCATCATGATGCGCTGGTGGTGGTTTGGTCCGTCTGCCACAAAGTCTGAGATTGAACGTGAGTTGGAGCAGATGAAGGCAGCAGGTATCGGCGGCGTCGAAATCGCGACACTCTATCCGCTGGAACTCGATGATCAAACAACCGGCTTTCACAATTACCCGTTTCTCTCGGACGAACACCTCGATAACATCCGCTTTGCGGCAGATACAGCTCGCAAGCTGGGGCTCCGTCTCGATATCACGTTGGGCAGCGGTTGGCCGTTTGGCGGTCCTCACATTCCGGTTGCACAGGCGGCCGGGGAGTTGCGAGTCGAATCAGTTGCTGCACCGGCGGGAGCAGTCTCCATTGCTGCTCCCGCGCTCGAATCGGGCGAACGAACGATCGCCGCCTTTCTTGTGCCCGAGACCGGTACTGATCTGGATTTGAAGCGGGCAAAGATGCTGCCTTTGCCATCCGGCGCACGGCTCGCTCTGAGCGACACGGCATCCATCAATCGCACCGTGCTCTTCTTTGTTGCCAGCCGCACAGGGATGATGGTGAAGCGCGCAGCGGAAGGAGCACAGGGATTTGTGCTTGACCATTATGATGGTGCCGCCATTCAAAACCATCTGCGCTCCGTGGGCGATCGGTTGCTCTCCGCCTTCGGCGATCATCCTCCGTATGCAGTTTTCAGTGACAGTCTCGAGGACTATGGGTCTGATTGGACGCCCGACCTGCTGGAAGAATTTCAGCGTCGCCGCGGCTACGACCTCGCTTCCTTCCTACCCTCGCTCGTTGGCGACGCGGGACCTGAAACCGCGGCGGTGAGGCATGACTGGGGTATGACGCTCACGGAACTCGCCAACGAGCGATTCCTCCAGCCTCTGCAGATCTGGGCGCACGAACACCACACGTTGTTTCGCTCTCAATCCTATGGCTACCCGCCCGTGACGCTCTCGAGCAATCGATTCGAGGATTTGCCTGAAGGCGAAGGCAAGGCAACCATCGACATGTGGAGGCAATTCTCCGACACCCGTTGGGCAGCTTCGGCTGGACACCTCTTCCATCACAATGTCATTTCGTCTGAAACCTGGACCTGGCTCCACTCACCGGCGTTCCGTGCAACGCCGCTTGATATGAAGGCTGAGGCCGACCTGCACTTCCTTCAGGGCATCAATCAACTGGTCGGACACGGTTGGCCCTACTCACCCGAATCAGCCGGAGAACCGGGTTGGCGAATGTACGCAGCCGGAGCCTTGAATGCGCATAATCCATGGTTCTTCGCAATGCCCGATCTCGCCGGCTATTTGCAACGTGTTAGTTACGCCTTGCGGTTGGGAACGCCAGTAAACGACATAGCTGTGCTCTTGCCGAATGACGATGCATGGGCCAAATTCAAGGCACGCATCCAGCAGAACCGGCCGCCGACATCCCCCGGCGGGTTTGACGAATCCGGCTCGAACATCACCATCGACGAATCCATGCCGAGCCTGCTGGGCACCGATGTGATCCCCCAGATTGTCGATTCCGGGTTCAATTTTGACTTCATCGATGCGGATGCGATCACCAGTGTGGGCCTCCCGTACAAGGTTCTCGTCCTCCCGGGAGTTGATCGCATCGCCCCAGAAGCGTACGAGAAGATCGTCGAATTTGCGGGTCACGGCGGCATTGTAATCGCTACGCGAAGTGAGCCCTCGACAGCGCCCGGATACCTCGACGCTCCCGCCATTTCCGCTCATATCCAGGCGCTATCAAGGGAGCTTTTTCACGGTCATTTTGCTACAGCACACTTCATTGCGGATGAGCGCGCGCTTGGCGATTCGCTCAAAAGCTGGCTACCACCCGATTGCGAGATCAGCCCGCACTCTGGAGAAATCGGCTTCGTCCACCGGCATCTTCAATCCGGCGATCTGTACTTCGTCGCCAATACCGCCAATCGCCCCCAAAGCCTCAAAATGAAGTTCCGCTCCATTGCGGCGCACGCAGAATTCTGGGACCCATTTACCGGAAAGGTCTCAGGCATTGAGAATCCCGCCGACTTCGCGCTTTCCTTGGCCCCGTATGAGTCGCAACTCCTGTTCTTTTCGAAGGTGACTCTAGCCGCCTCAGACGAGTCCACCAAAGGAAGAGAAAAGCGGACCGACATCTCGCACGCTTGGCAAATCTCTTTCGACGCGAGCCAGGAGTCGACTGACGTCGTGAATCTGACCTCGTGGACTGAAAGGCCGGACCGCCACTACTTCTCAGGCCTGGCAACCTATCGCAAGACAATTGAGGTTGCAGCCGACGATCTGCGTCCCGGAGCTTCCGTCGAGCTGGATTTCGGCGAAGGGAAGCCCGTCGAAAAGCCGGAGCCCCTACCCAGATTCAACATGCGAGCATACCTCGACAGCCCCGTGCGGGAGGCTGCGGAGCTCTTCGTCAATGATCAGCTCGCAGGCTACGTCTGGCATCCTCCTTTCCGGTTGGGGATCTCCCCTTTTTTGCGACCGGGGAAGAACGATATCCGTTTGGTAGTCGGCAACACCGCAATGAACGAACTCGCCGGCCAGGCGACGCCAAGCTACCGGCTGCTTCGCGATCGCTTTGGGGTCGAGTTCAATCCGCAGGACATGCAGGAACTCGACCCGCTACCCTCCGGGCTTCTCGGCCCCGTGACGTTAATCATCAGCAAACCGGAATGAGCCGGCTATCCCAACCAGGGAGGCCTTAGCTTGCCCCGGCGGCGGGCCGTTGCGCTGACACTAAGGTCCCGCAATCCATTCATTAATAACCGGCTTGTTGTCGTAGGCCCTGGTTGGGTTGACCCCCGCAAATGCGGTTGCTAAACTACATATGCGGGGTGGAGCAGCCCGGTAGCTCGTTGGGCTCATAACCCAAAGGTCGGTGGTTCAAATCCACCCCCCGCAACCAATTAAACCTCTAATTTTGATGAAGTTTAAAAGGCCGCCCATGAGCGGCCTTTTTGATTTTGGCTTGAACGTCCGTGAACTGTCCGTGTTCTGCGAAAAGGTCTAGTTCTGAGCGGCCAGCACCGTTAGCCCCTAATAAGGCAAAAATGCTAGGTTCTACAACGAGGTCTATGCCTCGGAGAACAGGTTGAGAGGCATAGCTCTTCGTCGCGGCTCTGCAGTCGATCCTCTGTTGTTCCCCGCTAATCAGTTAACCATACCGAAACTCCACAGCCGGCTATCAGCTGTCCGCATAGCCACTCTTAAGCATGCTTCTAATCCGGGACTCTCCGTTGAAACGCGCTTTCTTTGTTCATTGTGTTGGGCCGTGGCGCCGGTTCTCAACGAGTTCATCGTCGCCTGTCGATTACTCCTCAAATGACGGCTCTGTATTTGCCGATCTTGATCGCTAACTGGCGATTTCAGGGCGAGTCCCTCACCCAGCCCCCCGGGCAGCTATGCCGAGAGATGCGGCGAACGAAGGACATAATCGCCGCATCATGTGCGTAGATTATGTCCTTGTAGTTGCGGCGAATGTGGGTTATATTCTCTGCAAATGGTGCGGAGAATAAAGCGCGGTGCCTATATCCACGAACGGTCGGCATGGCCGACTTTTAGGTGGGATTCCGGGCGAATTTCACAGCGACTCGTTGAGGTGCGGCACCGGCAAGGACGACTGATTGGCCGCATGGAGGGGCTTGGATTCCAGCTTCGAACAGAAGCCGTGTTGGATACATTAACCGAGGATGTCCTCAAGTCGAGCGAGATTGAGGGAGAGAAGCTCGATAGAGATCAGGTGCGTTCTTCGATCGCACGCCGTCTGGGAATCGATATCGGCGGGCTGACACCTGCGGATCGCAACGTCGAGGGTGTGGTCGAAATGATGCTGGACGCAACGCAGCACTACGACCAGCCGCTGACCGCACAACGCTTGTTCGATTGGCACGCCGCATTGTTTCCGACCGGCCGCAGCGGAATGTCGAGGATCAATGTAGGCGGCTGGCGAGATGACAAAAAGGGTCCGATGCAGGTCGTCTCCGGCCCAATTGGAAAGGAGCGGGTTCATTATGAAGCTCCAGTCGCCGCCCGCCTCCGCAGGGAAATGAAGAAGTTCCTCGACTGGTTTGAAAAAGAGAGGTCGACCGATCTCGTGCTCAAGGCGGGCATGGCGCACCTATGGTTCGTGACCATCCACCCGTTCGACGATGGCAATGGACGCATTGCGCGCGCCATCGCTGACCTGGCTTTGGCGCGTTCAGAACACAGCTCACAGCGCTTCTACAGCATGTCAGCGCAGATTCAACAGGAGCGGAAATCTTATTACGAGATCCTCGAAGCGACACAGAAAGGCGAGCTCGACGTTACACGCTGGCTCGAATGGTTTCTCGCGTGTCTGGGGCGCGCCTTTGACCGGGCGGAAACCATACTCGCTGCCGTGCTCACCAAGGTCCGCTTCTGGGATCGTTTCGCTGCGACTGAACTCAACGAGCGTCAACGGAGCATGATCAACCGGCTGCTGAATGGCTTTGAAGGCAAGCTGACTTCTTCGAAATGGGCGAAGCTCGAGAAGCGCTCGCAGGACACCGCGCTGCGCGACATTGAGGACCTGATCAGGAAGGGCGTTTTGGCGAAGGATTCGTCCGGGGGACGTAGTACGACCTATTCACTTGCGGAGATCAAATGAGCGATTCAACCGGAGAGGCTTGATGCCGCAATTTGAGCGCAACATCGGCGTGGACTATTCCGGCGCTGAGACTGCTGAGTCGATGAAGTTGAGTGGTCAGACGATGGACGCAAGAGGATTGATTGCTCTTGCCTTCCAGGAGATGGCCGAGAATGCGCAGAAGATCGGCGAACTCAATATCTCGCCCGACCTGCTGGCCTCTCTCACAAAGCCCGCACTCGCCGCTGTACCCGGAACTCCCCTGGTGAGGAAATAGCCATGTTCAAGAAGATCGTCCTCATCACGCGCAAAAGGAGACTCGAAGAACTTATTGAGAGGTTTAATACGCGCTCGCAGGCCAAGTTCTATATCGAGCACGCGGGCGGCGATTTTGCCGACTACGAGCGCGCTCGAGATACGGTAAAGCGCGGACACATGGCTTCGCGCTCCTATAAACAGATCGTTGAAAGCGAGAAGGCGTTGACCATCCCCGAGCTTGACGGAAGCCAGTGTGACCTCTCGTATCTGACCTTGTTCTCGAGAACCCGCGTGACTGCGGCCCCGGCCTGATTGGGGAGAAAAGGATGGAGGATGCCATCAAACCGGCTTGGTTCAGGGTTGACTGCCACAATTATCTTCCCGTTCTAGTAGTATGGCTACTCCGAATTAACCAAGTTGAGCACCGATTCACTTCTGTCAGAATCTTGCCGTGAACCAGAGAAGGCGACGTCCAAGGGGATCCTGCTGATGCCTGGAATCAGTCTGGACAAAATTGAAGCGATCGCACCAGACCAAGCTTCGCTGGTAGCAGCGCGGAAGCTGGTCAAGCCAAGTGGATGGTCTGGGCTTTCTTGCGACAATGCTGGCCTTGTCTGGGGAGAGTGTCAGGGCTCCGGGGCCTCGCCGTATCGGGTTGTGATCTCAGAGACCGACGCCGGGTATAAATGCACCTGTCCGAGCCGCAAGTTTCCCTGCAAGCACAACCTGGCGTTGATGTGGATGCGTGCCGAGGGAAAGACCGGATTTGAATCGGCGCCGACTCCCGAGTGGGTGCAGGATTGGGTCAGACGGCGGCGATCTTCCGCAGGCGGAGCGGACGCGGAGAAGGACGAGGCACTGCAGCCGAAGAGCCTTTCTCAAGCGACAGCTCAGCCCAGTGAAGAGATTGATCCGAAGGCTCAGGCTCGCGCAGAAGCTGCGCGCGAGCGCAACCGCCGGGAACGGGAGGATGCTGTACTTGCTGGACTCGACGATCTGGATCGCTGGCTGATCGACCAGGCGGACGCTGGGCTGGCGGGATTTGCGCAGCATGCGGGCAAAGGTTGCCGGTCCATTGCGCAGAGGCTCGTAGATGCGAAGGCGCCCGGCCTCGCATCGCGGCTCGACAATCTTCCTCACCGGATCTACGGCCTCCCCGAACAGCTGCGGGCAACCGTGGCCCTGGAACAATTGGGGCAGCTTCATCTGCTCGCAGCGGCTTATCGACGGCAGGGAGATTTCGATGCAGGTTTGCGCGCCGATGTCCGTCGCGAAGTTGGGTGGACGCAGTCTCGCGAATCCCTTTTGAACGAAGAAGGTGCGCTGAGCATTTCCGGAACATGGCGTGTGGTCGGCACGGTGAGTGAGGTTCAACCAGACCGGTTGCGCCGCCTCGAGACCTGGCTATGGCGCGAAGCCGCGGCAGAAGGACAGCATGCAGCACTGCTCATAGACTTTGTTCCCGTAGCCTCAGGGCAGACCCGGGGAGCCTATCGAACGGGAGAACAAGTGGGGGCGACGCTGGTTTTCTATTCGTCCGCTCGCCCGCTGCGGGCACTGGTGAAGGAGATTACTTCTCCGGCGACGGAGTGCGACAAGCCTTTGGCTGTATCGGAGTCGGGCCTTGCCGAAGCAATGGCCACGTACGAAGCAGCGCTCAGCGCAGTTCCGTGGCTCAACGTTTGGCCGATGCGGTTCCGTGATGCACGCGTGCGGCGCAACGGCCAGCTCTTGTTTCTCTGTTCCTGTGACCACGACGACATTGCGCTGCCACTCATTGCGGAACAGTCGACGATCGCCGCTCCACTGCTTGCCATGGAGCGGTTCGATGGATTCGGTCTATGGGATGGCTATGCGTTCCGCCTGTGCTTTGCGCAGACTTCACTTGGGCAATGGGTGAACGAGTGAACGCGAGCGATTTGAAGTCTGGGGTATTGCCGGCGCTGCTAAGCGGAACCCGGCGCGAGGCAGGCGATCAATTGCTGGCATGGGGACCGGATCGAGAACGCGCGGTGCTGAACGCGCTCAGCCTGGCGGGACAAATGCTGCGGTTCACACGCCCTGCAGCGCCCAAAGAGTTTGCCGTGCAGAACTGGCCGAGTGACGATCGGCGCATTGTTCCGGACCGAATGAGGTCGAAGATTCTGCGTTTGTTGGACAGATGCACGGACGACACGGCGAGAGCGTTGGCGTTGGCGCTCGACAAGCAGCGGCTACGGCCGCATCCTTTCGATCTGCCGAAGCTCGACGGATTTGTGCGCAAATACGCCGAGCAGTTGGGATCAACAGCGCAGTATTGGTCACAACGCGATGCACACACCGAACAGGGCCGCGGTTACTTTGATTCCGACGATCTGACGCCCGAGACATGGACGGCGGGACCTCTGCGAAAGCGGTTGCAGTTCCTGCGAGGTTTGCGCAAACAGAATCCGGATCTGGGCCGTCAACTGCTGGAGAAGAGCTGGCCAACTGAGAATCCGGAGAGCCGGGTTCAACTGCTTTCGGCACTTCAGACGGAACTGTCGAACGGCGACCAGGTGTTCCTCGAGAGCATTCAAAAGGATCGCGCCCCCCGTGTCCGCAACCTTGTGCAAAGACTCATGGGTGCGATAGCCGGACGGGGTGCGGAGAACCCCGCGCTTGCGGCGTGCCTCGAAAGAATTCAGAGATCGAAGACCGGGCTCCTGAAAAAGCGGGCCGCATTGAAACTGGAGTTGCCGGCCACGGTCAAAGAGCACGAAGCGAATCGCTGGGTTCAGGAACAGTTTGCTGATGTGTCCCTGAACGAGTTTGCGCGGGCCTGCGCGTTGACCGACTCGGAACTGGTGGAAGCCACTGAAAAGGACGAGAACCTGTTGTTTGCGCTGGCATTGATGGCCGCGCGCGAGGGACGATTCGCCCTCGTGCGGGTTATTACCGACGAATTGCCGGACGCATGGGGCCGCATGAGCGCGCTGGATTTGGAAGACAGCCTGCTGGATGATTTTCAAATGCGCCAAGAGTGGGCGGGCGCTTTGATCAGGCCGAAAAAGTGGCTTCCGGAGATTCCGTTTCCCGCGTGGAGCTGGTTGCACCGGCAGATGGAAGGACCGCTACCGGCCGGCATCATGCGCGAGATCTTTGGATCGCCGATGTGGGCGGAGCAGCTGAACGAGGAGAAGAAGGGTCCGTCGCTGGAGATCATTCAAGTGATGTGCGCGCTTTGCCCGCAGCAGCTGCGGGGCGCGCTTCGCGCGCAGCTCGAACCGCTCGGGGTGGAGCGAAAAGACAAGGGTTTGATGTTGCTGGACATTCTGGATGAATTGGAGAGACTGACATGAGCAGTCAGAAACTGCGCTTACCGGCTGAAGTGATTTACGCGGCCGAACTGGATGCACTCGCCAAAGGAGACGACCGACCGCGGCCTCCGAATTGGCGGCTTTCTCCGCAGTCGGCCGTTACTTACCTCCTGGGTGGGAAGGCCAAGGACGGAACGCCGATCTCGGCGAAGTACGTCGGCAACCGGCGGCTGATTGAAACGGCCGTAGCGACGCTGGCGACTGATCGCGCGCTGTTGCTGCTGGGGCTGCCCGGCACAGCGAAGTCGTGGGTGTCGGAACATCTGGCCGCGGCGATCTCCGGCTCGTCGCAGCGGATGATCCAGTGCACGGCGGGCACCGACGAGAACCAGATTCGCTATGGCTGGAACTACGCTTTGCTGCTGGCGAAGGGTCCGTCGAGCGAAGCGCTGGTCAAGACTCCGCTGACCCGCGCGATGGAAGAAGGCACCATCGTGCGGCTCGAAGAGCTGACGCGCATGGGATCGGACGTGCAGGACACGCTGATCACGGTGCTCTCGGAGAAGACGCTGCCTGTTCCGGAACTGGACACGGCATCGATGCGCGGCGCGGCTTCAACGTGATCGCCACCGCAAACAACCGCGACAAGGGCGTCAATGATCTGTCTTCGGCGCTGAAGCGCGGTTTAACGTGGTGGTGCTGCCGTCGCCGGCGACGCTGGAGGAAGAGACCGGGAATCGTCGTGAAGCGCGTGCGGCGAGATCGGCACGAATCTCACGCTGCCGCCGATTCAGCCGGCCGATCAGGAGCTGGTGCGCATCGTGATCCTGTTCCGCGAACTGCGTGAAGGCAAGACGCTAAACGGCAAGACGAAGCTGAAGACATCTTCGGGGTCGCTCTCGACCGGCGAGGCGATCTCAGTCGGCGTCAGCGCGTGGGCGGAGGCGGCCCATTTTGGAAACGGCGTGATGGATGCGCAGAGCATGGCCGCGAATCTTGTGGGCGCGGTCGTGAAGGACCCGGTGCAGGATACGGTCGCGCTGCAGGAGTATCTCGAAAGTGTGGTGCGAACGCGCGACGAATGGGACGATCTTTACCGCGCGATTCGAGAGGTGATGTGAACTGGAAATGGATGAACGGCTGCACATCCTGGGAATCCGGCATCACGGACCTGGCTCCGCTGCCCTGCTGCGGCGCGCTCTGGACGCGCTCGAACCCGCGCTGCGTGCTGATTGAAGGGCCCCCGGAGGCCGATCAGCTGATCGCATTTGCAGGCGCCACGGGAATGAAGCCACCCATCGCGCTGCTGGTGCATGCAAGTCGTGAACGCGAATGCGGCCTTCTTCAGTCCGTTCGCTGAGTTCTCTCCGGAGTGGCAGGCGATCCGGTGGGCGCTCAAGCAAGAAGCGGCGGTGCAATTCATCGATTGGCCGGGAGGGATAACGATCCACCAGATGCTCAACACGGAAGGCAAGGATCCGGGAGAGATGATAGTGGAGACCGACTCTGACCCGCTCGACCTGCTGGCGGAGGCAGCCGGCTTTTCAGATGGAGAGAGCTTCTGGAATGCGCTGATCGAGCAGGGCAGGCTTGGCCGTGGAGTCGAGGGCGAGAGCGATGCACTGGCCGTGTTTGCGGCGATCGAGGGCGCTATGACTGAAGTGCGCGCTGAATCAGGGGAGACACGTAGCGAGCGTTCTCGATTGCGCGATGCCCAGCGAGAGGCGTGGATGCGGATACATATCCGCCAGGCATTGAAGGGATGCGATGGGCCTGTCGCTGCGGTTGTTGGCGCATGGCACGTAAGCGCTCTGCGAGAGAAGACAAGTGTGGCCTCGGACAAGGCGCTCGTGAAGGACCTGCCTCGCGAAAAGGTAGAGGTGACGTGGGTTCCGTGGACGAACAGCCGGCTCAGCGCAGGCTCGGGGTATGGGGCCGGGGTGATTTCGCCCGGGTGGTACAGCCACCTGTGGCGTTTGTATTCAAAAGGCGGATCAACGTCACCATCGGAATTCGCGGCGCAGTGGCAGGCGAAAACAGTGGCGATGCTTCGCAAGGAAGGCTACTCCGCGTCGACCGCAAGCGCAATCGAGGCTGCGCGTTTGAGTTTAACCTTGGCGGCAATGCGCGGACGTCCGATCCCGGGTCTTGACGAAATGCGCGAATCGGCACTCGCCACCTTGTGCCACGGCGAAGAAGTGCCGCTGCGACTGATCGAGAGAAAGCTGTATATCGGCGAAGAAGTAGGCGAGATCGACGAAAGCGTCCCGCAGATGCCGCTGGCCCGCGACCTGGCGATCTGGCAGAAGAAGACGCGGCTGAAGCTTGAGGATATCGAGACGGAGGTTCGGCTCGACCTTCGCAGCGAAGCCGGACTGCTGAAATCGACTTTGCTCCATCGTCTTGTCATTCTGGACGTGCACTGGGGAAAGCTGATCGAAGCCGAGGCTGGTCGCGGGACTTTTCGCGAAGTCTGGCGGCTGCGCTGGGTTCCGGAGCTTTCGGTTTCGCTGGCAGAGGCGCTGGTTTACGGGGGAACGATCGAACAGGCCGCCGCGAACATCCAGCTTGAGCGTTCGCGCAAGAGCACATCCATTTCCGAACTGGCTGGATTGATTCGGGCAGCACTTGTGGCCGACTTACCTGTCGCCGCCAAGTCGTGCATCGGGCGGCTTCAGGAGACGGCAGCGGAGGCAAGCGAGGTAACGGAGCTGATGCAGGCGGTGGTTCCGCTTGTGCGGGCGCTTCGATACGGGACCGCGCGGGAACTTCCGGAGGCAGAGCTCCGGTCGTTGATTCATGCCCTGAGCGTGGAAGTGAATGCCGGAGTTCGCGTGGCCTCGCACAACCTCGACGAAGATGTGGCTTCGGCGCGCGTGGGCGCAATGCGAGCTTACGACGAGGCTATTCACCTGTTTGCCGATGAGGCTCTGATCGAATCGTGGCGGCAGCAACTGGCGTTGATGGTGAATGACGATCAGGTGGCTGCGCAGATGGCTGGGGTGAGCCTGCGCCGGCTGCACGATTTGCGGACGTGGGATGCAATGCGGGTGGCTTCGGCATTTTCTCTACACACGCGCGGAGAGACTCCGCGACGAGCCGGCGCATTTCTTGAGAACTTTCTCGGCGGCGGGTCGGAGGTTCTTCTTCAGGATCAGCCATTGCTTCAGCTTCTTGATGAGTGGGTCTGTGAACTGCGCGAAGAGGACTTTGTTGAATCATTAGCCCTGTTGCGCAGAAGCTTTTCAGGCTTTGATGCGGTTGCACGCAAACGCCTGATGGAGAGGGTTGCCAAGGGCGCGCACGAGAGCACGCATGCGGGCGGGGCGTCGGCAGTTAGCTCCAATGACGCCTTTGAACGAGCATTGCCGCTGCTCTATCAGATCCTCGGAATCGAAGCAGGGATCGGAGGTCAGGCATGACACAGATTGCTGTTGAGCCAAAGGAGAGATTGCGCCGATGGAGGCTGGCGCTCGGCGAAGAGACTCAGGATCTTTCCGAAAACGACCAGAGACTATCGACGGCCCTCAGCGCGCTCTACAATATTTCAGCTCAGGGCAAGGGGCGGGGAGGGCTTGGCGCATCGGCGCCGCGCGTCTCCCGCTGGCTCGGCGATATCCGGGAGTTCTTTCCGAAGCCGGTTGTGCAGGTGATTCAGAAGGATGCGTTTGAACGGCTCAACCTCAAGTCGTTGATGTTGGAGCCGGAGTTTCTTTCGACCCTTGAAGCAGATGTTCACCTGGTTGCCGACTTGATTTCGCTGCGGAGCGCAATTCCCGAGAAGACGAAGGAGACGGCTCGGATGGTCGTGCGAAAGGTTGTGAATGAACTGCTCGCGCGCCTTGAGCACAAGACGGTTGAGACGGTCGGGGGCGTGATTAATCGCGCGCAACGGACGCGGCGGCCAAGACATGCCAATATTGATTGGGGCCGCACGATCCTGGCGAACCTTCGGCACTACCAGCAGGAACACCGGACCGTGATCCCGGAGAACCTTGTCGGACTTCAGCGGAGGTCGCGGACTCGCGCCAACCTCGATCACGTGATGCTGTGTGTCGATCAATCCGGTTCCATGGCGACATCAGTAGTGTATGCGTCAATCTTCGCCGCGGTACTTGCTTCGCTGCCGGGCCTCTCGACACAGCTCATTTGCTTTGACACGGCGATAGTGGATCTGACTGAACAATTGAGCGATCCCGTCGAGGTTCTGTTCGGTGTTCAACTGGGCGGCGGCACCGATATCAATGCAGCGCTCGCCTATTGCGAGCAGCACATCGAGCATCCCGCCAAGACCCATCTCATCCTGATCAGCGATTTGTATGAAGGCGGGAACGCCGAGTCGATGCTGGCGCGCGTTGCGGCGCTCAAGCAGAGTGGCGTAAAAATAATCGTGCTGCTGGCACTGTCTGATGATGGGCACCCCGCGTACAACAACGATCACGCGGTGAAGATTGCGGGCATGCACTGCCCCGTCTTCGGATGCACACCCGATCAGTTCCCTGACCTGATGGCCGTTGCCCTAACGGGCAGAGACGTCGAACAATGGGCAGCTTCGAGGGATATTGCACTTGTCCGGGGTCAATGAGAACCAACTGACATCAACTATTTCGAGTGGGCGGCCGGCAATGTCACTCGGACGGAAAAGCTCGTAGGGCGATCGGATGATGGAGCGGGCGGCGGGAATCGAACCCACGCAGTGCCAGGATGGAAGCCTGGTGCCTTACCGCTTGGCGACGCCCGCTTGAAGATTGGTCCAGGGAGTGGGAGTTGAACCCACGACCTCGCGATTATCGATCGCGCGCTCTGCCAACTGAGCTACCCCTGGATACGTCGATGCGAACTGGTGCCGGGTGCAGGAATCGAACCCGCATAGCTTGCTTGTAAGACAAGCGTTCTTCCGTTGAACTAACCCGGCCCTTGATTGCAAAACTGGAACGCGTGATGGGAGTCGAACCCACTGCCTTCGGCTTCGGACGCCGATGCTCAATCCGCTTGAGCTTCACGCGCGTGGACTACAACACTGGAACCGTCCGCGGGACTTCAACCCGCATCTTCATCGTTAGGACCGATGCGCTCTCTGCGTTTGAGCTAGGACGGCGTTAATACTATGGAGCGCCAGGCAGGAGTCGAACCTGCGTGTGACGGCATTAGAAGTGCCGTGCCTCATCCATCTCGGCCACTGGCGCATATTGGTGGAGCCGGTGGGACTTGAACCCACATTGGGATTTCTCCCTCTGATTAAAAGTCAGGTCTCTGCATCCAATTCGAGTACGACTCCAAAGTTGGTGGGTCACCGGGAAGTCGAATCCCGTCCGAGCGGTTAAGAGCCGCCTATGCTGCCGTCAACACCTGTGACCCATTGGTGGAGGTACCAGGAGTTGAACCTGGAGACTCGCACTTATAAGGCGCGGGCTACATACCGATAGCAGCTATACCTCCAAAACTTGGTGGCTGCGGTCAGATTCGAACTGACTACCTTGCGCTTATGAACCGGGGTCCCCGGCGACAGGTCTTCGTCGCTGGGGTGGTGAGACGCCTGCTCATCCGCATGAGCTTCGCGGCCTTGGCGAGGGTGGCGGGCATCGAACCCGCTTCATTCGGCTTTGGAGGCCGACGTTCTACCAGTCTGAACTTCACCCTCATTTTCAAAGAACAATAAAAGACCCCGACCTGGGTCGGGGTCTGGTGCTCATTCGACGTATGCACTCAGACCCTCAAGACACGACTCCCCAAATGACCCGCTTGCCGGTCATTCTGACTATGTCGCGTTTGAAGGTCCTAAGCATCACGTCAATTCACCATCACTGTTTTCGAAAACAACTGTGGCACAACTTGTGGAGCGTCCGGCAGGACTCGAACCTGCGTGCACTTCGTTCGTAGCGAAGGCCATCAATCCCCTCTGGCACGAACGCTCAAATCTTTGGTCGGGGAACTGAGAATTGAACTCAGACCACGTGCTCCCAAGGCACGGATGCAACGCATTACACTATTCCCCGATGGTGCCAGCCCAGCGAGTTGAACGCTGCTCTCTCCGTTTTCAGCGGAGCGTATCGACCGCGCATACGCGACTGGCGAAACTTGGTGGACCGTGTGGGAATTGAACCCACCTGACTATCCTGCTTGCAAAGCAGGCGACCACCCCAAGTAGTCCTACGGCCCAAATCCTTACTTGCGCTGCAGCCGCACATACCAACGCGGCGGCCATTCGTTGCGGTCTCTCCATCGAGACGATTCGTATGGATGAAGACCGTTCTGTTGAAGGCAATGCCTGGACCAATCTCGATCGTCCGGGATCTGGAGACGCTGGTTGCCATCCCGGCCCCAGCAATACACCTCGTTCCAAGGGCATTCGAGACGATGCGGCACAATTGCCTCATCGAAATCAGCAGTCTTCTGCAGCCACTGATTCTGCTTGCGGCGAACTCCGCGCGCTGCAAGGCGCTTGTCATCCGCCGCACTTCTCGCACCCGTCACCGCAGCAAACGGGGAACGATAGGATCTGCTCATGAATAGCGTTCCTTTGGACGCCTAATGCATGGCAGTTCTCCTTTCTTGAGATCAGGGTGGCCGGTGGGAGTTGAACCCACAAGAGACATGACTCACAGTCATGCCCGACGTTCCGATAGTCGGCACGGCCACAGTTGGAGCACCCGGGGCTACTCGAAAACCTATTCTGCTGATTACAGGTCAGCCGCTCTTCCACTTGAGCTACAGGTGCAATCTTGTTGGAGCCGGCAGCAGGGCTTTAACCCGCATCCTTCGCCATACCGAGGCGACACTCTGACATTGAGCTATGCCGGCCCGACTTCAGTAGTACAGATACTTCCTCCACTTCTCCTCGCCGATTCCCGTCTGGCGCATGAAAGCACGAGAGGTGTGAATCGTCACGCGGCGCGGCTGGCGAAGCAATTTCATGCCTGCTTCTGCCGGTGTCCGATCTGCCTTGCGTCCGTTGCAGTCGCGACACGCGGCTACCAGGTTCTCCCACGTGCTCAGTCCGCCTCGAGCGCGCGGAACTACATGCTCCAGTTCCAATTCGCTGCTCAAGAACTTCTCGCCGCAATACTGGCAAATGTGTCCGTCGCGAATGAGGATGTTCTTCCTCGAGAGCGTCTGGATCCGCAGCGGCAAACGCCGATACTGGCGAAGGCGAATGACACAAGGCAATTGCAGGCCGACGTGCACATACCGATCGTGTGCCTCTTCGATGACAGCAACACCTTTGATGAGCAACACGAGGGCACGGCGAGCCCGCGTAATGTTCACGGGCTCATAGCTCGCATTGAGCACTAATACCGGCATTGTCATTGCACTTGTCATATAGCCTCTCTTGCGTCTTGGAGCTGGCGGCCGGAATCGAACCGGCTTTGTCCTCGTTACGAATGAGGTGCATCGCCCTCTCTGCCACGCCAGCAGACACGTACTCCTGAATCAAAATCATGGAGCGGCTGGCCGGAGTTGAACCGGCGATCTCCGCGCTGGCGACGCAGCGTCTTACCGCTCGACTACAGCCGCTCATCTTCTGGCTCCGGGAGGGGGATTCGAACCCAAACCATCCGCGGTTCCAAAGACCGCTGTCCTGCCATTAGACGATCCCGGAATATTCATTCTCACTTCGCTTAGACACACTCCACTTATCCACGTCAGTTACTCCACTGACATAGTCACTAACTGGCTGGCGAGCAAGGCTTCGAACCTTGACCTCCGCGTTCAGAGCGCGGCGTGTTGCCTAGTTACACCACTCGCCACTAATGTTGGCTGCGCAGGCGGGAGTCGAACCCGCATAACCCTGATTAACAGTCAGGTTCTCTGCCAGTTGAGATACCGCGCAATGTTGCCCAGAAACTAAAAAGCCCCCGACCTTGTTGAAGGCCGGGGGCTCGAGACTCCTGAATTGGAGCTAAATCTCGCTAGTCCGGCCAGAACACGGTAATACCCTGTCGCGTCGGTTGCGCCCACGCGGCTGGTATAAATCCGTGATTGACTCGGAGCATCATAGCTTTTGTACTTTAACCCGACTTAGTTTCAAAAGTCAAATGCAAATGCTACAACTATTAGTCACCTACGGCTCTTGGGTACTACTATGTCGAACAATTGCGCACAGCGTGGACGCGGAACGTTGCGCACCATCGTTGAGGTTTGGTCACGCCGACCAGAGTCGAACTGGCATTCGCGCCTTGAAGGGACGCTGGCCTAACCGTTAGCCGACGGCGTGATAAATTGTTGGCGCGGCCGACCGGATTCGAACCGGCATCTGCTCGATCGACAATCGAGAGCTTTCGCCACTTAAGCTACAGCCGCGCGTGCATAAAACTTTTGGTGGGTGTGGAAGGATTCGAAC
Organism: uncultured Acidobacteriota bacterium; assembly: GCA_963846375.1. Taxonomy (GTDB): domain Bacteria; phylum Acidobacteriota; class Terriglobia; order Terriglobales; family Acidobacteriaceae; genus Telmatobacter. The sequence goes on from CAWJVV010000014.1 coordinate 125,733, forward strand.
CTTCAATGCTCTGAAGAGCCCCCGGGGTTACGGCCCGGTGGGGCAACCAGTCGCCCCAACACACCCACATTTGGCGGAGAGGGCGCGAGTTGAACGCGCAAGTCCCAAAGGCACGCCCCGCTTCAAACGGGATCGGCTTGCCACTTGCCGAACCTCTCCTACAGTGATGGCGAACATGCCTCGACAACAGAGTTACGTCCCTCGCACAAACGTTCCATCCGCAAGCGCCTTGCGGATGTATCGCATCAGCGTGATCGCCTTGAATTCAGCCGTCAACGTCGCTCCTCCGATGTCTTCAAGCGAGACCGGAAACTGATACCTTTGCCCTTCCACATCGACGGTGTAGAAGATGTTGCCCGCACGATAGAAAGAGAACCTGGCCATGTTGACCTTCACAATCTGCTTGATACTCGGCATCATTTGATTCATCCTCTCTGCCCTTAAAATACTTGCGCTTGAATTGGCGGTAGCGGCGCGAGTCGAACGCGCAAGCCCCGAAGGTACGTCCCGCTTCGAACGGGATGAGCTTTGCAAATGCCCAACGCTACCCCCACCCCAGCGACGAAGACCTGTCGCCGGGGACCCCGGTCTTTGGCGGTAGGAGCAGGACTTGAACCTGCACACGCATCGCTTGCGTGAGCCTCGCCTCCAACGAGGTGCGATACCGTTCCGCTCATCCTACCGACTAAACATGCCACCGCTCTCGCACAGATACTTCGCGAGCGAAAAGCGAGCAATGGCTCGATGCAATCGTGGCGGAGACGATCCGATTCGAACGGATGGTGCCTTTCAAGAGCACTCCGCGTTAGCAGTGCGGTGCCGTAGACCACTCGGCCACGTCACCATGAATCTCTTGGTGGGGATGGAGAGATTTGAACTCTCACGCGCGAAGGCACTGGTTTCTAAGACCAGCGTGTCTCCCATTTCCACCACATCCCCACGACTTACTAACTCCTTGCAACCTGGACACACGTCAGGCGATCAGGTTCTTGGATACAAACCTGTCGACAAAATGGTGGGCTCCCAAGGACTCGAATCCTGAAGATGTCACAGCTTTTGAGGCTGCCGCGTCTGCCGATTCCGCCAGAAGCCCATACAGCAAAAAGCCCCTCGATTTCTCGAGGGGCATTGGCGATTCCGAAGATCTACCTAAATCAGCCGCACCCCTCCATGCCCAGCAAATCGCTGAGTGATTCGGACAGATACGACTTGGATAGCTTCTTCACGAAGACGAGAATAACCCAGTTCGAGATAAAGAGCAACTAACTTTCTGGTTATTACCGGAAGTAAGTGGCGTATTCGCCTTCAATGTGTGTTGCATCTTTTTGAAAAGTAGGGCATGATGACAATCATGCTGAATCGAGTTCCATCAACGACACATCACGAAGCGAAAGGCCTCCGGCCGTATTCGCAAGGTGAGGTTGTGTCCTTGCCAGGACTCGATTGGACAAGCGCATAGCACGCTTTCCCAAAGCAGAATTCGAGCCCCTGGCCTGATGGTCGGGGGCTTTTTCGTTGGGTTGTGAAAATTGACGTCGCGATTGTTTCCTATCTGCGACGAAAGCAAGTAAGGAGCACTCTCGTGGTACGCATGGAGATTTTCGATAACCAGATTCCAGTGTTCGGTCAGGTCGATGATCGTGCGCTGAACCAGATTCGCGTCTGTGCGCGCACTGCCGACAAAGTCGCACTGATGCCCGACAACCATGTCGGCTACGGTGTGCCGATCGGCGGAGTCGTGGCATACAAGAATGCGATCAGTCCTACCGCTGTCGGCTACGACATCGGCTGCGGAAACAAGGCCGTTCGTATCGATATGCCTGGCGTGGAGTTGCGTGCGCGCATTGCCAGGATCATGGACGACGTGTGGTCGATCATCAGCTTCGGCGTTGGCCGCAAGAACAACGAAAGGGTAGACCACGCGCTGTTCGATGATGTGGCATGGAAGCTGAAGGCAATTTCTTCTCTCAAGGAGATGGCGCGTAACCAGCTCGGTACCGTGGGCAGCGGTAATCATTACGTAGATCTATTCACGGACGAACAGGATCGCGTGTGGATTGGTGTGCACTTCGGCTCGCGTGGGTTGGGTCACAAGACAGCTACGCACTTCTTGAAGGCCGCCGGCGCGTCGGATGGGATGGACGTGGAGCCTTGCCTCCTTTCAACCGATAGCGATCTTGGAACTGAGTACCTCGAGGCTATGCGTCTGGCCGGTGACTACGCATATGCAGGTCGTGACTGGGTCCGCGGCCGCGTGGCCCAGATCCTGGGAGCGCCGATTGTCGAAGAGGTGCACAACCATCACAACTACGCCCGGCGCGAAGAGCACGAAGGCGAGCAGTTGTAGGTTGTACGCAAGGGCGCGACGCCGGCCTTCCGGGCCAGCGCGGGTTTGTTGGCGGCACGATGGGTGAGCAGTCGGTCATTCTCGAAGGAGTCGAAAATGAGCATGCCCGTTATTCGCTCTACTCCACCGTGCACGGCGCGGGTCGCGCATTGGGGCGCCGAGAAGCGACAGGCGTCGTCGATCGCAAGACCGGAGAGGTCAAGCGAGCCGGCAAGGTCACGTCGGACATGATGCGCGCCGGGATAGATCGCGCCGGGATCGAACTGCGCGGTGCTGGACTGGACGAGTCGCCGGACTGTTACAAGCGTCTCGATGAGGTGCTTGAATCTGTCGGTGACACGGTCCGCATTCTGCACCGGCTAACTCCCGTAGGAGTTGCCATGGCAGGAGCAAACGAGTTCGATCCGTACAAAGACTGAACTATTAACCGAACTGGCGGCGGGACGTAAGCGTTCCAAGCCGCCAGTTCAATGTCAGGCGAACGAATTTGATTTCACTTTAGACGTCTGCAAGGGAGGCACCATGAAACTAGCGGAAGCACTTGCAGAGCGCAGCGATTGCCAGACCAAAATCGAAGAAACTAAGAAGAGGCTGATTCGGTCGGCTCGCGTGCAGGAGGGCGAGCAACCGGCAGAAGATACGACCGAACTCCTGGCGGAAAGCGAACGCGTGTTCGCGCGGCTTCTGGAACTCGTCAGCGCAATTAACCGGACCAACTCGAACACCGCGTTCGATAACGAGCGTTCGATTTCAGACGCAATTGCCGAACGTGACGTGCTCGGCAAACGTCGCGACTTCCTTGCTGGAATCGCCCAGGCCGGAAGCACTCGTCAGGACCGCTACTCCAAGTCGGAGGTGCGATTCGTCGCGACCGTGTCGGTCGGAAGGCTGCAGACGGAAGTGGACCAGCTCGCAAAGCGGTATCGCGAACTCGACACGCGGCTGCAGGAACTGAACTGGAAAACCGAATTGATCTGAGTGGTTGGTAGCCCTTGTTTGCAGCGAGCACAGGCCCAGCCGGGGGCAAAGCCGGCATCTGGGTGGCTTTGAAGAGCCAGAGCCGACGGGTTCGACTCCCGCAAAGTACATTGCATGCTCCGTACAGTCACAAGTGCACGGCGTATCGATCACCGTTACTACCGCGTGTTAGGCAAACAAGGGTGAGGGTGGGACAGGGGACAATCAAATTCATTGGAGGTGACGAGAATTGACGGTTATCGGAGTGAAAGCCGAACTTGACGGCTGCAGACAAAAAGCGCCGCCAACCCACACATCCGCCGCGCCCGCGCAAGTAAAAAGGGGTTCCCGCCAACCGGCGGGAACCCTAAAACAATACTTGCGAAGGTCAAAAGTACAGCTTCCCTCCGAATTGAAACACTCGGGGATCGAACGCCGAGGTCACCTGTCCAAAGTTGCTGGCGCCCAGCCCATTGCTGACCGCGTTGAGCTGAGTGTGGTTCCAGACGTTGAAGCTTTCGGCGCGCAGTTCGAACCTGCGAGCCTGGTCTGCGCTGAAGGGGAAGCTCTTGAAGAGCGATAGATTCCAGTTGTCGCGGCCGGGTCCGCGGAGTGAGTTGAATCCGGCGTTGCCCCAGGTACCCACCGCAGGCGCGGCGAACGCGTTTGTGTTGAACCATTCGCCAACCTTGTGGGGATAGCTGACATTTGCGACCTTGTCAGGACGGTTGGTGGCATTGGGCAATCCGTTGCTGCTTTGGCCGCCCGTGAGTGTTGGGTTGATGGGCAACCCGGACGTCATGGTGACGATACCGGAGACCTCCCATGAACCGAGCGTGGTGGTCAAGAGGCGGTTACCCGACCGCCGCAGGAAGGGAATGTCGTAGATAAAGTTCACCGCGCCGTTGTGGGTGCGGTCATAACCGCCGGGGCCGCTGTCGTATCTCCAGCCCTGATATGGATTGGAAAGATTGGAGAGGTCGGAGCCGCCGCCTCCGCCGGTTGTGGGGTCGACGGTGCGCGACAGGGTGTAGTACGCCCGAGCCGTGAGGTCGTGAATGCGGGAGTTCAGATCGACCTGGAAGCTGTTGTAGTGGGAGTTGGCCTCATTTGTGGACATATCGATGGATTGGAATCCGGGGTAGGGAAGTCCCGGCGCGGTGTTGTACTGCTTGCCGGCAATGAGCTGCGGCAGGTAGCTCTCGTCGGGGAGATTGATTTGGTGGTAGTCGTTCTGGAAGCGGTTCTGGTTGCCCACGTACGCGAACGAAAGAGTGGTCCTCGCGTTGAGCTGACGCTGTAGTCCCGCGCTGTACTGATAGCTCGCCGGCTGCTTGTACTGATTGATAGCGAGGCCGACGACGGCGGCGGGGTTGATGGGCTTGGCTGCGACCGTGCCAGTCGCGAGCAGGATGCTGGGGTTCTCCATGATCACGCTGCTGTTGTTGACGGTGAGGCTGAAGGGAATGTTCGGTCCGGCGTTGTACATGTCGTTGCCCTGAATGCGTTCGTACATCACGCCGAAGCCGCCGCGGATGACGGTCTTGCCACTGCCAGTGAGGTCGTAGGCAAAGCCGACGCGCGGACCGACTGTTCCCCAATTGGTGTTGACCAGTCCCTTGGGGACACCGCTCTGCCCGGGGATGCCGATGCCGTTCAGGTAGAGCGGCACGCCCTTGAGGATCGGGTTGGGGCTGGTGCCCAAGCCGGGGCTGTTGGGGTTGATGGTCCCGTCAGGCTGCATAACGGCAGCGTCTGCCTGATTATAGAGCGAGGGGTAGAAGTTCCCCATGCGGTTGTTGGCTTCGTAGGTGTGCGGCACGCCGTCCCAGCGCACGCCCAGGTTGAGAGTCAGTTTGTGATTGACACGCCAGTTGTCCTGGAAGTAAGTGGCCCATGAAACGTTGTTCCAATAGCCCTTATCCTGGACGGCCAATTCGTTGTAGCCCTTGGCGGCGCCGAGCAGGAAGTCAGCAAAGTCGCTTCCGGTGAAGGTACCGTCAAAGTTGAAACCGCCTTGAGTTTCGCCAAAGAGATCCTGAATCTTTTTGTAGAGCGCCCAGCTTGCGCCCATTTTGAGCTGGTGGGCACCCTTGGTCCAGGAGAGATCGTCACGAACCTGGTAGTCGTCGGCCTGGTTATGCCACGGCCAGCTGGAGATTTCGAAGTGGCTGCCGAGGGATCCATTCAGGTCGATGTTGGGAATACGAGTGTCGTTGTTGGGGCCACTGAAGAGGCGCGAATTGGTGGAGTTGTAGCCGGCGGGAAGAGCCAGGCTCTTTAGTCCTGATCCGGCGAACGGAACGATATTGATCCGGTTGCCGTTGTAGTTCATCGCGGTCTCGTTGAGGATGTTCGGGCTGATGGTGTACGCGGCATGAACCACTGCACTGTACGACGGGTTGCCGAAGGTGTCGCCGACGGTGGGCAGGTTGGCGCCGCTCCATTGGCTGACTCCAAAGCCCTGCGAGACTTGCTCGGAGATGAAGTGCCCGAAGACGGAGAGCTTGCTGCTGAAGGTGTGGTCGATGCGCACAACTTCTTCGGTCAGATCAGTGGGAGAGTTGTTTCCTCCAATGAAGGTGGGCTTGCCGTTCTCCACCGCGTTGGACGCGGGGAAGATGCCCGCCGACAGCAGAGACGAGGCGTTGGGCGAAATCATGCACGACGGAATGGTGTTGTTGGGGAACGGCGATCCCTGCACAACGCCGGCGGGCAATACCTGCCCGGGGCAGTTGCGAGCAAGGACCGATGCGGCCACGGCAGACGCGCTGGGGACATTGATGGTCTGCGAGCCGAAGTCTCCGCCGTACGTGGACGAGTCGGGAACGGGCTGATTGGTCAAACCGCCCTGGATCAGCTTCCGCCATTCCATGTTGTAGAAGAAGAAGGTGCGGTTGCGTTCCGGGTTGTAGAGATGACCCAGCGTAACCGGGCCTCCGCCGTTAAATCCATAGACATTGAGACGCAGCTCCGCGACTTTCTGGGGCGCGGGGTTGAAGTAGTTGCGCGCATCAAAGGCATCGTTGCGATTGAACTCCCATGCCGACGCGTGGAAATTCTTGGTGCCGGACTTCAGCACCATCGACATGGTTCCGGCCGACGACAGTCCGTAGTCGGCGCTGTAGTTTGAGGTGAGGGTGCGGAACTCGGCAATGGCGTCGCTGGAAGGTGCGATGCTCATGCCGCCAGCGCCGCCGCGGTCGTCATCTTCTCCGCCGTCGAGCAGATAGATGTTGTGGTTCTGACGGAGGCCGTTGAACTCGACGCTGGAATCGCCGCCCACGGGAGTGTTGACTTCGCCTGCGCTCATGCCACTTGAACCAATCTGGCTCGAGGCGCCTGGCACCAGCGCCGCGAGCTGATACATGCTGCGGCCGCTGACGGCGATTTGCGATATTTGCTGACCCGTGATGACGCTGCTTTGCTCGCCCGAATCAGTTTGGACGCGGACGGGGTTGGCTTCAACGGTTACCGTTTCCTGCACCTGGCCAACTTGCAATTGGAAATCAATGCGGGCACGGTCACCGACCTGGAGGTCGATGTCCTTCTGTTCTGCCGCCTTGAAGCCCGTTGCCTCGGCTTTAACACTGTAATGACCAATGTTCAGGTCCGGAACCACATATTGACCGCCAGTATTGGTTTGAATCGTGTGAATCACTCCGGACTCGAGGTTCGTCACCGTGACCGTCACACTCGCGACTGCGGCGCCCGAGGGATCGGTAACGCTTCCGACGATAGTTGCCTGCTGACCGGCCGCGACGAGCGAAAAGCCCGCCAGCGACCCGATTAGCAAAAGTGTGGACTGCAGAATCTTTCGCGTGTGAGCGAAAGAACGACTATTGACCCGATGCGTCCTGGCCAAGCTGAAACACCACAGCGATTTCATCATTTGCGCTCCAGCGACAGGTGGGAGTCCGGCGTTTGCCGTCGGTCGCAACTCTCAGAGTGCGGTTCAAAGTCGCCGTTGGCCATAGCCGCTTTCCATGCGGCGCGCATGACCACTGCAATATGAAAATCGAGATGTGCCGATGGTAAATTGCATAGAATCACCGCAAGATGCTCCCTGCGGAAACTGGAACGATGTGACGAGGCGGTGGTTATGGGTTGCCAACCGGATTGAGCCCGGATTACCTGACCACTAAAATCACCCTATGAGCCTTCTGGCTTCGCCAATCACGCCTGTGATTGCCGTGGATCGCACTTCTCGAGCCCCACTGCACCAACAGGTGTACGAAGCGTACAGAAGAGCCATTCTCCGCGGCGATCTCCAACCCGGACAAAAGATCCCGTCAAGCCGTGAGTTGGCTTCCGAAATCCAGGTTTCGCGTTTTCCCGTTCTGCATGCCTACGCACAGCTTCTGGCTGAAGGATATTTCGAAAGCCAGATCGGTTCCGGCACATTCGTTTCAACCAGTTTGCCGGAACAGATGATGCCACCGGGGCCGCACGCCGGCGAAATCGAGGCTGCGTTTTCGACGAACCGCCCGGTGTCGAGTCGCACGGCCCTGTATCCGCGGTTCGCGCAGGATTCAAACCTGCGAGGCTGGGGCGCTTTTGGCGTTCATCAACCCGCCTTCGATCAGTTCCCGTTCCAGGTGTGGTCGTCGCTGGTGGCCCGCCACAGCCGGAATCCGCATGCAAGCGCAATTCATAACATCAACCCGCTTGGCTCTGAGCGGTTTCGCGACGAGATCTGCGCTTACCTGCGTACCGCGCGTGCCGTGAAATGCGATCCATCGCAGATCATGGTCGTCTCGGGTTCGCAGCACGCACTCGATATCACGGCCCGTGTCCTTTTCGACCCTGGCGATTCAGTGCTCGTCGAGGAGCCTGGTTACAGTCTGGAACGATCGTTGCTCGTGGCCGCCGGTTGCGGTGTAAAGCTGGTGCCGGTCGACGACGAGGGAATGGATATTGCTTATGCGGCGCGGCACTACCAGGAAGCGAAGGCCGCCTTTGTTACTCCATCACACCAGTACCCCCTGGGTTCCACCATGGGGGCAACACGTCGCCTGCACCTGCTCAACTGGGCACAGAGCAACGGCGCATGGATCATTGAAGATGATTACGACAGCGAATATCGCTTCGACGCGCGCCCGATTGCATCCCTCCAGGGACTCGACGTCAATGCGCGCGTCATTTACATCGGCACCTTCAGTAAGACACTGTTTCCTTCATTACGCATCGGCTACATCGTGATTCCTCCCGATCTTGTGAGGCACTTCGCCGCGGTCCGGCTCGCCATGGACATCTTTCCACCCTATCTCTACCAGGAAGTCCTGGCCGACTTCATGGCCCTCGGTCATTTTGGACGCCATATCCGCAATATGCGCCGGCTCTACGGGGCGCGAAGGGCCACCCTGGTCAACTGTCTTCGCCAGGAGTTTGGTGACCGCATTCAGTTGCATGGGACTCCCGCGGGAATGCATGTCACCATCACTCTTCCCGACGGACACAACGATGTGGAGATCGCTGCCCGTGCCGCCCAGGAACGACTCTGGTTCTTGCCGCTTTCTCCTTCTTACATGGGTGATAAGAAGCGCTGCGGATTTGTGCTGGGCTTCGGCAGCACAGCGGCCGAGCAGATTCCGGCGGCCGTGAAGCGGATGCAAGCCGTCATCTTCGGCTAGGCCGGGAAAGGCGCGGTGCGGTCATAAAAAGAAGGCCGGCCGAGAACGGCCTCAAATCAGCCGGCCCCAAACCTTTGCAGTATGTGGCGGTTCACTCCATTCCGCCATATCCACTTTGCCAACATCGTCCGTACCACCGGCGGTGATCGCAAATTCGGTCCGCTATTCGGCGACAATCATGTGAAGCGCCAGGCCTTCATCATTCAGCCCCCGTGTCACTCGCCCTATCGATAAAGGCTGCTTTTGGGATGTATTCTCGTCATTCTGGGCGCTGCTGTGCGACACTACCCGCAGATTAAGAACGCCGCATTTTTGCTGTCGGAGAGGGCCCATGCTGCAGATCAACGCGCGAAGGAAGATCTACGATGTCTGCATCATCGGTTCCGGGGCCGGAGGCGGCACCGCCGCCAAGGTGCTTACCGAGGGCGGACTGAATGTGGTGATGCTCGAGGCGGGCCCGCGCCTGAACCCTGACGACGACTTCAAAGAGCATGTGTGGCCTTACCAATTGCCGCATCGTGGTGTGGGTGTTGGGGGCGGTCAGCGCGGCATCGGCGATGAGTTCATGGCGCCGAACGGCTACTGGGATATCGCCGACGAGCCGTACACCGCTGCGCCAGGCTCTTCGTTTCGATGGTTCCGGTCGCGGATCGAAGGTGGCCGCACCAACCATTGGGGGCGCATTGCCCTGCGCTTTGGTCCGGCAGACTTCAGGGCGCACTCGACAGACGGGATGGGCGACGATTGGCCCATCACATACGATGAAGTCGCGCCTTACTACGACAAGGTCGAGTCTTATATCGGTGTCTTCGGATCGAAAGAGAACGTTCCCAATGCGCCGGACGGGATATTTATGCCGCCGCCCAAGCCGCGATGCACGGAGACGCTGGTCAAGAAGGCGTGCGATCAACTGCATATCACCTGCATTCCTTCGCGGCTCGCGATTTTGACCAAGCCGCTGAACGGGCGCGATCCGTGCCACTACTGTGCACAGTGCGGACGCGGATGCAGAACCGCTTCGAACTTCAGTTCCAGCCAGGTCATGATTCCTCCCGCGGCTAAGACCGGCCGTTTCACCATGGTGGCGAACGCCATGGCTCGCGAGATTGTCATTGACGACAAGGGAAAGATCGAGGCCGTCTCGTATGTCGATAAAGCCACAGGCAGTGAGCAGCGTGTATATGCCAAAGCTGTGGTGGTGGCGGCGAGCGCTTGCGAATCGGCGCGACTGCTTTTGAATTCGCGCTCAACCACCTTTCCCAACGGCTTGGCAAACTCCTCGGGAGCGGTGGGCCGCTACCTCACCGATTCTGTAGGCAGCCACCTCGCCGGACATTTTCCGCAACTGGAGAACATGCCCATCCACAACCACGACGGCGTGGGCGGCATGCACCTGTACATGCCCTGGTGGCGGTTCGGGAAGGAGAACGAATTCCTGCGTGGGTATCACATTGAGTTTGGCGGCGGGCGGGATATGCCCGGAGTAGGCGGCTTTCAGCATGTGTGCGAAGAGCACGAGGGCTACGGGGCGAGCCTGAAACAAAGATGCCGCAGCGCGTATGGGTCGTTTATCGGATTCAGCGGACGCGGCGAGATGATTCCGAACGAGAAGTGCTACTGCGAGATTGATCCCGAGGTGAAGGACAAGTGGGGAATTCCGGTGCTGCGCTTCCACTGGCAGTGGGGTGAGAATGAGTTGAAGATGGCAGCCGATATGCAGCTGACGTTCCGCTCTATTATTGAAGCTGCGGGCGGGACGGTTCTCGCAGATACGCCGCATCCTTACCAGAAGCGCGTTGATGCGGGGAACGCGCAGGCGCCGCGCATCTCAGAGGGCGGAGCCATTATTCACGAGCTGGGCACCGTGCGCATGGGCACCGATCCCAAGACGTCGGTCCTGAACAAAAATTGCCAGGCACATGATGTGAAGAATCTATTTGTTGCCGATGCCGCCCCGTTTGTCACGAACCCAGACAAAAATCCAACCCTCAGCATCATGGCGCTGTCGTGGCGTACCTCGGAGTATCTGCTCGACCAGGCTAGGAAAGGGGAACTGTAGACGAGTATGCCTTCCGATCGCGTAACACGACGAGACCTTGTCAAAACGTTGACGATGAGTGCGGCCGTCGGCTCAGTCCTGCGCGTGATCCCGCTTCAGGCCGCGGAGTTCGCTCACGCGGTGATTCAGGCGGAGAAATCGAAGGACAAATCAGCGGAGTACAAACCGAAGTTCTTCAACGGACACGATTACAAGACACTTCAATCGCTCTGCGAGACCATTCTGCCGGCCGATGCCGATTCGGGCGGCGCCATGGAAGCGGGTGCGCCGGAGTTCATTGACCTGCTGACCAGCGAGAATGATGAATATCAAACACGACTGGGAGGCGGTCTCAAATGGCTCGACTCCGCCTGCACCAGCCGCTTTGGCAAGGCTTATCTTGACTGCGCGCCCCAACAACAACAAGAGATCCTCGATCGGATTGCCTACCGCAAGAACGCAGCTCAGGACGAAAGCCTCACTACCGGCGTGGATTTCTTCTCGTTCCTCCGTAACTTCACGGCGGACGGGTTTTTCACCAGCAAGATCGGAATTAAATATCTGGGGTATAAAGGCAATACCTACCTGACCGAGTTCCCCGGTTGCCCGCCCGTGCCGGGTGTCTAGCAGAAAAATGAAGGCGCCAGACCTCGCTTGGATTCCGGCTGTACAATTACCCGCGAGCCAATGAGCGCCTTCGAGATGGTTGTACTAAACCCAGGCTGACATGAAAGATGCTCTTGGGTGAGAAACCTGCTCCGCCAGCGCTCCGGCCAGAATGTTCCAGCGGGGAGAATCCGGGCATGGCCATCCTTTCACGACGCAACTTTTTGCAATCCACAGCGGCGGCAGCGGGCGTATCGCTGGTTCCAGGCGCAAACTTTCTCAGCGGCGAGCCAATCCCATCCGCCGCGCAGGCCGTTGCGGCCAGTGATAAGGTGCGGTTCGGAATTGTGGGCGTGGGCATGGAGGGCTCGGGACTGCTGACAACGGCGGTCCAGCTGCGAGGCGTCGAGTGCGTAGCCGCAGCGGACCTCTATGACGGGCGCCATGAGCTGGCCAAGGAGATTGCGGGCAATCAGATTCGGACGACGCGCCGATATAAGGAACTGCTCGACTCGAAAGACATCGACGCGGTCCTGATTGCCGTCCCCGACCATTGGCACAAGCAGGTTGTGGTGGATGCCCTGGCGGCGGGCAAAGATGTGTACTGCGAGAAGCCCATGTCGCACAATCCGGCCGACGGGCTGGCCATGGTGGCAGCCGCAAAGAAGACGGATCGCATCGTTCAGATTGGCGCGCAGCGCACCAGCTCCGTCCTCTGCGCAAAAGCCAAAGAGCTCTATGACAACGGCGCCATTGGTGAGTTGAATCTCGTGGAGGCCTCGCTGGGTCGCAACGATCCGACAGGTTGCTGGGAATATCCTCCGCCGCCTGACTTATCTCCCGAAACACTGGATTGGGATACCTGGCAGGGAACGGTTCCGAAGAAGCCGTTCGACCCGCTGACGTTTGCGCGCTGGCGCTGCTGGAAGGAGTATGGAACGGGAGTTGCGGGCGATCTGCTCGTCCATCTCATCAGCGGAATGCAGTTCGTGCTCGGCTGGAATGAAGCTCCGAAACGCGTGTCCTCCTTTGGGGGCATCTACCACTGGAAAGATGGGAGAAACATGCCGGATGTTCATCCGGTTCTGTTTGAATACGGCAACATCCCGGTGTACATGCGACTGAGCCTGGCATGCGAGTCAACGGAGGTCACGCGCTTTCAGGGGCCCAAGGGCGCAATCGAGCTGCGCGAGTTCAGTGTTACTTATACGCCGCAGGCTGGAGTCGATCTTTCGCCGAGTTACTACACGGCGTCGTACCCATCGCGTTTGAGAAATCCTTATTTGAAGCAGTGGCATGAGGAGCACGATCCGGCTCCGGGACAGGAACCCGCACCGCAGTCGATTACTTTCAATGGCAATGATTACGACGACCTGAGGCCGCACCTCTGGAAATTCTTTGAAGCGGTTCGGTCGCGCAAGCCGCTGGTGCAGGACATTGTCTTCGGACATCACGCGGCATTGGGGTGTCATATGGCGAATGAGTCGTACTTCCGAAAGAGTCCGGTCACTTGGGATGAAGCATCGGGAACGATCAAATCGCTGGGATAAGTGATATGGGTGCCAGGCAATCGCGGTCTTCCAAATTCGACCCTAAGTCAAATTTAAAGGAGTTATTCGTGAGATTGCGAAGGCTCAGCTTCATGTTCCTTGCGACGACGATCGTTATCCTGGCCAGTGCCCCTGCGAATCAATTCGTCTTGGCATCAGGTCAGGATCAGGCATCGGTTGCGCCGTTTCTTGGCCGGTGGGACCTCACATTGAAGGCTCCCGACGGCGACCATCCTTCCTGGCTGGAAATTCGACAGCAGGATGGGCAGTTGAAGGCGTTATTTACCGGACGGTGGGGCAATGCACGCCCATTGCCCAAGGTCGAGGCATCAGGCGCTCGACTTACTTTTGTCTCGCCCAAGGAGGAAGAAGGCAGTCAGACCGACCTGAAGTTTGAAGGCAGGCTGACCGGCAAAACGCTGATGGGCACCGTGAATGGGCCAGATGGAAAGACCTGGCAATGGGTCGGCGTCAAGGCTCCGGCTCTGGTCAAGACCGGTACGCCGGCGTGGGGAAGTCCTGTCCAGCTATTCAACGGCAAGGACCTGACCGGCTGGACCATGAGTGCATCGGGACCCAAGGCGTGGACCGTGCAGAACGGAACACTTGTGAGCCCGGGAAACGGTCCTGAAATCATGAGTAACTCCAAGTGGCAGGATTTCAAGCTGCATATCGAGTTTAACTGCGGCAAGGATTCCAACAGCGGAGTCTATGTGCGCGGCCGTTATGAAGTGCAAATCGAAACCGAATCACAGGCCGAGCCGCCCAGTCATCATACCGGCGGTGTCTATGGATTTCTGGCCCCAAAGCCGGAGTTACCGCGCGCGCCGGATAAGTGGCAGACCTTCGATATAACGCTGATTGGCAGGCGCATTACCGTCATCCAGAACGGCACGACTGTTATCGATAACCAGGAAATCCCTGGTTTAACTGGCGGCGCAGTAGATAGCAAGGAAGCTACTCCCGGACCAATCTATCTGCAGGGCAGTGAGAAGGGCCACGTTCAGTTTCGCAACATCGTCATTACACCGGCGAAGTAAGTATGCCCGAGGTAAAAAATGACCCGCTTTTTGCAGGACATCTTGCGCCAGCCTGAGGAACTGCTGCGGGTCATCGACTATCTCAATGGCGCGGGACGCGGTTTGCTTGACTCGGCCGCCGAAACAATACGCAGCGCGCGTCACACCTACATCACCGGGATCGGCGCCAGTTGGAACGCTTCGCTCGCCGCTGCGTCGATCTTCCATTCCGGGGGACATCCTGTGTACATGCTGGATGCCGCGGAATTGCTGCAATTCAGCTCAATTCCTCCGGGCTCCGTGATTATTGTTCTTTCGCGCAGCGGCAAAAGCGTCGAAGTTGTAAAGCTTCTGGCCAAGGCTCACGCGACGATAATTGGAATCACGAACTTCGAAGATGGCCCTCTGGCGCGCGAAGCGGACATACCCATTGTCGTGCCTGTGAAAGCCGACCATGGCATCTCGGTGAATACTTACTCCGTACTCGCGGCGGTGGCCGCGGCTGTAGCGATGACGACGACAAATTCGTTTGACGGAAATGTGTGCGCCGCATTGACTCAGGCCATTAATGAGACCGGAAACAGCATTCCAGCCTGGCAGGAACAGCTCGGCGATAGTTCCTGGTTATCAGGCGATGTTATGTATTACTTTCTTGGACGCGGCTCCAGCCTCGCCAGTGCATACGAAGCGGGCCTTCTTTGGGAAGAGGGCGCCAAGACCCCGGCGGCCGCGATGGGCACGGGCAGCTTTCGCCACGGTCCGCAGGAGATCATGACCGCGAATATCCGGGTTGGTATGTGGATCGACGGCGAACAGATGCGCGAGCAAGACCTCGCCGTCACCCATGACCTGCAAAGCCTCGGAACGTCGGTAATGCTGATTGGCTGCGGCATTCCCGAACATGCCTCAGATTTGGTTTTTCCGGTTCCCCGTTTTCCCCGGCAATGGCAATTCCTCGGAGACATTGTTCCCGCGCAGCTGGCGGCCGAACGTCTTGCGCACCTCAGGGGAGTCGATTGCGACTCCTTCCGCTTTGCTTCCTACATCGTTGAAGACGATGACCGGCTGCTTTCTCGCGGAATCCATTCACGGCGGTCAGAACCAACTTAAGAAGTAGCGACGGATCTGTCTATGACTGCAATTGGCGCCGTGGATATTGGCGGAACGAAGCTCGCCGTGGGGATCGTGGATGAGAACGGCCGCCTGCTTTTCCGCTTGGAAACTCCCTCCAGCGAAGCGGAAACATACAGCGATGGACTCGAGCATATTAGCCGCATGATACGCCGCGCAACGCGGGACACGGGCCAGGTTCTTACCGGCATCGGTGTCGGATCAACCGGCCCCGTGGATCCAATCTCGGGACGCATGGGAGATTTGGACTTTCTTCCTCAGTGGCGCGGCGCAACTCTGGTAGATGATTTGCAGCACAGCTTTCACGTTCCGGTTGCGCTCGAGAACGATGCAGATGCGGCCGCACTGGGTGAAGCGGCCTGGGGCGCAGGTCGAAACAAATCCCGTCTCGTGTATGTGACCGTTGGAACCGGAATCGGCGGCGGCATTATTCTGGATGGCCGGCTCTATCGCGGCGTCGATGGCGCTCATCCGGAGATCGGCCACCAGGTCATCGACTCAACCGGCCCTTCGTGTTCCTGCGGCTTCAATGGTTGCTGGGAATCCTTGGCCGCTGGTCCTGCCATGGCGCGATGGATGGAAGACCAGCTGGAATTTGAGTCTGGCGGAGAGCTTACGGCTAAGCGCATTTGCGAGCTCGCGCTCGAAGGCGATCCGCTGGCGCTGCGCGCAGTCGAGCGGGAGACCTTCTACCTGGGCATCGGATTGGCGAATCTCGTAAATTTGTTTACGCCGGATGCGCTGATCCTGAGCGGAAGCCTGATGAAGAGCAGCCAGTTGTTTCTCGACGGCATTGGCCATGTAATGCGTCGAGGATGCCGTTTTGTCCCCCTGGAAAAAGCTGAGCTGCGGCTTGCATCTCTGGGTGACAACGCAAACCTGATTGGAGCGGCCCGCGTCTGGTTCGAACGATTCGCTCGCGATGGGACTGGCCTTAGCCCATCTCCTTAGAGAGGCCCGATCGATTCCGATCCTGCAGAGACAACGACCGATAAGGAGCCACGCAAATGCCGCGAAATCGATACATGGTGTACCTGATCCTCCTTACATTCTTCGTTATCTCTCTGCTCACCAATATCCTCGGGCCGATCGTCCCCGACATCATCAACAGCTTTCATGTGAGCCTGACCGCCGCTGGCTTTCTTGTTTTCTCCTTCTTCATCGCCTACGGCGTAATGTCGATTCCAGCCGGCTTTCTGGTGGAGCGCTTCGCTGAAAAATACGTTATGATCTGGGCATTTGTGGCCGCGGCGGCTGGATCGATGAGCTTCGCGCTTTTTCCGGAATACAAAGTTGCGGTTTTCTCGTTATTCACCATCGGCGCCGGAATGGCCGTGCTCCAGGTGGCCATCAACCCGCTTTTGCGCGTCTCCGGTGGAGAAGAACATTTCGCGTTCAACGAAGTACTCGCCCAGTTGTTCTTCGGAACCGCTTCGTTTATCAGCCCTCATGTCTACTCGTATCTCGTCGTAAACCTGAGCGGCCGCTCCGGTAATTCCAATTTGATCCTTCGAGGATTGAGCAGCGTCACACCGGCTGCATTGCCCTGGGTATCTCTCTATTGGATATTCGCGGCCGTCGCCGTCATCATGATCCTGGTGCTCTTGCTATCAAAGTTCCCCGGCGTTCAGCATACCGACGAGGAGCGGCCCGGCACCGTTGAAATGTATGGCAAGCTCATGCGCCGGCCCCTCGTATGGCTCTATTTCTCCGCAATTTTTGCGTACGTGGGCTGCGAGCAAGGCACTGCTAACTGGATCTCGCAGTTCCTAAGCCAGTATCACCACTTGGATCCCCACACGGCTGGAGCGGGCGCGGTGGCCTGGTTCTGGGGATTGATGACCGCAGGATGTCTCGTCGGAGTGCTCCTGCTGAAGATATTCGATAGCCGGATGGTGATGATTGGCGCCGCCACTGGCGCTCTCTGCTGCCTCTCCGCTGCGCTCTTTGCCCCCGGCACAGTGTCTGCTGTCGCCTTCCCATTAGTCGGGTTATTTGCCTCGGTCATGTGGCCCATTCTCATCTCTCTGGCTCTCAATTCAGTTTCCGAATACCACGGCTCCTTCACCGGCATCCTTGCTACGGGAATTGTAGGAGGCGCCGTATTGCCGGCGATCATCGGGCGCATCGGAGATCACTTCGGATTGAGAAGCGGAATGCTACTCCTCTACGTAACCTTCGCGTATATCTTCAGCGTCGGCTTCTGGGCAAAGCCTCTGGTCAACAACGCAACACTGCGTTTGAAGAAGAGTGAGCCGTCGCTGTCCTCATGACCGGGTCTCGGGAGCGCGACTTACGCGTGTGGAAACTCTTGCATCACTGATATTCAGACGCGGTTCAGCCCGCCCACCGGAAGCGGGCTCAGGGATTCATCCACTTCCTCCCCGATGGCCGTGCTTTGAGGTATCTGCGCGTCCAGTCCTGTCAGGTGCCCCCTCTGCCAAAACCTCGCCGGCGACAATGCGCTTAGCATTTTCTTCGTTACTGGATGAACGGGCTGGTTGAACAAGGCTTGCGTTTCCTGACATTCCACAATCTGTCCCTGATCCATTACTGCCACGCGATGGCTGATCGCCGCGACTGACAACAGATCATGCGAGATAAAAAGAATTCCCATTCCCAGCCTCTGGCTGAGTGTCGCAAACAACTCAAGAATCTCTGCCTGGGTATTGATGTCCAGGGCGCTGGTGGGCTCGTCGGCAATCAACAGGGCCGGCCGATGCAGGATAGCCATTCCGATCAGGACCCGCTGCGCCTGGCCGACGCTGAGTTGCGAGGGATACTGGAGCAGGATAGAGCTCGTTGCGGCAAGGCTCACTTCTTCCAGAGTTCGCCGGATCGCATCCTCACACTCCGCGCGGCTTGACTTCGGCGCGTGCACTCTCCACGCCTCTTCCATCTGTGTGCCCACGCGCAGGGCAGGATTGAGCGACGCGACGGGACTTTGCAGAACCAGCGAGATTTCCTTGCCGCGCAATGCCCGCATCTGTTTCTCGTTCAGAGACATCAGGTCCCGGTCTTGAAACAGGATGGTTCCTTCCGCGCGTCCGCCTTTCAGATAGAGCAACCGCAGGATCGTCAGTGCCAGCGTGCTCTTGCCGCAGCCACTCTGGCCCACGAGTCCCAGCACTTCGCCCCGGCCGACTTCCAGGGACATTGCCCGCAGAACCTCCGCGCGTCCCGCAAAACCCGCGGAGATATTGACCGATAACAGAGGAGAGGCGTCCGTCAATGGGTTGTCGCGACCTCATTTCCCAAAGACAGCTGATCGACATTCCAATAAACCTGTGGACGCAACACCGCGGGATGCACATTGTGAAGGTTCGAGGATACCGCCGACAACACGTTCTTGTTCACGAGATAGATAAAGGGCTGCTGCTCCCACACGATCTCCTGTACGCGATCAACATCATGCTTGCGCTTCGCAGAATCCAGCGTTGCCGCCTGCTCGCGCATCAGGCGGTCAATCTCCGCTTCCCATGCGGTGGCCGGGGTCTTCTGGCTCGGATTCCATTGATGGTTCTCCGCTGAACTCAGCCAGATATTCATCTGCGTACTCGGATCGAGATCGTCATTGACGAGTCCAAGGAGACAAGCCTCATAGTTGAACGTGCGCGTGATCCGTTCGATCAACGAGGGAAAATCAAGCGTCACTACGTTGAGGTGGATTCCAATCGCCGCCAGATCCTGCTGAATCATGGCCGTCATCCGCTCCCGGTCTTTGTTCCCCGCGTTCGTGATAATTGAGAATTCCACTGGATGCCCGCTGTGATCGTGCAGAGTCCCATTCTGCAGTTCAAACCCATCCTGGTTCAGGTCGCGCATAGCTGCCGCGGAGTCGAATCGATGCGGCTGGAGCTTCTGGTTGAACCAGAACTTGTTCGCCGGAGAAATAAAACTCACCGCGGGTTGCGCATGACCTTTAAACACCACGCGCACCAGATCATCCCGATGAATTGATGAAGAGATGGCGCGCCGGAAATTGGCTGAAACAAACCAGGCCTTCTTGTAATCGGGCAGCGGCGCCGACGCAACCTGGTTGAACCACATTTGTTCCGAATCGAGTCCCACGCCCGAATCGAGAACCGATTGCGGAGCGCGCGCCTTGAGGGATTCGAAGGACTCGGCGTTCAACGAGTTGATAAAGTCGATCTCGCCGCGCGACATGCGCAGCGCCTCAATATCGCGGTTCTGCTGAATGTCGAGCCGCACCTCGTCGATGTAGGGCAACTGCCGGCCTGCCAGATCGCGCTTCCAATAGTTCGAATTCCGCTTCAACAGCAGATAATTCCCGGCCTTGTTATCGGCAACGTAATAGGGGCCCAGTACCGCCATCTCCTTCTGGGGCGACTTGGCGGACATCATCGCGACCTGATCGAACAACCTGTCCAGCCCCACAATCGGCGTGGGGAACGTGACCGTTATGCGATACGGTCCTGCAATGCTGGTTTTGACCTTGCCTTCGCTTGAGCGGAACGCGTCACCGGTTGGGGAATGAACATTTGGATCCATCAACCGATCCATGGTGTACGCCACGTCTTCCGCCGAAAACGGCGTTCCATCGGAAAACCTCACATTGGGGCGGAGCTGAAATGTGATCGCGCTGCCGGTTCGATCGAGGTTCCAGCTTGAGGCGAGCTCCGGCAAAAGCTTCTGGCTGTTGCGGTCAAGCCGGATGAGCACGCCGCCGGTCAAATAGCGAACCGTCTCAGAAGCCTCATCGTCAACCAGGATGGGGTTGAAGGTCTTTGGCTGCGCGCCGATGCAGAACCTCAGTTCGCTTCCGCCCGACGACGCAGCCCAGGCACATCCTGTGGAAAGCACCAGTGAGAATAACAACAGACGTGCATTGCTGAGCTTCATGCTTCCTCTTTCTGCATTGCGACATGGAAACAACTCACGGTGGCGATCAGGAGAACGAGCGGCGCAAATTGCCAGGGTTTGGCTGAAACGATGGAGAAACTTTCCAACTCGCGCAAGAGGCTGCCCCACGATGGAAGCGGCTCCGCCACGCCAAGTCCCAGAATGCTCAGGTTGGTTTCAGAAAGGATGAAGACTGGAATCGAGATCCAGAATTGCGCCAGCAGCACCGGCTTGAGATTGGGAAGAAGATGGTGCACCAGCAGTCGAAAGCCATTGCTCCCGGAGGCGCGTGCCTGAAGAACAAAATCCGATGCGCACAGTCTGCGCGTGTCGGCGCATACCACCCTCGCCGCGCCCGCCCACCCCAGGCACCCCAGGAGAGCGAACGTAATCAGCACCGACGTCAATGGGGCAACGTTCAGAGGCATCAACGCCCGGACAGTAATGAGAAGAAATAACCACGGGAGTGCGAGAAACATGTCGGTTGCCGACATCACGATTGTTTCAATCCACCCGCCCGCAAAACCCGCGCTTCCGCCGATAAACGCCGCCAGAAGTGTGGTAATCAAAGCCGCGGCGGGCGCCAGAAGCAGCGAGACCCTCGTCCCGTAAAGCAGTCTGGAGAATCGATCGCGCCCCAAATCATCGGTTCCGAGAGGGTGCTGTCTGGAGCACGCCGCATCCGGATTGTCGCGGAACTGCCGTGCATAAGGCGCCGGCGCCAGTACGTCCGCCAAAACACACCCCAGCACCACCAGTCCGAGGAAAACAATCGCGATGATGCGAGGCTGTTTCATGCGTTATGGGGCGTAACGGCTTTGCCCAGCAGTTCAGCAGTGGAGTTGGCGACCAGCGTCACAGTTGTCACGATCATCGTGAGAATCACCAGTACATCCAGGTCGCGCGCCAGCGCCGCCTTCCAGGCCAGCTGCCCGATCCCCGGCATATCGCAAAGTGCTTCCACAGGAATTGCGGCCGTAAATGCGATGCTCACGGTAACGCCTGCCACAGCCAGCAGCTGCGGCGCCGCGACAGGTACGATGTGCCGCAGAAACACGCGCGAACGGCTCAATCCCCTTGCGTTGGCTGCAAGAACGTGCGGAAGCGACGCACTCCGTAACAGGAGATTGCGCGCATACTGAAAGACCTTCGGAAAAACTGCGGCTGCAATCACAAGCCGCCCAGGCGCTTGCGTCATGGTGCACAGCAGTGCCAGCACAGCCGCCGGTGTACAAACTGCAACCGTAGCCATCAGGCTCGTTCCAAAATCCACGGTTGCCGAACGCACGCCGACACTCAACATCGCAAAACTCAAACCGACAGCCCAGCCCAGCACCACGCCGAACCCCACAGACTTCAGCGTTTCCGGAAATCGCTCGCTGATCAGCTGCCGGACCGGTTCGCCCAGCGAATCGCAAAATCCCAGGTCGCCCCGCAGGATCCGCCCGCCATATTGTAGGTAGAACTCGACCAGGTTGCCCGGACCTGCGTGCGACTGCCGGATCGCGCGCAAGCTGTCCGCGCTAAGCCGGTTGTCCAGCTCCTGCTCTGTGACTCCATACCCGGGAGCAAACCGCACCAGCGTCGCTCCCAAAAAGCCGGCAATAAACACGATGAGGAACGTCTTCGCCGCACCTCTGAATATATGAGTCATACAATCCCAAATAAGCTATTCCGGCGTTTCGCCTCATCGCTAACCTATGCGACGTTTATCTTGTTGTCTGCAAGCCAAACTCTAGCGGCAATTGACCATCGGTATCGGGGCCGTCGGGCCTCGGCTTTAACGTCTCGCGCTGCTTCTTCTTGGCCGCATACATCCTTCGATCCGCCTCGGCCAGAAGCTGCTCCGCCGTAATCCCATCTGACGGATAGAACGCGGTTCCCGCGCTCAACGAAAGGAACTCCGCTCCACACGCATCACGGCCAGACTGCTTTGCCAGCGCGTTGAGCAGTTCGGATCTTTCAATCATCGCCGTTTGCGTCATTCCCGGGGCCACGATGACAAACTCGTCGCCTCCCATCCGGGCAGCGTAGTCGTATTCGCGGCACACAATCCTCACGGACTCCGCAAATGTGCTCAGCACCTTGTCTCCAGCCAGGTGCCCGTAATGATCGTTGATCTCCTTGAATCCGTCCAGGTCGCACACCATGATGCCCACGGTCGAATGCTCGCGCTCGCAGCGGGCCAGCTCCTTCTCAAGATGCACCGAAAGCGCCCGGGCATTGGCCATCCCCGTCAGGTAGTCAATGGTGGCTGAGGATTCAGCCTCGCGATACTTGAGCGCGTTCTCAATAAACATCGCCACGCGCGAAGTGATCACCTGCAACACCCGCAGATGATCGTTGGTAAATGCATCGGAAGCGGTTCGATAGAGAGTCAATACTCCCACCAGTCCGTTCACGCTCTCGAACGGAACCGCAAGAGCGGAGCGCAGTTCAATGGTTGAAGCGTTGGGCGTCATGGCAATTCCCGTCTCAACCAGAGGATTGCCGTTGATGATGGGACGAAGATGCGCAGCCACCCAGCCGCACAGTCCCGTTCCAATCGGGACGCGCAGCGACGCCAACAGCCGCGAGTATTCGCCGCTGACAAATTCCGGTATGAGCACGTCATTGTCGCGGAGAAACACCGCAATCGAATCGTACGGCACCAGCTTCTGCAGCCGCATGGCAACCAGCGAAAGCGTCTCGGTCAAGCTCAGCGAGTTCCCGATGTCCTGGCTCAACTCAAAAAGCGTGTACGCCTCCTGGCGCGCCGATGCAATCGAAGAGAGGAAATCCTTTTGATCTCCGCTCCGGTCTGACCCGCTTTCAAATCCGGCTGCCGGCCTCAAGCCCCGCTCCACCGTGGCGCTCAGATCCAGCGCATCAATCGGGTTCTCAATGCAATTTCTTACGGTGAGATGTTCGAACTCGAGATAGCGCCGTTTCAGAACGTCAACAACTCGCGGATCGAACGACACACCGGCTTCCCTCGCAACCTCGGCCATGGCTTCGCCAAGAGGCAATGCCTTGCGATATTGCCGGTCCGAAGCCAGCGCATCCAGGCAGTCCACAACCGCCAGAATGCGCGCGCCAATGGGAATCCCTTCGCCCTTCAGCCCGTCCGGATAGCCTTCCCCGTTCCACTTCTCATGATGCGACCGCACGATAGGCGCCACAGGATACGGGAACGCCACCTTTTCGATAATCTCCGCTCCCACAATCGTATGGGTCTTGACCTTCTCGAATTCCTCCGGACTCAGGCGGCCCGGCTTGTTGATGATGTGGTCGGGAACGCCAAGCTTGCCAATGTCGTGCAATAGTGCTGCCGCCCGCAGAGCATCCAGTTCGTCGTTGCTCAACCCAAGGTCCTTGGCAATCTCAACGGCATAAGTTCTTACACGCTGCAGGTGCGAGTGCGTCGTGTGGTCCTTGGCTTCAATTGCCAGGGCCAGGCCTTCAATCGTCCGCATATGCAGCGCGCACACCTGCTGCACGTGGTTCTTCTCCGCTTCAGCGTGCAGAGCCTCAATCTCGGCTCTCTTCTTTTCCTCTTCCAACCGCGACAGGTAGATGTAATACGTGCGGAAGATCCAGTACATGACCGGCACAACCAGCAGAGCCGTCTCCCATCCCGCGTAGCGGTTGCACAGATCCACCAGCCCCACAATCGCCGCGCCCGCCAGGTAGTACGGAAACGACCAGAAGTAAGTCAGCGACCACGTGCTCCGGATCGAACTGCGCTGGCTGAGCGCAATGGCAATCGAAACCGGCCCCGTATTCATTACGAAGTACGAAGTCCCCACCACCAGCAGCAGAAGCGGCATTCGATTGTGCAACACGCCCGCGGCAAACCAGTACGCCTGGTATGTCACCCACACCGCATTTGCAGTCATCCCGACGTTGAAGACGACCTTCAGCATCTCGGGCTTTTTCTTCGTGTGCCAAACGCTCTGCAACAGCGCCGCTCCGCAGGCCAGCACCATCGTCTCCGCCGGAGAGAGCTCCAAAATGCCTAGAAGAATGAAGAGAAAATGCACCGACATGGTGCTTTCAATCCCTGGCAGCCGCACCTTCAGGGTCGAGGCGAACATGGCAATGGCCAGGTAACACCAAAACCGCAGCAGCGTATCGGAGCGCCAGTGGATCAAGGCTGCTCCCAATGCCCAGGACCCTAATGCCGCAGTCAGAAATACGTAAACGATAGCTCTCTTCGGAAGAGAAGCGGCCATTTCGGGAGACTCCACGTTCTAGCGCTAAACGCCTAAAGATGTGGCTTTAGGTAATCACGCTGTTCCGGCACAAGCGCCAAGGTCCATTCGCAAGTACCGTTACCTGGGTGACCGAGAGGCTGTCTTTAAATCATCGCCAAAGGGCGCCGCACTCTCCGGTACCAATGTAATGCTTTCGTAAAGTAATCTTTGTCTCAGACCAATGACAACTATGTAACCTCGACCCGTTCGTACGTCTGGCCTTGTAAAACTGTGACATATTGGGCGCGATGGGAAGATAGCACTATTGTGGCAGGTACGACCGATTCGGGACTAAATCAGTGAGAAATAACACGAAAGCGGGATGCTGTCATGCCCATAGTCATCTGTTCAAATGCTTGCTCCCAGTCCAGAATCTGGACATATTGTTCCGATAGTGATCACCCTTCTGCGGGGAATTCGTAACCGGGCAACGTCCATCCGGTTCAGCTTTCAGGAAAGATCATCACCGGAACGCGCAACAACTGCCGCGGACACTGGGATAGCTTACATCCCGTTTTAGATCCAGTTCCCGGCGGATTGTGGGGTCTCCAGGTTTTGAATAACGCACGTATTTATAGAGGACATGCAATGACGAAAGATCCATTGCGCAGCTTCGCAAGAAGCGGCGGGCTTATAGTCCTCGGCGCACTCGCTCTTTTTGCAAATTGCGTCGCCAGTGCCACTCCCCTCAGCCTCTCCACTGACTTGAGCGCGCGGAACTCGAACGATCAAGTCAACGTCATCGTGCAATACAGGCAAACGCCAACGCTCATCCAACATCAGCGGCTTCTGCAGCGCGGAGCCACGCTGACGCAAGAGTTCCAGTCCTTAAACGCCAGAGCTTATCGTGTATCCCAATCCGCATTGGCCGAGCTTGAAGCGGATCCCAACGTTCTCTACGTATCGCTCGACCGCGCCGTCCATAGCACTGCCGTCAGTTCTCCCGCTCCCTTGCTCGACTTCCATACCGATACCGCCAACGCGCCGGCCGCATGGGCCCAGGGCCTCGATGGTTCCGGTATCGGCGTTGCGGTGATCGACAGCGGCGTTGATGACATTCCTGACCTCCATGGAGCCAACTTTGAGGTCGCCTATTCGCAGGATTTCGTTCCCGGCCTGGCGCGAAATGCCGCGGACCTGTACGGCCACGGAAGCCATGTCGCCGGAATCATCGCCGGCAACGGAAACAAGTCCACCGGCTGGAATTACTCCTATACGTTCAAAGGCATCGCACCGGGCGTCCGCTTGATTAACCTGCGCGTTCTCGATCAGAACGGCCAGGGCACCGACAGCCAGGTGATTGCCGCTATCGACACCGCCATCCGGCTCAAGAACATCTTTAACATCCGCGTCATCAACCTCTCCGTCGGACGAGGCGTGTTCGAGAGCTACAAGCTCGATCCGCTCTGTCGCGCAGTGGAACAGGCATGGGCTTCCGGCATCGTTGTCGTGGTCGCCGCCGGAAACGAAGGCAGAAATAACTCGCTCGGCACCGACGGATACGGAACGATCACCGCTCCCGGCAACGATCCATACGTCATCACCGTGGGAGCCATGAACACCATGGGAACACCCGATCGCACCGACGATGTTCCCACCAGCTATACATCGCGGGGACCAACCCTGTGGGATCACGTCGTCAAGCCCGACCTGGTGGCTCCGGGAAACAGGACAATTTCGCTGTATACGGCCAATGAAGTCCTGGCTCGCCAGGTTCCTGGTAATTCGGTTCCCAAGTACGCCTACACGAAGAACAGCAACGACGGCAAATCCGATACCTACTTCTACCTGAGCGGTACTAGTATGGCGGCGCCCATGGTAAGCGGCGCTGCTGCATTGCTCCTGGAAAAGAATCCGACGCTGACGCCTGACCAGGTAAAGGCGCGCTTGATGAAGAGCGCCTTCAAAAACCTCATCCCGGCCGCGGTGACCACTGATCCAACCAGCGGCGTAACGTACAACCTCCAGGCTGACATCTTCACAGTCGGGGCCGGCTATCTCGACATTCAGGCCGCCCTGAGTAATAACGATCTCGTCCCGGCGGCGATGGGAAGCGCAATGTCTCCAAGCGCGCAGTTGGATCGCAATGGGCACGTCGTGCTTTTGCAAAACGGCGTTTCCCTCCTCGGTACCCAGTCGGGGACCTGGGGCGCTTCATCGGTCTTCGGCCAGTCCGTGCTGTGGGGCACCAATGTAAACGGACAATCAATCTTGTGGGGTACCTACACGCTCGCGGGGCAGAGCATCTTGTGGGGAACAAATGCTTCCGCCGCCTCCAGCGTTCTCTGGGGCACTAGCGTTCTTTGGGGCACTAGCTCCACGGGGCAAGCTGTTACGGACCAGGGAGATCTTTTCTGATCTCGTACGTAGATGAGTTTAAGAGGGAGTTTCATATGTTTGCTGAACGATTTAAGTTGATGCCTTTGGGAAGACTCTCTATCGCGCTACTCGTCTTCTTGACGAGCCTGAGCTGCCTCTCGGCTCAGGAGAAATCGTCACGAGACCTGAAAAACGCGTCGGGTCAGGTCGACGTGATTGTGCAGTTCAATCGCCCGTTGACCGTCGACCTGCATCAGAAGGTCTCCAACCACGGTGGAACCCTGAAGCGCGAACTTGGTCTCGTGCACAGCGGCGTTTATACCGTGCCGGCATCGGCCATCCCCAGCCTTGCCTCTGACCCTGATGTAGCCTACATCTCTCCCGACCGCCCCATCCACGCCACCGGTAACACGGGCGGAGACTGGGTGAATGATTACCACACCGATTCCATCAATGCCCCAGCTGCCTGGGCAGCCGGACTCAGCGGATCCGGCGTCGGCGTGGCCATCATCGATAGCGGAATCTCGACCCAGGAAGATATTTACAACAAGTCGATCGTATTCAGCGCGAGCCTTGTCCCTGGTACGCCGAGCGCTGTCGATCAGTACGGTCATGGAACCCACGTCGCCGGCATCGTCGCCGGAAACGGCCAGGATTCGTCCAATAACCACAGCTTCTATACATTCCGCGGCATCGCCGGGGGCGCCAACCTCATTAACCTTCGCGTGCTCGACGCTAATGGAAATGGCACCGAAAGCTCGGTCATCGCCGCCATCGAAACCGCAATCCTGCTCAAGCCCTTTTACAACATCCGCGTCATTAACCTGTCGCTGGGCCGGCCCGTTTACGAAACCTATACCCTCGACCCCCTCTGCATGGCCGTCGAACAAGCGTGGCGCGCGGGTATCACCGTCGTTGTCGCCGCCGGCAACGGTGGCCGTGACAATTCCGATAACAACCAGGGCTATGGCACCATCAACGCTCCCGGAAATGACCCCTACGTCATCACCGTCGGAGCCATGAACACCAAGGGTAGCCGTGATCGCACCGGCGTGGTTCCCACCAGCTACAGTTCCAAGGGACCTACCGCCTTCGATCACTTCGTCAAGCCGGATCTGGTCGCTCCCGGCAACCTCATCATCTCGCTCTACAACTCTCAACTGACCTTGAACCAGCAGAGCCCCGGCAACGAGATTCAACGCGGCCTTTACGAGAGCAATGGAAATCCCACCAAGGCGTCCGAAGCCTACTTTGTCCTGAGCGGTACCAGCACCGCCGCTCCCATGGTCAGCGCTACCGCGGCATTGATGATTCAAAACGATCCGACGCTCACTCCGGATGAAATCAAAGCGCGGATGATGATGACCGCGTTTAAAAACCTGATCCCCTACAGCACCGCAGTGGATCAGGTAACCGGCCAGAGCTTTACCCTGGCGGCCGACGCCTTCACCGTCGGAGCGGGCTACCTCGACGTGCAGGCCGCTCTCAACAGCACCGATTCTTCCTTCCGTGGCATCGGCGCCGCACTGTCGCCGGCAGTGGTCGTCGCTCCGTCCGGACAAGTCTCTCTCATCAACGCCTCCAGCGCCATGTGGGGCACCAGCGCGATGTGGGGCACCAGCGCCATGTGGGGTACCAGCGCCATGTGGGGCACCAGTGCGATGTGGGGCACCAGCGCCATGTGGGGCACCAGCGCGATGTGGGGCACCAGCGCCATGTGGGGTACCAGCGCGATGTGGGGCACCAGCGCCATGTGGGGTACCAGCGCCATGTGGGGCACCAGCGCCATGTGGGGTACATCGATCCTCTTCAACGATGGATGGACAGTTGATTCCGTCAGCGCGCCTTCCGCCGCGGCTCCGGGGGCCAGCATGCCCCAGCTCGGCGACACACCGCAGTAGCCATGCGGCGAAAGCCGCTCGTCTCCTGCAGCGAATTGACTACCGACAGGCCGCTTCTCATTCCGGAGCGGCCTCCTTTTTTTGCCCGCATTGCTTGGGCGAAAAAACCACACCAAACGATCAGCGGCTCTCCGCCGTAATCTCGTAATCCACGTGAAATCGCTTCAGCGGCCGATCCACAGGCAGATGTTCCGCGCCAATCACGCTCTGGGCCTGGCTCAACCGCTCCGCAGGCAGAGGATGCGTCCTGAAGTATCCGCTCAATCCCTCGATCGCCAGCTGGCTCAAAGCATCCGTCGGCGTCTGGGAGTGATCCACGTATTCCTTCCGCAACTTGGTCCATCGTTCCAGCAGATTCACCGCGCCCTGCGGCGAATATCCCGCCGCCACACTCAGCCGAAGCCCCTCGCGATCCGCTTCCATCTCCTCGTCCTTGCTATAACCCGCCTGCCACAACGAGATGGGAATCTCCGCCAGCTGGCTCACCACATCCAGGTTCACCTTCTTCAGCTGTGCCTCAATCTGCACGCGCTCCACCGCGTGATAGTGGTCGATGTGCTCCACCTCGTGCCCCAGCACAAACGCCAGCTCATCCTCGCTCGTCATGCGATCCAGAAGCCCCTGCCCCACAAACACGTGTCCGCCCGGAAGCGCAAATGCATTGATCAAATCATTGTCCGGCGCCAGGTGAAATTGATAACGCAGCTTCCGCTTCGCCAGACCAGCCAGCCTGTTCCCCACTTCATTCAAATACCGCTCCATCGCGCGCCCCTCGGCGCTGCTCACGGGATCGGCGGCCAGGTACGCACGCGCCAGCTCATCGCCAATCCGCGCCTCCTGCTCATCGGAGATACGCGTCATCCGCATCGGCACCCGCGACAAATCATGCTGCCAATCGGCCGCTACATCCACCACCGCGTTCGCACTCACCGCGTCGGCCCGCCGATGGTGCTGTGCGTAATACAGCGCGCCTCCCGCCACAAGCAGCACCGCCGCACCGCCGGCCACCTGCTTCATAGCAGCTTCCTCAGCGTCTCCCGAAATTTGCCGTACAGCGTCGAAACCAGCGTCAGCGCGGCCCCCAGCGCAATAAACGTGATATACCGATCGCGATCCGCAAGATGCCACGCATCCCGCACCACAATCTTCCCCACGCACAGCAAAAGCAGCAGCAGCCCCGTCAGCCGATACGACCTCTGGCTGGCCACCAGCCCCAGCACGATCACCATCACGCCTTCAATCCCCCACGCCAGCGTCACCATCCCCGGATTCAGCTTCACCACGATCATCATCGAGATCAGCAGCACCGGCGCAAAGAACAAAATCTGTTCCGGATGCCGCAGCGCCAGATTCCTCACCAGCAAATTGCTCGCTCCCTGCTCCGCATACCGCGCCCGCAGCCGAAACCCAATCGGCAACGTCAGCAGCAGCAGCGCCGACGTCATCGAAACCACGCCAATGCTCCCGCGCCAGCCGTTCTCCGTAAAATAGCTGCCGCCAAACAAATTGTGCGCCAGCGCTCGCACCACAATGCCCGCCGTCAGCAATTCACCCTGGTGCAGAAACACCTCTCTCCCCATCCATAAGCTCGCACCCAGCAGCCCCGCCACCATCACGGCCCATGCCACGATGATCCGCTCCCCCGGAACCTCGAAATAAATCAGCGCCGCAATCGAAATCGTTCCCAGGTACGCGATCAGGTCCGCCACCCGAACCCTGCCCTGCTCAACTGCATCCTTCTTCGTTTGCATCTGCGCCCAGACGAAGAAGTAAATCAGCGCGATGGGAGCGACGGTGTAGATGCGCGGACTGATCGTCTCGCCCGGCAGCGCAGCCGCGGTCAGGTTCACAAAAAAGATGCGCACAAACGCCGCCGTCAAGCCGGCATATCCCTGCAGCCGCAATTGGCCAACCGCGCGCCACCGCCCCACCTCGAACAGCAAAAATCCAAGCATCGCCCAGCCCACAGCAACGCTCACCGGTTGCAGTTCGCTCCACAGCAGCCACGCCAGCAGCCCCGATCCAATCCATGTGTACGCGTGCCGCGCGTCCGCCGACTGCGGCGAAGCCGGCATTCGCACCCACACCGCCAGCGCATACAAAACCGCGATCAAAATCGCGATCGTCAACAGCCGCAGATCCACGCCATGGAACTTGTCTTCGAGATAGAAGTTCAGCGTGACCGCGCGAATCACAGCGCCCGCAGCCAAAACGTGCGCCTGCCAGGGAAACTCCTCAACCCCGAAGATGCGATCCGCCACCGCCAGTCCCAGTGCAAACACCGCCCAAATTACCGCGATCCACGGCTGCGGAGCCTCATGCCACGCCAGTGCCGCCAGCAGTGCCGTTCCGCCGCAGGTATGCACCCACGCGGCAGGCCGCGCGTAACCCGCGCCACGCATCGTGCAGAACCGCGAAATGGCATACAACATCACCGCGCTGCCGGCTATCGGAACATAACGCTCCATCGCGCCGGCCGCATCGATATTGAACGCGGCCAGCACCGCCGCTCCCATGATCGCCAGCACGTGTTCCTGAAACGTGAGATCGCCAATCTCGAGCCGCCGTCCCGCAATGCTCAGCAACGCAGCCAGAGCAATCCACACCAGCGCCAGCCACGTCTGCTTCACATCGGTCCACGCCAGTGTGACCAGCATCGCCGAACCCGCCCACAGCGCCATCCTCCGCGCAATCACGCGCAGGTCCTCGCCCACCCGCAACATCCAATACGTCAAATAGAACGCACAGGCCAGCAAGGGAAGAGTGATCAACCGCCCCGCGGCATGGTGAGGATACCGCGCGCTTAATTGAACGTTCAGCGCGTACACCGCGGTGAGAGCCGCAACGGCGAAGCCCATCGCCTGCACCAGCACATGATTATCATCCAGCCGTCTCTTGCCCCATGCGCATGCCAGCATCAGCACTGCCCATGCCACCGCCGTCCATTCGTTGGTGAACATCGCCCAGCTGCCCAGAAACGCGGTCAACGCGCCCAGGTAGCTCTGGCCCACCGCCAGCGTCTCTTCCATTCCGCTAAAGAGATGGCTCCACCGGCGTCGCAGAAAATGCGCATTCCCATAAAACAAAACGCTGCAAGCCAGCAGCAGCACACCATCCTTAATCCGTGGCTCTTGCGACGTCATGCGCAGCGCGACCAGCGACGAGGCTTCGTAGATCACCAGCAGCCCAGTGAACAATCCGCCAATCAGGCCAAGGCGCCTGAAGACATACTCCTTCTGCACGATCCCCGCTACCAGCAGCACCTCGGCCGCAATCATCCAAAGCAGCGCGATGTTATTGCCGCTGAATTTGAACGGCACCGACGCAAAAATCAATATCGTGCCCAGCACGCTCAGCAAAATGAACGCCGGACGGCGTCGCCGCGTCACCGGTAACTGCCCAAACAAAAATTCCAGCGCGCCCAAACCGAGCAGCGCATAAAACGCCAGCTCCGGCCGGCTCGATTGAAACTTCATCGTGGCCAGCAGCAGAACGGGATTCAGAATCGCGGCGATCGCCGAGTGCCTCTCGTCCCGCGCGCTCTTCACCCCGCGAACCACGTACGAGATGCGAAAAACCGCCCAGTACAAAACCAGAATGATGCAGCTCGGCCAGAACTGCGGAAAGACATGCCCCGCAACCCCATCGGGATAGAGCCTGTAGAGCCAATAAAAATGATTCGCAAAGCTGGCCAGAATTCCAAATATCTCCAGCTCAAACCAGCCCATGCGCAGAGCAATGGCCACAATCCCCAGCGCCAGAATCACGCCGGCCGCCAGCGAGTAAACCGTGTCCTGGCTCAGCGCGACCGTCGAAAACGCCAGCAGGAATGCCAGGCCCGTGACCACCTGCGACCGATAGGTCAGCGTATGTGCCACCATGCCGATCGCCACAATCAGCATCAGCACGCAATCGGCCGTGTTCGACTGCAGAACCGTCATCGGCGCCACGTGTGAAAGCGCATACGTCGTGAAAAACAGCAGCGCCCACCCGCCGCCAATCCCCGCTCGCCCCACCAGGCGATAGCGCTCCTTGCGTTCCAGCCAGATCCCGCCTCCCAGCAGCACGCCCCCGACGGCATAAATGAGCGTCACGCGCGCGCCCGGCCCCATCGACACCAACGCAACCCGCCCCAGCAGCGCGAATCCCAGCACCAGCAGAACAATCCCGATCTTGGCGAACAGATTCAGCCCCAGCACTTCTTCCAGAGGCAATGTCGTGCGCAGCCACTCGGCAACCGTGCGCCGCGGTGCAGCCGTCTCGGCTGGCATGCTCGCCGATGCGGATGCAAACCGCGGAACCGACGGCCGTGGTTCAGCGATCGGCGCAGCGTACGTTCTCGCTGGCTCCAGCGGTCTCGTTTCGCCGAGAGAAGCCAGCGCCTCCGCCGTAGTGGGCGTTCGCAGCGGCGCAACCGGCAACGGAGCGGAGTGCGTGGCTGCGGGTCGGGAAGCCGGCATGACCGGGGGAATTGGATTCACCGCGGGAACCGTGGTGGGCCTCGGTTCCGGCGTCATAGTCGGAGCCGGCTTGGGCGCGGCAGTCTCCACCACCGGCTTTCGCGCCTCCCGTTCCTCGATAGTCCCGGGGCGCTCCGTCGAAACCGCGCTCCGTCGAAGCGCCGCGATCTGGGCTTCCAGGTCGCGAATTCGATCGCTCAACTTGGCGAGCTGCTCCTCAAAGCTGTCCCGCAGCTTTCCTATCCGCGTGAAGGCAAAAAGCGTTAGTACCGCCAGAATTGCAATCAGGAATCCCATTCGTCCTTCGCTGGCCTGCCAGCGGCCCCCTGATCCAAGGAACGGACGCGCGTCGTACTCTTGCGAAGTTTCTGCAAGAACGCGTGTACCACCCAGACGACCAGGCATCCTCTGTCGATAACGCGCAGTATAGCGCCAGGCGATGATGAAGCGCAGTTAAGCCACTGTAGCGCCCGCCCCTGGCCAGCTGTCGTGCGGACCTCCAGGTCCGCACATCTGCACCTTGCCTGGCTCGCGGCCAAGCGTCATCACGAGACAAACCGATGTGAAGCGCAGTTAAGCCACTGTAGCGCCGGTCAAGCGCCATCACGAGACGCGCAGAGCGGCCCAGGGGGACTTGCGCGTGCTGTTGTTGCCTATCTCCGGTGCCTGCGGCGGGCGGCGCGCCCATCTGGATCGATCAAAACGATCTTCCCCGACGCATCAAGACCGCAAAACTTGGGTTTCTCCGGTTTCGGGCGTGAGGTCGACATGATCGTGTCGAGGCGGAAGATCGCCACCGACAACAGAGCGATAAAGGCAACGAAAAGAAGGACATCCGTCCAAAGTGAGCCGGTCATGAATACTCCCGTGTTCACGGCCGGATTCCCATCGATGGAGATATCCGGTTCCGCGGCAGAATCCGCCCTCTGCCCCGCCATAACTGGCGATCGCGGACCATTGCTCGCAAGCTGAATCAATATGCGACACTGCCCTTCCAATTTACTTGCCCCACGGCAAATAGGAAACGTTACGGACGGATCTCGACCGGCGTCCCTACCGGGACAAGACTCCAGATCTCGTCGATCTCCGCGTCCGTCACCGCAACGCACCCCAGAGTCCAGTCGTAGAGCCGGTGTGCCGGCCCGATAAAACCCTTGCCGTTGGGCAAACCGTGAATCATCACCGCTCCACCCGGCGATACCCCCAGCCGCGCGGCGCGCTTCCGGTCGTCGGCGTTCGGATACGAGATATGCAGCGCCTTGTGATACTGGCTGGCCGCGTTGCGGCTGTCGATCACGTATCTGCCCTCGGGCGTGCGCCCGTCCCCCTCCCGTTCCTTCGCGGCCAGGCCGCCGCTACCCAGCGCCACCTTATATGTCCGAATCACCTTGCCGCCCGCGAGCAGTTCCAGCACATGATCCCTCTTGAGGATCAGTACGGAGTCGGCGTGAACCGGCTGCTGTTGGGCCATCCCCGGCGGCAGCGCCGCCAACAGCAGGCCAGTCGGAAGCAAGCCGGCAAACAGCCCAATCTTGACCGGAAGGCGCATGCCAGCAATGTAACGCATTGCACCCATGCAAGCGCGCCTTAGTCGCTGAAACTCCGCCGCATGGTTGCCGCGCGGTAAGAATTTCCCGGTCAGGGAGATTCTTGCACCCGCGCCGCCATCCCGCGTACTCCCAACACTCTTTAAATCAGAGCCTTGCGACCCGGCTTGTCTGGCACCGGACGTGCAACCTTCCCAGGGACAGAACGGAATCCCCCTCGGAGGACAACCTATGTTTGAAGCTTCAACCGCTGCCGGAGGTATGGCTGTGAAGAAGATCGCGGCCGGCGCCGCGATCGTCGTGCTCGGCGGATCGCTCGGCGGATATGCCATCCACGAGCACAACGCTGCGGCCAGCCTCGAGATCAAGAACCAGCAGACCACCGCGGCGCTGGATCAGACCAAGCACCAGCTCGATGACCTGACCGGCAAGGTCAACACACTGGTGGCGCGCGCTGAAGCGCCGCCCGTACCGGCGCCTGCCCCGGTTGTCGCCGCCGATCGCCCGGCCAAGCCCCGCGCCATCGTGCGCCGCGAAGACCCCCGGTTCAAAAAGCTGCAGTCGCAGCTCGACGCCCAGGGCAAGGCAATTGAGGATGCTCGCAGCCAGATAGCCGGCACCCAGGGCGACTTGGTGAACACCCGCACCGAGCTGTCCGGCTCCATCGCCCACACCCACGACGAGCTGGTGCTCCTGCAAAAGAAGGGCGAGCGCAACTACACCGAGTTCGACCTGTCGAAGTCCAAGCAGTTTGAGCACAAGGGCCCCTTCGGCATGCGGCTGAAGAAGGCCAACGACAAGCACCAGTACGCCGACATGGAGCTGATCGTCGACGACCGCAACCTGTCCCAGAAGCACATCAACCTGTACCAGCCGGTGATGTTCTACACGCCCGACAGCCCGCAGCCGGTGGAAGTGGTCATCAACAGCATCAGCAAGGACCACGTGCATGGGTATGTGAGCGCGCCGAAGTACCGGCAGTCGGAGCTGGCATCCATGGCGAACGCCACGAGCAACGGCGCTCAGGGCGACCAGAACGCATCGTCTCAGGCTCCCGCGCGCCAGAAGCTTCCGGTCCCCCAGCCACAGTAATGTTGTCCTGATAAGGTGACGAAGAACAGGAGTGGGCGCCAAAAGAACGAAACCACTCCCCATTTCGCTCGACTCGCGCCCGCTTCTCCATCGCCCAAAGTGGAGGAAAGTCGTCTCCTATTACTAGGTGCGTAGCTCAATCTGACCTCCGACTCTGGTCAAAATGAGCGTCCTGTCTCACTCCAGGGGTGCACCCCAAACCTTGTCAAGAGGCACTTCCGAGGAAATCGCTGCACCAACCACAAAACAAAGTGAAAACTAATCTCGAATGGATTGGTATTTATATCGCCGAATATGCCATACTAGTATTAGCAGTCAAGGAAGGCCCGTCGATGCGGGCCTTTTTCATTTGGGACCACGAACAGAAAGGCGGGAGCGGTAATGTCGCGGACTCATCATCACTTGATCACTCAATCACTTGATCCCGCGTCTTCACTTTTCACTCCTCACCTGCCTGTTCACTGTTCACTGTTCACTGTCCACTGCCCTTGTGTTCCAAATCACACTCGACATGTGAGCAGTGTCTAACCGCATGATTGCAAGAAGGTTCCGCGATTTTATTTTTCGTGCAAAAGATAGGGTAATCCCCGATAGGCCGCCTCAACGGAAACAGCGAATTCTGCTACACTGATCCAAGCGCCTCAAAGGGATAAACGCACCAGGCAGCGCCCCGCGATACGCGTCCGCAACAGATGTCGGGGAGTGGCTCAGCCTGGTAGAGCACCTGGTTCGGGACCAGGGGGTCGGAGGTTCAAATCCTCTCTCCCCGACCAATCCAACACAACTTATGGAACAGGCCGCACGCCAACCACCCCAGCCGCGCCTGCGGATTCCAGTGCAGGCGGCAGCCAGGGTCGTGGGTCGCTTCAATCTTGGCGTTGAATCTAGTGAGCATCCGACTCCGGTTCGATCCTCCAAGCTTCACTGCTGGTGGTAACCAGCGACGGCACTGTGGTTCCTGGAGGAATCAACTCAGAAACGACGGTGTGAATGACGCGCCCCCCGTTGGTCACCACCAGCATCAACTTGATTACACCGCCCTCTCCAGGGATGGGCACGTTCAAATCAATCTCCGCTGTGCCGGTGCAATCCGGATTCAGGGAGTATTTGCCCGTCTCTCCGGTTGAGAACTGAAATCCAGTCTGCGCGCTGCCATTGCTTGCCTGGGGCACCCCGGCGGTCTCGACAAAATCCCGTTGTGTGAACTTGCCGGCGCCGTCGAAATCAGTAATGGCAACCCCTTTCGTCGGGCTGATGGTGCCATCGGGATTCGGTGCAAATCCCTGAATGGTCCAGCCGTAGGTGCCCGCGAGAGTAGCGTTAGTACACACATACTCACCTGCAAACGCGGGGGCGGAGTGAAGTGCGAGCGAGAGGGCCGGAACCACCAGCAATCTGAGCAGATGTTTGCTGGACGGCGCGGCAGGGGCGGCGGCGTTCGAAAGGGCTGAGCGCATGGAATTCTCCTTGTGAATTGAGAGGTTGGTCTCCGGCCGGACCCGTGCGAAGCCCGGCGAGAGAGGTTGATCGGGTCTGGCCGAAGCCTGCCCAGGTCGGCCGGTATCGGCATTGCGAGCGGGTGCTTGCGCCGTCATTCAGCGGCGTTCCCAGATCTGCAGTTCGGCTTGGTGCTACACCGAAAATGGATGGGTGTTTTTCCGGTTCAAGGTTCTTCTCCTTCGCCGGTAAGGGTTCGCCCGGGCGTGTGAACTTGCTGAACTTCGCTGGGCTGGGAAAGCAGCGAGGGGAGACAGATCTGAGTCGAACTGCCTGGCGTACTCCACACGTGCAGCGAGCCGGCGCGAGTCCCGCCCAGTAGCTGTGCGACGGCGGCGTCTTCGCAGAGCACCACTTCCACTTCGGCCTGGCATTGCGGGCACCACGTCATCACGGTCTGGCCGCGGCGAACAACCAGCATCGCCTCGGTTTCAATCGTGATTTTTGTAGTCCTGGTGATCATCATTGATTCGCTCGGAGTCTGCCGCCCGTTTTCAGGTGGCATTGAATGAGCGCATCCTGCCCCAATCCGCACCACGAAGTCCTTAAAGCGGGTATCAATATTTATCAAAGGGCTCTCAATGAGCTGTTTGATCGCGGAGAATCAGCAGCTTAGCGCTGCAGGAAATCGCGCACGAATATCCGCTTCAAACCAATGCGGCTCGTGGTAGATTGCCCGTGTATTCCTCGCTTATCGGACAGCACGGCCCCGCGCCCGCTTGAACATGAACAGCGATCCCAAGTTCGTGTACGAATTCGGCCCATTTCGGATGGACCCTGACAATCAGGTCCTGCTTCGCGAAGGGCAGCCTGTCGCCGTCACGCCCAAGGCATTCGAGACGCTGCTGGTGCTGGTGCGCCGCAGCCGCGAAGTCGTCACCAAAGACGAACTCCTCAAAGCCATCTGGCCTGACTCGTTCGTGGAGGAGGCCAATCTCAACCAGAACATCTTCATGCTGCGCAAGGCGCTGGGCGACACCGCGGAGGAACGCCGCTACATCATCACCGTTCCCGGCCGCGGTTATCGATTTGCTGTTCCGGTTCGCACGGTCTCCAATGGAAGCGAGGCACTCATCGCCGAAGTGCGGTCGCGCACTGAGATCGCAATCGAAGAGACCGAAGCGGCTGCCGATATGCAGATCACCGCCGTGAAAGCCTCCGGCGAAAAGCGAACCCTCCCACGAGGCCTGATTTTCGCGGCTATCTTCGTCGTCGCTCTCTCACTGCTCGGGGCGGGATTCCTCATTCGTCAAGCGGTTGATCGGCATGGCGCGGCCGCAAACTCCGTCGCATACCCGTTGACGGAGCAGCGCATCACCTCGAATCCTCCCGAAGATCCCGTCCACGGCGCGGCCGTCTCTCCTGACGGCAAGTATGTCGCCTACTCAGACCCCACCGGGCTTTACGTGCGCCAGCTGTCCACCGGCGAAACCCGCCCCTGGACCCTGCCAAAGGGCTTTGAGGTATGGCAGACGGCTGGTTCCCGGACGGTACGCATTTTTTGGTGTTGAGAGTCGATGAACCACCCGGAGCAGGCGGCGTATGGAGGCCGAGCCTGTATAAACTCTCTCTCCTGGGCGGCGAGCCGAAAAAGTTAATGGATGATGCCGCAGCCGGAGTCGTGTCCCCGGATGGATCGCGGATCGCATACTTGCCACGACCTGCTTTGAGCAACGAGCTCTGGGTGATGGACTCGGACGGAGCCAATGCCCGGAAGGTGGTCTCGGCCACAATCGCGGATCAGCAGGTTTCCATGCCGAGCAGGATCTATCCATTGGTATGGTCGCCGACCGGGAACCGTCTGGCATATGTTGAAATGCACTTCGTAGCCGGCCCCGCCCTGTCGGGCCCACCTTTTCGGTGCAAACCATCGACCCGAATGGTGGGAGTCCGACTGTTGTCCTCGATGATCCTCGGGTAGGACCGGCGCTCTGGTGGGCCCCGGATGGACGAATTCTTTTCGCTTACCGGGAGGACCCTGCCGGCAAACAAAACAACTACGGCGTCAATTCCATCCGGGTTGACGAGCGGACCGGAAAGCCGCCGGTCCTCCGCAACCGATTACACACGGAGAGGGCGGAATCAGCGGGTTAAGCACCACTGCGGATGGAAGCGTCTGGTTATTTGGAGAACAAACGCACCGACCGAGGTGTTCATCGTCAAATTCGATGCGCGGAGCCATCAATGGAAAGATCCTCGCCGCCTGACACTGGACTCGAATGACAACATCGCCGACGCCTGGACCTTGGACAGCAAGGCCGTGCTTTTTGTCTCCAACCGCAATGGCACGTGGAAACTCTTCAAGCAGAACATTGATGAAACCACTCCCGAGGTCCTGGTGGAGGGCGCCGGTATTTCTCTCCCGCGTTTGAGCGCGGATGGAACGCAGGTTCTCTATCTCTCCGCGCCGGGATCGACGGATGTTTCGTTTCCGGCGTCCCTGATGAGCAAGCCTCTCGCCGGCGGGCCTCCTCACCTGGTCCTGCAGGAAAAGGGGATCATCAACCTCGAGTGTGCGCAGGCTCCCTCGAAATTATGCGTCTTCAGCAACCTTGTGGGGAGCGACCTCATTTTTCGCTCTTTCGATCTGGAACACGGAGCGGGCCCCGAGGTGGTGAGAGTACCCAATGGCTACACGAACTGGAGTATTTCTCCAGATGGTACGAAGCTTGCTGTTTTCCTCGATCAACATCGAATCCGATTTATCTCTACAGAAACCGCTGAGGCCCGCGATGTCACCGTGAAGGACTGGGATCTCAACAATGGGGATTGGTCAGCCGACAGCAAGACCATTTTTGCGGAGAGTTTCAAGCCCAAGGGAGTCCAGGTCATTCTCGAGATTGATCAGGCAGGCAAGGCGAAGGTGGTCCTGGAGGGCAGTGCAAACACCGAGTTTTATTGTCTGTATCAATCTCCCGATGGGCAACACGGTCTGTTGCTCGAGGCGATCCCGGCGGAAAACAATGCCTGGATGGTCGACAACTTCTGAGTTGCGAGATCCTTGGACATCTATCTGCGGCATCTCAACGTCAAGCGATCTCGATCAGTAGATAAGCTTGAGCGACAATTGAATCTGCCGCGACGTGCCAGCCGTCTTGGAGATTTCTCCGAAACCAGAACCATTCAGGATGTTCGATGGAAGCCCCATGTTGACGATGTTGAACAGATTGAAGAACTCTCCGCGGAACTGGATGTCCATGCGTTCTGCGCCGGAGGGTCTCCTTCCGAACGGAGTGTCCTTGATCATTGCGAAATCGTAATCGTAGTAGGCAGGCCCACGGAAAGTATCTCGGCCGAGTGTGCCGAAGCGTCCCTGGTTGGGTCCGGTACCGCCGGCGATGTGAATCGGAATATTGAAATATGTGCTGGCGTTGGCTGCTCCCATGCCGAAGTAATCCTGCCGGTTTTTGCGCGCCGCGGAAGCTGCGGCATAGCGATCTGATCCGGACGATCCACGCCGTTCGCGCCGGCTCCCGTCTGCTGTATGCCCGAGTAAACGGTGAACGGAGCACCGGAGGAAATCGAAGAGATGGAGAGCAGTTCCCACCCATAGGTAATGCTGCGCGGAAGCACGCTCAAGAAGCTCGCGCTCTCCATGTGCAGGTCCTGCGCCACACTCAATCCAAAGTTGTGGGTCGCGTCAAAGGCCGAAGGCCCCTTCTCTGCGCGAAGATTGAACGGGTCCTGTGACGCTCCTGAGGTGGTAGCACCTGTTGAACCCGTACCACTCAACACCAACGAAGTAGTATCAATCGATTTACCCCAGGTGTATGAGACCTGAATGCCGGGTCCGCCATGACCTACGGTACCGAAGAGCGACGCCTGCAGCGCGTTGTAATTGGAGTGCACATCGTTGGTCATGACGTTCATCACCCCAAAGCCGCCGGTTACGTCACCCGCGGAGTTGAATTGCGTGTAGGGTGCGAACTCAGAGGTAGCACCGGGATAGGCGTTCGGAAAAGAGATGCGCGGAAGCTTCTGCGCCGCAGTTCCCACGTAGCCCAGATCCGCAGTCAGGTTGGCGATTTTGCGCTCGAGGCCCAGTGTCCAGGTGTAGAGGGTGCCATTGCCAAACTTGGCATCGATCCCGGAGAGGTTCAAAGAACTCACCGCACCCGAGGACGTGACGTTGGCCAAATCCTTCTCGTAGCGATCCACGTCCATCGGCGTGTTGGCAGGAATATTCTTCGTTCCCTTCGCCAGTATGTCATCGCCGTTTAGATCGTAGGCGATGGGCAACACGGATGGGGCGATTGTGAATCCATACGCGAGTGGCGCGCTCGATGAGGACTGACGCCGCGGGCTGATCGCGAAAGGTGTAGAACCAGTGAGCATGTTGTCTTGCCAGATATTAGGCGGTATTACCATCACCGCTCCACCTGCGTGCGCGGTAAAGTTCTTAAGCGGCGCCCAGGTGCTTTGTACCCTTGGGCCCCATCCGTTCCAGGTGGTTGAATATCCGGGCTGAGGGTTGACAACATAATCCAGGACTCCATTCAGTGTGCGGAAGGAGCCAGTGCGATGTGCACGCTCGGTGATCGGGGTGTAGTACTCCCAGCGGACACCGTAGTCCAGCGTCAGTTTTGGCGTGACCTTCCAAGTGTCCTGGACATAGGCGTTGTAATCGCTGCGATTGATGGCAGCCGGACCAATGTGTGCACCACCTGAAACTCCTGGAGGCGCAACGGCTACGATATAGGCAAAGGGCGAACCTGAGAGCAAACCAGAGAGCGTATCCGGTAGAGGATCACCCACGTTGACGTTGTGCTTGCCACTCGCGGACGCGATCGCTTCCGTTGCGTAGGCAGTACCGCCGCCGAAATCGTACTCCCCATTCGGTGGAATACCGAAATAGGTAGTGTCCACGTTCTTCCTGGCTTCGAAGCCCGCTTTCAGAGTGTGCTGTCCAACGGAGTAGCTGACGTTCTCCCGCTCCTGGAACAGATTGCCGTAGGCCTGCATCACTGATCCGCCGGCGCTGTTGAAGGCTTCGAAGAGGCCATCTTCAAACTTCACCGCGGGGTCCGTGTGATCGGGGGTAGGAAAGCCAGGGGTGGATCGGGTTATCGAGAGTGAGGACTCGAGCACAAGCTTTGGCGTGAACGTTGTTGTAAGTGTGCCGACAACGTTGCGCTGCCGGTCGAGGTACTCGACGGCGAAGGCGGGATCGATCGCTGTCTGATCCGGGTTTGTCGTCGGTCCCGTCAGGTTGTCCATCGTGAAGCGCGCGAAGAACTGATTCTTTGCTGAAAGCTTGTGGTCGATGCGCAACGAGAATTGGTCGGCATTGGTGGTCACCTTCGAAGCGGTAGCGTAGGTATTCGCGCCGAAGGAACCAGTAGGAAGATTCGGCAGAGGATATCGAGCCAGGATCGCAGCGATTGACGGATTCACCGGAACGGCCAGCGAATCGGTTGTGCCGTCAGGAAAACTCACCGTGTCGGAGACGATATTTGAGCTTCCAGAAGGCCGTTGTGCGGCGGTGGGTACGGGCATGACCTGAGTGGTTCCCAGCACCTGGCGGAAGGCCTGGTACTCAGTAAAGTAGAAGGTGCGCTTACGCCCGTCATAGAGATGAGGGATGTAGACGGGACCGCCATTGGTGAATCCGAATTCGTTGCGACGGAACGGGGGAATGCGTCCCGGGTATGCAGGAGTGGGATGATCGAAGAAATTGCGCGCGTCAAACGCCGAGTTGCGCACAAACTCAAAAAACGAGCCATGGAAGCCGGCCGCGCCGGAGCGAGTGATGATGTTTGTGAAGCCCGACGCCCCACGACCGATATCAGCCGGC
The DNA here is from genome assembly GCA_963846375.1 of uncultured Acidobacteriota bacterium. GTDB lineage: Bacteria > Acidobacteriota > Terriglobia > Terriglobales > Acidobacteriaceae > Telmatobacter. Next base: position 168,722 of record CAWJVV010000014.1, read on the forward strand.
ATCCATCCCGAACTCGATTGCAGTTCCTGAATGGCGTCTACGTTGAAGTTCGGCATGATACTGCCACCCATCTCCGGATCGCTGATGTCCGCGCCATCCATGGCAAATGTCGCCTCCACCCCGCGTTGGCCGTTGATCGCAAACTGCTGGGTGAAATTCGTCGCGCCGTTTGTATCGGTCATCGTGCCGGCTGCCAAGAGCAACAAAGTACTGAAGTCACGGCCGTTCAGAGGTAGAGAACTCACTGCCTGTCCGGAAAGTGCTTCACCGCCCGTTGCACCTGTGCCCTGCTGCGCCGCCACAGTGATTTCGCCCCGGCTCGACAACGTGATCACAACAGGCGGAGCATCGGAGGCCAGCGTAATAGCCTGGGCGTAGGCAGCGGTCTTGCCCTCGGCGACGATTGCGAGCCTGTATTGCCCGCCACGTAGTGCGGAAAGCGTAAAGCTTCCGTCGGCGCTAGTGTTGGCTTCGGCCGTGGCGGCACCCGTCAGCTTCACTTTGGCGTCTGCGATCGGTGCGCCAGCACTGTCGCGCAAAAGACCATGCCAGCCAAAGGAGGCTTGCTCCTGCGCCAAGAGTGGGGTCGCGAACACCAATCCAAGTATCAGTAGCGAGGCCTGCAGAACGTACGAGCTTCTTCAATATCGACATCATGGTGCTTCTCCTGCCTGTCCGGGAACCTTCACTGTCGCCGGCTTGATCCCGTAGCGCTAGCTCGGAGCGGACGGGCTCGTTGTAATACTTCAAGACAAGCCATGCGACAAAAAGCACGAATGGAATAAGTAGCAGAAATCAATGTCCACAGTTCAGGCTCGCGGCCGCATTCCCGCGCATCTTCGTTAGGATCCAGTTCAGAGTTCAGAGGGAGACAGCGATCACAGGAATTCAGCGAATTACGAGAGTCCCAGTCAGCGGCGTGTTGTCAGACGATCCACCGACCGAGACTTGATAATCTCCCGGTGTCATATTCCAGGCATTCTTCTCTTCGTCGAATGTCTTCAGGACGCGGTCGTCGATCGCAATCAGAAACTGCTTTCGATTCGCCCGGTGCGAGTGCGACCCGCGTCCATCCCGACAGCCGCTTATAAGGTTCGTCTGTGCCTTTCGGAAGCCGAGCGTACACCTCGGCGATTTCGGTCCCGGGCCTCTTCCCAGTGTTCTTGACAGTGAAGCGCACAGTCTTCGTGCCTGAGTCGACACTCAGGCCGGAGTATGCGTAGGTCGTGTAAGACAAACCGAAGCCGAAGGCAAACAGCGGTTTCTTGTGCTGCTCTTCGAACCACTTGTAACCGACTGCGCGCACCTTCGTCGTAGTGGACAGCGTAGCCTGTGTGAGCAGAAGCATTCGAAGAAGGAGCTCCGTTGTCCGCTACATCTCCAGCTTGTGGCTGACTAGCAGCAGGAACTCTCGGGACGATCCGGGTGCGGAAGATCCGCTTCAGTAATGGTGAAAGTCAGCGGAAGCTTTCCAGAAGGATTGACATCCCCAACAAGTACGTCCGCCAGCGCCTTATGTCCCGAGCTGCCGGCGTACCAAGCCTCGACTACGCCGGCCACCTTGTCGATCCAGGGCATAGTCACAGCAGTTCCGGTCTCCAATACGACGATGGTGTGCGGATTCGCCGACGCTACCTGCTCGATCAACGCATCCTGATTGTCAGGAAGCGAAAGGCTCGGCACATCCATGTCCTCTGACAGCCACTGATACGCAAACACAATCGCCAAATCGCTGCTCTTGGCCAAGCTCGCTGCCGACGTCGTGTCCGTTCCGGGATCGAACTCGATCTTCGTGTTCGGCAGTTTCGCCTGGAGCGCTTTCAAAGGAGAGGTTGGGAACCAAACGGGTTTTTGCCAGATTGTGGCGCCTTTGCCCGGAGGCATAATGGCGTTTCCGCCCGGCGGATCCACCTGCGCCGATCCTCCGCCTGAAATCATCCCGACGTCAGCGTGCCCGCCAATGATCGCAATGCTGTGAACCTTCGACGAAACAATCGGAAGTACGGTTGAAGCATTCTTAAGAAGAACGATGCTCTTTTCTTCGACACGTCGCGCTACTTCGAATCCCTTCTCCACATCGACGACGCCGTTCTGAGGCGGGTCGTCGACGATTCCAGATAGAAATTCAGCGTAGAGAACTCTCCGCGCATGGTCGTCAATTTCTGAAATCGGCACTCTTCCGGCATCCACTGCTTCCTTGAGCTTCGGGCCAAAGAAGTCCGCCATCGGTTGTTCCTGATCGAGACCTGCTGCGGACGCCTTTTCTGTGCTGTGAGTTCCTGCCCAGTCGGAGATGACGAACCCTTTGAAGCTCCAGTCTTTCTTGAGTACATCGTGAAGCGTGTAGGGGTTCTCGCAACCGAAGTCACCATTGATCCGGTTGTAGGAACACATCACTGCACCGGGATTCGCGATGGAGATGGCGATATGAAAGCCGAGCAGATCCGACTCCTGCATCGCTCGCTTCGAGATGACCGCGTTCACAAAGAAACGTCCCGTCTCCTGGTCGTTCATCACGTAGTGCTTGATGTCACCGACCACGTGCTGGCCCTGTTCGCATTTCATCAGGTTGCCTACCACGGTGCCGGCAAGGAGCGGATCTTCCCCCGCATATTCAAAATTGCGGCCATTTCGGGGTTCGCGGACCAGATCGACTCCTCCCCCCAGAGTCATGTTGAACCCTTGCGCCCGCAGCTCTGTGCCGATCACGGTTCCAAATTCGCAAGCTGAGTCCGGATCCCAGCTCGCCGCAGCGCCAAGACTCGAAGGCATAGCCGTGGAGTATCGGCCGTTTGCGCCGCTGTCTCTTACTCCGTAGCCCGCATCCGAGATAATCAAAGGCGGGATCCCGAGGCGTTTCACACCCTCTACGTATCCGGCGCCACCATTTGCAAGGTTTGAAAGTGGCATTTGCCACTGTGGCGCGTGGGCCATGCCATTCCCATGGAGTAGCGCTAGCTTTTCGTCGAGAGTGAGCTCTTTCAAAACCAGGTCGGCCCGCTCCTCCGGGGAAAGGCTGCGATTCATCCAGGGTTGGTCGTTGTTCTGAGCCGCTGGGTTCTGAGCCGCCGCGATAGATGCTGCAGAGATGAGCGCGAGAGCGACAATAACGGTGAGAAGAAGGTAAGAACCAGGCTTGCAGTTCTGCATGTGTCTCCAAAAAATTTTCACGCTAGGGTGATGAAAAGGTTAGTTCCTGCCCGATCGGCAACATAAACGCTACTCCGCCGCGTTCGGGGCACCTGACAGAACTCATTTGGACGCAGCTGCGCCGTTTTCAAAGACAAATTTGGCATTCCTGGTGTGAAGTTCGACCAGGTACGTAACGCCGTTCACGACCGAAGTGACCACACCGCCTTTTTCTTCCTTCCCCTCGACCATGACGGCTGGAACGGTGACAGTTTTCTTGTCATCCATCTTGATGGTCAACTGCACTCGGGATCCTGAAGGTGTGCTCCAGGTCACTTCGCATATTCCACGGGGTAGCTCAACGTTTCCCGCTCGAACATCGGAACTCAGGTAAAACGTCTGCGAGTTCTTCGCGGCCGTTAGCGTGACTGAGGACAACATGAACAAAAGGGCGAACCCAAGGATGCGCCTCATAGAAAACCTCCTTCCATTGATGGCGGGAATCATGCGGACCACCGTAAGTGTCAGGCTAGGCGCAGCTTATGCAGTTTTTAAGGTGCATCGTGCATCAGACATGGCAAGAGAACAACAAAGCACGCATTTACACGAGGATAGATCTCGAATGGGGGTGGGCTGACGGGTATGTATGATACAGGTTTCTGAGGTAGAAGCGATTCACCACGTCTCGACGGCGACGACCGTTGGCGGGCCTGGATGGCCGTCAATAACATTCGCTTCTATTACGGCTTCGAGATTGAGTTGCTCCCAGTTCTTCGGAGCCTTTTGCAGCATTGCATCCAAGTACGCCGGATTCGAAACGACCTCGCTTGCTGCTTCGGTTCCTTCCCCCAGGATGCCGGCCAGGATGACGACGGGCTCGCCGGTGACTGTGTCATGAAGTCTGGCGACGATGGCGTAGTCGCGCGCCAGACTCTTGCCTGGAACCTGCCATTGAAGTGTCCAATACTTTTTGGGCGCACTCTTGCGATCCACGACCTCGCGGACCTGATTGTCATATTCAAACCCTATTGGTAAATCCTGCGTAATGCGCATCGTCCAGGGATTATCGAATGCACCAATCAGTACGAATGGACCTTCTCGCAATTGAGCAAAGCCGGTATCCGAAGCGGATAACACGCGAAATTGGCCATTCTTCGGAACGAGCGGCACAAGGGATCGGGCGAGGGTGACGACATCGTACGCATTTAAATTACCACCCTCCGAGGCGGGGTACGTCCGGTTTTGGAGATCCGCAGAGTCGGTTGGTTCGGCAAGACAATACGTAACCCGGCTCGAAGTTGCGGTAATCGGCTGCCAGAAGCGCGACATGTTTGAGGGTTCACCGGCACCTGCCGCCTGGCTCGGAAGTCTCACGCGACCAACGCCAAATCCGATCAGCGCGGCGACGAGCAATGCGATGGCAATCGGAATCCAGCGACGGATCACGAGTCGTGACTGCGCCCGTTCGGCTCGTGCATGCGTGGGCAATTGGAAAACAGGATCCAGCGACTCCGCTTTCTCGGCGACTAAAGGGTCCGCCGCGAAGCCGATCTGAGGGGTGGCTGGCTCTCGAAAAGTCGGGACATAGGAGCCGATCGGCAGTTCGATTACCAATTCCCCGGCGTGATCAGGGTTGTAATAGTACTGGCTGAGCCTCTTCCGAACCTCGGCTGCCGCAGTGCGAACCACCGGATCCAGATTGACATCGTAGACGGGTTCGCGCCCAAAGGCCTCGATGCCAATTGTCCTTTCCTTCAATTCGCCCGCATTGCCCAGAAGCGTTTGCTCGACCGTGTAGGTGAGCAACACCGGGTATCGCTTGCTATTGGTGAACAACGGGTGCGCAACGAGCCGCCTCAGTTGCTCGCGAACGTGTGCCGGGTCCGGCCCAAACTGCAGACCGTTGTGTCCATTCACAGAATCGGATGAAGACGCCATATCAAACGACCGCTAAAGAACTGTTCCGCCACGCGTTGGCAATCTCCTGAGCTGAAACGTTTTAGCATGGGGTCTCAGCGGAAGACCTACGATCTGCGGCAACACCTAATCATTTCATATATAACGTGCTGTCGTCATTTGCCCAGAAGGTCCGGCCGCTTCAGAGAAGACGGCGAACCTTCCGGTGCGAAACAGATTCCGCACGGGCTGGGCAAGCCACATCCACGACTTCCTTGATCAGCCCCGTTGCTTCCTTAGCTGTCGATGGATGACCAGAGCCTGAACAAGCCACAGGAGACCGAACAGGCCAACGGACGCGTGAACCAGTGAGGACAGCGATTCAATGTGGGGCCGCCAAAAATTTGGATTGAACGACTCCGCCACGAAAAAAGCTGCCAATCCATATGAGACGATGAGCCGGATTTGATTCTGGAGTCTGCTCATTCGCAAATCCTCTCATAACGCTTGAGCGGTACCAGGAAGTACCGGCCGCAGTAGAAAGCGCGCTCAGAAGCTGGAGTCGCGGCGCCATACCGCGGCGTCGAAGGTGTGGCGGAGTTCGTAGCCCTCGCTGGCGTAGAGGTCGATGGCTCGCGCATTGGCCTCGGTGACGGTCAGCGACACCTCGCCGAGGCCCTGACGCACGAAAGCCGCAGCCGCAACGCCCAGCAGCATGCGGCCCAATCCCCGCCGGCGGTCTTTGGGGCGGACGCACAATTGCGTGATATGCCCACTGGTGGCGCTTACGCGCGAGCCAAGCACCAGGGCCACCATCTCCCGCGAACCGCGCTCAAGCACTACGTGCGAAACCTGGGGCGCGAACACACCGCATCCCGAGTACCGAACGATGTTGTGCAGGAAGCGCAGGGAACCGTGCGAGGACCGGTACTGATCGTTGATGATGCTGTCGGGATGCTCCGCATAGGCCTCGGAGATAAGCCGGCCCGCCGCATTGAGATCGTCGTCGCGCCAGGGACGCAGCTCCAGGTCGGGTGGAATGCTGACGTGCTGCGGAATTGGTAACCCTACCAGGCGCTGCACCATAAAGAGCCTGCGGTAGACCTGGAATCCCGCATCGCGAAAGACGCCGGCATGCGCTCCGGACGGGTGCAGCAGGAGCTGCGATTCGATGCGGTCGACGTGGGGCGAGTTCTGCAACGTCTCAAAGAGGTGGCGCAGGAGCGTGGTCTCAATCTCAATGGCGCTTTGATGGGGCTCCCCGGCGTTGGCATCCTCTGGAGAGACTGCAAAAACATCGCCGATGACGGCCTTGGTCTCTTCGTAGACACAGAAGGCATAGCCGGTCACCCGGCCCGCGTCCACGGCCGCGTACCCGGGCAGCATGCGGCTGTCGAGATATTGCATGAGGAGACGGGCCGAGGTGCGGTAATCCCAGTGCAGGCGCTGCTGCCAGACATCGCCCTCGATCTCCAGCAACGGCCGAAGGAGCGGGGCGGTGAAGTGCCGCAGGTCGAGAATCTCCAGGGATACTCCCGGTGTCGTCATGCCCCTCCCGTTGCCACGGGCGCCTCAACGCCGTGGTTCTTCCCCGGGGTAGGGGAAGACGATCGATAAGCTTCGGCGCTTCGATGCCCCGCGCCGTCGTGTAACGGAGTCAAGTGCCTCCCGGTTACTGTGCCACGACTGAACCCGGCACGCAACAGCCGAGGTCACCTTGCTCCTACAAGATAGACTTCCAATCCTTGCTCCGGCCAACTGAACAGTTGCTCATAGTGCCGCCCTTCGAGATATTCCTCCAGCGCGGCGGCGGTATGAAGGTCGGTCCCTTTCCTCCCGGTAACCCGCGCCACCAGCAAATGCTGCTCGGCGGGCACGCCATCTTCCTCATAATTGGCTACCTCGTGATTGCGATAGAAGGCCAGTCCGTATTCCATGTCGCGGCGCACGCGGAAGACGGCCACCGTTTCGTTGGCAGGCGCAAGTCCGGACAGGCGGTCAGCCAGCGGCCGGGCAGAATAGGACCGGTCGAGCAAACGGACGACGCGCTTGGTGGCCTCGACGGCTGGAATGCCGAAGACCGGCCCTACACCATACAAAAACAGCACCAGCACCACCAGGACTCCGCACGTAACCAGGCGCAGCCGAGCCACGCCGAAGCCATTTACCACCACCACGATGAGCAGCGCCGCTCCCAGAGCGGCCACCAGCGCAATAAGCAGGGGAGGCGTGGGGGGCAGAACCGGTCCGTGCACCACAAACCAGGGCAGCAGCAGCGCAAACATGGTCATGATGCCGGAAAGCACCGCGTGGCCGCCCAGTTCCCAGCGGTTGAGTCCCGGTCCTCTTCGCCGGAAAAGATAGTCGCCGGTCAGGATGGTGATGGGCGGGATCGACGGGAGGATATAGCCCGGCAGCTTGGATTGCGAGAAGGAAAAGAAAATGATGGGGATCAACGCCCACAGAACCAGGAACTCCGGAAAGGCATCCCCAGGCTGTGGCGCCTTTAGCTTGCAGTTCGGGGAGTGGCGCAGCCGCCACTCGGCCACCGATGTCTTGATTCCATCCCAAAGAGCGCGGAATGAGATCACCGTCCAAGGCATGATGCCAAGGACGGCCACTACGCCGTAGTACCAGAACGGCTGCTGGTGCTCGTATCGGTTGGTCCCAAAGCGGCGCAGGTTCTGGTTGACGAAAAACTCGTGGAAGAAGGTCGGGTTCTGATGCTGCACGGCCAGGAACCAGGGCAGCACGATGGCGCAGTAGAGCAGGATCCCGGGCCACCAGATGGACCTCGTCAGAATCGACCACTCCCTGCGCAGGGCGGCGAAGGACACGACGATCATGACGGCCAGGAAGGGTGCGACCGGGCCCTTGGCCAGCGTGGCGACGCCGGTGAAGAAGTAAATATCAAACAGCCAGAATTTTGAATCAGTCTCGTACCATGCGTACCAGCCCAGCAATCCGATGCAGAACGGCGCGGCCATCTGCATGTCGGTGGAGGCGCCGCGGGCAAAGCCGATAACCGCCGCGCAGCCTACCGTGATGAGTGCGGCATCGAGGTGGCCGCCTCGTCGGAATCGTCGCATGTGCAGATAAATGAGCGCCGCCATAATGAAGGCGAAGCTCGACGACGGCAGGCGCGCCGACCAGTCGTGCACACCGAACTCCTGGAAGACGAACATCGCGCGCCAGTAATAGAGTGCCGGCTTTTCCAGCCACGGTCGCCCGTACAGATAAGGTGTGACGCAGGCGCTCAGTTTTCGCTTGAGAGTGTGAGCGTGGTCGAACCGGTCCAGCATCTCGTGCGCGATCTGTGCGTAACGCGGCTCATCGGCGCCCACCAGGCCGATGCCGTCTCCGCCCAGGTACGGCGTCTCTCCATAGGTAATGAAGAAGATGGCGAAGGCCAGAAACACGGCCGCTTCGGCGATCGTTGCCCAGTTGGGCAGCCGTCTGTTACTGCGTTCCGGCGAGACCGGTGCGGAAGGTTCCGTAAATGTCTCCACTTCGAGAGGCTCTCCAGCCGGCGAGATCGACATCTACCTTTCGAGCAGCGCTGCAATGGACGTGCGCACTTGGGGGACGATTGCCCGGAAGACTGGCTTCGGACTAACCGTGATCATAACGGCGTTCCCAGGCGAGTGCTCTCTGTCGCTGGGGTGCTTGCCAGCCAAGGCTACCAGATTCCCAATCGTCTTCGGCCTTCTCAATTCTCGGCAACACGTGTCCGTAATTCCCCCAGAATCTGTTCAAGCGCGCGCGGAAGCGGGCCATCCAGCGTGACTCCGGCGGCATTCTCGTGCCCGCCTCCACCCAGTTTGACGGCAATCGCCGCCACGTCGACACGGCCCTTGCTGCGCAAGCTAATGCGGATGATGCCCTCAGGCAGCTCACGCAGGAACGCCGCGGTTTCCACGCCGGCAATCGAAATAGCGTAATTCACGATTCCTTCGCAGTCCTCTTCGGCTGCGCACGTCCGCTCCATGTCGTGGTTTGTGATCCACAGCCAGGCCAGCCGGCCATCGCGCTTCAGATTGCTGAGGGCTGCGCCCAGCAGCAGCAAGCGCGAGGTGGGCGTGGTGAAGTAGACTTCGCGCGCGATGGCAACCGGATCGGCGCCAGCCAGCGTGAGTTCCTCCGCCAGGGCAAAGGTCGATGCGCGCGTGCCACCATAACAGAATCCGCCCGTATCGGTAAGGATGGTGGTGTAGAGGCAGGCGGCCATCTCGGGTGTAACGGTGCATCCTGCCGCCTTTGCCAGACGGTGCACCAGTTCTCCAACGCTGGCGGCACCGCGATCGATCCAGTTCAGATGTCCGAACTCGCGCGCACTGGTGTGGTGGTCGATGTTGACGAGGAAGAACGGCTCCAGGCCGCGCAGCCTGGCACGTTCCAGCCCATCGCACTCCAGCAGAATGACGGCGTCGTACGGCCCATGCACGCGCATCGCGCATCGGATGTCTTCGGCTCCCGGCAACTGGCGATATACGTTGGGAATCCGGTCGGCGGTGACGAGGTCGGCGCGCTTGCCCATCTGGGTGAGCACCATGCCCATCGCCAGCATGGAGCCCACGGCGTCGCCATCGGGTCGGGAATGCGAACAGACGAGAAACTTCTCACCGCGCCGCAGCACATCCAGGATGGCTTCAATCGCCCCGTTTTGCGGAGACTGAGCGGGCCCGCCGGCTGCGGTTGAATTGGCCTCCATTGCACCATTCTCCCGATCGCCGGGAAGATCCACGCCGGACGCGACGGCGGGAAGGGGGCTCGGATCGTAAAGCTCCATGCGGGCCTATTCTACCTGTGCCTTCTGCCGTTTCCGCGAACGCTCCATCAGTTCCTCGATGCGCGCCTGGAATCGCCCGGAACGATCCGCAAAAAAGGCCAGATCGGGGACGTGCCGCACGCCCATTCGTTCCTTGAGCTCAAAGCGAATATAACCCTTGGCTGCTTCGAGACCCGCTACCGTGTCCTCCTCGGCTTTGGCGATGTCCGGTACCGTGGAGTCCAAAGCGACATAAACGCGCGCCGACTTGCCCCCGGGATTCAGAACTACCTCGCTGACGTGGCAGAAAGCGATCCGCGGGTCGGAAAGCTCCCCCTCGATCATGGCTCCAATCTCTTCCCGCAGCGTTTCCGCAACGCGATCCTGGTGATGTTTCCGCCCTCGATGTTCCGGCATGCGCCGCGACCTCTCCTCAGATTACCCGGGGCCGATGGATTTTCCGGTCAGGCCCTCAGGTAAACCAATCAGGATATCAGAGTCGCTTTCCGGAACCGTCCCTCTTCCAGTCGTCAATGCCGCACGTTGAAGCTGTACATGGCGCTGTAGGAAAAGATGGGATACACCGTCACGGAACTCAGCGATTGCCTCCATTTTGTTAACTGCGCCTGCAATGCCGAGTTAAAAGCTGCTCCTACGGGGTTGGACGAATCACTGACGTTGCTGCATATGGTCAGGGCGGAGTCCTGGCATATCGATCCGGCGCTCATCACGCTGATGGTGGGAGCACCGGTGAATACCACCCCAAACTCGGAAGGGAACGACCAGTGCCGATTCGAACGCGGGATGAACTTGCCGAATCCGAAGCTTGCCAAGAAGCTGGGAGTGTGCCGGTGCAGGCCCAGCACTCCGGTGCCACTCACGGGATTGCTGCTTGAAGAGTAGAAGTTCTGTCCATTGAGCGAGAAGCTGGTCCCGGGTACAATCCTGGCTTTTGCTGACAGTTGATTCCCGTTCGCCAGCAGCAATCCGGCGCTCAGGCGCCAGAAGCTGTTCCGGGGATAGGCGTCGACCGCTGCGCCGGCCGACAGCAGGTGCAGCCGCGCATCGGTCCGGAAACCTTCCAGCTCGAAATTCCCCGAGTCGAAGTTGAAGAAGTTCACCAGTGCCCGGCCATCGAGATACTCCGTCAGAACAATCGCCGATTTGATCCCGATGCCGAGCGGGCTAACGTCTGCGCCAATGCCAACCCGGGAGTAAGGCTGCTGGTGTTCTTCCGCAGCCCAGGGAACGTGACCCCGTTCCTCGCTGCCATCGATCGAAAGTGACGGCTCAGGCGCCTCGACAAGCCCGGCGGAAATTGAGCCGCCGGCCTCGCCGCGTGAGCTGTCAGAGAATGCAGGCGGCGTCTCCGGTCTTCCTTGGGCGGCGCTCATCTTCGCGCTTGCCGCAGACGGTGCCTGCGCGATGGCCAGAACAGAAATCAATCCTGGAAGAACAATGAACGAAAGCAGCGATGAATGGACTTTCACGCCGAACCTCCTTGAAGCTATGCACGGTGAATAGCCCGGTATTGTCGATCGGATATCGAGCAACCGCGCAGCACTTCCGGTCTACGTGCTCAGTTCCAAGGCGTGGGCAAATTGGGGGAAAGCAGCAGGTTACAGCCGGCAACACTTAGTCGAGGTGCGACGGGACCTCACAACCTGCCGGTCCCCTGATATCTATGTCCTAACGTGAGCCGTCCCAGCTCGCCAAAATCTCGCTTCGCTGATGAGATGCGGCCCGGGAGAACCCGGTGAGCATACGTCCGGGGTCATTTACCTCGCTTAGACGAGAGCCACCTGCGGGAGGCGGTCCGGCCAGGTAAGTTCCTTTTCACGGCGTGAATCGCGAGAATCCGTATCCTGCTATCCTTGAAGAGTGATCCCCCGCTTCAGAATTAGTCTTTTAGCTCTGACGGTTCTCGCTCTGCTGCTGGCTTTTCCTGGCTGTCGCAAAGAAGAGCAAGCTGTTGCCGGCGTGGCGAAAAATGCCGTCCAGGCCGAGCAAAAGGTCCAGGCTGCCGTAACGGAACGCGACCGAGAACGAGAAGAGTTGTCGAAGGTTCCCCTCCCCACCAAAAGCCTCTATATCAACATTCATGAGCCCGGTGAGTGGCAGAACCCGTTCGTCAGCGCCGATGCCGGCTATCTGACCCTGCGCGTCACCAATGCCGATTTCAATCCCAGCCCTGCTGGCGACGGAAGCAGCCTCTTGCGCCCGCCAGCGGCCCGTCACCAGGAGTTGCAGATTCGTCCCGAGGAACTGGCCGAGGCTCTGATTGCTCTACCCCCGGGAGACTGGCACTACGGCCGTGTGGTGGCCATCAGCGAGTCGCCGTTGGCAGATCGCAAGAAGAGGGCCGCCGTCCGCCGCAATGTAGAAGCCGCCATCCAGAAGCTCAACGACCTTGGCGTCGTGGTCGAGGAGTGGCCGGCGCGGTAAGGAATTTCGTCCGCTCGTAATTCCTGGCTGTCCCTGCACGCGAGATGCTGTGATCGCGGTCGTTTTACCTCCGCTCCGCACGGGTTTACCCTTGGGAGCGATGAACGAGACGACCCGCCGCAGATTCATAGCTACCGCCGCTCTTTCTTTCGCCGCAACCCAGCTTCCTGCGCAATCCGAACCCCGCGTCACGTTGAGCCTTGCAGGCGAAGCAACAGGCCCGCATATGCCCGAGGACTTTGTCGGTTTGTCTTATGAGATCCGGCAGCTCGTCGACACCGCATTTTTCTCGGCGGCGAACACCGGTCTGATCCAGCAGTTCAAGGCGCTGTCGCCGCACGGCGTGCTTCGACTGGGCGGCAACACCAGCGAGTTTGCCTGGTTCAAGGCCACGCCCTCGTCGCCGGAGCCGCCGCATCCACCTACGCGCGAGGTGGAAGGCGAGCCCAAGGCGGAGTATTATGCCGTGACGGCCGAAGCCGTGCGCAATCTAGCCGCATTCCTCAAGGCGACCGGCTGGAGCTGCCAGTACGGCATCAACATGGGCACCAACACGCCCCAGCGCGCAGCGGAAGAAGCAGCATTTGTCGCGAAAACACTGGGGCCGAGCCTGCAGTACTTCCAGATCGGCAATGAGGCCGATCTCTACAACCGTCATTTGCGCGATCCGAAGACGTGGGGTCCCCAAGCCTATCTCGACGAGTGGCTGGCGATGGCGCGCGCGGTGAGTGCGCGTGTCCCCAACGCGAATTTCGGCATTCCCGACGTCGCCTCCGATATCCACTGGCTAACGGACGTAGCCGACAAGTGGACGTCGATTCAGAATCCGCCGCACGTTGCGCGCCTCACGCACCACTACTACTTTGGTGGGCCGGCCACCAACCCTGAAGTCAACATTCCCAACTTGCTGAAGCCGGCCACGATGGAGAAGGTGCAGAAGACCGCCGACATTGCCACTGCCGCCGCGCAGAAGATGGGTGTGCGGGTGCGCATGACGGAAGGCAACACCTGCTATCGCGGCGGCAAGCCCGGTGTCTCGGACGTCTTCGCCTCGGCGCTGTGGGCGGCAGACTACTCGCTGCTGCTGGCCAGCAACGGCTACACCGGAGTGAACCTGCACGGCGGGACCGGCAAGATCATCGCCAGCGGCCTGGGTGGTTTTCTCCCTGGCGACGTGCTGCTGCAACAGCAGGGCGCAACGCCGGAGCAGATCCAATCGCATCCGCACCCGTTCTACTCGCCGATTGCGACGCAGGATTTTCATCACTTCACGATGGAGCCCGTTGCCTACGGGCTGAAATTCGCGGGCGCATTCAGCGGAGGCACTTTCCTGAAGACCGATTTGACCGCAAAACTGCAGGCGACGGGCGTGAATGCGACGGGGTACGCGGTCAAGCTCAACAATGGCCGCACGTCGGTCATCATTCTGAACAAGGATGCCGAGAAGGACTTGTCTGTGACGATTGATTTTGGCGGCGCTGGAACGGTCGCTATCGAGACGCTGCGTGCACCGGCGCTCGACAGCCGCGAAGCGCACATCACGCCCGCGGCCCGCGGCCATCTGAAGGGCGGCAAGTACGAGGAGACTATCCCGCATGCCAGCGGCATGCGCATAACGCTCGTTTAGCGAATTCTTATCTAACTGCGAAACGGTGAAGCCGGCACGCCCGGGATCGCCGTTCGCGGCGCCATGGGCATGTTGCGCACACGCACGCCGGTGGCCGCAAACAGAGCGTTGCCGATGGCCGGAGCCACGCCGATCAATCCGATCTCACCGGCGCCCGCCGATGGCAGGTCTTTGCGGTCCACCAGAACAATATCAATCTGCGGCGTGTCACTGAAACGCGGCAGGCGGTAGCGCGCAAACAGCGGATTCTGAATTCTGCCCTGGCCGAAGAGGATGGCCTCAAACAGCGCGCCGCCCAGCGCCATGACAACGCCGCCGGAGTTCTGATTGTTCAGGCCGTTGGGATTGATGACGGCTCCCGACTCCCACGCCTGCACCACGCGCCGCACATGCACGGTCTTGTCGGCATCGACCTCCACTTCGGCGCACGTGGCCATAAAGCCGCCTTTGTCGGTGCCGCAGGCAAGGCCGAAACCGCGTGTCGCCGTGGACTTCCTGGCCGACCAGCCGAACTTGTCCGCGGCTGCCTGCAGCACCGCCTTGAGCCGCGCATTGCTCAGGTTCTTCATGCGGAACGCCAGCGGGTCCATTTCCGCAGCGTGCGCCAGCGCATCCATGTGCGACTCGCGCGCGAAGTTGTTGGCCGTTCCCGCAAGCGCACGATATGACCCCTGCCGCAGCGGCGTCTTGGCCGGATGGTACTGGATGTGCTGATTGGAAACATCGTACGGCGTGCCGATGGTCGCGTTGCCGGCGTTGTAGTTGTGATGCTCCCACGCAACCAGCGTCCCATCGCGGCGTGCGCCGGCGCGAATCTCAATCAGCGCAGCGGGCCGCAGATATGCCCAGGTAAACTCCTCGCGGCGCGTCCACACCAGCTTCACCGGTTTGCCCACAGCTTTGGCCAGCTTCGCTGCCTCCGCCGCCGCTTCTCCGCTATGCTTGCCGCCGTAGCCGCTGCCCATGTCGGGCTGAATCACGCGCACCTGCGATTCGGGAATGGAGAAACGCTGCGCCAGTTCTTCGCGCACGCCGAAGGGCCGCTGTGTTCCGGTCCACACCGTAAGCTTCCCGTCGGTCCACTCCGCCACCGCCGCGCGCGGCTCCAGGGGCGCATGGGCGATGTATTGCACGGTGTAGCGTTCCTCGAGCTTGATCTCCGCAGTGCGCATCGCATCATCCACCGAGCCTGTCTCGTGGTCGGCGCGGCGCGGTTCGCTCGTCTCCAGATTGCTCTTCAGGTACTCGAAGAGATTCTCATTCGACGGCTGATCGGGCACATCCCAGTTGGCGGCGATCATGGCCGCCGCGCGATGAGCCGTAAACGCATCCGGCGCGACCACGCCGATGAAGTCGCCATCGCGCACGATCCTAACGTCCGGCAGTTTCTCCGCGGCGCTCGTATCGGCGGAGGTGAGCTTTGCGTGGAAACCCTCCGCTCGCACAATGGCGCCAAACAGCATTCCCGGGCGTACGATGTCGGACGGATACTTGTGCGCTCCGGTGACAAAGGCGCGTCCCTCCGCCTTGGGCGCGGCGGTGCCGGCGACCCTCCATTCTGTTGCCGGCGTCATTGGCGGGTCACCGCTGACGGCTTGCACCAGCTTTTGGCCGCGCGTCAGCTCGCCGTATCCAATGGACCGCCCTCCTTTGGCGTCCACGATCTTGCCATCTTCGGCATGCAGCCCGGCTGGATCGACCTTCCAGTTTTGCGCGGCCTGTTCCACCAGCATTTGCCGCGCGGCCACGGCCATGTTGCGCAGGCGCGGCGCCATTGTGGGCGTGGTCAGGCTTCCGAACGTGCCCATGTCCCACGGCACCAGGTCGGTGTCTCCCATAACCATCTCAACCGAGGCATACGACACGCGCAACTCCTCGGCAACCTGCTGCGCCAGCGACGTGCGAATGTTCTGGCCGACTTCCACCTTGCCCGTGAATGCCCTCACGCGCCCGTTCTCATCGATGTGCAGCCACGCGCCAATATCACTCGGCAGCTCATGCCCGCGAAATCCGCGCCCCGACTCCTGCTGTGCAAAGCCTGCGCCTTCGCAGAAGACCACAAGCAGGCCCGCTCCGACACCTTTCAGAAAATCGCGGCGATCCATTGCGGCTCTCATCGGTACTGTGCTCATCGGCCGCCTCCCTGCGCTCCCATGCGCGCCGCATGCCGCACGGCTTGCACAATGCGTGGATACGTACCGCAGCGGCAGACGTTGCCGTTCATCGCGGTCACGATCTGTTCATCCGTGGGACTGGGCTTCTCGCTCAGCAGCGAAGTCGCGGACATGATCATCCCCGACGTACAGAATCCGCACTGGAATGCCTCTTCGTCGAGGAACGCCTGCTGCACTGCCGTGAGCCTGCCGTTCTTCTCAAGGCCTTCGATGGTGGTGATGTTGGCATTCGCTGCCGCGGCCAGCGTGGTCTGGCACGACCGCACCGCGCGTCCATCCATCAGCACGGTGCACGCGCCGCACTCGCCCTCGCCGCATCCGTACTTGCTCCCGGTCAGATCGAGCCGATCGCGCAGGACCGACAGTAGGGATTCCTGCTCGTCGGCAGTCACCCGCATCTTGGTGCCATTGATATTGAGAACGTAATCCGCCATAGGCTGCTCCTCGCGCCCTGCGGCGCAAGCCCCGAACATGATAGCGAATCCGCCGCAACCCGGGCTCCGCCTCCGCGCCGCTCTCTACGGTTGTACGATTACGATGACCTTTTGCCGGGGTGCCTCGTGACGCTGTCTCGTCTTTTTTCTCGCCGCAAGTTTTTGCAGCAGAGCGCTGTAGCGGCCGCTGCCGGCACTCTGCCTTCGTTTGCGCGCGCACTCGAAGATACGCCACCGGCCTCGGCTGTCCGTGCCCGTGCGCCGCTGATGCCGGGCGCTTTTACGCTGTTCCCGCTCGGCTCCATTCGCCCCGCCGGGTGGCTCAAGAGACAACTGCAGATTCAAGCCAACGGCCTGGGCGGTCATCTCGATGAAACGTGGGCCGACGTCGGCCCTAACAGCGGCTGGCTTGGTGGAACCGGGGAGTCGTGGGAGCGCGGCCCGTACTTCCTCGATGGCCTGCTGCCGCTGGCGTGGCTGCTTGACGATGCGCGGCTGAAAGCCAAGGCTCAGCGTTTCGTTGACTGGACCCTCGAGCACCAGGCGTCCAACAGCATGATCGGCCCAACGTCGAACAACGACTGGTGGCCGCGCTTCGTTATGCTCAAAGCGCTCACGCAATACCACGACGCCACCGGGGATCCACGCGTGCTGCCATTGATGGAGCGCTACTTCCGCTATCAACTCAACGAGCTGCCAAGTCGGCCACTGCGCGACTGGGGGCGCTTCCGATGGCAGGACGAGCTCCTCAGCGTCATCTGGCTCTACAACAGGACGGGATCGCCGTTCCTGCTCGATCTGGCGCGCATGTTGCACGAACAGGGCTACAACTGGATCGCGCAGTACGCCGATTTCCAGTACAAGCAGAAGATCACCGCGGAGTTCATCAAGCTCAATGAAGGCGGCGGCCTAAAAGACCTGGCTCTCGCGACCCACGGCGTGAACAACGGCCAGGCGGTGAAAACGGGGCCGGTGTGGTCGCTGGTCTCCGGGTCCGCGAACGATCGTAAGGCCGTGCTTCAGATGATCGACGATCTGGATCAATATCATGGCCTGCCCAACGGCATGTTCTCGTGCGACGAGCATCTGGCCGGCCGCGATCCATCGCAGGGATCGGAGCTCTGCACGGTTGTCGAGTTCATGTTCTCGCTTGAGCAATCGCTCGCCATAACCGGCGATCCTTCGCTGGGCGACCGCCTGGAGCGCCTCGCTTTCAACGCGCTGCCCGGCACCTTTACCGACGATATGTGGGCGCATCAATACAACCAGGAGCCCAACCAGGTGGAGTGCAGCCTCCATCACAAGCCGTGGGTGAGTGACGGGCCCGGAATCGAACCTCTACGGCCTGGAACCGAACTTCGGATGCTGCACCGCGAACTTCCACCAGGGATGGCCCAAGTTCACCGCCAGCCTCTTTATGCTGAGCGGCGCAAGCGAGCGCGAAGACGGGCTGGTTGCAGCGGCTTACGCCCCGTGCGAGTTGCACACGCGCCTGCGCGGCACGGCCGTCCATGTCGTCGAAGAGACGGACTACCCGTTCCGAGACACGATCCGGATCACCGTGAACCCCGCGTCGCCACTGAGCTTTCCTCTGGATCTGCGCATACCTGCGTGGGCGGCCGATTCATCGGTCAAGGTCAATGGCGTCATGCAGCCAAGTCCTGCCGGAGGCGGCTTTGCGCGCATCGAGAGGACGTGGAAATCCGGCGATCGCGTCGAACTCGCACTGCCCATGCGGCCCCGCGTGTCGCGCTGGTTCAACAACTCCATCGCCGTCGAGCGCGGCCCGCTTGTCTTCTCGTACCCCATCGGTGAGGACTGGGTCAAGCTGCGCGATCGCGGCTTGACGGCTGACTGGCAGGTTTTCCCGACTACTGCGTGGAACTATGCCCTGGACGTCGATGAGAAAGATCCCTCGAAGAGCTTCAACGTCCACGAGAAGGAGATCGGAGAGGTTCCGTTCTCGCAACATCAGCCGGCAGTGCGCATCGACATTCAGGCTCGCAAGCTACCCGCGTGGCGCGCGGAAGATGGCGCGGCCGACGAGCTTCCGAAGAGCCCGGCCTCAACCGATCAACCACTTGAGACCCTCGCGTTAATTCCCTACGCCGCCGCGAAACTGCGCATCACGGCATTCCCGCAGTGCCACGGGGAAGAGCATCCTTCGTAATCCGATGCCGCTCGTTCTTTGCAGAATACCGGTCGACGAAATACCACGCCCGCCAGTCAAACTGTGTTGAATCAAAAGCCCCGATCCCGGGGCATGGAGGATGGCCTCAACTAACGGCGGCGCTACTTTGACGTACCCAGCTCATCGGCGCGGGCGCGCTCTGCCTGAGCTTCCTGCCCGCGTCCCTGGCGATCATACGCAACAGCAAGCTGGCGGTGCGGATCGCCAAACGTGGGATCAGCCGCAATCGACTCCTGGTAGCGCGCAATGGCATCGGCGATCTGCCCCTTCAGCAACAGTTGGTTGCCCGCGTTCAAAGCAAAATTGGCGCGCTGCCGGTTCACCGCCGCGCGGCTCAGCTCTGCGCTGTCTTTGCGATCCTGTGCTGCCTGTTTCCTCAACTTGCCGGCTTCTTCCCGCAGTTGCGCCGCCTTGTCGTGATCGCCCGCCGCTTCCGCAGCGTCGGCCTGCGACGCCAAACCCGCAGCCTGGTCCGCGAGCACCCCCGCCAGCGTCACCAGCGGGCCAGGCTGGCCCGGCTGCAACGGGATCGCCTTCTCCAGCGCGTCGCGCGCCTCGTCGAGCCGGTTGTCCTGCTTCAGCGTGCTGCCCAGGATGGCCCACGCATTGCCGTTATCGGGACGCAGCGCGACCGCCTTCTTCAGCTGCACAACCGCCTCGTCCAGCTTGCCGAGCTGCATGTAGAGAATTCCCAGCGTATACGGTGGATCCTCAAGTTGCGGGTCCATCTCGCCGGCCTTGCCCAGCTCCGCAGCGGCTTCGTCCATGCGATCTTTGAATTTGTAAGCCAGTCCCAGGTCGTAGTGCACTTGAGGATCCTTTGGATCCAGTACCAGCGCTGCCTTGAAGTCGTCGATTGCCTCATCAAATGCAGACAGCTGAATATGCGCCACTCCACGGTCCTTAATCGCGGTCAGGTTCTTCGGATCCGCCGCTGTCGCCCGCGCGAGATAAGGCAGCGCATCCTTGGCCTTTCCGGTGAGCGTCATTGCCAGTCCCAGGTTCGCCAGCAAATTCCCGTTACGCGGCTCCACCTCCAGCGCCTTCTTGAACCATGGAATCGCATCATCCTGCCGTCCCAATCGCTGCAGCGCCATGGCGAGTTCTCCGGCCACGCCAGGCAGCGCGGCATTCTCCTTCAGCGCCTGCTCCAGCGCGCGCGCCGCAACCTCGTCCTGTCCCATCGCAGCCAGCACGCGCCCATATTCAGCCCAGGCCTCCGCGGGATATGTCTCGGCCGACGGCGCCCCTCCGCCAACTGCCGGCTCCATCACCTTCAGCGCGCCGTCAAGATCGTTCTCCTGCCGAAGCACGATACTGAGATGAATACGCGACGCGGCTGACGTGCCGGCATTGATGGCCCGCTGGAACGCCGCCTTCGCGTCAGGCCACCGGCCCATCTGCGCATACACCGTCCCCATAGCGTCTTCCACTTCGCCCGTCGACCCGGTCACCTTCTCCTCTGCCGAGAACTCCTTCAGAGCATCTTCACGGCGGCCCACTCCGTCCAGCGCCCGCGCATAGCTGTCGTAGAACTCCGCGCTCAGAGGGTCCTTGGCGAGTTTCAGCGCCGCTTCAAAATGGGGAATCGCTTTCGCGGGTTTGCCGGCGCCGGTGTACGCGCGCGCCAGGTCCCCTTCAATGGCGGGATCCCGCGGCTTCTGTTGCACTGCTTTTTCCAACTCGGGAATCGCTTCCGCCGCTCGTCCCAATGCGATCAGGACGGAGCCCAGGGCGTCGTGTCCTTCGGCGATCTGCGGCGCCAGCCGCACCACCTCGGCAAACTGCGCCCGCGCTTCTTCCAGGCGCCCGGCCTCCGATGCAGCAAACCCCCGATGAAACGCCGCATCCGCCTCATGGATCTCCGCTGTGTTGCCGGCCTTCGGGCTTGCCGTTTGCTGCGATTGAGCTGGCTGCGCAACCGCCGTCAGCGCGCACACCGCCGCGAGCGTCAAGGTCACCCAACTCCGCGCGCCACTCTCATCTCACTTTCCCGCCGGCTTCGGCTCATCCCGGTGCTGAATGTCGACCACCAGCTTGAACTCCCGGTTCGCTTCCGCCGTTTGCCCCGTCGCTTTGTATGCCTGGCCGAGAAGATTGTGGGTAATGTAATTCGATGGATCCATCTTCTCCGCCCGGTTCAGGTAATGAAGAGCCTGGATGGGCTGCTTCAGCTTCAGCAGCGTCTCCCCCAGCAAAATGTAGGGGCCCGTCGCGCTCGGCTCCAGCAGCACGGCGCGGTTCAGCGCGGTCTGCGCCTGTTCATACTGCCCGCTGCGCAGATAAGCGTCGCCCAGGCGGTCGTATACCTCGCCGTAGAGAGGATTGATCTTGCGTTCCGTTTCGAGCTCCTTGATCGCGCCGTCAACATCGCCGCCGGCCAGCGCGGCTTCGCCCAGCAACTCATGGGCCAGCGGCATATTCGGATTCAGCTCCAGAGCCTTTTTTGCTTCCTTTGAAGCCTCGTCGCGAAGCTCCCGGCGCAGAAACAAGCGGCCCGCGAGCAGATACGCCTCCGCCGAATCGGGCGCCAAATCCATACTGGGTCGCAAAGGCATGGCGCGCATCGTCATAGCGCGCGACGTCGGAATAGCACAGCCCCAGCACATACTCCGGCTCCACGTTGGCATTCTCGACCTTCTCCAGCCTGGCCCGTTCCAGGAAGGGCAGCGCCTCGGGAGCGCGTCCCAGGCGAAACAGGCTTACGCCCTCCATCTCCACTGAAGCGCGATCATTCGCGTCCTGCTCGGACGCCTTCTTGAAGGCATCCACGGCTTCCGCAAGCTGATCCTTCTGGTAGAAGATCATGCCCCGCAACCGTTCCACACCGGCGGGAACAGGCGTTTGCGTTGCCAGCTGGTCCAGCGCAACCAGGGCCTGGTTCAGCCGGCCCTTGGCCGCAAGAGCCTGTGCGTCTTCAAAGGACCATTTCTGAGTGGTGGTATCGCCAATACCGATGCCGGGCTCGGTGCTTTGCGCGTTCCCCGCAGCACCCGCGGCAGATAAAACAGCGATGAGAAGCCAATGCCGGTACATGGTTAATCCTGTCTTCGATTCTAGTTGTATCGCCGGCCTCACAAAGTTTGACGTGCGTCTCCCGGGAGCGCTTCGCTCAGCGCTCATTCAGCTAAAAAGAAACGGGGGAGCCGAAGCTCCCCCTTTTGTGAGTGGTTGTTGCGGCTCCTCGCGGAATTAGAACTGGACGCGAAGAGAAAATTCCATCTGACGTGGACCGCAGGTTTCACCAACGCAGCCGCTGGCTTCGCCGGAGATCGTACCCGTCGACTCAACGTTGCCGCTGGGGTTGCCGGCGTTGATGTGGTTGAACACGTTGAAGGCATCCACGCGGAACTTCACCGCCACCTGCTCCCACACCGTAAACGCCTTGGTAAGAGCCAGTCGTCGGTGAAGAACTTCGGGCCGCGGTACGTGTTGAGGCCTGCGTTTCCGATAATGATCCAGGCCTGGGTTGGTGAAGATCCCGGTGCCGGCGGCCACATCAACCGGATCGGTGATGTCACCGTTTGCGCCGGGTTTGCAATTGACATCGGCACATGGGATCTGCTGCGTGTAGTACTGGCGATCGAAGGTGCCCTTACCGGCGTTCGGCGGGGTGGTGAGACCAATGTGCATGATCTTGGCCGCGTTGGGTGCGCATCCGTTGCTGGTGGCTGGATTGGGATAGTTGGGAACGTTCGCGCTGCACTCGTTATAGCTCGCCGTAAAAGGCAGACCATTTGACAGGTTCATGGTGTCCGCAAGCTGCCAGCCGCCGACAAGGAGATCGAGGGCATGGTCTGCGTTCTGCATGAAGTCCTTGCCCTTGCCGAATGGTAGGTCGTAGCTGCCGTACACCACCAGTTGCTGAGTGCGCACGTTGCTGTCGCGAAGGTGAGGTAGAGTGTGGCTCCAGGTCCACAGGTTTGACGTATCCCCGAAGGCGCTCGCCCACTGGTAGTTGGTCACAAAGTTCAGGCCATGGCTGTAGGCCTTGCTCAAGGTAACCTGTAACGCGTCGAACTCGGTGTTCTGGTCGTCGCCGCGATAGGCGATGCTATTGTTCCAGCCGCACATACCTGCCTGAAGGTTGACGTCCCCGCCATTAGCAGCCTGCAGACCGGACAACGAGATATAGTTCGGGTCTTTGCAGGCCTTCAGCGTACCACCGTAGTAGCGCTGCAGGTACTTGGAGCTGGAGACGCCAGCGGTAGCCAGCCGGGAATGCCGTTGACTGCCGCCGACAGGCCGGCCGGATCGTAGTTGAGCGTCTGGCCTGTCACGCTATAGGAGCCGGGCAGGGTGACAAAGGACTCGTTCGGGTTTGTGCCGTTGCCGTCGCCATCGGCCAGGGTGTGGGTGCCCTTGTTGCCCACGTACGCCACCGTCAACGACAAGTGGGAGTCACCGCGCGCTGCACCGCCAGATTCCAGGCATCAATGGTCGTGAAGTGGAGCGGGTTGGCGCGGCCGGCGGGCGAAACCGCATATCCCTGCGCCGGAAGCAGGCCGTTACTGGGGACCGACGGCGCCACATAGGCCGGCGGGCCCGTTGGCCAGCGTGAACGCCGGGTCGTGTCGGGGCCGGGCTGATTCACTCCCTGGTTGGCGAGCACCGGAATGTTCTGCGTTACGGTGTGCCCAAAGATCGATCCGAATACGCCCGTATCGAAGCTGCGTCCATAGCCGGCACGCACCACGGTCTTCTGGCCGAACTGGTAGGTTGCGCCGATGCGGGGAGCAAACTGCTTCTTCTCTTCAAACCGACCAGCCCATGTTCGAGCCAATGCCGCCGATTCCGGCCACGTGCATGTAGCCATCGGTTACGTTCAGGAGCGATCCGTTGCCCGGACCATTGACGGTTTCGGGGAAGTACACGTCCCAGCGCAGGCCGAGGTTCAGGGTGAGGGACTTGTTCACGCGCCAGGTGTCCTGGCCGTAGAAGAAGGTCCTCTTTTGAAACTCTTTGGCGTTGGTGGACGACGAGACATAGCGGTTCATGCTCTCCACGTCGCCCAGCATGAAGCTGGCAAAAGACAGGCCACCCGTACTGGAGACCGTGTCTTCAGTGGGGCCGGCGTGGAAGTTGAGCTGTCCGGCGCGATCCGCGTCGGAGGGCACGCGGAGGTTGCGGGCATAGCGCAGGTCGGCGCCCACCTTGATGGTGTGGTTGCCGACGATCTTGGTCCAGTTGTTCACGATCTGGAACTGATCTTCGCGCTCTGTCAGCGGGCAGTTGCAGCGGTTGATGTTGAGACCGTCGCCATAGGACCAGCCATTGGTGCCGCCGCTGCCGCCCGGAAGCGTATCGAACACGAAGCCCGGTGAGCCGCCTGTGAGCGGTTTTCCCGTGTTGATACCCGGAATGTTAAGCTGCGTGGCGAGCGCGCGCGCTCTGGTCATGCTTGGTGTCGATGACGTCGTAGCGGTAATAGCCGAGCCGGAAATCGGTGAGCAGCTTCGGATTCAGGGCGATGTCCATGCCCGAGGCCAGGCTGTCGTTGGCGCCGTTGGAGTTGCCGCCGTAGTTGTTCAGGCCGAATCCCGGTCCGCCGACCGCGCCAAACATGACCGAGCCGGAAAGGATATCCGTGAACCGCGAGAAGCGCTCGAACACGTGCATCTTCTCGTTGATCGTGTAGTCGGCGCGTTCCGTCCACTGGTTCGAGTTGAAGAGGCCGGTGCCGTTGGCGTGGAAGTTCGCGTCGAGGTTACCCACCGAGCCTGATCCCGGCGTGTAGTTGATGCTCTTGGTGTAAGGCTCCAGCATCTTGAGAAACCCGATCGCCTGCGGAGACAGATAAGACGTGGGAATCACGTTGTTCGGGAACGCCTGTGGGTGGCCCCCGACGACGTTGGTCCAGTCGTAGATCGATTCCCGCGGCGCCGAGCTGGGCCTTGTACTCGCTGAAGTCGCATCCCGCGATACCGCCCGAGCCGGAACCCGTTGCGTTGCCGAGACAGGATTCCACGAGGTTGTTGGTCGGCAGCGTATCCGTGGCCAGGTGCCTACTTTTTGCCGCTGGCCTTCATAGTTGAAGAAGAAGAACGCCTTGTCCTTGAGGATGGGTCCGCCGATGGTGCCGCCGAACCGGTTCTTCAGGCCCGCGGGCAGTCCGGTCGAAGGCGACTGCGAGTAGGGATCGCGCGCCAGGTTGGCGTTGCCGGTGCGGAAATCATATACATCGCCGTGGAAGGTGTTGGTGCCCGAGCGTGTCTGCGCCGTCACCACAGCCGACACTGCTTTACCCAGCTCGGCGTCGTAGTTCTGCGTCGTGATCTTGGTCTCGGTTACGGCGTCCGTGGCCGGGTTGATGACGATAATGCCGAGAATGGGATCCTGGTTGTCCGTGCCGTCCAGCTCGAAGGCCGTTCCGCCGAATGCCTGGCCGTCCACCTGGATCTGCTTCGACGCCTGCGGATTCTCATCGGCCGCGTGCGACCAGCCCAGAAGCTGAGCGCCGGGAACCAGCAGTTGCAGGTTGGTAAAGTTCTGATCGCCGATGGGCAGCGAGGAAACCTGCTGCTCGTCGAAAACGGTTGCGACGTCGGCCTTGTCCGTCTTGAGTTCCGGCTCCTGATCGGCGTTCACCTGCACGGTTTCCGTGCTGCCGCCCACGTCCATCATGGGATCGATGCGGGGCGCCGAGTCAGCCTCCACCTGGATTCCCGTGGCCTCGAAGCCCTTGAACCCCTTGGCTTCAACCTTCAGCGTGTACTTGTCTGGAATGAGGTGGGGGACGCTGTAATCGCCGGACGCGTTGGAGGTCGCCGTCACGACTGTGCCCTTCGCTTCGTCTGTAACGGTGATCGTGGCGCCCGGTACTGCCGCCCCGCTCTTGTCAGTTACGGTGCCGAAGAGTGACCCGTAAACCGACTGTGCTCTGGCAGGTGCGAGAAGCACGAAACTCGCGCAGGCGAATAACGCCAGCACGAGGGCTGTGCGAATCATCTTGTTCATGCGGTCTCCTGAAGCTACTTTTGTTTTTTGTGTGAACTTGTTGTTTTGGTGCCGGCCGAATGGTCGAACGGCCGTCGTGCAAGGCTTGCCCGTCACAATGACAGGGTCGCGAAAGTTTCCGAGGAAGCTGCGTCTCAGTGCGGCTTTTGGCAGAAGCTAAAAATGCATTCCCCGAAGCAAAGCGAAACGATATCCAAGTTGCGCGCCCCTGTCAACGACCAAATTGGTCCGATTCGGCAAACGCAGGAAGCCCATGAGGCCGGCCCTCGTGAAAACCTTTACATCCACTTACGCCTTGCTCTTCATTGGCTTGCAGACACCATGATACAGTTCCCACCTTTGCCGTATCTAAACCGATTTACCGCGGTCGCAATACCAGATGTCCGCGGGGGCTGCCACCCGCAGAACCCGTTTTCTGGAGACGTTTTCAGGTTGAGCCGGATCGTCTGACCGTGGTATCCGAACCGTTAATGCGATGGCGTGCTCAACTGCGGACCCTGATTCTCTTTTTGCCGCTCGCACGGCTGCTTGCCCGTTTGTATCTCCTCCACCATGTGCCGGGCGCGATCCTCGTCCGGAGAGAATTGCAATACTCGCTCCAGTGTCCGCACGGCGGCCTCGCGCTGCCCCGAGCCGCACTCGAGTGCCGCCAGATTCATCCCCGCTCCCACTTCTGCCGGATCGTGCTCAATGACCCCCTTCCAAAGTCCCGCTGCTTCCGCAAACCGATGCTGCTGGGCTTCGATCAGGGCTAGATCTCCGGCCGCAAGCTGGTCGAACCCATCAGCCCGGAGCGCCGTCCGGTACTCCTCGGCAGCAGCCTGGGTCTGACCTTGGACCTGCTCAAGAAATCCGAGTTGGGTGTGCAGTTCGTGATCGCCGCCGGCTCCGCTTGGTTCTTCGGCTCGCCGCAATAGTTCCATCGCGCGCCTGGCAGCATCGCGGTCGCCTCGCGCGGCCAGCTGCGCGTACGCCAACCCGAACTCCCGATCGTCAGCCGTCGCGCCGCCCACCGCCGTGAGTTCGCCCGCCGGAGCCTTGGCCGGAGATTCCGCTCCAGGCCCTCGCCGGATCCAGTGATCGGTCACCTGCTCATGGGCGATGTCGCTGGCCGCCGCCCTCGCCATATGGCAAGCCGTGCAATCGGGATTCTCCGGATGGTGCTCGCGTAGAAACCCCACACCGTCATGGCATTGCACGCACTTTCCCCGATAGAATGCCACCCGCTCTTCGGGCGCAGGAGACCCATGCGGATCATGACAAGTCGTGCACGTCATCCGATCGCCGGAGACCTGCTTGCACTGGCTCCGCAACAGCGCCTCCCACTGGCTCGTTGCGCGCTCGGGCGATCCCGGCACGCCGCGATGGACAAAGTACACGGTGAAATCGAACAAATTGTCGCCAGGAACGAAGGCTTCGGGTCTTCGCCCCGCCCGCGTCACCGCAACCTCACCCTCCAGATGGCATTGCAGGCAGATGGAATCGCGTCGCACCGCTTCCAACCGGTTGAGGTCGGACATATGCACCTTGCCGCCCGAGCCCACATGGGCCGCGCTGTTTCCGTGGCACGCTGTACAGGTGATTCCACCCTGCGCGAAAGGCTGCCCGCCATAATGATTGCGCGCATCCGGCAAGGACGAAGCGGCGCCGGATGCATGGCAACTGAGGCACCCCGGATCGACCCGCAGCGTCAACGGCATCTGATGAGCCGTCTGATACGCCGGAGCCATATCCCACGCGCCCTTCCGGGCATACCAGTTGATCGGTGACTCGAACCAATAGCCTTGCTGTTCGAACAGATAGGTGCGCCCGCGCTTCCCTGAGCCGATGAAGTACTTCAGCTCTTGTTGTCCCTCAAGCCGACGCGCCGCGTCATCGCGCTCATAGCTCAGCCAGACATTCCCGTTTTGCTCATACACCCGGTAATGCACACCCGAATCCGCATGGCGGAAATCCGCCGCGATGAAACCTTCCACGGCCGGTCCGCTCGCATTTGCCATCGGAGTTGTACGGTACCGTTCGTAAATCTCCCGATGACACGCCGCGCAGGTGCGATTGGCATCAGACTCTTCGCCGCCACGTGCCGGGCTCCCGATTCCCCAAAGACGCACAGCGCCGCACACGACTGCACCCACTACAAGCCAATTGGAGTGAACTCGAATCAGGCCCGGTGCTCGCCGGCAATCGCCGCCGTTCTACCACCCTTCAGACGGGGGAATGGGGCAAAAGTTGAGGGGCTGCGGTCCTCACTTCGATCTAAAATAAAAATCGGGACACAGTTGCAGCGTGCTCAAACTCGTCCCTGCATCCGCCCGAAAGGCGAGCCATTGCTTCTCGACCTCACCAAGGCGTTTTCCTTCTTCGCCTGCATCGTGATGGTGTATCACGCCGCCATCAATACCTTCTTTGTGCCCGGCGCCAAGTGGGAAGAACGCCTGACCCTTGCCCTGCTCAAGCTGGCCCTCGCCGCGTGCGTTTGCTTCCTCAGCGGCATGCTCTTCACCATGCCTATCCGCACCAACCCCGATCGCGGCCTTGCCCTTACCGCGACTCTCCCCGTCCGCTTCTTTTTTTGGTCGGCCTCGTGTATCGCCGTTCTCTTCTTCTGCTCCTGGTTCTTTACCGACCTCATTCAGCAAGCCGCTCCCTATATCTCCAACCGAACTCTGCACGGCTTCTGATCCGGGCTTCTGATCTGGACAGAATAGGCACTGCGCCTTCGGGAACCGCACACCCGCCTCGCTCGTACTCCTCACCATGGCGGCGTTCGACATTCCCCGGGAGACCACTACCGCAGACACATCGCGGGCCATCGAGCTCTGGCGTGACGCCTCAGGACCGTGGCTGCATCCAACGCCGCCTTATAGCTATCGCGAACAACGCTCGCGCGAAAAGGCCTACGACCGCGCGCTCGATGAAGTGGAGCATCACACGAGGCGAGCGAGGCACTTCACCCCTGCCGAAACCGAGCGCCGTGTCACTGCATCCTTCGCACGATTCGCGGTACTGGCTCTCGATTTGCCCGGCCCTGCCATCGACCTCATCACCACCGATTTCCTCCACGTCGGCACGGAACTCGCGCGATGGGCTCGCCGTTTCGATCCAACCCTCACCACACCCGACATCGTGCAGGCCTGCCGCAATGCGTGGACGGCCTGCGGCTTCCAGCCGCTCCTCGGTGCGCCGCTCGCCCTCACGCCACCCATCCTCGCCTACAGCCTGCTCTACCCCTATAGCGACAACTACCTCGACCGCAAAGACATCTCCCGCGACGACAAGCTGCGCTTCAGCCAGCGCTTTCGCGGCCGTTTGCGCGGCGAACCGCTCACGCCTCGCGGCAATCAGGAAGTCTCCATCTGGTCGCTGGTCGGCCTGATCGAAAACCACTTCCCACGCCATCGCTTTCCCGCTGTCTATCAATCGCTGCTCGCCATCCACAACGCGCAGGAAGAAAGCCTCGCGCAGCTCCATGCAGGCGAGCGCTGCGATGAGACCGACATCCTCCGCATCAGCTGCTTCAAGGGCGGCGCGTCCGTGCTTGCCGACGCATGGCTCGTGCACGGCGTCCTGACCGCGCAGCAAATCCGCTTCGCATTCGACTGGGGCGTCCTGCTGCAACTCGGCGACGACCTGCAGGACGTGCACGAAGACTTGGAGCGCGGATCATCCACGCTCTTCACCCGCGCTATCCGTCGCGGCCAGCCGCTCGACGCGCTCGCACTGCAGTTGCTCAACTTCGGCGACATGGTCGCGGCCGAGATGGACGCCCTCCCCCACGGCGACCGCACGCACAAAGATCTCCTTCGCATGAGCTGGCGTTCGCTGGTGCTGATGTCCGTCGCTCACGCGCACGAATACTTCACGCCGGCGCTGCTCGCTCAACTCGAGCCCCTCTCGCCCTTTCGCTTTTCATTTCTGCGCGCACGCCGCAAAAAACTCGAGGGCAAATCTGGTCTCTTCCAGCGGCTCTTTCAGATCCTGTTATTGAACGAAGACGAAACGCCGTGCCGTCTTCCCGATCCCCACGCCCGGCGCGTGCTCACCCCGTTGGTGTCGCCAGCCGCCATCGCGCACGACGTTACGGCCTAGTCAACCGATCTCTATCGCAAAGCCTGCACAAAGAGAATAGCGAGGCCGACCGCAACAACATCCTCCAGCAGAGCCGCGGGCAGGTCGCGCCCGAACGCAGCGGCCATCCTGGCCCGCGCCGCCGCACCTCCCAGCGTTCCTGCCACCCCACCGGCTGCTCCCAGCAGTGTCATCAGGAACATCGAGTTTCGCGCAGCTCCGATCGTTGCTCCGCACAGCGCTCCACTCACGATGCGCGCAATAAACGGCCCTACAGCCTTGCGACTGGGCGTAAAGGGAAGTTTGTCCGCAATCAGTTCTCCGATCGCCAGAACCGTGAGGATGACGTGTGTGTACTTGTATCCCATGAACGCCAGCGGCGTCTGGCTCACGTCAAGAATGCCGGCCCACACGGCCCAACTGATGGCGCACGGAGCCAGCATCGATCGCATTCCCGCCACAATCCCAAAAACTACCGCACACAATCCAGCCATCAACTCCCTCACCGCGTGGCGCAGACTTAGCTCTTCTTCTTCGCGGCGATCAGCGCCTCGTTCTTCAGCAGCTTTCCGCCCTCTTCGATCACATACAGCCGGTTCGCCTCGAGATCCTTCAGCGTATCCACCTTCCCCGATGGCCACTTGATCTCCACAAGATCCGCCTTTGTCGCCTCACCCAGCCCAAAGTGAATCCGCAGATCGCTCGCCGAGTAATAGCCGTTGCAGCTCCGCACCTCCTCCATCTGGGACAGCGGCGTCCCGGACTTCGCAATCAACAACGGCGTCCCCGTCTGCGCCACAACCTTGATCCGCGCGCCAATGCCAGTCCTGTTCGACTTGGTCCCCACCAGCCGGATCTTGATCCAGCTCCGCTTCAAGTTTGAATCACATCGCAACAGCTGCGGCACCGCATTCACGCAGTTCACCACCGCGTCCAGATCGCCATCGTTGTCGTAATCGCCAACCGCGAACCCGCGCGCCTTCGCCGCCGTCGTAATCCCCGCGCCGCCAATCATGCTCACATCTTCAAACTGTCCGTTTCGCAAATTGCGGTATAGATACTTCCGCTCCGCATACGACGCATCTACCTGCGTCCCGTCCACCTCGGGATATACGTGCCCATTCGAGACAAGAATGTCGAGCCACCCATCGTTATCGATGTCCAGAAAGCTCACGCCCCATCCCAGCAGCCGCGTGTTCACGCCCAGGCCAGCCTGGTAGGTGCGGTCATCAAAGGATCCATCGCCAAGGTTCATGTACAGCGAATCCGTATCGCCCGCGAAGTTCGTCTTCACAATGTCGAGCAATCCGTCGCGGTTGTAATCGCCCAGGCTCACACCCATTCCCGCCTGCGGCTTGCCGTCGGGCGAGTACGCCACGCCCGCCTCGATGGCCTGGTCCTTGAACGTTCCGTCTTTCTGATTTACATAAAACGTCGCCGACGTCGAATCGTTCGCCACATAGATGTCCGGCCACCCATCGCCATCGAGATCGGCCACCGCGCAGCTCAGCGCATAGGTCCCCAGCGTTCCCCACATTCCCGCTCGCTGGCTCACATCCTCAAACGTGCCGTCGCCCTTGTTGCGATACAGAATGTTCTTCCCGCCATCCAATCCCGGCGGTCCGCACGCCACCACGATCCCCTTGTACGTGCAGTTCGCATCTTCCGGCAGCGGCGTCTTCTTCAAATCCAGGTCGATGTAATTCCCCACAAACAAATCGAGGTGCCCGTCCTTGTCGTAATCCACAAAGCTGCAGCCCGAATTCCACCGCAGCCGCTCCTGCAGCAGTCCGGCCTCTTTCGTCACCTCGGTGAACGTGCCATTGCCGTTGTTGCGAAACAGCGCGTTCTGCCCGTAGTACGTCACGAACAGATCGTTCCAGCCATCGTTGTTGTAGTCGCCCACGCAGCAGGCCTGTCCCCATCCGCTGCGCGCAATACCCGACTTCAACGTCACATCGGTAAACGTGCCATCACGATTGTTCTTGAACAGATGGCAGACCGGCTCATGGCCTTTCGGAAAGCCTTCCAGCCTCCATCCGTTCACCAGGAAAATATCCACCCAGTCATCTTGGTCGTAATCAAAGAATGCCGCGCCGCATCCGGTCGTCTCCAGCAGATAGCGATTCTTGTGCTCGCCGCCGAAGATAGTCTCCGCATTGAGACCGGCCTCTTTCGCCACATCGACAAACTGCACGCCCAGCGGCGTTCCTGTCACGGGCGAAGCCGTGCCTTTGGGCGCCGCTCGCACCGGTGCCTCATAGCTCTGCCGGGAGTTTCCATTCGGCTTCTGCTGCGCAGCCTGGCCCAGCAGCGGGCGGGCAAGCCCCAGCACGTCTTCCAGTGACAACACCATCGCCGTCCGCGATAGCGACTTCAAAAACTTCCGCCGATTCCAGCCCAATACCCGCGTCTCCCGGCGCACCGCACGCTCCTTGCTTGCGGCCCCGCCCCAATCCCCGAGTATACCGGCGCGGTGATACACTCCTCTCTCCCGGAGAAACCGAATGAACCTGGTCGTTGCCAACGTGTCGACAAAAATTCCGCATGCCCGCTTTCGCGCCGCGGTCCGCGCCATCCAGAAACAGGTCACCAACCACTTCAAACCTGAGTGGAACCTCGGCGCCGAACTCGAGCCGATCGCTCTCCCGCTCGGCGCCAGGAAAGCGCCTGTCCAGAAAAACGCCGACGCCGTCATCTATCTCTGCAACTCTTCCAACGATCCCGCCGTCGGCGTGAAAGATGCCTACGGCTACCATGCTGCCAACAACAAAGGCATTTCCTACGGCTTCGTCTACCTTGATGTGTGCGCCCAATCCGGAGAGTCTTGGACCTGCACGCTCTCGCACGAGGTGCTCGAGTTGTTGGGCGATCCCGACGCCGTCCTCACCGTCTGCGGGCCGTCTCCCAAGAGTGCGGCAAAGACCGTCTACTACGATCTCGAAGTCTGTGATCCCACGCAGGGCGACACCTACACCATCGATCGCGTTGAAGTCTCCAACTTTGTCGGGAGGCATTACTTCGGCATGTCGGGCGGCAGTGGGCGCACCAATCATCTCGGCAAGCGGCTCCGCCCCTTCGGCGTCCGTCCCGGCGGCTATCTGCAGTACGAGCTCGGCGGCAAGGCTCACGTGATTTACGGAAGCCAGGTCACCGACCAGCAGAAGAAGGCCAAGAAGAAGATGAAGCAGGTTCGCCGCAACGGCCGCCGCGCAGGCAGGCTCATTGCGTGAAGCCTGTGCGTCAGGCGGCCTGCGTACGTTCTCTCCAGATGCGCAGCAGCCAGTACACCGCCATCGTGCACGCCATCACCGCCACCGAATATCCAGGGTGCCAATCGGCCACCAATAGCTGCACACGCCCCGCTTGATTCAGCGATGGCCGCACCGCCTGCACCTGCACCGCGCCGTCGATCACTGCCATCAACCCCGCTCCCAGCAGTGGCCACAACACGCGCGTTTTGCCACGCGCCGCCACAATCGCCAGCCACAACCCCGCCAGCACGGGCGCGCCGTAATACAGCACCCTGCCCACGCCAAACCACACCACGGCCCATCCCTCGACCGGCACAAACGGCGTTCTCTCGTTCGGCAAAAACATCTGCCATCCTGTCCACAGAATCATGAGCGCAACAAAATACGCCGCGGCCAAAAGCACCGCCGGCGCAATCCCAAACACAGCCCAGGGCGCTCGCGCACCCCACGTCTCCCATCGCGACGTCGCCACCATGTCGCCTCCTCTCACCGTCGGCAACACCCGCTCGCACAGTGCCGATCCCAACACGTCGACCAACGCGCCCAACCCGCCCGGCCCATCCTCAAGCATGTTTGCAAACTCCGCGCCGTAGCGCTCCCGCCACGCCCGTGGATAGATCATCACCAGCATTCGCGCCAGTCCGCGATTCATAGCGCCTCCAGCCGTTTCAACCCTGCTTTGCTGAACTGGTGCAGCGTCGTCAGCTTCGCTCGCAACACGCGCAACCCCGCCGCCGTAATCTTGTACGGCTGCCGCCGCTCCTCCGGCTCCAGAGGCTTAATCAGGCCCTGCTGCTCCAGCCGCGCAATGGCGCCATACAGCGTGCCCGGCCCCAGCCGCGTTCCACTCAGCTCAACTATGTCTTCAATCATGGCGTGCCCGTGTTTGGGCCCATCGGCCAGGCTCGCCAGCACCAGCAGCGGCGGATCGGAGTAATGCCCCGGCTCCGTCGTGTCATTTTTGGCATCTACGTCTCGCGTACTACGCATGACGTAGTTATTGCACAAACGGCGCACAGATGGCAAGCCGCAGGCATCTAGCTTCGCCGAAACATCTCCGCCGCCAGCTTCCGGAATTCGAACTGCTGGTATTCGCGGACCACCAACGGCGTGTAAGTCCCCATAATCACCGTCAGCACAATGCCCGTCACAAGCAGCGGCACCACGGAATCCCGCGGCACTCCGGCAATGATGCCCGCCACCGCAAACAGCAGGCATGCCCCTCCCAGCGCCGCCTGCAACATGTAGGCGCCGGTGATCAGCCCTTTCGCTTTGCCGCGCGGCATCAGAAAAAGGCTCGGCATTGTAATGGACAGGCTCACCGCCGGCACCGCAAAAGCAATCGCCAGCCGGTAGTGTGCGATCACTCGAAACCCTTCCGCAAAAAACCCGCTCATGGTCAATCCTCCTGCCCGTTCGCACGAGCCATCATGTTGCGATGCAAAGCTCGAATCGACTTGGCCGCCGCCGGCTTCAGTTCGCCACGCTCCACCATCCCTGCCAGCAGCTCCGTCATGTCATCGCGCCCGCCGCCGCGCTTGCGCAACTGCGCAATCACGCGGTCAAGGCTGCCGCGAATCGTCGGATAACTCACGCCGTACAACTCCGCAATCTCCTTCAGAGAGCCTGAAGCCAGGACAAAATGCACAATGAAATCGAGATCGTCCTCCTCCAGTTGCAGCAGAGGATGATCGCGCCTCAAAACCGCCCGCAGAGTGGGGATCGCATGCGCCACGCCATCCAGAATCACCCTAAATAAAGTGAAAGTCAATATCAATATTATTGAACGACAGGTTTTGGGGCCCTCAAAGCAAAGCGGCCCAGCCAAAGCCGAGCCGCTTCTCTAGTCCCTGGTCCCTAGTCCCTGGTCCCTAGTCCCTGGTCCCTGGTCCCTGGTCCCTGCCTTTAGTACACGACCTTCAACCCGAACTGCACGATCCGCGGCTCAAACGTCCCCGAGATCGCACCGCCACCCGTCGGCGCCGAGCCCAACGTTCCAGAAAGCCCACTCGACGGCAGATACAGGTTCGTGTGGTTGAACACGTTGTACAACTCCGCGCGGAACTCGATCGACATCCGCTCCACGCCCGTCGCGAATCGCTTGTTCATATCCAGATCCGTCTCCATGAAGTTCGGCGTCCGGCTCGGATTGCGCACCGAGTTCCCAAACGGGCTCAGCAGGTTTCCGCTCGAGTCCTTTGTCGCCGGCAACTGGAACGACGAAAGGTTCACATACTGAATCGTCCCGTTTGACGCCCGCTGCGACAGGCAGGAGTGCCCATTGGTGCAGGTCGTCACCAAGCTCCCCGGCACGCGGTTCGGCCGATACTCATTCGCCCCGCGATACGTCGCCGAGATCTGCGGGCTCACCGCGTTGGCAGAGTTCGGCGTATACGTCAGGTTGAAGGGCGTTCCCGCCTGCGCCGTGTTGATCGCGCTCACCTGCCATCCGCCCAGCACGCCCTGCACCAGCGGATTCGCGCCGCCCAGCACATTGTGTCCGCGGCCTGCCGGCACGTCGTACACCAGGCTCGTTACGTTCGCCAGCGGCAGGTTGTAGTCGCTCTGGCTGTAGTCCGCGCGCAGATTGTAGCCATCCTGCGGCGAAGGCGTGTTTCCTTCCAGTGACGCCGACGCGTTATCCATCGAGTGCTCCATGGTGAACGAATTCAGCAGCGTCAGCCCGGCGACGAACCGCTGCTCATACTTCACCTGCACCGCGTTGAACTGCGAGAAGAACACATTGCCCGCTTCGGTAATATCGCCGCCGTTGAACGTGGTGCCCACGTAGCCGCCCCATGCCGAATACGGCCGCGTGAATCCCGCCGCCGGATTGATCTGGTTTGCGTTGTAGAACCCCTGCAGCTTCAGCCCATGATTGCCGATATATGCCAGGTCGATGAGCGTGTTCTTCGCCAGCTCCTTCTGCACATCCAGGAAGTAGCTCTCCACATAGCTGTCTTTGGTGTCCTTGGGAATGTACGTAATGTTGTCCGTTCCCGGGTTGAAGTTCGTCGCCAGCCCCTGCGGGAAACCCTGATCCAGCGTGCGATAGCCCGTCGCCGTCACGCTGCTCGGCTGCGCCACCGACACAAACAGCGCGTTCGGCGCGTTGATCGCCAAAATGTCGCCCGAGCCCGCCCGCGTGTAGTGCACATAGCTCGTTCCGAATCCGCCGCGCACCACCACGCTCGGCAACACCTGATACGCAAACCCAACCCGCGGCGCGTAGTCGCCCAGCGCTGGATTCACCAGGGTCTTGCCATAAACACCGCTTCCCGAGTAGCTGTTCACAAATCCGCCCGAGTAGCCCGGCGTCAGCGTCTTCATCGTAGCCGTCGTCGGATCGAAGTTCGAGATATGGTTGTGCGCCTCCGAGTACGGCGATCCATACTCCCACCGCAGTCCCAGGTTCAGCGTCAGCTTCGGATTCACCTTCCAATCGTCCTGCGCGTACACGCTGTCGAGCGACTGCAGCAGATGCGCCTTGAAGAACGTGGCCAGCGCGTAGTTGTTCGTGGTCCCGAACAAAAAGTCCGCCCAGTACGTATCGGCCGCGGGCGTGGGATTCGCGCACGCCGCTCCCGCACTCGCCGGGCACGCGCTATAGCCCTTCGCAAAGGTGAACGAGCCGAACAGCGGATTCGAGTCCTGCACCTCCATCCACACGTGCTCGTACTCGTAGCCGAACTTGAGCGAGTGCCGCCCCTTCACCCACGTGAAGTTGATCTTCGGATCCAGCAGCGATGGATTCTGCCATTGCGGATTGGTGCTCTGCCGCCCGAACGCACTGAACCCTCCCGAGATGCTCGTCGAAGGAAGGCCGCCCGCTACCGTCTTGTCCGTCGGCAATCCCGGAATCACAATGTCGTTCTCGCCGATCGACAGTGTGTACTTGCCCGCGCGCGTTCCTGACAGCCCGACGCGCGCATCAATCACCTTGTTGGAGCCCATCGTATGCGTGTAGCCCAGCGCCACCTGCTGGTCCAGGATCTTGATCCGCCCGTTCGTCTGTCCATCCAGCGGCCCGGGGAGCGTGCGATAGTTAATGCCCGTCTCCTTGCGATCGCTCACACGCAGGAACCACGAGCTTCGTTCGCTCTGTTGATAATCCAGCCGCAGATCGCCCTTGTCCGCGTTGTCGGTAAACGGCGCGTTGGTCGCGCAGTCGTTCGTGTCCACGCCCGTCGCCTGATTGATGCCCGCTGTTCCCGGCGCAACCTGGCATTGCGAAGGCAGCTGGTTGAAGTACCCCAGGATCTGTTTCGAAATCGGGCTGACGTCCGGCGAGTTCAGGATCGATGTCCCCGCCTTGTAGTACGTCCCCGGAGACTTGGGATCCTGCACGTCCACCTTGAGAATGCCGTTGATCTCATCCTGCGTCGGCACGGTCAGCACTACTGTCGGCGTCAGCGTCTGCCGAAAGCCTTCGTAATCCACAAACCAGAACAGCTTGTTCTTCGCAATCGGCCCGCCAAAGTCCGCGCCAAACTGGTTGCGATTGAACCCCGGCTTGGGAAACTTGTGCGTCCCGCTCTGCGCCTTGATGTACCCAAACGCATTCAAATCGGTGTTGCGCAAAAACTCATACAACGTCGCGTGAAAGTCGTTCGTGCCGCTCCGCGACGCCACGTTCACCGTCGCGCCCGACGACCGCCCGTACTCCGCGCTCTCGTTGTTGGTCACCACTTGGAACTGCGAAATCGAGTCCGGCGGCGGCTGGATGATCTGGTTGTCGAATCCCTGGTTCGACTCGCCGTACGCGTTGTTGTCCAGCCCATCGAGCATGAAGTTGTTGAACATCGACCGCTGGCCGTTGATGTTGTACGACCCCTGACGCACCAGGCTCGTCACCGCCGTCGTCGTCGCCGCCGTAGGCGCCTGCCGCGATCCCGTCACCAGCGCCAGAAGATCGCTGTAGTTGCGGCTCACCAGCGGCAACGCTTCGGTCTGGTAGTTCGATATCTCCTGCCCGTGCTCGCTCGTCTCGGTCTCCAGCGCCAGGTCCACGCCCTGCACTTCCACCGTGGTCTCCGCCGCGCCTACCTTCAGCGTCAGGTCAATCCGGACGCGCGACGCCACCGCCACATGAATATCGGTGGCCCGCGCCGGCGAGAATCCGCTGTTCTCCGCCACCACCGAATAGACGCCCGCCTTCAGGTCCGGAAACTCATAGTCCCCGTTGCCGTTCGTCGAGGTCTTGCTTGCCACCCCCGTGCTGGTATGCGTGGCCGTTACGGTGGCGCCTGATACCGCGGCCCCCGAGACATCGCGTACCGATCCCACTAGACTTCCGTTGTCATATTGAGCGTTTGCTGGAACTCCCAAAACCGCGAGAACCGCGGCAAACATAAGAGCAAAGAGCCATCGTTGTGTGTGCTTCATAGCTGCACCGTATCCAGCCACTAAGAAAGCACCGTGAACACAAGATCAACGCCCGTTGAATCGACACCAACGGGTTCCCATGCTCCATCGCGAACCGGGTCCCCGTCTTTCGCACATGGGATAGCAACAACTCACCCCGGCAGCCGTCCAAAAACCAGCTTTCCACGGAGTACGATTTCCCCATGCCCAGATGCTGGTTTGCTGCACTCTTGTTTGCCTTTGCTCTCCTCGCCTCCTGCCAGAAGTCGCAAACCGACCTGCCCCCCATCCAGACCGACCACGAGTTCGACACCGACTCCAAAGTCCACCTCGACTCCCTCACCCCCGCGCAGATCGAAAACCTCGCCACCGTCGCCCGGGTCTGGGGTTTCCTCAAATACCACCACCCCGCCGTAGCCTCCGGTACGCGTCAATGGGACTACGACCTCTTCCGCCTCCTCCCCGCCGTTTTGGCCGCGCAGAACGCCTCATCGGTCAACGAAGTTCTTGTTAAATGGATCGATTCTCTCGGCCCGCTGCCTGCATGCCGAAACGGCCGGCCGTTCCTTTCAGGGGATCTCGACCTGAAACCCGACATCGCGTGGATTCATGACCAGTCCCTCCTCGGCCCGGGGCTCGTTAACCGACTGGAGACCCTCTACTCCAGCTGTCCAGGCCCCAAAACCCCGTTCTACATCTCCCTCATGCCGGTAGCCGGCAACGCCCGCTTTGACCACGAGCTGTCCTATCCCGGCGTCAAATTTCCCGACTCCGGCTTCCAGCTCCTCGCCCTCTTCCGCTGGTGGAACATCATCCAGTACTGGTACCCTTACCGCCTCGTCTCCCAGCAAGACTGGGCGGCCGTCCTCACCGAATTCATCCCCAAACTTGCGCTCGCCAGAGACAAGGACGCCTACTCTCTGGCCATGCTTGAGCTCATCGCCAAAGCTAACGACACCCACGCCAATCTCTGGAACAGTCTCCGCGTCCGCCCGCCCGTCGGTCCCTGCTGGCTGCACGTCCAGATTCGTTTCGTCGAGGATCAACCCACCGTCATCGACCTTCTTCCCGACGCCAAGCACCCTGTCCCTCTTCAGCGCGGCGATGTAATCGAATCCCTCGACAACGTGCCCGTCTCCAAGCTCATCGCCGACTGGACGCCCTTCTTCGCCGACTCCAATTCCGCCGCGCGCCAGCGCGACATGGGCATCTCGTTCACCCGCGGCGCTTGCGGTCCCGTTGCGGTTACGGTCCGCCGCGACGGCAAATCCATCAACGTCCCGGCCACGCGCGAGGAAGTGCCGCCAACACAAAAGATCAACACCTTCCACGACCGCCCCGGCGACACCTTCCAACTCCTTTCCCCGGAGATCGCCTACATCAAGCTCTCCTCCATCAAGGCCACCGATGTCGTTGGCTACATCGAAAAGGCCAAAAACACCAAAGGCCTCATCGTGGACATCCGCAACTATCCTTCAGCCTTCATGCCCTTCACCCTCGGTCCGGCCCTCGTCACCGGCCCGACTCAGTTCGCCTCTTTCACCCGCCCCGACCTCGAGAACCCCGGCTCCTTCCGATTCACTCCTGGCGATCCCATCTCTCCCGGCCCGCTCCACTACAAAGGCAAAGTCGTCATCCTCGTCGACGAAGTGAGCCAGAGCCAGGCCGAGTACACCGCCATGGCCCTCCGCGCCGCCCCCGGCGCCGTTGTCGTCGGCAGCACCACCGCCGGCGCCGACGGCAACGTCTCCTCCATCCCGCTTCCCGGCAGCCTCTCGACCGCCATCAGCGGCATCGGCGTCTTCTATCCCGACCGCCGCCCCACCCAGCGAATTGGCATCGTCCCAGACGTTGTGGCGAAGCCCACTCTCGCCGGCCTGGTCGCCGGCCGCGACGAAGTCCTGGAGACCGCCATTCGCCAGATCCTCGGACCGGCGACCCCTCAACCGGAGATCGAGAGGCTCGCATCTGCGCGCTGATCCCCCCTGCATCGGCGCGGCTGCCCTTCGGTCACGCAGAAGCGTGATGGCCGGCACCAAGGTCGCGCCGAATCCCGCGCATACTCTCGTCAGGTTCTCCGATCTAGAGGAGATTCGTGTTTCTCAGCACCACCCGTAGAGGCAGAAAAAATTTG
The DNA here is from genome assembly GCA_963846375.1 of uncultured Acidobacteriota bacterium. Taxonomy (GTDB): domain Bacteria; phylum Acidobacteriota; class Terriglobia; order Terriglobales; family Acidobacteriaceae; genus Telmatobacter. The sequence goes on from CAWJVV010000014.1 coordinate 209,163, forward strand.
GCATGGATATCCACATCTTCGCCTTAGCACTTCAATGAAGCTGCTTAATTTCAATAAGTTATATCGGGTACATTTACACAACCTTCGCCTTTTAGGGATATCCATGACACCGACTCCAGCGCCCCGCTCTCACCATCTCCTAAACTCTTAGTTGACAAATTCCCACCGACCCGTCTAATCTCCTAATTCATTAGGAGACGCGAGTGACCAGACCCGGCAAACCCGCCCTCACCAAGCTCGAACTCGAGCTCATGCAGATCATCTGGCGCCTCGGCCCTGCCACCGTCAGCGCCGTCCAGGCCGAGCTCCCCCGCCCCCTCGCCTACACCACCGTCCAAACCATGCTCAACATCCTCGAGCGCAAGGGAAAGCTCCGCCGCGACCTCAACGGCCGCGCCTACATCTACGCCGCTCGCGTCACCGAGGCCAAAGCCCTCGGCCAGGGCGTCCGCGACTTGGTCGACCGCATGTTCGGCGGGTCGAGCGAGGAATTGGTGATGAGCCTGCTCAAAAACGGCGAAATCGACGCCACCCGCCTCGCCGACCTCACCCGCCGCTTCCACGAAGAGACCAAACCGGACGAGACCAAAACGGAGGAGACCAAGTCATGACCACCCACCTTGCCGACTTCGAATCCCTTCTCCTCACCGTTCTCGCCAACGCCCTGTGGCAGATCCCGCTCCTCTTCGCCGCCGGATGGCTGGCCGCCCGCGCCCTGCGCACGCTCGGTCCCGCGGCTGAACACCGCGTCTGGGTCGCCGTCCTTCTGCTGCAGGCGCTTCTTCCCGCCGCGTCCATCGTCCCCTGGGAGACACTCCGCGGTCTTCTCGACCTCGGCCGCGACTCGCTCAACAACGGCTCCCCGCACGTCTCCGTCGTCATGGGACCCGGGACCGCGTTCGGCAATCCCCACCTGCCCGCATGGTTCCTCACGGCGATCGCCATCGCCTACGCTGCGCATTACGGCCTTTTTCGCCGCCCGATTTGCGTGGCGTCTCGCCAAAGTCGCCCGCCTGCGCCGCTCCGCCATTCCCACTCCTCTCGACCGGCGGCTCGGCCCGTCACTGGGCCGAATGCGAACAGCGCTTCGACATCGCCAATGCCGTGCTCGCCACCGCAACCGGCATCAGCGGCCCCGCTACCATCGGCATCACGCGCAAGCTCGTCCTTCTGCCAGCCTCCATGCGCCATAATCTGCCCGCCTCGGAGCTCCACACCGCCATCGCCCACGAGTTCGCGCACATGCGCCGCCACGACTTTTTGAAGAACCTGCTCTACGAGTTCATCTCCCTGCCCGTCCGCTTCCACCCCTTCCTTTCGCTCACCCGCGAGCGCCTCACCGAATCCCGCGAAATGGTCTGCGATCAGCTCGCCGCGGGCCTCGCCGAACCCCACCAATACGCCCGCTCGCTGCTCCGAATGGCCGCCCTGCTCGTCGACGGCCCCCGGACTCCACACACCATCGGAATCCTCGATTCCACCAGCTTTGAAAGGAGAGTTATGCGACTCACCCACATTCCCGCACCACCTTCACCTCTGCGCCGATTCGCCGCCATTGCCGCAGGCATCCTGCTTGGCGCCGGCATCACCGCCACCACCATCGCCCTCAGCGTGCACGTCGACGCCCTCGCAGCCGGCGATGAGCATCACCCCTCGCAGCCCAATGGCCCCATCAACGTCAAGCCTGAGATCATGCAGAATCAGATTGTCCACAAGGTGACCCCGGTCTACCCGCCAGAGGCCAAAAAGGCCAGGATTCAGGGCGAAGTCAAGCTCAACGCCGTGATCGGAAAAACCGGCGAAGTCGAGAACCTCAAAGTCCTCTCCGGCGACCCTATGCTCCAGCAATCCGCCATGGAAGCCGTCCGCCAGTGGACCTATAAACCCTTCCTGCTCAACGGAGATCCGGTCGAGGTGAAGACTACCATCACCGTCACCTACACGCTGAAGAAATAGCCGCTAAGAAGAAAAACAGGTGCCGCAGGTCTCGATCCCGAGACCTGCGGGATAACGCTATGCCGAGATAGGAAAGCTGGATAACCTTGAGATTCGGAATCAAAGCGAAGCGCCGGGCGTTGAAGGTTGCAACCGTGTCCCCCCGCTCGATCGCGATGGCCGCCAGCAATACGTCGTGCGCCCCTACCATAAACCCCGTCCGCTCGACCTCCACCCACAGCCGCGCATGTTCCTTGGCCGTCCCCTCTGTATAGGGAACCACCTGGAAAGTCTCGATGAGGCGCTCGACAAACTTCGCGCGAATCGGTTGATCTGTCACGGCTGCCCGTTCAACCCCTCGCCAGAGTTCGGCCACGGAAATCGCCGCCACCGCAATCTCCTCCTCGGCGTGGTCCTCTAACCAGCCGATGAGGTCGAATCTCCCCCGTTCGGCCTCGACAAAAACATCCGCATCCATCAAGACGGCCATTTTCCCACCGCCGGACGGTCTTCCCTACGGCTTTCTTCAAGATCTCGCAGCCAGGCTTTGGCGTCGCCTGGCGTCAAGTGCACTTCTTTGAGAGCCTCGCGCAGCGCCGGGGCCAATTCTCGACCCCTCGTCAATCTCGGAACCTCCGGGATAATCCGGGCCACCGGATTGCCGCTCTTCAACAGGACAAAACTCGTCTGCTGATAGCGCACACGGTTCACCACATCTGAGAAATTGCGCGCAGCTTCCGTCACGCTGATGGAAATAACCTTCATGAAAATCAGATTATCAGAGTCTCGATCATCAGAAAATCTGATTACCGGATTTTCAGTAGCGGAAAAGCCTCATTCGTGGCTTAACTCGAACGAATCCGGCTTCAGTGTCCCGCCAGCGACTCCAGCAGCGTATCGAAATCCTCCAGCTTCGAGTACTCGATGATCACCTTGCCCCTGCCTTTGTGATCGTCGATCGTCACCTTCAGCCCCAGCGCCCGCTGCAACTGCTCCCGCACCTCGCGCACATTCGGGTCTTCCGTTATCTCTGGCTTGGGCGTCTTCTCCTGACGGATCGGGTTCAGCTTCGCCGCAACCCACGCCTCCGTCTGCCGCACCGACAGCCCACGCTCCTCCACCATCTTCGCGGCATCCTCCATCATCTCCGGATCGGCCAGCGCCAGAATCACCTTGGCGTGCCCAAAGCTGATGGCTGTCCCCTCTACCATCTTCTGCACGGCACCTGGCAACTTCAGCAGCCTCAGGAAGTTCCCGATGCTCGCGCGATCCTTCCCCGTGCGTGTCGCAATCTGCTCCTGGGTCATGTGGAACTCGCGCCCCAGCCGCTCAAATGCCCGCGCCTGCTCCATGGGGTTCAGATCCGCCCGCTGCAGGTTCTCAACAATCGTGATCTCCAGCGCCTGCTCGTCGGACACCTGCCGCAGGATCGCCGGAATCGTTTTCTTTTCGGCGAGCATGCTGGCGCGCCAGCGCCGTTCCCCCGCAATCAACTGGAACCGGCCGTTCGCCAGCGGCCTCACCAGAATCGGCTGCACCACACCGTTGGCCCGGATCGACGCTGCCAGCTCCGCCAGCTGCTCCTGGTCCATCATGTTTCGGGTCTGATAAGGATTCCGGTCAATCGCTTCCACCGAAATCTCCCGCGGCTTGCCCCCGTCAGGTTCCGGGGCGGCGGCCGTCGACTCGGCAGACTTCGCTGGCACGCGCGGCAGTAGAGAATCAAGGCCTTTTCCAAGCGCGCGTCGCTTTGGGTCGGCAGTGGCGATCGTCATTACGGTCACATCCTCTCCCCGTTCCAAGCCGGGTGTCTTTTCTTAGGCAACACAAAGCCTTGCGGCCCAGGGAAACTCAGGAATACGGCCAGAATCGAACCGATGCGACCGGCCTCTCCGCATTCGCGGCGGCTGCGGCCTTACGTTGCAAGCTCCGGGGACTCTCCATATGATTTCGCGCCAGGAACTCCCCCGCAAGCTCAAAATATGCTTCTGTACCACGCGATTTGGGATCGTACATCGCCACCGGCTTTCCGTGGCTGGGCGCTTCCGCCAGCCTTACATTCCGCGGAATCACAGTCTTGTACAGCCGTTCTTTGAAATATTCCCGCAGCGTGGCTGTCACCTGTTGCGCCAGGTTTGTCCGGTCGTCATACATGGTCAGCAGCACGCCTTCAATCGTCACATCGGGGTTGAAGGCCTCCCGCACCCTTTCCAGCGTCGAAATCAGCTCCGAAACCCCTTCCAGCGCAAAATACTCGGCCTGCATGGTCACAATCAACGAATTTGCAGCCGCCAATACGTTCAGCGTCAGCAGATCCAGCGCCGGAGGGCAATCCAGGATGATCAGATCGTACGCCCCCAGCACGGGCGCCAGTGCCCGGCCCAGGCGCAGCGCCCGATCGTCCGCATTGGCCAGCTCAATATTGGCGCCCGTCAGGTTCTTCGACCCCGGCAGCACCTTCAGCGTCTCCAGTTCCGTCGGCAAGATCACCTGGTCCGCGGCAGCCTGGCCCACCAGCACGTCATAGACGGAATGGCGATCGTCATCCCGCTGAATTCCCAACCCGGAGGTGGCATTCGCCTGGGGATCGCAGTCCACCAGCAGCACCTTCAGCCCCTCGATAGCCAGGCAGGCCGACAGGTTGATTGCGGTCGTGGTCTTGCCCACGCCGCCTTTCTGGTTCACGATCCCGACTATCTTGCCCATGGGTTCTAAGGTTAAAGCTCCGTGGTCGGTTAGAACAGCGCCAGCGCCTGTGGAGAATTCGTACAACCTGTGGAAAGCCGCGTTTTCGGCGCGCGAATGGCTGGATGCAACTTGCTGGAATTGTATAGTTTGCGACCGAATCGGTCCGATTGAGACTTAAGCGGCCCAAAAACCGGCAAATGTGGAAATCCTCCAATTTCTCTGGTCCTTTTCACATGCCTGAGAGCGCAAACAGAAGGCTCAATCCCACGTCAGGCAGCCCAAGTCCCCCAAGTGGGGGATTGTTCCACGTGGAACATTTCACCTCTCCGCCATTGACTACCTTGCAATAGGTTACTTGGCCCGACCAATGTTCCACGTGGAACATTTAGTCCCGCCGTCCCAGCAGCAAAATCTGGCCTTCCGACCCCGGCATCCCATGCGATTCCCACCGAAACCCCGCTCCTGCCGAACCTTCCACCGCTCCCCGCTCCGAAACCATCGTCAGCACCGCAAGCCACCCTCCACCCACTACCATCCCCGCTCCCACCCGCACCGCCTCACCCATCCGGTCGACTGCCCGCAGCGTCACGCACCCAAACTGCTCCCCCAGGTCCTCTGCCCGGCCGCCATGCACCCGTACCGTCAAACCCAGCCTCCGCACGGTCTCCTGCAGAAACGCCGCCTTCTTCCCCTGCGACTCCGCCAGCGTTACCGCAATCTCCGTCCGGCACAATGCCACCGGAATCCCCGGAAATCCCGCCCCCGACCCAAAATCCAGCAGCGTCTCGATCCCCTCGGGCAACAACCGCGCACACACAACCCCCTCCGCCATGTGCCGCCGCAGAATGCCGTCTATATCCCGCACCGCCGTCAGATTTACCCGCGCATTCCAACGCATCAGAAGGGCGGCATACACGCCAAACTGCGCCGCCAGCTCCTCCGCCAGCGGCCGTTCGCCCCATAAATGCAGTATTTCGTTGAGCTTTCCGCCCAGCGCCTCAGGATCAGGCACCGACACGCCCATCCGCCTATTCATGCGCGCGCGACGGACTCACTGGCGGGAATTGCCTGCCAACTCTCGGCCTCATGCACAAATGCCGCAAAAAGTGCCCGCGAAAACGAGCTCGATGCATACGTCCGCTCCGGATGCCACTGCACGCCAATCACAAAATGATCCGCCGCATTCAGCTCCACAGCCTCAATCACCCCATCACTCGGCGACGTGGCCGTCACCCGCAGATTGTCGCCCGGCGCCTTCAGTGCCTGGTGGTGGCTCGAATTCACCAGAATCGGCAGCCCGTTCGGTGGCACCAGCCGCTCCAGCCTCGATCCGCCCGCAATCTTCACCGCATGCGCCTCGTCGATGTGCCGTCCCGGCGCATGATTCAAGGCCGCAAATCCGGCCGCGGGCAAATCCTGCACCAGCGATCCGTTCCGCCACGCATTCAGGCTCTGGATCCCATAACAGATCGCCAGAACCGGCTTCTTCAGGTTGAACGCGTCCTGCAGCAGCAGCTCGTCCACCGCCGCCCGTGCCGCATCGGCCTCCGCGCACTCCGGAATGCGCTCTTCGCCGTATACCTGCGGGTCAATATCGTACCGGCTGCCCGGCAGCAGCACGCCCTTTGCCCCAGCAAGCAGCTTTGCCACTGTAGCGGGGCTCTCTGTCAGCGGAATCGGCAGCGGTATGGCGCCCGCTGATCGCAGCGCCTGAATGTACTGCGGCAACGCGCGACTGTTGTAGGCGTGGTCCAGGGAAGTGGGCTCGGGTATGGCAATCTTGACGCTCATCTCACCCATTATGAACGCCGCAGGGCGTCCCGCTGTAGATTCTCCGGTCTAGCGTTCGGAGGAGACAGGCTGCTCCGCCAGCATTCCCGCAATACGGTTGCGTAGCTCGGCCGTCAACTCGTCGGTCTGCCGCAGCGTCATACCGTCCGTCTCCAGCGGCTCCCCCACCGTCAACGTCATCTCGCAGGGATAGAAGTGCGTCGTGTGGATCGGCAGCAGGTCATAGACACCGTGCAGCGCAATCGGCACCACTGGAACCTTCGCCCGTATCGCCAGGAACGCCGCCCCGGCAAGAAACTCCTGCAACTCCCCATTCGGTGTCCGCGACCCTTCCGGAAACACGAACAGCGGCATTCCGGCTCGTAGCGCCTTCACTCCGGCGCTCAGGCTCGACAAGGATCCGTTCCCCACATCCACCGGAATCTGTCCCGACCGCGCCAGGTACCACCCGATGAACGGCAGCGACCAAAGCTCCTTCTTCGCCAGGATCCGGAACTGGAACGGCAGCGTCCCGAACACCACCGGCGTATCCATATAAGAGGTGTGGTTCGCGGCATACACCGCCACCGGATACTTCCGCAGGTTCTCCGCCCCTCGTACCGCGAGCCGCGCGCCCGAAGCCGCCAGACAGGCCCTTGCCCATCGCTGTGCAATCCGATGCTGTGTTCGCCCTGTCTTCGCCCATAGCGACGCGATCAGCGCCGCCGTGCCAAAAAACCCCGTGATCAGGAAGAAGAGCGGAGCCCGGACGACGTTGCTGTGCCAGCGCGCCAGCCGCGGCACCGGGTCGGGGCGTTGTCTCATGGCCGGGCGCCCGCCGGCAGTTCCCGCGGCCCCGGGCGACTGGTCTTCGCCGATGGGGAGGTTCGCTCTCGAAGAACATGCCGCGCCTCGCCCACCAGGTACACCGAGCCGGAAATTACCACGACGCCCCCGCTCGCGCCCCCTACCATATTTAGCGCAACATCAACCGAATCAGCAGTTTCCGCCGGAGTCCCCGTGGCCTCTGCAGCCGCCAGCAAATCGCCCATCGACGCAGCTCTCAAGCTCGCAATGGGAGCAAAGATCACGCGATCGAATACCGGAAACAGGATCTGCGCCAGCTCCAGCAATGGCTTGTCCCGCAAACAGCTGAAAATCAACGTCTTCGGCTTCCCCGCGAACTCGCCCTCAAATCGGTCCCGCAACCCCGCCCGAAGCGCCCACGCCCCCGCCGGGTTGTGCGCAACATCCAGAATCCAGGTCACTTCGCCGGTCCGGAACTGCTCCAGCCTACCCGGCCACCTGGTCGCCCGAATCCCCTCGGCAATGCCTGCCGCCGTTACGGGAAACCCATGATTCTGCGCAAGTTCCACGGCAGCCGCGATGGCCAGCGCCACATTTCGGTGCTGGTGCGCCCCGGCCAGCGGGGAATTGACCTCGATCTCCGTCCCCATCACCTCAATCGCGTAAGCCGCATCCGGCCCGGTCCCGATCGCCGGCATATAAGGAGTGGCGCTCACCCCGCGCACTTCCAGTTCCGTGGCCACCTCGCCCAGCACCTGGTTCGCCTCCGGATGCTGCGGCAGCGTCACCAGCACTCCGCGCCGGCGCAGGATCCCCGCCTTCTCCCGCGTAATGGCCGCCAATCGTCGATCCCAGCCACTCCATGTGGTCCAGCGAAATGTCCGTGACGATCGAAATCAGCGGGTCAACAATGTTGGTGGCGTCCAGCCGGCCGCCCATGCCCACCTCGAGAACGGCCACATCCACGCCCTGCTCGGCAAAGTGCAGAAACCCGATGGCCGTCAGCACCTCGAAGAAGCTGGGCATCTGCGCCAGCGTGCCCGCGCTCACCAGGTTCTCCGCCGCCTCCATCACCGCGAAGAAGTGCCGCGCAAAGTCGCCATCGGTGATCTCGGCGCCGTTCACCCGCACCCGCTCGTTCACCCGCTCCAGGTGCGGCGACGTGTAAAGCCCCGTCCGCAGCCCCGACGCAGTAAGAATCGAAGACAGCGTAGCCGCCGTCGACCCTTTGCCGTTGGTCCCCGCGATCAGAATGCTTTGGAAATCGCCGATGCGGATTCTCAAGGTGCTCCAGCAGAATCCCGATCTCGGCAAGCGAGAACTTGCGCCGCGGCGCCCCCGGCCGCGTATAAAGCTCCGGAGCCATCGCGTTCAGTGCATCAATGGCCGCCGCATAGGACATGGAAACTCAAGTATAGAAGAGCGCGTTGCACGCAACGGCCGAGAATGGAGTGGTGGATGACATTCTCCGCCACGTTGCCTTTGCAGCCGACCGGAGAGCCGTTGTCCATGGTTCGTAAGGTGATTCGGTCTATACTACGAACATGACTGATCACCTGATCACACGCCCGGCGCCTACGCCGGAGGAGATGGGCCGGCGGCTCGGTCTGACTTCCCAGCACGTTGAAGCTGTGCGCCAAATCATGAACCAGCCAGCGGGTCGAGGATCAGCCAAGCGCAAGAGTCGCGCAGCTGGAGCAAAGAGAGTCTCCGCTCGCGGCAAATCCAGAACGCGCTCGGGGCGGTAAGAGCGAACGGCGTGGCCAAAGTAAGCCGAACGAAGTCAGTCTTTCTGAACGTTCCCTACGATCGAGAATTCGAGGATCTCTATCTCGCCTATGTCGTCGGTCTGACCCAGCTTGGTCTCGACGTGCGGGCGACCCTTGGAGTTCCTAACCAGGGTCGCCTTGAAACCATAATCCGGCTCATCGAAGACTCGGACGTTTCGATTCACGATCTTTCCCGAATAGAAGTTTCAAAAGGGATACCGCGCTTCAATATGCCCGTCGAGCTGGGGATTGCACTCCACCGCTCATACACAACCCGCGGCAGACACCGGGTCTTTGTGTTCGAAAAGAAGTGGTATCGCACGCAGCGCTCGACAAGCGACATCAACAGTATCGATCCGCGGATTCATGGCGGAACACAAAGAGGCGTCATGGCGGGGTTGCGAAATATATTCCTTGAGCCAACTAACCCCGCCACAGTGCCTGAAATGCTTGCCAGCCTGCGCGCGGTCAGGCTTCGCCTGCCACAACTTCGCCTTAATTCTGGAAGCAAGTCGCTTTTCGAAGCGTCGATCTTCCAAGACCTGAAATTAGCCGCCCTCGTCGAGCTAGAGAGGCTGAAAGGCAAACGACCGTAAGTCTGAGTGCTAGCGGCACAACGAATTCACATCCACATCCGCCTTCGCCCGCGGCGGCAGCGGCAGCCCCTTCGCGTGCATTGCCCCCTCCAGCATGTCCGCCGGCGTATCCAGCTTCGGATCCATCGACCCCTTGTAGAACGGATCCTTCTCCGCTTCCTCCAACGTCACAAAGGCAAAGCCCTTGCTCTTGTACAGTGCCAGCAGCCGCGGCAACATCCGCGCGTCGAACGCCCCCACGTGCATCAGCAGCACATAGGGGATGTCATGCCCGAACAGCTCCTTCGCCATCGCCCGCCGAAACTCCGCATCCGAGGCGGCCGCGTCCAGGTAACTCGACTCCAGCGTCGCGATCGCCGCCGTATCACCCTTCGCCGAGCAGCGCGCGTACGGCTCGTTCCATATGTAATCCCCAAAACTCATCGTTACCGCGGCAATCTTGTATCCGTGGGCGGCCAGAAACTTCCGTGCCCCCATCCGTTTCTCCGGCGAGTCTCCTTCCGCCAGGAACGGATAGCGCAGCCAGTGCCAGTCCGTACCGGCCGCATACTTCTCCAGCACCGGCTCGTCCTTCAGCACATCCGCCTCCCAGTCCTGCAGCTTCGCCGTGTTCAGGTTCATGTGCGACCACGCATGATTTCCGAGGAAAAAGCCCGCATCGCGCCAGATCTTGAATACCGGCTCCGACGCCGGCTCGCGCTCCCCCGCCACTCCATTCACAAACCCGTACGCCGGCGGCAGCCCCGCATCCTTCATCGCCGAGACGAGCTTCTGCGCAATGTCCACGCGCGTTTCGCCCGGCGGCATGGCGCTGTGCGCCGGAACATCGTCCCACGTAAACGCAATCTGCTGCGCGCGCCCCGACACCGCCCCAGCGCATACAAGCAACACACCAACAACCACGCGCATTCTGCGCCAACTCATCATCCCCAAGACCCCGTTCGCTTGTTTCCCGATGACCTCCACCATACACCCTCAGAATTTCCTCGCTCCCCGCATAACTGTGGACACCGTGGAAACCTCGTCCGCTGTGGATCGCAGGTGCTCTCCATCTCCTTCATTCATCCGCCCCTGCCCGCCTTTCACACAAAATCAACTGCGCATCCACAGCCCTTTTTCGAGCTCCTGTTGAAGCCGTGGACAAATCAACCCCCAATCCCGACCACACTCACGTGTTTTCCAAATGTCCTGAAACCCACAGCCGAGTTTTAGAAATCTCTCACCTCCGTCAAGAACCTCTCCGCCAGACACTTCCGCCACTTTTCCACTTTTCCAGCGTGAACTACGGGTATTACGGGTAAAGTATGTATCTCTCACCCACTCAAATCCCCGTTCCCGTCGCATAGTCCATCGCCACCGCTGGCCTTGCTTCTCTGCACCGCTCCGCGCCGTCTCAACCGCCGAATCCGGACATTTCGCGGCCCTTCCCATGCCTGCTGTCCAAATTCCCAGATAAGGTCCCGGTTTTCCACGTACCGCATATTGCCAACATGAATACAATCAGTGCAGAAGCCGTGTCAGCCGTTCCCGGCTGATATCCGGGTGTTGTATCGTGTGGCCAGATGTGGGGCTGGCCGCGACTACAGACCAAAACGCGGCGGCCGCGGCGCGCGGCCAAGAGGAATTATCCATGGCGATGATAGAAACTGAAGTAGAGAAACCGGCCGCGCAGGGGGCAGCGATGGAGATTACGGTAAGCCGCCAGGAACTGGTGAAAGAGCTCACTGCCACGCAAAGCGTGGTGGAACGCAAAACCACCATTCCCATTCTCTCCAACTTCCTCATCGAGGCCGACGGCGACCGTCTCAACATCACCGCCACCGATCTCGACCAGGCCATTCGCACCAGCGCCGCCGTCAAGGTAAAAAAGCCCGGCGCCTGCACCATTCCCGCCCGCAAGCTCTACGACTACATCAAGCTCCTGCCCGACGGCGACATCTCCATCAAGCTCCTCGAGAACCACTGGGTCCAGATCCGCTCCGGCCGCTCCAACACCAAGATGGTCGGCATGGCGCGCGCCAACTATCCCCAGGTGCCCGACTTCCCCACCGTCTCCGTCACCAGCATCCCCTCGGCCGCGCTCAAGACGCTGATCGCCCGCACTATCTTCGCCATCTCCAACGAGGAGTCCCGCTACACCCTCAACGGCGCGCTGCTCGTGCTCAAGGCCGAATCCATCGCCATGGTCGCCACCGACGGCCACCGGCTCTCCTTTGTCGAGAAGCAGGGCGAGACCCTGGCCGGCATCAGCGGCGAAAAGCGCGTTCTGGTCCCCCGCAAAGCTCTTCAGGAGCTGCAAACCCTGCTCGCCAACTCCGACGCCCCCTCCGTCGAGTTTGCCGACGACGACCACACCCTCTTTTTCCGCGTCGGCCACCGCACCCTCAGCTCCCGCAAGCTCTCCGGCCAATTCCCCAACTACGAGGCCGTCATGCCCCGCGACAACTCCAAGTTCGCCGTGGTCCGCTCCAGCGAGTTGTCCGCCGCCATCCAGCGCGTCGCCCAGTTTGCCGACGAGCGCTCCGGCGCCATCCGCCTGCGCCTCGAAGGCAACGAGCTGAAGATCAGCTCCCAGTCCACCGAGTCGGGCGAGTCGGAAGACACCATCGACACGCCCTACTCCAGCGACCCCATCGTGGTGGGCTTCAACTCCGGCTACATCCTCGACTTCCTCAAGGCCCTCGGCAACGAAGGCGAGGTGCGGTTGGAGTTCAAGGACTCGCAAAGCGCCGGCCAGATGCGCCCCGAGCCTGGCAATTCAGACCCCGACGCCGAGTACCGCTCCCGCTATGTGCTGATGCCCATGCGCATCTGACGAGACGGACTACGCGAGTAATACTTTGCAATCGACGAGCTCAGTGATCCGCGCTCCCGTCCGACCACTCTTGCACCGGAACCAGAAACGTCGTCAGTTGCTCCCAGTCGCCGCCGGGGATCGACAGCACCGGTGAGCCCTTGAGGCCCGCGCCCCACGCCGCCGGCTCCGCCCGCGAAACAAAGAACATCAGGTGCGGATGCCAGTGTCCCGCCTGATCGTTCAGGTAACCCTGCTTGGACAGCATGTAGCACATCGCGCCCGGCTCCATCGCCGGCAACTCCTTCTTCTCGATCGCCGCCTTGATGGCCTCAACCATCTGATCCTTTGTGCTCCCGGCCAAAATCAACTCGGTCTTCTTGACGGTGCGCGGCAGATACGAGCGCGCGGCGGCCGCGTTCATGCAGATCGGGCCGCGCAGCTTCGGATTCCAGAAGCTCGGATCGTCCGGCGGGGCCGACCACCCCCGTTCCACCAGGCAAACAAAGCCATTCTTGCCTGGAACCGCGGTTTCGTACCCGTGGCGCCCAAGCACCAGAACCTCGGCGTCGGCCGAGATGGACTCCGGCGCAGCACTGCGCGCCAGCGCCATCTCCGAGCCTCGATCCGCCATCAGGTATTGCTCCACCGCCGCCATGCTCGGATAAGGTGTTTTGGCATCCTGCGCCTGCGCCGGCAACGCGGCTCCCAGCACCACCATCAGCGCAAGACTCACGAATCCTTCTGTCTTCCCTCTTTGCATCTGTGCCTCCTGAAAATTTATCCTCCTCCAAGGAAATGCATTGATATCAACATAAACGCCGCCACTTGGCAACCTCCAAGTGACGACCCGGCTTCAGTTGCGGCCACCAAGCCTATGCCATTCAATGTGAAGCGCGGCCTTGCGCGTCTCCCTCAGAGCCCTGAGGCAGTCCCGTCGCAGCCGAACGCGTCGACACGCGAACTTATTGTGCAGGTCCCGTATCGCCCGCTGTGGCTACCTTGGCGGCGGTCATCTTCTTGAACGCTCGGCGCACCCGCGACCGGAACGCCGCTTCATCATCGGCCCCGGTGAAGCCGATGCGTAGCTCCAGATCGCATCCCTTCTTCTTGTCCTTCAGCTGAACCAGGTTCATCTGCGGATACAGCGCGCCCTTCACAACGAAGTTGGCCTTCATCTCCTCGCTGTCCATCGCCTCGACAATATAGTTCTTCCCATTCCCAAGCGTCGCCTTCACCGCGGGCCACAGCTCGCTGCACGGCAGCGGCGCCTTGGGAGTCCCTGCAAACGCCGGAATTGTCGGGAGGAACAGCAAACCAAAAAGCCAGGAGCGGACCATGACAGGCCTTGTCGAACAAATGATCGTACGCCAGCCCACTAAAAGGCTTTACGGCGGTACTTGACGGATTATACTTCCAGATTCTTCACGATTTTGTGACGTACGCAATATGTATTTCTGCTGCGCCGCGCGAGCGCTCAGAGACAGCCTCACGCGGCTGTCTTCATCCGCACCGGCAGCCTCGCCGGCCCATGGACATGGAGCGCGGCCCGCGGCTCCCACGCTTCCGTCCCCGCCGGTTCCCAGTCCCCCAGCCGCGTCAGCAAATCCGGTAGTGCAATCCGCGCCTCCAGCCGAGCCAGCGGTGCTCCAATACAGAAATGGCTGCCATGCCCAAAAGCGATGTGGGGGTTCGGCGACCGCTCGATATCAAAGCGGTCTGCCTCCGCAAAAACCGCCGGGTCGCGATTGGCCGCGCCAAGGACCGGGATGACCATGCTTCCTGCCGGAATGGTCTGGCCGTGCATTGCCACGTCGCAGAGAGTTCCGCGAAACAGCCACTGCAACGGCGACCGATACCGCAACACCTCCTCGATCGCCGATGTCATCAGTTGCGGCGCCCTTGCCAGCTTCTCTCGCTGCTCCGGATTTTCGCCCAGGCACACCACTGCATTGGCAATGAGATTCGACGTCGTCTCCTGCCCCGCCACAATCAGCAACTCGATAAAACCAAGAATCTCCTGGCTGTTCAGCCGCTCTCCGTCGACTTCGGCCTGAATCACCCGGGTCAAAAGATCGTCGCGCGGATCGGCACGCCGCTTTCCAATGATCGCGTCGACATACGGCTCCATCTCCGCTTTCACCGCGACGTACGCTGCCACCGCTGCGGGATCGGTCGCCAGCACCGTCTGGCTCAGGCGCAGAATGCCGTTGCTCCAACCGTGAAAGAGCGCCCAGTCTCCCGGCGGAATCCCAATCATCTCCGCCACCACCATCGTCGGCAGAGGCGTCGCAAAGTCGGCAACCACGTCCATTGTGTCGCGATCGGCCACCGCGTCCAGCAATTGCTTCGACAGCGCGCGAATGCGGCCTTCCAGATCCGCAACGGCCTTAGGCGTGAACGCCTTTGAAATCAGGCCGCGCAGCTTTCCATGCCGCGGCGGATCGAGAAAGATCATCCAGTCCGGATTCCTGCGACCCGCCGAAACCATATTCGAGCTGAAGCGCTCGTGCTCCGTCATCGCCATCCGAACGCTGGCATAGTCGAACAGGAACCAGGTGCCCGTGCGCGGGTCGCGCATCGCGGGAGCCGCGGCGCGCGCAACATCGTAGGAAGGGAATGGATTGCGGCGGAAATCGGGTGACGCAAAGTCCAGCAAGGCTCGGGCCTCCTCTAATGGGAAGCAGTATAGGTCAAGCACAGCGGGTGTCCCATGTCTCCCGATCTTGCATACATCGGATGGCTGACTCTACGCCTTCACCATGCTCCCGGCCCCGGCAGCGTCCGCGTGTGATTGAACGTGTATTCGCCCAGCAGCGTCTCCTCACCCGACTCGCGTACATCGATCAGCCGCGCCACCATCGTGCTCGTCGGCGCAGCCTTGGCAAACGTAATCGATTGCTGCCAAACAACCCCGCCTGAGCCGCTGTCGAACGGAATATCCGCTAACCGGAACTGTTCCGTCCCGCTCGGATCGCACAAGCTCAGGTCCAGCCGCTTGGCCGCGCTCAGGTTCGCAGCCAGTCCGCCCACCAGCAGATCGTCCTCCGCCGTTACCGTGCACTGAACGGCCTGGCCGGCAGTCGCATCGTACCGCCGAACGTGCAGCCCCTGTCCCGATGCGTGCTTCAAAAAGCCTTCGCTCACCACCATCATCAGCGACCCTGCGCGCGCCAACTCCCGCACGCCTTCAGCCATCGCCTGGACTTCAGCCATCCGCCCGCTGCATTCCTCGCACGCAAAAACGTGCTCTTCAACCCGCGCCTCTTCCTGCTCGCCCAGAATCCCAAGCCAGTAGTCAGCCAGGATAGCCGCGTCGATGCGTTCCGTGCAGCTCATCGCGCCACTCCCATGCAATCCCGCAGCCCATGAATCGCACGATGCCGGATCACGCGCACGTTCGCT
Organism: uncultured Acidobacteriota bacterium; assembly: GCA_963846375.1. Taxonomy (GTDB): domain Bacteria; phylum Acidobacteriota; class Terriglobia; order Terriglobales; family Acidobacteriaceae; genus Telmatobacter. Next base: position 224,927 of record CAWJVV010000014.1, read on the forward strand.
TCCGACACGCTCAGAAACCGCGCCACCTCGGCCGCCGTCTCCTCAGCGTAAAACGACATCACGATCACCGCGCGCTCGCGTTCCTTCAGTCCCTGCACGCAATTGGCCAGCTTCTCATGGTCCAGCCGAGGCCCCGCTGACGACATCGGAGCAAGCATCTCCACACCAAACTGATCGAGCAGCTGTTGTCTCCGCCGCACCCCGCGCCTCTGATCCAGCACCGTCATCCGGCATGTCCCCAGCACAAACGACGCCAGCTTCTCCGGCTCTCGCAGTCCTCCGGCGCGCAGAGTCTGCAGCGCGGTGATCAGCACCTGCTGCACCAGATCGTCCGCGCCATGGCTGTCGCGCAGATGCTTCAATCCGTACAGGCGAATGCGCGGGCCCATCATCCGGCAGAACTCCGCTTCGGCTTCACGGTCGCTCCCGCCGGCGATTCGCATCACCAGTTCGGTCGGTCCCAGCTCCATGACCACGAGCATACATCGTGGATGTGTAACGCTCCGCCAACTCGTTACACATCCCGTTCGATTGCGATTACGATCGGATCGTTCGCAACAGATTCGACCAAGGAGAAAGAGCACATGAGCGTGCAGGACGCGATGGCCACACCGGCGATGAACTTCAAAGGAGATGGGGCGTTTCGGTTTCTGGGCTTGCCTACCCAGGTTCGCGCTACGGCGGAGATGACCAACGGCGCATTCGGACTCGTCGAGAACTGGGAGATGCCGCCCGGATTCGCCTCCCCCTACCACAAACACCATCGCGAAGACGAATCGTTCTACATCCTTGAAGGCGAAGTCGCCTTCGTCATCGACGGCAAATGGCAGCGCGTCGGACCCGGCGCCTTCCTCTTTGGCCCGCGGGAGATACCGCATGGCTTCAAAGTCGTCGGAGACAAGCCGGCCCGTATGCTCCTCCAGGCCACGCCCGGCGGCTTCGAGCAGTTCGTCCTCGCACTCGGCCAGCCGCTCGACGCACCCATCGCCCCACCCGATTTCCCCGCCATGATGGCGGCCGCTGCTCGTCACAGCATCGACATTCTCGGGCCCCTGCCCGAAGAACCGGAAACCATAGCCAACAGCGCGCCTACGTCCACCGACCCCAAGGCCCTCAATCATCGCTGGATCGCATCCTTCAACGAGCGCGATTGGGCGACCGAAAGCGCGCTTCGAAGCGACGACTTCCGCGCCACCCTCTCCGGTGCGCCCGAGCCTCTGGACGGCGCCGCGTGGTCCGCCTTCCTGAATGCCTTTGTCGCGGCGTTTCCAGACTCGATAATTCACATCGAAGATTGCGTAGCGGAAGACGATACCGTGGTCACCCGCTGGAGCATCACCGGCACGCATCGCGGCGAGTTTCAGGGCATCCCGCCCACCGGCCACACCGTGCAATTCAATGGCATCGAGTTCAATCGCGTCCGCGACGGCAAGATCGCCGAACACGTCGCCCAGTTCGATCTCGCCGGCCTGATGCGCCAGCTCAGCGCCTGAAGACCGTCATCCGGATATCCCAGGTTTCCCCATTTCGGAGACCTGGGATACCCGCTAGACTTCGACTGTTTTGTGGCTCTCTTCGCTGGCGCGCACCCTCGCCGTCAGGGCCTCGATGCTCATCGGCCTCCCAAAAAGCCAGCCTTGCCCGTAGGTAACGCCGCGATCCTGCAGGAACTTCGCCTGCTCCGCCGTCTCAATGCCCTCGGCCACCATCTTCAGCCGCAACGAATGCGCGATCTCGATGATGTGCAGCACCACGCCGCGCGTCGCCCCGTCGGTTCCTATCGTGTCCACAAAGGCCTTGTCGATCTTCAGGAAATCCAGGTCCAGCCGTTGCAGGCACGACAAGCTCGAATACCCCGTCCCGAAATCGTCAATGGCCACCTGGAATCCCTCCAGCCGCAGCGCCGATACCATGCGGCTGCACTCGGTACCGCTGATCAACCCATGCTCGGTGGCCTCCACCACAATGTTTCCGGCTGAGGCATTGCAACTGCGAATCAGATTCTGCAATCGGCTCGCGGTCTTCTCGTTCTTCAAATCGGTGGCGGTGAAATTGATGGCAACATGGAAATCCGGGCTAATCTGCAGCAGGCCCGGCAGATCGCGCTCAACGTGCTCCAGCACATTTCGGGTAATCTCCGTAATCACGCCGCTCTCTTCCGCAAGACCAATGAAACTGGCCGGGCTGATCACGGTGTTGCCGCGCCGCCATCGCACCAGCGCCTCGGCCCCCACAACCCGCTGCGTGGCGATCTCCACCACCGGTTGGTACTCCACAAAAAACGCCTTATGCCGCGCCGCCGATCGCAGCAGCCCCACAAGCGAGTTCCGGCTCCGCGAAATGTACACAACCGCCCACGCCAGGCCTGCCCCGCACAGGCATCCGATCGGAACAAAGATGGCCGCAAACTCCCGCACCCGCGCGTAAGCCAGCCGGCTGGGTATCGCCGACACGCCCTCAATGTCGAAGTGGGCCGAACGAACATGCGAAACAATCCAGGGACCGTCCAGATAGCTCTTCGTCTCGCCCGGATTCACCGGATCGAACCAACGAGCATCGAAGTTGCCCGGCGATTGCACCATCCGCACGTGGTCGTGGCTCGAGGGAACCATCAGCGCCAGCTGCGCCCCGTCTCCCTTCACATCAAAATCGATCAGAAGATTCAAATCCACCAGGATGGCCACGCCTCGCCCACTTAGCAAATCCAGCTTGTCAAAGGCGTCGGGCCCTAATTGGAAATTCAACCGGTGCTGCGTGCCCCTTGGCGACACAATGTCGGGCTCCCCGAGCTTCAAAGGCGTCTTGTCGCCCAGCGATGTGCATTCCAGCGTGTTCCCTGAAATGCGTCCCACCATCTGGATATAGCTCGACCCCACGTCGAGCGCCCGCATCAGCTCCATCTCGCGCGGAGAGCAGCGCGGCACCTGATCGCCATTCAACAGTTTCGCCGCCCGGTTGGCCTGCTTGCCCGCCTCTTCCCCGCGTCGCACAACCTCTCCGGCATACCTGATTCCCACGCTCTTTGCATCGGCAACACTCTGATTCCAGGCGAGTTGAAGCGATATCACGATCGGAGTCAGGAATCCCAACAACGCTACCAGTGTGGCGACAACAATGCGCGGGCGATTCGACAATCAGGCAGCTCCGGGTGACCGGCCCCGACCCCTGGGGGAAGACAGTCCACAAGATCGTAACCGCCCCGCTGAATGCTTGCTATCCCACACTCGTGACATATGCCTCGCACGTCCCTGCACTCAAAACTCCGGCCCGGCGCTCCACTAGGCCGTGCTCGCCCTCCGGTTATAGTTGCTACCAGCGTGGCTCCGGGTCCTGCCCACTCCACCCACAGTCCCCAGCAAAGAAAGTCAATCCCGCCTCGCCGGAGGTCCCCTTGAAGCTGCTCGCCAAACTTAATCTCGTCCTTGTTTTGGTCTTCTCGATCGGCATGTTCCTCATCTCTTACTACGCGCGCAACTTCCTCGCCGACGATGCCCGCCAGCAGGTCCTGCAGCAGGCCCAGCTCATGGCCGCCAGCGCATCGGCCACCAAGGACTACACCGATCAGGAAGTAAGTCCGTTGCTCGAGCAAACACCGCAGCACAACTCCACATTCCTGCCGCAGACCATCCCCTTCTATGCGGCCAACGCCACCTTCAAGCGCATCCGCGCCTCCTACCCCGAATACGTGATTCGCAACGCCGCGCTCAATCCCACCAATCTCGACGACCGCGCCGCCGACTGGGAGGCCGACCTCATCAACTACTTCCGCAACAATGCGGGACAAACCCAGCACGTGGGCGAGCGCACCACGCCCACCGGCCTCATGCTCTATGCGGCCACGCCCATCACCGCCGCATCCGGATGCCTCACCTGCCACAGCGAAGCTTCACTCGCGCCCAAGGCCATGCTCCTTCACTACGGCCGCGATCACGGCTTCGGCTGGAAGCAGGATGAAGTTGTCGCCGCACAGATCGTCTCCGTGCCCATGAGCGTGGCCATCGCCAAGTCTGATAGCGGCTTCCGCAGCCTGCTCATCGGCCTCGGCGCCATCTTTCTGCTCACCATTGCACTGCTCGATGCGGCCCTCTACCTAATCGTCATCCGCCCCCTGCGCAAGGTCTCGCGCAACGCCGACATCATCAGCAAGGGCCAGATCGACATGCCGCCCCTTCAGGTCAACGGCAAAGACGAAATCGCCGAAGTCACCGCCTCCTTCAACCGCATGCACACCAGCCTCATCAAGGCCTTCGAAATGCTCAATTGACGGAGGCAGCCGGGGCCTTTCAGGCCCCGGAACCGGGCACCCAACGCGGGCGGCTTTTGGCCGCGGGCCTCTGTCGTCCCAAACATCGAGCTCCGTGCCCCATCCAAGCGACGTTTCTGTTTCTGTCGCTTGGGTGGGACGCCACGAACCCCGCCCGCACTTCCTTTTCCGCACGATCAAGGCACGAGTCTCAAACCCGTCCCCGTCCCTTCAAAAACGCCGCCCGGTCCGCTTCTCCCTGGATATGCTTGGCCGCCTCGCGGTAAATAAAATCCAGATCCTCTGACTGCGCCGCCAGCTTCTTCACCACAAACTTCGCCACCGGCCCAATGTAGTTGGCCAGCTTGCGCGACACATCCTCAAGCGCCAGGCTCTCCAGCCCGCTTCCCGACCCGGACCGGCTCCCCATCGATCCCGTCCCCGCCCCGCTCCGGTTCGCCGCCGGCAGCGGCACGTTCGCGGCCATCGTCGCCATCGTCGGCGCCGCATCCGCCGCTCTCGCCATCGGGATCGTCGCGTGCGCATCCAGCCGCAACCCTGACAAAAATTCGCCGGCGTTGGCAAACCGCGCCCCGGACTCTTCTCCAGCGCCCGCATCACCGCCCGCGAAATCTCCACCGGCACCATCGGCGCAATCACGTGCGGCGCCACCGGCGCCTTGTTCATGTGCCCCATCATGATCTCGTAGTTGTTCGCGCCGGTAATCGGCAGCAGCCCCGTCAGCAGCTCATACAGCGTCACGCCCACGGCATACAAATCCGACGAGGCCGTCGCCTTCTGCCCGCCAATCTGCTCCGGCGACATGTAGTTCACCGACCCCAGCAAATATCCCGCGCGCGTCAGCTCGCTGCTCTGGTCCGTCAGCGCAATCCCAAAATCCAGCAGCTTCACCACGCCCGAGGGCGGAATCATGATGTTGGAAGGCTTGATGTCGCGATGCACCACGCCCAGCCCATGCGCGAACACCAGCGCCTCCAGCACCTGGCTCACCGTTCCCAGTGCCTGCTCCAGCGTGATCGCCGTCCGCAGCCGCAGCTCTTTCAGCGTCTCGCCCCGGATCAGCTCCATCACCATCGCAAGGTGCTCGCCGTGATAAAACGCCGTCCGCAGCTGCGCAATGTTCTTGTGATCCAGCGCCGCCAGCGTCTGCACCTCGCGCCGGAACCGCTCCACCATCTCCGGCGTGCCCGACTGGTCCGGCAGCAGCATCTTGATCGCCTCGTGGCGATGCGAGATCAGGTGCCGCACTTCGTACACGGACCCCAGCCCACCCGTGCCCAGGTGCGCCACTACTTCATAATCTCCAACTCGATCACCAGGCTGAAATGCCATCGCGGCGCAGCTGCTCCAATTCGGCGAAAACCATTCCGTACACTATCCCAGCATCATACTGCCGTCCAACCCGCGCCGTTCCCCGTACCGTCGCCGCGCGCGCCCACATCGACAACGCGGCCGCCAGATTGCTTTTTTGGAAACCGGGCACCCCCCTCGCACTTTTGAAACGCTTCACATCCCACCAACACTATCTCGCTGTTCCAGGATGTAAGCGCCCCGCGTCCCTTCCCATACCTAACGCACAACCGCCCGCACCGGCCATAAGGCCTCGCCCGCACAACAAACCTCGTGGTGCGGGTTCAATTGAGGACATGGAGAAATATTGATATGAAAGCCCTGCTGAAAAATTCCCTGATCCCCCTCGACCAGGCTGTTCTCTGCCTCGACTGCAGCTGCGTCAGCGATGCCATCCGCGAGTGCCCGGCCTGCTGCTCCCGCGCCCTGCTCAATCTCAGCAACGTGCTCAATCGCCCCGAAGAGCTCCGTTATCCCCTCGGCGCCCTAATGCAACCCCAGCTGCAATCCGCCGCTGCCTGACTGAACGTGGTGGCTGCGGCTGTCTGCGCCGCCGGCGCAGTCCATTCGCACGGACCCGGCCGCTTCTCCATCGATTCACACGACATTGACCCGCCCTTCATCCCCTTGCGCAACTCCCGGCGTTATCTCTGATCCGTCGCGGCCCGGTACCACCCGCGAACACCCCACATCGGAGATCACACCATGTCAGACCTGCATTCCCCGGCCGGTTTCGCCATGAAATCCTGCGCCCTCACCCTCAGCTGCCTGCTCGCAGCTGCTCCCCTCGCCGCAGCCCCTCCCGCTTCAACTACCACGCCCATCAAGCACATCGTCGTTATCTTCCAGGAGAACCGTTCCTTCGATCAGTACTTCGCCACTTACCCGTTCGCGCTCAACCTTCCCGGCGAACCCCGCTTCCATGCCCTTCCTGACACGCCTGTCGTCAATGGCCTACTGACCGCCGGCCTCCTCGATCACAATCCCAACGGCGCCAATCCCCAGCGCCTCTCGCCGGCTGAAGCCATCGTCTGCTCCGACTCCCACGACTACACCGACGAGCAGAACGCCTTCGACCACGGCCTCATGGACATGTTTCCCGAACACACCGCCAGCTCCGGCTGCCCGCTCAGCCAGGTGGTCGACTACTTCGACGGCAACACCGTGACCGCGCTCTGGAATTACGCCCAGCACTTCGCCATGAGCGACAACTCCTTCAACACCACCTTCGGCCCTTCCTCGCCCGGTGCCGTCAATCTCGTCTCCGGCCAGACCCACGGCATGGTGGCTTCGCTCGGCGACACCTCCGGCGACGTCGTCGACAACACCCTCATCGGCGATGCCGATCCCCTCTACGACACGTGCGGCAGCCCCGACCAGGTCGGCCTCGGCGGCAAAAACATCGGTGACCTGCTCAACTCCAAAGGCGTCACCTGGGGATGGTTTGAAGGTGGCTTCTCCGATTGCACCCAGTCCCACACCACCTCCAACGGCGGCACGCGCGCCGACTACATCCCGCACCACCAGCCGTTCCAGTACTACGCCTCCACGGCCAACCCCAAGCACCTGACGCCCACATCCGCAGCCCTCATCGGTCACCAGGGCGACCAGGCCAACCACCAGTACGACATCCCCAACTTCTGGCAGGCCGCTAACGCCCACAACCTCCCCGCCGTCAGCTTCATCAAGGCGCCCGCCTATCAGGACGGCAATGCCGGCTACTCCAACCCGCTGCTCGAGCAGCAGTTCGTAGTCGACTTCATCAACCGCCTTGAAGCCCTACCCGAGTGGTCCTCAACCGCTGTCATCATTGCCTGGGACGACTCCGGCGGCTGGTACGACCATGTCATGGCGCCCATCATCAATCAATCGCAAACCTCGCGCGACGCCCTCACCGGCCCCGGCCTCTGCGGCAGCAATCCAGCTCAAGTCCTCGGCGGCTATCAGGCACGCTGCGGCTACGGCACGCGCCTGCCCATGATCCTCGTCTCACCGTGGTCGAAGCAGAACTTCGTCGCCCATAACGTCACCGACCAGACCTCCATCATCCGCTTCATCGAAGACAACTGGCAGACCGGCCGCATCGGCGACAGTTCCTTCGACGCCCTCGCCGGCGACATCTCCCCCATGTTCGATTTCACCAAGCGCCAGCTCAACCCGCCGCTCTTCCTCAACACCACCACAGGCGAGCCCTCCAGCGGCGACGACTAATCTTCTTCCCGATCGACCGGCCACAACTCGGATGCCGGGTGCCCCCGGTCCCTCGCTTTTGGGAACCGGAGATACGCAGGGTGCCCCATGTCTCCCGCAGTTGGAGACATGGGATCGCAAGAATCCCACCCCAGCCTCATCCAGACTCATCACGACGGGCCGTGCCGAATCCAAGCGACGTTTCTGTTTCTGTCGCTTGGGTGGGATACCACCAACCCGACCCAGCCGTTTCAGCACCAGCACGACCGAGGGTGCCCATGTCTCCTGATGTTGGAGACATGGGATACCTCAATTGCGGCTCTTATCTCCGCGAACCCTTCTTCGCCGCCTTCTTGACCGGCGAACCCTTCTTCGCAGGCACGCCCTTCTTCACCGGCCCAGCCTTCTTCGCGCTCCCCGTCGACACCGTCCCTTGCCCCAGACCCACGGTGAAACTATCTCCCACGCCCGTCTTCCCACTCGCCGGATCCACCGTCACAAACGTCCCCGCAATCGAACTAGCCGTAACCGTGATCCGCATAAACCCGAACGTTGTGTCGTTGTACATCTCCAGCCGCAGCGGATTCCCGCTCTGATCGGTCCCCGAATCCGGAAACTTCGGTGGCGGCGTTGGATTTGTCTTCAGCCCCGGCAGATTGTAGTAACCGCCCGTCCCCAACACCAGAAACGGAATCTGCTTCCCGTTCACCGTCCGCGTGTAGCGCTCGTACACATGCGCATGCCCTGACAGCCACAGATCAGGCAGAATCCCCGCCGCCGTGCACGCCTGGTCAATCTGCTGCAGCATGGTCGGGCTCGGCACATGCTCCGGGCTCCCCGTAAACGGCGGATGATGCGTCGCAATCACCAGAGCCCGCACGTTGCCGGCATCACGCTCCGCCTTGGCCGCCGCCAGTTGCTGCTGCAAAAATGTCAGCTGCGCATTGCCCACCTTAGGCCCTGAAATCGTGCCCTCCGTGCTGCCTTCCCCCGTGTTCGAGTAGAGCCCGATAAACTTCACCAGCGGCGCATTCAGCGTGAAGTACACGCCCGGCTGGTCCATCGTCGTCCGCACCGCGCCCTGGCTGTCCGGGCTGTGGTTCGGCGCCGTGTCGCAAAAATTCGACAAAAACGCCGACAACGTGCCGGCCGTCTCCCCTTTGAACAACGCTCCATCGTGATTGCCCGGAATCGCAAAGATAGGCGCGTTGTAATCCCGGTAAGGATCGTAGAACTGCTCAAAGTAGTACTGTTCCTGCCCGAAGTAGTACACAACATCGCCCAGGTGATACCAGAACGCCGCGCCGCTGGTCGCCACATCCGCGGCCATGGCGTCGGCCACCGCGAATTGAAACTCCGGGTTATGAATCCCCCCGGTATCGCCCACCGTGTGGAACGTGATCTGGCTCGCCAGCTTGCCCGCGGCGGCGGCCCCAATCACGTTCCCCAGGTCGATCGGAGTGGTGTTCCGAGCTGCCGGAAACGGCTCCAGGATTGCAATTGCCGTCGCCGCGCTGTCCGCATCGATCTCCTGCTTGCTGAAGTCGTTGAAATTGTCCGGAGTCAGATCCGGATCGCCGAATGCGCGATTCGCCATAAACTTTTCTCCTTGCGGGATCTCTTCTGTGCGCGCAAACTGCGCTGCCAGGCAATCACACTCCTGAATACCTAAGTCGGGTTAACAGCGGATTATTGCCCTCCTCGCCGACTCCCACGAACCGGGGTGCCCCATGTCTCCAGGTTCTGGAGACATGGGATACCCTACCCGCTCTCTCTCGAGGAATCCGGATTCCACATCCCCACAACCGCTCCGCCACATTTAATCTCCACCCGGTTGACGCCCATCCGGTCAGGTTGCTATCAACGTTACTCGGCATATTAGGCCGCGCTCCACCTACCCAAAACATCAGGAGACGCCCCCAATGTTTGTTCCCAAAGGCTCTTTCAGCTGGTACGAGCTCATGACCAGCGACACCGCGGCCGCGGGCAAGTTCTACTCCAGCGTCGTGGGTTGGACCACCCAGGAAATGCCCGGCGCGCCCGGCATGGACAGCACTCCCTACACCACCTTCAACCTCGGCGGGGTCGGCATGGTGGGTATGCTGCAGATGCCCGGCCACGTCGCCTGGGTTGGCTACATCACCGTTCCCGACGTCGACGCCCACATCGAAAAAATCGTCGCCGCCGGCGGCAAGCTCTGGCGTCCGGCCACCGACATCCCCGGCATGCTTCGCTTCGCCGTCATGTCCGATCCCCAGGGCGCCGCCATCTGCGTCTTCACCCCCGACCCCGCCATGCCCTCGCCGCAGCGCCCCGCGCCCCCCGCCCCCGGCACCATCGGATGGCACGAGCTCTACACCACCGACCTCGAAGCCGGCTTCGACTTCTACAGCGAAATCTTCGGCTGGACCAAGGTCAGCGACATGGACATGGGCCCCATGGGCACCTACCGCATCTTCGACGAAGGCGACCACAAGCCGATGGGCGACGGCGGCATGATGACCAAACCACCCCACATACCCGTCTCCGCCTGGGCCTTCTACTTCAACGTCGACTCCATCGGCGCAGCCGTCGAGCGCGTCAACGCCGGCGGCGGCAAGGTCCTCAACGGCCCCATGCAGGTCCCCGGCGGCAGCTGGATCATCAATGGCCAGGACCCCCAGGGCGCCATGTTCTCCCTGGTCAGCAACAAGGAATAACCCACCCCAGCGGTCTTGGCCCCGCCACATCACCGACTGTGCCCCATCCAAGCGACGTTTCTGTTTCTGTCGCTTGGGTGGGATACCACGAACCCCCACCCAGCCGTCTTGGCTCCCCCACGCATCAGGTCACACCTGAATCAGGTACTCATACGCCTGACGCACCGCGCCCGTTTCGTCGCCGGTTGGGGTCCCATCCTGCTCAATGAAGATCTCCTTCACTCCTGCCTTCTGCAGCGCGCTCAGCATCCGCTTCCAATCGGTCGAGCCTTTTCCGAACGGCGCATACTTGGGGAAATTGCTCGTAAAAATCGGCGTAAACGGCGTAACCCACTCCTTCACATGCGCCAGTTCGAATCGGTGCGCGTACTTTTCCAGATAGGGATACGGATCACCCCCGCCGGCAATGAAATTGCCCTCGTCGAATTCAATCCCCACCACCGCCGGATCGGTAAGCCGCAGCACTTCGTCGAACGCGACCGTGTCGCCATACTTGCGCGCTTCAATATTGTGGTTGTGATACGCAAACCGCATTCCCGCATCCCGCACCCGCGCCCCAAGAGCATTGAACCGCTCCGCGCTCCAGCGGAAATCATCCAGCTCGATGTGCTCGAACGGATTTCCGGATCCACCCTGGCCGGGCCTGATCGACGGCACCGCCGCAACCATGTACCGCATTCCCACCTCATGGCAGAAATCAATCGTGCGGCTCACCTCATCCTCTTTCATGCTCGCCAACAGACAATGCGCGGCTCTCGTCGTCAGCCCCGCGCTCGCCAGGCTGGCCCGGACCTGCTTTGCCGTCCGGCCATAAAAGCCGGCAAACTCCACATCCTTGATGCCGATGGCCGCAATCTTCGCCAGCGTGCCGTCAAAATCCTTCGCCAGCAGCTCACGAAAAACATAAAGCTCCACGCCGAATCGTTCCGCGCCTTGCGCCTCAGCCATCAAGGTTGGGCAAGATGCCAAGGCCAGTGCCGCCGCCGTACCCGTTGCCAGAAAATCGCGTCGTGAAATCACATGCCCATCCTTTGAACTCGACTCACCGGAATCGTGGTTGAGATAGAGTCCTCGCCGGCCAAATCATCAATCGCCAAAAGTATAAGTGCCGCCCCTCGCATCTACTCGCTTCGCATGCAGTCCACCGGATCGGTCCGCATCGCTCGCCGCGCCGGTACATAGCATGCTGCCAGCGCCGCCATCAGCAGCACGGCCGATCCACCGCACAACGTCAGCGGGTCCCACGCACCCACCCCATACAACAAATGTGAAAAACTCGGCAGCAGGCGCGCCAGCGCCACGGCGCAAATCACTCCGGCCCCAACGCCCACCCCGGACATGCGAGCCGTCTCCTTCAAAATCATCCGCTGGATCGAGCCCCGGTCGGCGCCCAGCGCCATGCGGATCCCAATCTCCTGCGTGCGCCGCGCCACCGAGTACGACACCACTCCATACACGCCAATCGAAGACAGCAGCAACGCCAGCGCCGCAAACGCGCCCAGCAACAGAATCGGCAAATTTCGCGACGCCATCGACTCCGAGATCACCTGGTCAATCGTCTTCACCCCGTACACCGGTTGATCCGGCGACGCCGCGTACACAACCTTTTCAATCGCCGGCTCCACATCGGCCGGCGGCAGCGCCGTTCGCACCACAAGGTTGAGATTGCGGAAGAAATCCGTCACCATCGAATCCGGCAGTTGATACACCGGTATATAGATCTGGTACGGGTTGTAAGTCCCCGGATCATCCAGCCCCCAATGACGCACATGCCCCACCACCCCCACAATGCGCGCCGCGCCCCAATGCGCCACCGTCAGCGTCTGGCCCACCGGATTCTGTCCAGCAAAGAACTTCTCGGCAAGCACCCGATCGATCACCACCACCTTGCCTGTATCGATCCGGTCCCCCGCCGTAAAAAACCTCCCTTGGAGCAAGGGAATTCCCATCGTCTTCACATACTCGGGCCCCGTCCAGAAGTAAAGCGCGTGCGGAGCTTCCTGCAGCGAGGCCGGCTGCGTCGTTCCCATCCAGAACGGCCCGCCATTGTCGCTGCCTGAGAGTGGAACCACATTGGTAAGATCGGCCGACTCCACTCCTGGCACCTGCCGAATGCGCGCCAGCAGTTGCTGGTAGGCGCTGCGCGTTGCCGCCGCGCTCTGCGTCAGCGACGGCGATAACCCCACATGAAACGAAACCACCCGGCTGGTGTCGAATCCAGGATTCACCCGCCATAGGTTGCGCACGCTGCGCAACAGCAGTCCCGCTCCCGCCATCAGCACCAGCGTTAGCGCAAACTGCACCATCACCAGCCGGCCCAGGCTCGTGTTCCTTCCGCTCGTCGCTCCCCGCGTCGCCTTCTGCAACGCATCTTGCACGTTGGCCCTGGCCGATTGCAGCGCGGGAGCCAGCCCAAACAGAACACCGGCCACCATCGATGCCGCCAATGTGAACAGCAGAACCGGAACGTGCAGCCCGATATTTTCAGAGCGCGGCAAACTGTACGGAAGTGCGGCAAGCAGCCCGCGCAATCCAAACGCGGCGATCCCAATGCCCAGGGCTCCTCCGGCACTCGACAGCACAATGCTCTCGGTCAGCAGTTGCCCCATCACCCGGCCCTGGCTCGCTCCCAGCGCTGCGCGTATGCCGAACTCCCGCCCCCGCGCCGTCGCGCGCGCCAGCAACAGGCTGGCCACGTTGGCGCACGCAATCAGCAGAACCAGGCTCACCGCCCCAAACAGCAGCAGAACCGTTCCCTTCACATCGCCCACAATCTGCTGCTTCAACGGAGCCAGCGAAATCCCCACGCTCCGATTCGCATCCGGATACGCCTCATTGAGATTTCGCTGGATGGCGCTCATCTCGGCGCTCGCCTGGCTCACCGCTACTCCCGCCTTCAGGCGCCCTAGCACCGCAATCGCGTCCACCGATCGTTCGGCGTAGATGGCCGGCATCAACGGCCGCAAAGGAGTAATGACATCGGAATCGGCAAGAAAATGGAACCCCGCCGGCAGCACGCCCACAATCGAAAAGCTCCTGCCGTCCAGCACCACTGATCTTCCCGCCACATGTGGATCCGCGCCGAACCTCTCCCTCCACAGGCCGTTGCTGATCAGCGCCACCGGCGCCGCATTCACTTCGTCATCCCCCGCCGCCAGATCCCGTCCCACCGCCGGCCGAATGCCCAACGTGCCCAGAATCGCGTACGAGGCGCGCATCCCCAAAATGTGTTCGGCCTTTCCGGGCGCGGTCAAATCAAAGTTGTGAAACGTCAACGCCGCCATGGAGTCGAACGAATGGCTCGAGCGTTTCCAATCCTCAAAGTTGGGATACGAAGCGTCCAGTTGAGGCGCCCCTGGCCGGTTTTGCCACACGAACACAAGATCGTCGGCGTGCGGAAAGGGCAATGGCGCCAGCAGCACCCCCTGCACCACGCTGAACATCGCGGTGCTGGCCCCAATGCCCAGCGCGATGGTCAGCACCGCCACACCGGTAAATCCAGGATTGCGCATCAGCATGCGCAAGCTGAACCGCAGGTCGCGCCCAACCGTCCCCACCATGGCCGAAGGATTCATACCGCCGCAACCTCCAGGGAGATCCATCCCAGAAAACCCACCCCAAAAAAACCATCCCAGAAAAACGATGCGAGTAAACCCTACTCTCTTCAGCATGAGACGGCGAGCTCAGCCTGTTGTCGCAGCCGCGGACTCTTCAACGGAGGGAGCAGCGGCTTTCAAGCCGCTGAATACCAGCACGGAGGAAACCATCATTCTGTCAACGGAGGGAGCAGCGGCTTTCAAGCCGCTGAATAGCTGCACAGGGGAAAGCGGCTTCAGCCGCGGGTCTTTAAATCCCGCACAACTCTCCGCGCCCCATCCATGCGACCAGCTTTTAGTCGCATGGATGCCGGGGTCCCCGCGAACAGGTCTTTGTTCGTGGGGTGGATGGATGGGAAACCACGAACCTCGCGCGCCCTCTGCCCACCAGACGCAAATTGACGAATCGCCACTGTCATTCCATCCACGGAGGGAGCAGCGGCTTTCAAGCCGCTGAATAGCAGCACGGAGGAAAGCGGCTTCAGCCGCGGGCTCTTCAATCCCCCACCACTCTCCGTGCCCATCCATGCGACCAGCTTTTAGTCGCATGGATGCCGGGGTCCCCGCGAACAGGTCTTCGTTCGTGGGGTGGATGGGCGGGAAACCACGGAACCCTCGCGCGTTCTTCTCTAAACGCCAATCGGTTACCATGGAACACTGTCCTTCCCCACCGATTCAGGTAACCGCATGCCCCTCAACCTCACATCTCTCATTGCCAAACCAGGCGCAAAGGCTCTGGCCATCGGCATCTCCTTCCCCGTCGCCGGACCCCTCGGCGCCCTTACCGGAGCGTTCCTCGGCGCCCTCATGAGCGAGTCGGTAGGCGAATTTGCAAAGATCGGAGTCGAGAAGCTGGTTGAGGCCATGGGCGAGGGCATTCTTGGATCGAAACTCGAAGCCCTGGCCGAGCGCCTCGAGCGCGAGCGGCCCCGGATCGAACCCATCCATCGCGAGGCCGTGCGCCAAACGCTTCAGCAGATCGCAAGGGACCAGCGCGCGGAATCCTACCGCGACTGGTTCCGGCACTGGGATGCCTGCCTCAAGTCGCCCCTGCCCCTGGATCTGGAGGAGATGAGCCCCCAGCGCGCGCTCGAGGCCCGCTCCCGTTCACGACCACTCCCACGACCAGAAGGATGGCCACCGAGCAAGACAGAACCGATCAGACGTTCTACTTCAACGTAGATATTTCGATGACGGAGTATCGGTGAAGGCTCGTAATGAGCACGAGGCTCCTGGGGAGGGGATCTGGCCTCCCGACCTGACAAGTTTGAACAGGGCACCCCCGGTACCCCGGTTTGGGTTTATGGTGAGCCACCCGCAATGATTGGTCGTGATCGCGAAACAAGCACACGGTTTTGCCGGATGGATCGAATTCGCAACGAGTTCTCCGGACCGATGCTAAGCTGGACGCTAGGGCCCATTGCCACACTGACGGTCAAGATTTGTTCCGGTTCTCCATGAGAGGGCGGGCGGAGACTAAATGCTCGGATTTCTCAATCGGCCGTTCCGACAAAAAGGCAAGGCACGATATCGGGCTTCGTTCACTTTTTTATTGATTGCGGGCCTGGTTCTGCGGGCTTTTCCGTGGGACAGCGCAGTCAAATTGAGAGATCATCCAAACTGGCGAGAGTTTCTGATACGCCTGCCGGTTGGGCTTGGTGAGGCTCTGATAATCGCGCTGATTATCTCGGCGCTAGTTGATTCCGAGGCTAAGAGATCAATGCTTCGCGAATTCGCAGAAAACGTATCCCTGCACATCATAGGTCGCTGGTTGCCAAAGGAGCTGCGGGCACATCTTGAGGGATATCTCGCTTCCGATCTACTCAGAAAGGATTGGGTGATTCAGTACAACATCGAGACTTGGCCAGATCAATCTAAGTTCTTTAAATTGCGTTCGGCGATCGAATACAAGATCGAGAACCGCGGCGAGTCGGATAGAGATTACGATTTTCGATACGACGTCGAAGAATCATTCTTCCCTCATCTTGGAAAGGCCAAGATCATCAAGTGTTCGGGTGGCGCCACCGAGGACCCCGAACGTCACGATAGCTTCGAATACCCGCGCGATTCAAAGATTGAATGTTTGTTTCAGAATAATAGCTACTCAGTCGCTCGGAAGATTGCGATCCCCGCAGGGAAAGTGTTTCGATTTACTGCAGAGTCTGAGGAGTGTTTCAGGGATGGTTCTAGCATCCCCTTTTTCACTTATTGTCCGGTCTTATCATCAACTTTGATTCTGAATTATCCCACCGACCGGCTCGACATCTTCGTTGATCTCTCCTTCGGCGATATCGAAACGGATGCGACATCGGAAAAAACCGACACCGGAGTCGTCTGGACGTTTGTCAAGCCCATCCTTCCTGGTCAAGGATTTTCAATTAGAGTTTACGACAAAAACACCGTTCAACAGGCGCCAGTTCGCAAACGCGGTAAGAAACGACATGCCAAAAACCTCAATGCAGTTTGAGTCTTGTCTGTTGAAAACAGCGACGGAGGGGCGGAATTATGGCAGCGGGACACTCGATTTGCCGTTATGCCGAATCCGACATTGTTGATGTTCACTCCTTCTCTCAAAGGAGCAGTTTGCGTGTGCGTCATGCCGATATTAGATTGGCGGCAGATTTCGACCGTAGAATTCTTCATGGCGAAATAACATTGGTCTTGAGAAGACCTCCTGAATTCGATGACTCGCTCTTCTTAGATACGCGCGATTTGGACATATTCGATATTGCCGTCTCAAAGGACGGCGCCTCCTTTCATTTCGCCTCGTTTGAGGTCCATGAGCCGGATCCCATCCTTGGGTCCGCGCTTCAGATCCGCATTCCACCTGGGTCGTGGCATGTACAGATAAGGTATGCAACTAACCCAAGATCAACAGCTCTCCAATGGTTGAATAATGATCAGACATCGAGTCGGGCGTACCCCTACCTATTCACTCAGTCTCAGGAGATCCATTGTCGTAGTTGGCTACCTATACAGGACTCGCCATCAATTCGTCTGAGCTACACGGCGCGTGTCGTTGTGCCGCCTTATCTAAGGGCGGTTATGGGAGCGGAACTGATCCGAAGTGAACCATCTACGGGCACTTATGAGTTCAAGATGGGCTTCCCTGTCCCGCCATATTTGATATCTCTGGCAGTGGGACGAATCTCGTTTTTGAGCACGGGACATCGCACTGGGGTTTTCGCTGAACCGGATTTGGTTGCTTCGGCCGCAAGAGAGTTCTCGGATACGGAAGAAATGATCTCCGTAACGGAGAAGTTATACGGTGCTTATCGTTGGGGCAGGTTTGACCTCTTAATACTCCCTCCAAGCTTTCCATTTGGCGGCATGGAAAATCCGCGAGTTCCATTCATTACGCCTACGGCGATAGCTGGAGATCGTAGTCTCGTCTCTCTGATTGCGCACGAGCTAGCTCATTCGTGGTCTGGCAATCTGGTTACAAATGCAACTTGGGCTGACTTCTGGGTCAACGAGGGATTCACAACGTACATCCAGTACAGGATTCAAGAGCGACTTTACGGACGAGTTCGTGCAGAAATGGAGTCCGAACTCGAGGAGCTGGCTCTTTCAGAGGACATCAGCACGTTGGACCCTTGCGATCAGGTCTTACATATTGATCTCCAAGGCCGAGATCCTGACGCTGGAAGCACGCTCGTCCCATACGTCAAGGGCAGTCTCTTTCTTAGAACAATTGAGACACGATTCGGGCGTAAGCGTCTGGACGCCTTCTTGAGAAGCTACTTTGAGGAATTTGCGTTTCGGAGTATCACAACGAAGATGGTCCTTGATTACTTGCAACAGGAGCTCTTCGTCAGATCTCCCGAAATCGGCGCCAAGATCCCGATTCACGAGTGGATATCTTCACCGGGTCTCCCCCGTGGTGCGGCGGTAACGAGATCAGCTGAGCTTAGGGCGGTGAAGGGGATCGCGGACCATTGGATCAAGAAATCTGTGCTGCCGAGAGAGACGACGTGCAAAAGTTGGACAGCGTCGCAGTGGATCTTTTTCCTTAGCGTGTTACCGATGAAGGTGAACCCAAGCCAATTGCGCGAATTAGACCGAGTATACAAGCTAACCGCTTCTCAAAACGCGGAGATTCTAAGTCGTTGGTTTGTAATTGCCGCGCGAAACAGCTATACAGACGCGTTCTCAGCTATCGAGAAATTTCTGCTAGAAGTCGGTCGAAGGAAGTTCCTAAAGCCGCTCTATAGCCAGCTTGCGTCTAATCCTGAAACTAAGCTTCTTGCAGTCCGCGTCTATTCTAGGGCCCGAGTCAGATACCATCCCATTACTCAGAAAATGGTGGACGAGATGTTAGGTTTCGATTCGCATCAACAGACTATGTAGAAATGAGCTGCTCTTCATTCCTTTTCCCCGACCTAGGATTTGCACCGTTTTACGCAAATAGGAGAGTAATCGCGGCCGCGCCGCGCAGTAAAGGCTCGACGGCTTGGTGGCCTGCCCCCATTTTCCGCACGGTAATCTTACTTAGCCAGCCGCAGCCGTAGCTGTGGGAAAGTTGGAAACGCCATCGGCGTTTTCAAAGTGGGTGGAGCCCACGTCTTTTCCATAGCTCATCTGCCGAGCGAACTCTGCTGGCGTCCGATCGTTCAAACTGCTGTGTGGCCCTTGTTCGTTGGGAACGTGAGAGTGGGACGTCGCGATTGGAAGAATCGGTGGCAGCCTATCGCGCGGCCCTGGAGGAGCGGACCCGCGAACGCGCGCCGCTTGACTGGGCGATGACTCAGAACAACCTGGGCGCTGCGCTTAAGGCACTCGGGGATCGTGAGAACGGGACGGAACTCCTGCGTCAGGCGGCGGAGGCGACCCGCGCCGCGTGGGATCTCTACCACAATGCGGGGATGACGCATTATGACGCCCATTTCCAGTCGCGGATCGCGGACATCGAAGCCCTGATCGCAAGCCGGACGCAAGCCGGAGCTGACCAGCCCCCGTCTCCCGCCGCGCCCTGATGCCGTCACACCTAAAAGCTAAAAGCTAAAAGCTAAAAGCTAAAGCCAAAGCCCCCGCCCAGGAAATCAAGGCGGACTTAAATAGTCCACAGGTCCACTTACACCTCACTCGCAATACGCGCCAGCGACGCTCCTCAGCCCCGGCCTCCCGCTCCTCATCCCAAAAGGCGCCCAAAGCGCCCTGTGGAAAACTGTCAAGAGCACTTCCTGAGGAAATCCCTTCAACAGGCACAAAATAAAGGATCGAATTTCCTCGAACGCCTTGGTATTTATATCGACGTCTCTGCTATACTGGTATTGACAGTAAAAAAGGCCCGTCATCCCTCAAGGACAAGCGGGCCTTTCGCTTTTAGCAAGGAGGAGTCGAACCATGTCCGCATCAACCCGCCATGCGCACTCGTTCACTTCATCACTTCTCACTCGATCACTTCATCACTTCATCACTCGATCACTTGCCTTTTCTGCCCACTGTCCACTGTTCACTGTTCACTGTGTTCCAAATCACACTCGCGCATGCACCAGGGTCCAACCGCATGAAAACACAGCGGATATCCGATTTTATTTTTGCGCCCATTTTATCGGGGAATCCCCTAGATTCCCGCGTACCAGGCGTAACCGCCCTCCGGCGACGAAGACCCCAGTCCCTTGCCGAACTTCTTCATCGAGTCGGTCACCGTCAGCTGGGTAATGAACTTCACGCTCTTGTACCCCAGCTGCCGCGGCACACGCAGCCGCAGCGGCCCGCCAAACTGCACCGGCAAGTCGCCATTGTTCATCCCCATCGTCAGGAAGGTCTGCGGATGGGTGGCATCGGCCATGTCGATGCTCTCCCACCAGTCCTTCTCGATCGACCGGTACACCACGAACCGCGCCTCCGGCGCCGCGCCCACCTCGTCGAGAACGTGGTACAGCGGCGTCCCGATCCACTCCGCCACGTACGACCAGCCCTCCTCGCAGACCACCTCGGTGATCTGGTTCTTGGCCGGCAGGCTCCTCAGATCGGCGAGCGAAAACGTCGTCGGCCGCGCCACCATCCCACCGACTGCAAGCGTCCAGTCCTTGAAGCCGGCGGCCTGGTGCTTCTTGAAGGCCTCCGTTGGCGGAGCCAGCTCGTTGCCGAAGGGCTTCTCCGAGATCATCGACCGCGGAAACTCCCGCGCCATCGAGTGCCGCGTCAGCAACCGCTGGGTCGCATAGGTCAATGTCTCGCCGGGGCCGTAGATGCCGCCCCCGTCGGGCGGGATCAGGCCATAACGGCGGGCAATGCGGTCGGCAGCGGTCAGGCCGGCAACGCCCGCGGCGGCGGCCAGCCCGGTAGTGATGAGCTTGCGGCGCGAGAGGCTCATAAACCCTCCTGAGACTTGGCGCGGCCCGTGATCATGGCCCGCGTCCGGCTCCAGAATCCGGACCACGCCACCATGACCACGTGCACGACGAGGAACAGCGTCAGCGCAATCGAATCAAAGAAGTGCAGCGTCCGCGCCGACTGCCGTCCGCCCAGCACGTCGACGAACCAGGGGAACGCGGCGTTGAAGCCCGGCGACAGCGCCAGCCCCGTCCAGATGACGAACGGGAAGAGAACGAAGATGACGCCCAGGTACGAGATCCGCTGGACGACGTTGTAGGTGTGCGCCCCCTCGATGTCGGGCGCGCGGCGCAGGTAGCGCCCAAACACCTCGCGAATCGCGCCCCAGCTTCGCTGCCCGGCTGCCGGCCAAAGATCCCGCCGGAAGTGGCCATTGAGGACGCTGGCGATCCCGTATACCAGCGCGGTGATCACCAACAGCCATGCCGCCTCGAAGTGAAGATACCGGCTCCATCCATTCTGGTCGGGCATGGTGTAGCCATAGCCCGTAGGAACGGTGTCCCTCGACGACGGGATGTGGAGATTAAGCCACGGCGTCGTCCCCGAGTTGCCGGTTTCGCCCCAGTAGAAGCGTGGATGCGAAATGATCAGCTCCACCCCCGTGATCAGCAGCGCGATAAAGGCGATGGTAGTGAGCCAATGCGTCACGCGCACCAGCAGCGAATGGCGCGGCCTCGCGCCCGCATCGGCACGGCCTACAGTTATGTTTGTGACGGTAGAGGAAGCAGCCATCGTGCGCCGAGAATAACGCGGAAATGATGCGAATCGCAACGGAAAAGGCGCGAAGCGGCCAGGCTATTGCTCCCGATCGCGAAGGATGGATGCGAGGAGGCGCGGACTGCGGCGTCCGTCGACTACGGCGACGATCCAGAGCGGGGTTTGCTGGTACGCGTACGCGATCAGGTAGTTCGCCTGGACCTTGAAGCGCAGTGGCTTTGAAGTGAGGTCGGGTCTGAAATGGCCCTGGTGGGGAAATTGAGCAAGCAGATCGAACGCCGCCAGGAACTCGTCAAGAATCCGGTCGGCAGCAGCAGGATTGAAGGGCTCGATGTACCCGTGGATCGCTTCGAGGTCACCGTAGACCTCGGGATGAAGAACGTATCTCTTCACGCGATCGACTTGCGTCTCGCAGCGGCGCGTTCCTTGATGAGCCGCACCGCCTCTTCACCATCGATGGGCTCGACTTGTCCGCTTATCATCTCGTCATATCGCCGATCGAGCCTGGTCCGGACTTGTTCAAGCTCGGTAAAGTATCCGGTCAGCGCTTCTTCCACGAATTCGCCGGGAGGGCGGCCAGTTTCGGCGGACAATTGTTCAAGCTTGGTGGCAAGCTCAGGCTGGAGATTCAATTCCATGAGCTCAAGGGTAGGCTCAGGGTTTTCGGGTGTCAAATGCACGGTGTGGCGTACTTGCTGTCCCACCCTTCCACCCAAAAATGCGCAAGGATGGGGAACGGAGCTGCCGTGGCTCGGCTGGCGAAACTCTTACCAGGTTAGGGTGACGGTGATGGTCTTCCAGCCTTCGCCGGGGGGGAAGTGAACAGCCAACGGTTCCCAGTTACAAACCAGGCCGGGTTGACACGCAGTTGCGTAGGCACGTGGGAATTCGGCCTCGGCTGGCGCTGTTTCCTTACCGAGAATCGGCTTCACATCGGCGTGGCGAACAATGCGAAGGCCACCACTGGTACCCGCAGGCCCTTCCACAGTGAGAGTCAGTTTGTGGTCTTCGTAATGCTCTTTCAGGACTCGACAATGCATTGTCCTTGCCCCCGGTACATTCGGTTCTAAGGCGAACTCATCGATCTCGACGGGAGGCACAGAGAGTTGTAGAACTTGATTGCCATTGCTGTAAGGCATCCCTTTCGCTCTGAGACCTTGAGCACCACTCCCCACCAACGGCAAGTCGCTCTTCAGTCTCCATTGCTGTCCCGCCGTCGGCTCCATTGCGATCTGGAGAACATCCTTGCTCCGCGCAAAGTGAAGCGAAGTATCTCCGGCGCCCGGAAGGAGCAATTCGCTAACCGACGCGTGGTCCCATCCCGCGGGCAACCGCGGATTCACCGTAATCGTCTTGGTTGTCGCGTCGATGTCAATGCCGAACAGGCCGCGGAGGATGGGGGTGATGACCATGGCGCTGGACCAGAGCTGGTGGCTGGTGCTGCGCCCGAAGGGGACATTGAAGTCGCCGCTTAGAAGCTCTGTCACGGCGCCGAGGTCCTGGGCCCTGGTGAGATTCACGTTCTCCATCAGCATCTGGTAGCCGGCCAGCGGCTGGCCGCCGCGATACTCCGCCAGCGCCGCCCAGCCCGTAAACAGCGGCCACACCGACCCCTGGTGATAGCTCATGCCGTCATAAATCTTCTCCTCATTCGACACATCGCGAAGCCCCCAATCGGTGTTCAGCGCGTGTCCGGCAAGCCGCTCCAGGCACTGATCTCCGTGCGCAAGGATCGATCCTCCTCCGCCGCCTTGCGAAGTCCCCGGCAGCTCTGACCACCACGCCAGGGCGGGATACACCGTCGTCGTCCGGTCGAGCGACCCGTCCGCATTGCGGCTGAACGCATAGCAGCCTTTGTCGCCATTTGGGAACTGATCGTTGATGGTCTTCGCAATCTGCTCCCCGCGTGACTTCGCCTCCTGCGCCTTCGAGCCATCGCCAAGCAGCGACTCCATCACGCTCATCGCCGCGGAGGCCTGCTGATCGAGGAGAGCGAGATAGATCTCCTGGTGGGGCATCCCGCCGGGCCAGCTCTCCACCCATCCGGTGCCCTGGCGGTTGTCGTAGATGCCGTTGGTGTCGGCGTGGCCGGTCTCGAAGGCCCACGCCTTTTCCACCGCATCCCTGTGTGCCTTGAGGAAATCGGTGTCTCCGCTGGCGCGCACGTAGTCCAGCATGGCCAGCAGAAACAGCGGCGTGGAATCAGCCGCCGCGTACATGTAGGGGAACTGTTGCCACTCCATCGCCGGAGCGGTCTGCGAGTACTCGTGCATGATCTTGCCGTCGGCGCGCTGGCGGTGGATCAAAAACTCCAGCTCAGATTTCGACAGCGCAAAATCGCCATAGCCATTCACGGCGTACAGCGTGTACAGCGAGTCGCGCCCAAAGAACCATCCAAACCCCGGCCGCGCCGAATCCCCCGACGCATAGTAGCCTGCCACCAGCCCCGTCTCATCGCCCGCCGCCGCCACGGAGCCCTGTGTTGCGCGCGCCTCGCCACCCACCCACGGCTTCGCCTTCAGTTGCTCAATTGACACCACCGCCCACTGAAATGCCTCATTGAGGTTCTTGTCCGGCGTCTCAATCGAAACAGAGTTGGCCAGCAGTTTCTTGTAGCTCTCGGCGTGCGCCTGGTAGAGCGCCGCGATGCCGTCGTTCAGCTTTTCGAGCGTCGCCCCGAGCGCCTTGCTATTGGCAGCAGCGGGATTGGTGCCCACCGCCATCAGCAGCGGATACAGCTTGCCGTTGTCGGTTGCGGGATCGATGCGCACCTTCAGTTCGACGGGATGAACCTGCGGGCGCTCCTGGTATGGAGCGAGGATCCCTGAGCGCGCGTTGGGAATGGTGACCGCCGCGGCAAGATCGGGGTAGTCGGCGTGCAGCACGTAGTACCCATTGATGCCGCCCGCCAATGCCTTTCCGTCCTCGACGCCTTCGATCCACTCCGGGCCGGGATGGCCCTCGTTGCGCATGGGCCACATGAACTCCAGATTGGGCGTGAAGCGAAAGGTGAAATCGGTGGGATGGAGGCAGTCGAACTGGAAGAGCACGACGGGCCCGGTGCCTGCCGGACCGCCTTCGGGCGAGAACATGATCTGTCGCACGGTGAAGGCGATGTGCGCATAGGTGATGATGGTGCGGTCGGGGTGCACCTCAATCTCGGCCGACTGCTGGTTTACATCAATGGGAACCGAGTAGCCCTCCACGTTGGCCTCGATGGTGAGGTGACTGAGGACCTTCACAGGCAGCACCCAGGATTCGAAGGTCCCATCCTGCTGGCCGAGAATCACGCCGCGCTCTCCGGCCACCGTGAACGGCTTCAGCGCTTCCGTATGAGCGTGAATGACCGGTCCGGCACTCTCAAACGCGATGGGCGCAATGGGCCGGAAGCGCGGAGTGGGCGCCAGAGGCTGCGCGATCACGACTGCGGAGATTGAGAAGAACGCGGCCAGCGCGAGGCGAGGGAATGGGATGCTCTTCGGCATGGGTAGTTTCCTTGGAGCCACCCCCGAGACCTGTTCGTGGGGGCCCCGGTGTGGACTGCGGCTCAAAGGGAACAGTCTAGTGCATGTGAGCTGCAAGTGGAGACGAACAACTGCTTCGCCGTGGCGAGGTTGACGCTATCCCACCCAAACGCGGTAAAGCGGCGTTCTGCGTGGAGTTGGCTCCCGCTCTGACAAAGTCGGGACGGAGCGCCGATGTTTGTGGGACATCGTGTTCGCGCATCCCGGGCGGGTGGTTTATCGTCCAAAGGCATATGGCGAATCAGGCAGCTGCGGCGAATCAGAGCAATATGGTGCGGCCTGCTCCCGAAGCGGAGGAGGTTTACCGACGGTGGCTGGCGTTTCTGGATGACGAGTTGACGCGGCACCAGTCGGCGGCGAGGCGCAATGAGATTGTGCGCGACCAGCTGTACCAGATGTATCTGGGGCGGCCGCACGGGGGCAAGCTGAACCTGACACTGACCAGCGAGCTGCCGCTGAACGTGCTGAGCCTGTCGATGGATCCGGAGAACATGACGCTGGAGGCGGAGCATTTTGCCGAAGCCGACCACGAGCAACTGGCAAAGCGCAAGCCGCTGTTGTGGTTCTGGCAAATGTTCGACCGCTCGCCGGTGGGGCTGAACCACTGGCTGGGGCTGCGGTTCCGGTGCATGCTGGGGCGGCACATCTTTGCGGAGATGGGTTCGGGGGTGCGGATCTTCCATGGCGTGGAGCTGTGCTACGGCTACAAGACGAAGATTGCCGATGGAGTGGTGGTGAGGCAGAAGGCGATGCTGCACGATCGCGGGGGAATCACGATCGGGAAGAACGCGGTGATTGGTTCGTATGCGCGGATTTATTCCCACAGCTACGATCCCGATGACTACGACAAGGCCACGCTTGCGCCGACGGAGATTGGGGCGGGGGCGCGCATCGGCAGCCACACCATTGTGCAGGGCGGATCGATAATCGCCGAGCGCGCGATTGTGGGCGAGTTTCCGGCGGTGCGGAATTGAAGTAGGCAGGCGAGCGGGCGAGTGGCGAGCGGAGTTCTGTCGCGTGCTAACCTGAGGTTTCCGGAGTCAGGAGAGAGCTTGCAGCCGACCAGCTTTGTCATCGCGGTGTTCGAATTCGTGTTGCTGCTGTTTTCGCTGAGTGTTCACGAATGCGCGCACGCGTGGATGGCGTCGCGATTGGGCGATCAGACGGCGCGGTTGCAGGGGCGGGTGACGCTGAACCCGATGTACCACGTGGACCCGATCGGAACGCTTCTGTTTCCGGCACTGATTATTTTTGGTCCGTTCATTGGGTTCAACTTTTTTGGCGGTCTGCTGATTGGGTGGGCCAAGCCAACGCCGGTGATGACCCGCAACTTCCGCAAGATTGTGCGCGACGACAACCTGACCACCTTCGCCGGGCCGTTCTCGAACCTGGTGCTGGTTTGCCTGGCCTTCGTGGCTCTGGCGGTGATGGCGCTGGTGATTCAAGGCGGGCACGACCTGGTGATCGATACATTTATCTCGGTGCTGAGCGGGAGAGTGCTCGGCATGACGACCTCGACCGGCGCGCAGGCGTTGGCAATCCTGTGCAGCCTGGCGATTTTGATCAATCTCTCGCTGTTCTTTTTCAATTTGCTGCCCATCCCGCCGCTGGACGGCAGCCGCATTTTGCGAAACCTGCTGCCGTATAACGCGGTTCAGGTGTACGACCGGATTCCCATCTGGGTGAGTTATCTGCTCATGATCTTCGTCGGGGGATACATTATTTCGCTGTTTCTCCGTCCTTCGCTGGTGCTGGTGCTCACCGCGTTGAACCAGTTTGGCGCGTCGGCGATTCCAGTCCAATAGAGCCGCCCGAAGACGGCGCAGCCCTTGGCGATATAACCGTGGTTAACCGCTGAGCGATAATTCGCGTCAAACCAGTTTAGAAGCGCCCCGCACGAACTCAATATTCCCCAAGCAAGACTAGCGCGGAGAATGCAAGCGCGGTAAATCTCCCTTTACATTGGCAGCCTTTGAAAGACGCAGGGACCGCGAGGCACTGGATGGAGTTTTGAAATGAAACGGACGGTCTGGCCTGCCGGATTAATTGCCTTTCGCCACTTCCTGAAGAGCAATCTTGCAACGCTGCTGGCCGGGTTGGGAATGTTTCTGACCGTTCACCTGGTGGACGCGTTGCTGTCGGCGATGGGTTTGCACGCGGAAGCGACGTATCTCGACGATGTGCTGCTCGGGGTTCTGGCTGCGCTGCTGGTGTTTTTTCTGCAGTGGCGGCATCGTGTGGAGCTGCGCCGGCACGAACAATGCGCCGCTGCCATTGACGAAATCAATCACCACATACGGAACGCGTTGCAGGTAATCGCCCTGCGAACAAGTCTGGATGCCCGCTCGCGTGATGAACTGATCGAGATCCGGGAGGCCTCTGCTCGCATTGAGTGGGTTTTGCGGGAACTGGTTCCGTCGCTGGCTATCCATCATCGCGAAGATGTTGAATCTTCGCAGAACCAGATAGCCTCTCCGTCGCGGTGACGGCCGGCTGCCGGCCATGCCATAAAATCGAACTGATACCGAATACCCGATTCGACAGGCATTGATGGCAGAACACAATCTCATCTCCCGCCCGCGCGTTCTCAGCGGGATGCGACCCACCGGCAAGCTGCATCTGGGCAACTACATGGGCGCCCTGGCCAACTGGGTCAAGATGCAGGACGAGTACGAGTGCTACTTCTTCATCGCCGACTGGCACGCACTCACCACCGACTACGCCGATACCTCCAATTTTTTGAGCAATACACAGGAGGTCATCCTCGACTTTCTTGGCGCGGGGCTCGACCCGGCGCGGTCGGTGCTCTTCGTCCAGAGCCATATAAAGGTGCATGCCGAGCTGTATCTTCTGCTGGGAATGATCACCTCGCTGGGCTGGCTTGAACGCGTGCCCAGCTACAAGGAGCAGCAGGAGAACCTGGTGGGCAAGGATCTGACGACCTACGGGTTCCTCGGCTATCCGCTCCTGCAGGCCGCCGACATCCTGATCTACCAGCCGAAGTACGTGCCCGTTGGGCAGGACCAGGTGGCGCATGTGGAGCTGACGCGCGAGGTGGCGCGGCGATTCAACCAGTACTACAAGCTCGACGGGCGGGAGGTTTTGCCGGAACCGGATGCGCTGCTGACGCCCTCGCCCAAGCTGCTGGGCACCGATGGCCGCAAGATGTCAAAAAGCTACGGGAACACGATCATGTTGACCGATCCCGAGCCCGAGGTGCGCAAGAAGCTGAAGACCATGGTGACCGACCCGGCGCGCGTGCGGCGCACCGACCCCGGCGATCCCGAAAAGTGCCCGGTGGGCGACCTGCACAAGCTGTTCTCGTCGCCGGAGACGCTGGGCAAGGTTTACGAGGGATGCCGCTCGGCAGGCATCGGGTGCATCGAATGCAAGGGTTGGGCGGCGGATTCTCTGGTCCAGATCCTGGCGCCGATCCAGGAGCGGCGGGCCCGCTTTAGCGATGCGGACGTGAAGAATATTCTGAATGACGGCGAAGCGCGGGCGCGGGAGCGTGCCGAGCAAACCATGGTGGAAGTCCGCGAGGCCATGAAGCTGGCCCCAGCGCGGCGTTAGGTGAAGTGGATGGATCAAAGGCCCCATTCTGAAGTTGATGTCGAAGTTGCGGGGACGCCCGCGCCGATTCGCGAGCCCGATCCAGGCGGCCCGCCGATGGTCGATCCGCCGCCCGGCCCGGAGTCTGATCCGGAGCCCAATCCCGACCCCGACACGCCCGATCCTGAGCCGGAGCCGGAGGAACAGGGGCTAGGGACCAGGGACCAGGGACTAGGGACCAGGGGCGAGGGACTAGAAGGACAAGATCAACAACAGGGACAAGGGACAGAGGGACGAAGGGACAATGACACTGCAGAGACGTCCGGCGGGCACGGAAGTGCGAGTGCGCCGCCGCTGGTTTTGACATCGAAGCCGGTGCCGCCGGAGAAGTCCGCTCCTAAACCGCCCGCCAAGCCCAAAAAGGCGGAGGGCAAGAAGCCCGAGGAAGAGCAGTTTTCGCCCTTCGACATCATGGTGGAGAAGGTGTACGACGGGCCGCTCGACCTGCTGCTCGACCTGATCCGCAAGCAGGACATCGACATCTACGACATCCCAATTGCCAGGATTACGGCGCAGTTTCTGACGTACGTGAATCAGTTGAAGGCCTCGGACGTGGACGTGGCGGGGGAGTTTATCTATACGGCGTCACTGCTGATTCACATCAAGAGCAAGATGCTGCTGCCGCGCATGCCGGCCGGCCCGGACGACGTGGCGGAAGACCCGCGGCGCGAGCTGGTGGAGCGGCTGCTGGAGCACGAGCGCTTCAAGAACGCCGCCCAGATGCTGCAGCAGAAACAGATGCTCGAGGCCGCCACCTGGACCAATCCCGGGGTGCGCGAGTTCAAGGAGGACGCGGCCGCCGAGCCCGAAATTGCCGCCGACACCACCGACCTGGTGCGCATCTTCCGCGAGATCATGGAGCGCGCCCGCAAGCGTCCCACCTTCAATGTGCAGGACGATGCCGTGACGGTGGGCCAGATGATCCAGTTCCTGAGCCGGCGGCTCACGCTGGAGGACAAGCCGGTAGCCCTGCGCAAGCTGCTCAGCCACTCCAAGAGCGAGCGAGCGCTGGTGGCCATGTTTCTGGCGCTGCTGGAGCTGGTGAGGCTGCAGGCTGTGCTGTTGCGGCAAGATCGCGCCTTCAGCGAGATCTTCATCAAGAAGAACACCGAGTTCGACGCCGTGATGAACGAGGGGCTGGCTACGCGCGACGACTGGCGATAGTTATAACTTGCGTTATAATACCGCAGGAGATGTTCATGGGCGCCACCGCAAAAGTGATCTCAATCGGAAACTCCAGCGGAATCATTCTGCCCAAGGAGATGCTCTCAAGGCTTAAGGTCGAGAAGGGCGACACTCTTTACGTGACCGAGGTTCCAGGTGGACTTCAAGTAAGCCCCCACGATGAAGAGCTTGCGAAGACGATGGAAGCTGCTGATCGCGTGATCCGCAAATATCGCGACACACTAAAGAAGCTGGCCGAGTAAATTTGAGCGAGCCGATCTGGATTCGCGAGATCGATGCCATTCACCTGCACACGCAGCAGATTTCGCTCTTTGGCGGGTCGACGGGAGTGCGGGACCTGGGCCTGCTGCAGTCTGCCCTTGCCCGACCTTTGAATCTCTGGGTTTATTCCGATTCGAGGCCCAGTCTCCCCAAGCTTGCGGCTACATATGCCTCTGGAATCTCCTCGAACCATCCGTTTGTGGACGGGAACAAGCGCACGGCCATGATGGTCTCTTTTGTGTTCCTGGATAAGAACGGACTGGAGGTAACGGCAACGCAGGAGGACGCGTTTCACACAGTGCTGGCGCTGGCAGCGGGAGAACTCACCGAAGAACAGCTAGCCGCCTGGTTCGAGCACAACACAGCCGCTCGCAACCAGGCGGAATAAATCTGTGACTCAGGCCGTCAGGGCGACGGGCCGGGTCTTGGTTGCGGCGGCCACCATGGCCACGGTGGGCTTGGGGAACGATCCGCTGATCAGCGAGGCGGTCTGTCCGTCAATCAACTCCTGGATCCGTTCCAGCGAGAAGCGCCACTTGGCCGGCAGGGAAGCAAACTCGCGCTTGCCCTCGGCGGACGTGTATTCGTACTGCTCCACCAGGCCGCAGCAGGCGGAGCGTTCGTTGGCCAGCCGCATCTCGGCGGCAATCTCGGCCGGGTAGGCCAGGTAGATGCGCGGCATCTGGGTGATGGCCACATCCTCAAACTGCACCAGGCAGCAGATGGTCTTCGATCCCTGGCTGTCGGCCCACAGGTCGATGGCGCTGCGGCAATCCAAAGTGCGGGTGCCGGGCTCGGAACTGCGCCGGCCGAAACCCTGTGCCAGGTTCCAGCGTCCGTCGTCGCTGGCCTTCACCGAAACCTTCAACATGTTGCCCGCGCGGGACACGGCAAAGTCGTACCAGGGCTTATCGCGCCCCACCTGCATCATCACGTCGAATCCGCAACGGGCAAACTGCGCCGCGGCAAGGCTTTCAGCGCCGATGGCGATAGGCCAGGTGGAAGGTTTGGCGGGGGAGGTGGGAAGTGTCATCGCGTTCTCCTATCAAATTAGGTGCCCGTGGTCGATTACCGGCTCCGGGTGAATCCGTTTGCTCAACGCGATCAGAGGAAAGGAGGCACCGGGGGGTTCTTCTATGTATTTTGGCGCCCCGTCGGGAGAGCACCTGCCGAATGAAGCCGGACCCCTCCGAACCCATCCGGAAACTCGATTGGTCTGATCAGTAGTGATATTTATCGGCTGATTTGGCACGTTTGTATGTGAGCAATGTCACTCATGTTGTAGAAAGCGCCCTGACTCTGGTAACCAATCGTTCTTTTCCCGCATCGGGAATTCCTCGTTGTTAACACTCGATTTACATTCGTTTCATCTACGGGGCGTAGTCCTTGCTGAGTCCGGCATTTTGCCCTCCCATGCAGGCCGGAAATTCCTGAAAAACCTCGGAGCTCCAATGGCTGATCTCGCGACCACCGCCGTCGCGCCTCCCTCGACAGGCGCACCGCTGCTCGACAAAAAGATGAAGAGTCAAATGCCCCCGTGGGTGAGCGGCGTCATCGTGCTCGTAGCGCTCGTCGGGGGGCTCGGGTATATCGGCTTCCACGTTGCCGGGGACCTGGGCAACGTGAACCTGGGAAGCGCCTGGCCCTACGTGCTGCTGGGCGCCGCGCTGCTTATCGCGCTCGCCTTCGAGTTCGTCAACGGATTCCACGACACGGCCAACGCCGTGGCCACGGTCATTTACACGCACTCGCTCGACGCCAACATCGCGGTGGTGTGGTCCGGTTTGTGCAACCTGACCGGCGTGCTCACTTCGGCGGGCGCGGTGGCCTTCACCATCATCACGCTGCTGCCCGTGGAGCTGATCCTGAAGGTGAGCTCCGGCGCCGGCTTTGCCATGGTCTTTGCGCTGCTGCTGGCGGCCATTCTGTGGAACCTGGGCACGTGGTGGCTGGGGCTGCCCGCCTCCAGCACCCACACCATGACGGGTTCCATCATCGGCGTGGGCGTGGCCAATCAGCTTATGGCCAACAGCGCCGACGGCACCTCGGGCGTCGACTGGGAGCAGGCCTCCAAGGTGTTCAAGGTGCTGCTGGTTTCGCCGCTCTTCGGCTTTGGCCTGGCTTGCCTCCTCTTCCTGCTGTCGAAGGCGACCATCAAGTTCCCGCGCCCTGTACGAGGCGCCGAAGGACAACACCCCGCCGCCGTTCCCCATCCGGATTCTGCTCATCGTCACGTGCACCCGCGTCAGCTTCTTCCACGGCTCCAACGACGGCCAGAAGGGCATGGGCCTCATCATGCTGATCCTGATCGGCACGGTTCCCACCGCATACGCTCTCAACCACGCCGTGACGACGCGCGACATTCAGGACTTTATTGCCGCGTCGGAACGGGCGGTTTCCATTGTCGACCATCACGTGGACAAGGCCGCGATTCTGGGTGGAGACCCGCGCGAAGAGCTCACCTATTACCTCCAGACCAAGAAGATGCATCCGGCCACCATGACGGCGCTGCGCGAGCTGATTCGCGACACCGAAGGCGCCGTGAAGGCCTACGGCGACTACAAGAGCGTGCCCGCCAACATGCAGTCCAACGTGCGCAACGACATGTACGTAACCAGCGAAACGCTGCGCGTGATGGCCAAGAACAAGCAGGGCGGATTTACCGCCGACGATACCGCGGCGCTCAACAACTACAAGAAGTACGTGGACAAGGCCACCAAGTTCATCCCCAACTGGGTGAAGGTTGCCGTGGCCCTCGCGCTGGGTCTGGGCACCATGGTGGGCTGGAAGCGCATCGTGGTGACAGTGGGAGAAAAGATCGGCAAGGAGCACCTGACTTACGCGCAGGGTGCATCCGCCGAACTGGTGGCCGCTGCCACCATCTACGCAGCCGATACGCTGGGACTGCCCGTGAGTACCACGCACGTGCTGAGCTCGGGCGTGGCCGGCACCATGGCGGCCAACAAGAGCGGCCTGCAGTTTTCCACCATCCGCAACATCGCCGCGGCGTGGGTGTTTACGCTGCCGGCCGCGGCGCTGCTCTCAGGACTGTTGTATGCGGCCTTCCGGCTGATGCAGGGGAATTGAGAGAGCGAGTCAGCCAGTTAGCAAGTCAGCGGGGCGTCCGAAGTTCGGACGCCCTTTCCTTTGCTTGCCATGTGACATCGCCGCGTGCAATACGCAGGCTGGCCGCTGACTAGCTAACCGGCTAACTTGCCGGCTGGGTAATTCGATCGAATCGTTCGTACGAGCGCGGCGCCAAAGACAATCGCAAAATCATCCGAGAAGTACCACTTAAGCCGGATAAGAGAATCGAGGTCGTGGAACTTGGCGACCACAAAACAAGTGGCGAACACCGTCATACCGGCGTAGATCAGGCTGAGCACCATCGCGGGCGCCATCGCATGCCTTCTAGCGATCACCGCGACAAGAACTCCGGCCATCAGAAAAACGATCAGGTGGGCGATGTCGATCCCCGTGGAGGCCAGGAACCGGTACGCGCCGAAGTGATGTTCCGGAAGCTGGGTGCGTTCGATGAAGGCAAAGAGCGCGGGTTCGATTCGCGGCGCCATTAGCCGCCGGAACGCAAATCCGGCGGCTACGGCCACCATGGTCATCACCGGAGCCGTGCGGAACGACAGGCCGGCCAGGTGAGGAACGCTTTTGACGATCTGCCGCCAGTACCATCGGCGCGCGGAGGCCCGGCCCACTTGCAAATCCCGCTCAAAGTACTCTTCCGAGAGATCTCCGAGGACAAGTTCTTTTTCATCGCCGGACGCGAAGAGGCCCAGGAGCCATGCCGCCGCGCGGGGCGGCTGATCCGGTTTCGCTTTGGGATGCGGGTTCATGAGCTCTCCTGACCAGGCGCACCGAATGCAGACTTGCAAATTCGCCGACTTGCTAACTTGCTGATTACTTCAACGACGCCTTCGCCTTGCTTTCTTTCTCTTCCTTGTCGCTATGGATCTTTTCCTGGGCGAGTTTTTCAGCGGTCGTCAATGCATCGTCAGCTGCCACTTTCACGTCTGGCTCAACGCCCGTGCCCTCCCAGTTGGTCTTCGTGACGGGGTCGAGCGACTTGGCAAACGGAACGCCGACCATAAAGTAGTCCCCCACCGGATGCGGACTCACCGGGTGCGCGCCGCCTCCCGTCACCTCGCCGACAATGGTTGCCCGTTTCTGATTCTTGAGATCGAAGGCAAACTCCTCCGCGCCCGAGAACGTTCCCTTCGACGTGAGCACGTACACCGGAGCCTTGGTTACACGCGGGCCGGGCAGATACGACAGCGTCCAGTTCTGCTGCGTCGAATCTTCGTGGCGGTTATAGATGTCGATCAGGTGCGTGGGGTGATCGAAGAGATAGCTGGCAATCAGCGTAACCATGGCCGGCTGTCCGCCGCCGTTCTCGCGGATGTCGAAGATGAGCGCGTCGGTGTGCGCGACGAAGGTCATGGCCGCGTTGACGGTGGCGCCGCAGAATCCCGCGTCCATAAAGCCGTTGAACTTGATATAGCCAATGTTGCCGGGGCGAATCTCCACCTTCTCGAAGGCGCAGTTGTCGTGCTCCATCTGCTCGTGAAAGTGCGCTTCATCCTCGGGCGTTGGCGGGTGCGGCGGAGGCATCTTGAATGGATTAAAGTCCACGCGCAGATGCTTGTCGTGGCTGACGCTGCGCAGGTCCGTCTGCAGCTTGTCCGCAAACTCATAGCCGTCGCTGATCTTGTCGTAGTCACCGGCTGTGGCGTGCGTCTGCATCAGATCACTCATTTTTTTGGCTAGGTCGAGATCGACGTAGTAGTCGGTCAGCGCCGCGGCCACGCCGTCGATGGTCTTCTTCCGCATTTCGCTGTCGAGCTTGACGTCAACAGGCTTCACGCCCGGCGGTATTGCCCGCAGACCAAAGCTCTCGACCGTGGGCGGCTGGCCGTCCTTCACCAGGATGGACCCAATCGCATGCGTGTCGCTCTGCTTCTCCTTCACGGTAAAACGAATGCGGAGCGGCCCGCTGCTCTCGATCGACAGCAATTCGAACCCGCCGGTCATGGCTCGGAAACTTGTCATGCCGTCGGCATTCTGCTGATGATCGATGGTCTTGACGTAGTTCTCCAGTTTGGCGCGCTCGCCGCTGTTGAAGGCGTCAAGCCACGCCTGCAGCGTCTTACCGGCGGGCGTGTCGGGGATGGCGACCTCGCACCAGATGGGTGCGATCCCGCAGGTCAACAACGCTGCGAATACAACGAGCTTGAGACGTTTCATTTGAGACCTCCCGCCGCACGCGACGGCGCACGCATTTCAGCGCGGATTCATGCTACTCCCAGGCAAGGCGCAGCCCCTCGGTCATTTGGCGCAGCGCCTGGTGGGTTCGATTCACCGCCTCCACGCCCTTTGCCGTGACCCGAAAAAAGCGCTTGGAGCGGCCGCCGCGTTCCGGCGTGGGATCGCCGCGGCGCGACCGCACATAGCCCTTGGACTCGAGCCGGTCCAGCGTGGCGTAGACCGCTCCGATGGAGAGTTCGCGCTCGGTCCGTTGTTCAATCTCCTGGCGAACCGTGACGCCGTAGGCGCGATCGTCGAGCCGCAGCAACGCCAGCAGAACGATGTGCTCGAATTCCCCGAGATAGTCGCGCCCGTTCATTATCTCTACAATATAGATCAAATCGAGCAAGCAAATCAGCAGATTTGCGAGTTAGCACGTCAGCGTGCCAGATGGGAAGATCGGTCCAAGCGGGCATTGATAAGCGGCCGGGCCTGAGACGTCGCGTCGTGCTGAAATATTCGCGCTAGCGACGAACCCCGCTGTCTTGCTGACTAGCTAACTCGCTGAGTTGCGCGGCCCGGCTGACTCGCTGGGCGGGGCCCTTCCGTTACCATAACGATGGTGCCCGTAGACGCATGAGTTTGAAAGCCAAGCTGGAAGCCGTTATTTACGCCGCGGAGGAGCCCGTCACCCTGACGCAGCTCGCCACTCTGTTCGCCGGCGAAGCCCTGGAGTGGAAGGCCGCGCAGCAGGCCGCCGCCGCCGAGCAAACTGCCGAGGTGGCCAACCCCGCGCAGTCCCTGCCCTTGACTGACCAGGGCCTGGAATACCTGGGCCTCGCCGAAACGCCCGAAGTCTACGCGACCGAACAGGCCGAAGCTGCGATCGAAGCGGAGCCCGCACCCGCGGAAGCCGCGTCATCCGAGCCCCCCGCACCCGCACCTGAATCCGAGGCCGGCCCGCAAGCCGCCTCAGAGCTGTCCGGCCCCGACTCGGCAGCCCCCGAGCCCGGCGCCGAAGACAACCCCGCCGACCCCGAAGCCGAGGCCAGGCGCCAGGCCCGCCAGCGCGATCGCGACATCAAGGGTGTGCTCAAGCACCTGCTCGACGAGCTCATCGCCGACTACGTCTCCGACACGCGCGGCGTGGAGATTCGCGAGATCGCCGGCGGCTACCGCATGGCCACCAAGCCCGAGTGCCACGACGCCGTGCGCCTCTTCGTCAAAAGCCTCAAGCCGCCCATGAAGCTCTCGCTCCCCGCCCTGGAAACCCTGGCCGTAGTCGCCTACAAGCAGCCCGTCACCTCCCCTGAAGTCAGCGAGATTCGCGGCGTGGAGTCGGGCGGCGTGCTGGGTTCGCTGCTGGCGCGCAAGCTCATCGCCACCGCCGGCCGCAAGCAGGTCATCGGCCGGCCCATCCTCTACAAGACCACCAAGGAGTTCCTGCTGCGCTTCGGCCTGAAGGACTTGACCGAGCTGCCCTCCATGGAGGAGTTCGAGAAGATGGCCGCCGAAATCGAGGAGATGGAACCGGAGCCGGTGGCAGCCGATGCCGCCGAAGAAGCCGCCGAACTTCAGGACAACTCTCCCAGCGGCGAAGAACTGGCCGGAACCGTGGAGATCGACGAAGGCGAGCCGCCATCTGAGAGCGCTGAAGCGGCGCCGGAAGATCAACCTCAAGCCGAGCCCCAGGCCGAGCCCGGCGCGGTTCCTCCCGCACCTGTATCCGAAGAGAGCGCGGCGACTGAGTCGACGCAGCCGGAAGCGCCCAACCCTGAATCGAACCCGAACCGGGAGACCGAGGCCCTTCCCCATGCCCAAGAAATCGAAGAAAAGCGCTGAAGCCGAGACGCCGGTAACGGCCGCGTCCGTCGAGCCCACCGCGAAATCGCCAGTCAACGCCACGCCCGAAGCAGTCGGTCCGGAGCAAAAGCCGAAGCGCAAAACCGCCGCCAAAAAATCGCCTGCCTCCAAGCTTCCGACGAAAAAGACCGCGGTCCTGAAGAAGCCGGCAAAGAAGGCGGTCGCCAAAGCTCCGGCAGAGCCTCAGCCCGAGACTGCTGCCCGCCCGCAGGCCGCTGCCCCATCCGCCGCCGAGGTCGAAGCCGAGCTCGCCGACCAGGCGGCCATCGTGGCTGAAGATGCCATGGAAGCCAACGGCCCGTCCGAGGTGCTCAAGCCTCAGCCGGTTGCCGAAGCCAACAAGGCACCGGACACCACACCCACAGAGCCTGAAGAAGAGTCCAGTGACTTCGAGCCCGAGCCGCGTCCGCCTGCCAAACTGGAGCGCCTGCAAAAGATCCTGGCGCAGGCCGGCATCGCCAGCCGCCGCCACGCTGAAGAACTCATCACCGAAGGACGCGTGCAGGTCAATGGGCAGATCGTCACCACGCTGGGCTCGAAGGCCGACCCCGCCCGCGACCACATTCGCGTCGACGGCAAACTGCTGCACGGCGCCGAGCGCCACCGCTATTTCGTGCTCAACAAGCCGCGCGGCTACGTCACCACGGTCAGCGATCCCGAAGGACGCCCCACGGTAATGGAGTTCTTCAAAAAGGCCGGTGAACGCCTTTACCCGGTGGGCCGCCTCGACTACCTCAGCGAAGGCCTGCTGCTGGTGACCAACGACGGCGACGTGGCCAACAAGCTCACCCGCGCCGCGTCGGGTGTGGAGAAGACCTACCTCGTCAAGGTCAGCGGCCAGCCCACCGAAGATGAAATCGACAGGATCCGCGAAGGCGTCCGCATCGACATCGGCAAGCCCGGCGAAGGTCGCGTGCAGACCTCCCCGGCGCGCATCCGCCAGGTGCGGATCGGCGAGAATCCTTGGTACGAAGTAGTGCTCATCGAGGGCCGCAACCGCGAGCTGCGCAAGATGTTCGAGGAGATCGGGCACTTTGTCGAGAAGATCCGCCGCGTGGGCTACGGACCCCTGGTGCTCGATCTCGAACCCGGCCAGATGCGCGAGCTCGATGCCGAGGAGCTGAACCTGTTGCGCCTCGCCGCCGACGGCAAGTGGAAGCCGAAGAAGATCAAGACCAGCGCCATGCTTCCCAAGCAGGCCGGTCGAGCCATCGATCTCGAAGCCGGCAAACGGCGCCCAGGCAAGCCATTCCTGGCCAAGGGTATGCGCCGCGGAGAGGATAGGCCGTTTCCGCCCGCACAGAACCGGCCGCCTCAGCGAGGGGAACGGCCGAGGCCCGAAGGCCGCTTTGGGAACGCACCCGCCGGCGGGGCAAATCTGGAGCGGCCTGGGTTCAAGGGCTTGGCGCCCCGCCCTGGCGATCAGGGGCAGTGGCGCGACGCCGGCCGCAGCACCGGTCGGCCACCCGCGGGCGGGGATCGGCGGTCCTTTTCTAAACCGCCATTGAAGTCTTTTTCAAAGCCGCCGTCGGATCGTGTCGAAGGCAGAGGCTTCTCAAAACCACCCGCCAATCGCGGCGAGGGACGCAGTTTCCCCAGGCCGCCCGCTGATCGGGGAGGTGATCGCGGAGGTGACCGGGGAGGCGACCGCCGCAGTTTCTCGCGGCCTCCGGCTTCCGGTTCGTCCCAGCGCCCGTTCCGGGACCGACCAACGACAGGTGGAACCGACAAGCCGCGCCTCGGACGCCCGGCATTTCCGGCTCGTCCTCGCGCGGATGAAGGGGCCGCCGGGTTCGGAGAACGCAAACCGTTCCAGCCGCGCCCCGATCGCGCCCCAGACCGTACCCCAGACCGTGCCCAAGCCCGTACCCCGGGTCGTCCTGCTGACCGTACCTCGGCGCGGCCCGCTGGCGGACAAGGCGCTGACCGTCGCTTCGGTCCCCGGCCTGCCAGGCCTGCTTCCGGCGGTTTCGGCGGACAATCGACACGGCCGCCCCAGGGCGGCAGCAGGGGCGCGGGCAAAAGCTTCGGCCCCCGGCCCGAGGCCGGTGCAGGCGGCAAACCAGCGTTCGCTCCGCGGCGCGAGGGCGCATCGCCCAGCCGCGCTCCGTCCCGGCCCCCGGCCGGTGGCCGCGCCGCATTTACCTCCACCGGAATTCCGCGTCCCGGAGGAGCCAGACCGTCTTCCAGCGGCCCGCCTCGTAAGGGATTCCAGGGACGCGGACCCGGCGGCGGGTCTCGCCCGGGAGGCGGATCTCGTCCGGGATCTCGTCCAGGTGGAGGCTCCCGGCCGGGCGGCGGATCGCGCTCCGGCTTCAAAGGCAAACCGGGCGGACGCGGGCCGAGTCGTGGTGGCTCTGGCGGTAAGCGAGGCTGAATCTTTCATGAGAAGTGGGAATTGCGGGCGAAAGTAGAATGAACCTGAATGTCTACTCGCAATCCCTGCGCGCACGAATACCAAACTCAATGGCGAGCGTTTAGAAGGCGCCGTACATGGATTGGTCTCTTGATCGTGTGTGAATTCCTCGCGTTCATTCCCGCTATGGCATTCCTAGCGATGGTGGAACGACGACTCTTTGATAAGCAATTGACGCTTCTTCCGGCTTTCCTCGTCTATAGCGCCATTTATCTTTTCACAGGATCGCGACTTCGTACCTTCCCCTGCCCACGCTGCCGCAGGAACTTCTTTGGAGGGTTCTTCGCGACGCCTCGAACGGTTTTGGGCCGGCGCTGCTCAAATTGCGGGCTGAGACGGTATGAGGGGGAATAACTGATCCTGACCTCTGATCTCCCCCTTGTCACCAATCACCGTCTCAGCGCATCTTTAAGGCATGAGCATGGAAAAAGCGACATTTGGCGCCGGATGTTTCTGGGGTGTGGAGGCGAAGTTCGCTGCCATGCCGGGCGTAACCGCAACCGCCGTTGGCTATGAGGGCGGCGCGCTCCAGAGCCCCACCTACAAGGATGTGTGCACCGACCAGACCGGCCACGCCGAGGTGGTCGAAGTCGATTTCGACCCGGAAAAGATCAGCTTCGATCAGCTGCTCGACACCTTCTTCGAGCTGCACGACCCCACCACCCTTAACCGCCAAGGCCCCGACTGGGGCACGCAGTACCGCTCCGCCATCTTCTTTCACTCCCCCGAGCAGGAAGCCCAGGCCAAGGCCAAAATCGAGCAGCTCACCAACGAGGGCAAGTTCAAGCCCAGGCGCATTGTCACCAGGGTCGAGCCCGCTCAGACCTTCTGGCGCGCCGAGGAGTACCACCAGCGCTATCTGGAAAAGCGCGGTTTAGCCAGCTGCCATATCTAAAAAGCCCGCCCGCAAAAGGCTTATTCGCGAATTGCTTTTGTGTCTCAGCAGCCCTTTACTTTTGCTAGAATGTAAAGCGAGGGTTCAGTCCATGGAAGCGACACTCAGCAGCAAAGGGCAAGCCACCATCCCCAAGGCCGTGCGCGATCGGCTCCATCTGCGGCCAGGGGATCGATTCAAGTTCTTCTTCCACCCGGACGGCGTCATCATTTTGCCCAAAATTCCTACCTCTGAGCTGAAAGGAATGATCCCGAAGCCGCCAAAGGCGGTATCCCTCAAACAAATCGACGCTGCCATTGAAACAGGGGCTACGGAGGGATTCAGGCGGCCAAAGAAATGATCGGGCTCGATACGAATATCCTCTTGCGGTACCTGGCGCAAGACGATCCGGTCCAGTCTCCGCGCGCAACGGAAATCATCACCCAACTCACCGAACAGGAACCCGGCTTCGTCAGCCTGGTCACAATCCTCGAAGTTTTCTGGGTGCTCAAGAGCATATTCAAGCGGTCAAGACAGAATCTTGCCGGCGACATTGAGAAGTTGCTGTCGGCCGACACTCTCGAAGTTCAAAATGAGCAGGAAGTTTATAACGCCGTGATAGCTCTCCGGACCGGTACCGGGAGTTTCGAAGACGCTTTAGTCGGCTCCCTGGGAATCTGGAGGGGTTGTTCAACAACCCTCACCTTCGACGAGGATGCCGCGCGCAAGCTTTACGGGTTCTCACTTGCCTGGCTCCATCCTTAGAGATAGGTAATGAGAGATAGGTGATGGCCAGCACTTCAATATCCAATAAGCCCCTTCATACTCAATCTGGCGGATCAGGGCAGAATCGCTTGCGCGCTTCTCTGATCCGCTTGCCGCATGGGAGAAGGGCACCCCCCACCCCCTCCCTATGTAGCCATCGCCGTTTGTTTGCCTTAATTAACCAGGCATACATTTTAAAATAAGCCAGTTAGCCTAAAACAAAAGGCAAATACGGGGCGAAACCTCCGGCAGACTTTCTCCCCTGTCCCCCTGTCCCCCTGTCCCTATATCCCTTTGTCCCTATATCCCTTTGTCCCTTGTCCCTTGTCCCTTAATCCGTCATGAACAGCTAAACTAGCCGCAGAATGCCGCACATCCTCGCGCAGGCTGTTCAAGGGCTCACCACGGCACTCGCCGTGGCCGGAATCGGCTACTTTATCGCCGCGCTCCTCGCCGCGTATGTCTTTCTGGCCCAGCGGGTTCCCCAGTCCGGCAACGCGCCGGGCGTCTCCATCCTCAAGTCCCTCAAAGGGGTCGATCCCGGCATGCTCGACGCCTTCCGCAGCCATTGTCGCCAGACCTACGCAGGCGAGTTCGAGCTCCTCTTCGGCGTCTCCTCGCTCGCCGATCCGGCGGCTGAGGCCGTCGCCGAGCTCCAGCGCGAGTTCCCCGCAATCCCGATCCGCCTGATCGAATGCCCGGAGCGCCTGGGAACCAACGGCAAGGTCTCGACCCTCGTCCAGCTCGGGCCGCACGCGCGCCACAACATCCTGCTCATCAACGACTCCGACATCACCGTCGGCCCGCGCTACCTGGAGCGCGTGATGGCGCACTTCGCGCCGCAAACCACGGGCAAGCGTCCGGTTGGCCTGGTCACCGCGCTCTACCGCGGCCGCGCGCACCAGACCCTTCCCTCGCACCTTGAAGCGCTGGGCATCGCCACCGACTTCCAGCCCAGCGTGTTGCTGGCCCGCTGGCTCGAGGGCGGCCTGCGCTACGGCCTCGGCTCCACGCTCGCCGTCACCCGCGAGGCCCTCGAAGCCATCGGCGGGCTCATCGTCCTGGTCGACCACCTGGCCGACGACTACGAACTCGGCGAGCGCGTCTGGAAGGCCGGCTACGCCATCGGCTTGAGCCATGAGCCCGTGGAAACCAGCGTTCCGGCCTATCGCTGGCGCGGCTTCGTCGACCACCAGCTGCGGTGGTATCGCACGGTACGGGATGCGCGTCCGTGGGGCTACGCCGGCCTGGTCTTCACCCACGGCCTGGGCTGGGCTCTCGCGAATGTGCTGGCCAGCGGCGTCAGCCCGCTGAGCCTGTGGCTGCTGGCCATGAGCTTCTTCCTGCGCCTGGCGCTGGCCATGACGGTGGGCGTGCGCATTCTCGCCGACCATGACGTGCTGCCGAACCTGGGTCTGATGCCCATGCGCGACCTGATTGCCATGGCGCTCTGGGTGGCGGGATTCGCCGGCAACACCATCGTGTGGCGCGGCGAGCGCTTCACCGTCAAAGGCGGCAAGCTCAGCCCGATTTAAGCCTGTTTGCCGTCACATCCCAGCGGCCACTCACCTGCCTACAATCGCTGCGAGGTCAGCCCTCGAACTCCCATTCGAGCGGTCCGCAAGCGCGGAAGGAAGCAGGCCATGCAAGGCTCTGAACAACCGGGTGGCGTCCGTGACCGGGACCAAAACACGACATCGATCGATGCGCATCTTTCGCCCGATTCCGGCAAAATCTACGATCTGACCGACAGCCAGCCCGGCTCCGAGGCCTACTTCGCGGCCGTGGCCGAGTTTGCCGATTGCGTGGTCGCGGAGGCCGAGTTTCGCGCCGCGCCGCTGCTCGACGAATATGCCGGATACCTGCGCTTCGCCACCAGCGAGCCGCCCCGCACCCGCGGCGAGTATGCGCTGGAGTTGCTTACCCTGGGCATGGCGCTGCGCCTCTATAGCTCGGCGGCGGCACGCACGCCGGAGTGGGCCGTCGGCATGGCAGAGGGTCTGCTGCGCGTGCGCCACGGCTCGCTATGGCTGAAGCCTGCGGCGGACTTCGTGCGCGGGATTCTCTTCCGCTTCGGCTTTGCTTCGCCGGCTGAAAGCAGCGACCCGCCCTTGATGCGGGTTGGACGTTTGCCGCGATTGCTGCGCTGGCTGGCGGCCACCGGCGAATTCAGCGAAGAGACGGCTCGCCTGCGCAACTGGCAGAGCTATTTGAACGCCGCGTCTTCGCACGCCAGCCTCGGCTGCGTGGAGACGGCCGTCTGCTTCTTCGACTGGTTTGCCGTGGAAGCGAACGACGCCCTGGGGACATATACCAAAGGCGTGCGCCCATTTCTGGGCGGCGCCTATCTTCGCCGCCGCATCCGCGAAGACCGCTTCCTCTGCGGGCGCAGGCCGGTGGAGTATCACCTGGGCATGGTGGCCGCCGAGGTGATGAACCAGGCCCTGCGTCCGGAGTTCGAGCAGACGGAAGAACGGGTGCTGCTGGTTCCGGCGTGCATGCGCGGCGACAAGGCTGCTACTTGCAAAGGCCTGGTCGACGGGCTCGACATGATCTGCATGGGTTGCGACTCGGAGTGCCAGGTGCATCAGGTCTCCGGCCGCATGCGCGAGCAGGGTGTACGTGTGTACGTGGTTCCGCACGCCAGCGGTTTCAGCCGCTGGCTGGAGCGCTGGCAGCGGGAAAAGAGCGTGGGCGTGGCGGCTGTGGCCTGCCTGCTGAACATCCTCGCGGGGGGATACGAGATGCGCCGGCGCGGCATTGCCTCCCAATGCGTGCCTCTCGATCATCCCGGCTGCAAAAAGCACTGGTCTTCCCAAAACATGTCCACCCACGTCAATCAGGAGAAGCTGGTGCAGGTGGTAACCAGCCGCAGAACTCAGGACACAGCTATTCCGACCCAATTGGGTTGACTCGGGTCCGGGTTCGGGCGAAGATGAGGAACCTTGCTTCGCCGGAGAGGCCTTCCGGCGCGCGTCCAGATGTGCTGGTTTGGTGTGCTCGTTTGCGTGCATTCAGCATGGTTTTCCCCAGGAGGTCAGGTCAATGCCAACGCAACCCAGGCGCAGCCAAGCCTCGATGGTTCTGTCGTTTGCGGCGCATGCGCTGGTGCTGGCGCTGGCCTTGTTTGCCAGCCATCGCGCCTATCGGGTGATCGCGCAGAACGGCGGCAAAACGGTCTATACGGGAATTCAAGTGGCGGGCGGTTCGCACGCGACGCGGCTCACGCTGCCGCGGGGATTAGCCACGGTTGAGGCCAAAAAGGCCGCCAAGGAGCCTCCCGAGAACAAGAAGCCGGTCGCTCCCGTGCACCGCGTGCCGCCCGTGAAGTCGGCAGGGGGAATGGCGGCCGACGCACATCAGGACAGCCAGGGTAGCGGCGACGCGGCCAAAGGCGACGGCAGCGACGCTCAGAACGCCGATCCCGCGTT
Source organism: uncultured Acidobacteriota bacterium (assembly GCA_963846375.1). GTDB lineage: Bacteria > Acidobacteriota > Terriglobia > Terriglobales > Acidobacteriaceae > Telmatobacter. The sequence goes on from CAWJVV010000014.1 coordinate 269,272, forward strand.
CCCGATCTTTTCTCCCAAACCGCCGGTCACCGACCGCAAGCTCCTGCCGGATGCGCAGCGCGAGATCGTGGTCGACGTGAATGTGAGCGCGAATGGCGACGTGGTGGGCGTGAACATGGTCAAGAGCCTGGGTAATGCGCTCGACCAGATCGTGCTGGACACGGTGAAGACGTGGCGCTTCCATCCCGCAACGGTGAATGGAACGCCGGTGGCCTCGCAGGCCGAGCTGATCTTCCCCTTTAATCCGAGCTACCCGATCACGTCATCGTAGACAGTCTGCCGATCGTCCAGTGGATCATTTCCAGGTCGCAGGCTTGTAGCCGGGATCTTCAATGCGATCACCCCATTCGCCCTGCGCAAATTCGGCGCTGGAAATTGAGATCGCATCGAGGCGAGCGTGATCGGCAACAACCCATTGCGAACCGGGAGCGTTCGCCTTGACGTAGTCCTGTTCTGACACCTTCGTGATAAATGTGACTACGTTCGAGCCGACCTGGTAGGAGTTCAGCATCACTACGCCTTCAGGGATTTCGATAACGCCGCTGCGCTGCTTGAATAGGAATCCGTTGCTACCCATGCGCTTGCGGATTTCGCTCAAGGTCGTTTGGCCGAATTTGAAGCCAGGAAGATCGCAGCCGGTTGCCTCGTTTTTGCCGCTCCAGTCCGATTCAAGATAGACAATGCTGCCGGATTGCGCGGTGCTAACCGAAAGCTCGTTGCCGTTGTCGAGAGTCCACTTTCTGACTCGGTATGTCTTGAAAGAATCTTCAGCGGAGGCGGCACGATTCGGGATTGAAGAGGAAGCCGCGCTGTCTCCGATATGCAGATTGAACAGGGATTGCGCATGGCCGGCGCTCGATGCCGCACCTAGCAAGAGAATCAGGGCGACGAATCCGCGTGGACAGCGGGGTACTCCAGGTTTCATCGAGTATTACTCCGGCTGCCTCACTATACATCGTGACCTTGCCGAACGCTCATGCCGTGGCGGAATCGGGCGGGGAGATGCTATGGTGAGTCCCAAATGCCGTTTGTGACCACAACGGATGCGGGCGTTCCCATTCAAGGGCCGAGCGCCACGCTGATCTACGACGACTGGTATCCGGCGCTGCGCACCGACCGGCTGCTCAAAAACAAGCTGGCCAAGGCCATGCTGCTTGATATTCCACTCGTCTTGGGAAGGCGCAGCGACGGGCGCGTCTTTGCCATGCGCGACAGCTGTCCGCATCGCGGCATTCCTCTGAGCGTGGGATGGTTTGACGGCCAGCGCGTGACATGCCGCTATCACGGCTGGGAGTTCGAGCCATGCAGCGGGCAGTGCGCCAAGATTCCTTCGCTCTCAAGCAACGACCGGCTCGATGCCACGCGCATCTACGCAACGGCGTTTCCCTGCGAGGAGCGCGACGGGCATGCGTGGGTGTATGTCCCGGGGGCCGGACGCAAGGGATCTTCCGTTGAGCGGCCCGTTCCCGAGCTTGCGAAGTTTGGGCCACGATATCGCACCGCGTTTCTCACGGCCGATCTGCCGTGCAATGTGGACCACGGCATCATCGGCTTGATGGATCCGGCGCATGGCCCATTCGTGCACCAGGCATGGTGGTGGCGTTCCAAGGCGAGCATTCGCGAGAAGACGAAGAAGTTCGAGCCGATTCCGGAAGGCTTCAGAATGTCCGCGCACGCGCCCAGCGGCAACTCCGCGCCGTACAAACTGCTGGGCGTATACGGACAGCCGGTGGAGACGACCATCGATTTCATGCTGCCCAACCGGCGCACGGAGACGATTCGCTGCGGAGACAAGTGGTTTTCGTCGCTGACCACGGTGACGCCGGTGACCAGCTCAACGTGCCGCATCGACGTGATCGCGGCGTGGAATGTGTTCTATCACGTGCCGTTCGTCACTCCCATCGCCAAGTTCTTTGGCGCCAAGTTTGTGCGGCAAGATCAGGTGACGATGATCCAGCAGGCCGAGGGACTGCGGCACAATCCCAGCCTGATGCTGATTGACGACGCGGACAAGCCGGCGAAGTGGTACTTCGCGCTGAAGCAGGCGCGGCTCGATGGATCGGGCAAGCATCCGATGGATGGGCCGGTGGAGCTACACTGGCGCAGCTAACGTCCGCTGCTTTACTGATCCTGTAGCTCTCTTCACCGTCAGCACCGTGATGTCATCCTCCTGACCGAACTCGTCCGCTGCCCGGGCGATCGTGTCAGCGTCTTGAGCGCTGATGGCAGCCGTGCGTTCGAATCCAAACAGCTCGCCGCTGACGCTCCGTGCTTCCAACACGCCGTCGGTGAGCAGAGTAATTTGCTCGCCTGCCTCAAGCTCAAATGTGGATTCAGGATAACCAGCGGCCGCGACCAGGCCGAGAGGCAAGCCGTTCTCGCAAGGCAGTTCCTTGCCATCCCGGTAAGGAGGAATGTGGCCCGCGTTGGCAAACGTAATCGCGCCATCATCTCCCAGGCGAAGAATCAAACACGTGGTAAAGCCGTCGCAGCTTCGGCCTTGAATGCAGCGGTTCAGCCCAGCCAGAAGCTGGCCTGGGCTGCTTGTTGTCTCCACCAGCGCGAGGAGGCTTCCCATCAGCAGGCTTACCAACATGGCCGCTGGCGTACCCTTGCCGCTCACGTCGCCGATCACCAGGATTGCGCCGCCCTCAGCCAGGGTAAGTACTTGGAAGAAGTCGCCTCCGACCTCGCCAAAGGGCTGGTATTTCGCATGGATAAGGAACCCAGGAATTTCCGGAGAGCTTTGCGGAATGATCATCTGCTGGATGGCGCGGCTGGCTGCCAGCTCTGCGGCCAGCCGCTGCTTCTCGCCGCGGTCGCGGATCAGGTCGCGCGCGAAGATGGTGAGTATCACGGCTCCCAACAAAGTAAGCCCCACAGTTGTGTATTGCCACTGCCAGCTCGCGATGGAGAAGTGATCTTTCATTCCGAGGTACCGTTGCGCCGTTGGGGAGAGATCCAAACGCAGAAGGGAATAGACGAGGAATACGACGGCAATGACGCGGTCGCGTCGATTACTGCTCCGCATGCCCACGACGATCAGGATGAGGAGAGGAATTTCCGAGATAAGAAAGGGCCATTGGCGGAAGAAATCCAAAGAAGGAGAGAATGCCGCGGCCGCGCCGAAGAGGTAGACCGGCCAGAAGAAGCGCGTCCACCCGCGGCGCGGGATTCGCATCGCTTCGCCGGCCGTCTCGACCAGAAGACCTGCAGCGATGGACCTAACCGACCATGAAGGAATGACTCCACCGAAATAAAGGAGCAACTGCTGCAAGACAACCGTGAAGTAAAAGAAGCCCAGGCTCCGAAACGGGCGAAAATCGGGAGCGGCCCGCCATAAGGCCAGAAACGCCGCGGCCAGACAGAAGTCCAACATCGCGACAATCAGCAGGGGGGTGAGTTGCATTTGCTCTGCCAGCGGCGGGGGCTGAAAATACCTCTGGATCAGCGGCGCCCCGGCGCTCACCAGCAATGCTGCCGTCATGCGGACACCTTGCCTTGCCAATTTATAACTTGAATGTCAAGCTCCCGGAAAGAAGTCAGTAGCAGTTGCCGCACCGGTTCAATCTCCCGTCGTCACCACGCTCAAATCTTGCGCTTGAATCGTTGTGGTGTCGATGGAAAGCAGGCGGCCAAGCTCGGAGAAACCGCGATCCCACGCGGGACGGTCTTCGGGCGCCAGTGACGTCAACGCGTAGCTGGCGCTGCGCATGATCTCGTACCAGATGTTTTGCGCCTGCCACAGATTGAGCTCGAAGGGCAGCTCGGTGAGGATGCGCGCGAGGTTGAGGGCGCGATCGAGCATTTCCAGCGAGCCGGAGGACATTTGCAGCTCGATCATGGCGCGCTTCATCCGCTGGTCGGAGATGTAGGAGAGCGTGGCCGTCTCGAGCTGGACCTGGTCGGCCTTTGCCAGGGCCAGGAAAGACCGCAGTTGAGCCTGATCGATGGGGTCGCCTTCGAGCGCGCGGCGCAGGCCGGCATTAATCGCGAAGCCCGCGGCCAGGGTGAGTGCCGGAGGCTTGGGCAGGCCGGCCTGCGAGAGGAAATGCAGCAGGCTGGCGTGATCTTCGTAGATGGTGGTGAGCGAGCTCTCGATATTCCACAGCGTGGAGTTGAGGATGAGCTTGACGATGCGGCGCTGCTCGTCGGTAAAGAGCGAGGTAAGCGAGTAGTCGACGTGTCCGTAGTAGCGGTCGATGAGGCGGATAACCTCAGGGAAGTCGGCGCGGACGACGTGTTGCGCGGCCTGCGCCATGAACGCGTCGAAGCCTGCGGCCTCGGACTCGGTATAGGCTTTGACCGCCGCGGTGATGTTCTGGTCGCCGAAGTGCAGGACAGCGAAGCTGTAGCTTTGCTCCTCGCCTGTGATGGTGCTGGTGATGAGCGCGCGGCCCAGCGCGAGGCGGCCGCGCCCGGAGGTGAACACATCGTAGGACAAACGCCGAACGTGATAGCAGAATAGCTCTGTGTCTTCAGCGAACGACGAGAAGATGGAGCTGATGGCGTAGTGGGCGGCAACCTGTTCGAGGCCGAGCTCGAGCGCCCCAATCTTCTCGTTGTAGATGCGAGCGCCGTCGCCGGACTTGGGGTCGTTGGAGCGGGCCAGCACCATGGTCTCGAGGAATTCAGGCTCGAGCCGCGCGGCCTGCGCGCCGAAGAGCATCTGCGCCAGTTGCAGCACTCGCGCGGCGTAGGCGATGATCTGCACGGTCTCGATGCCGGAGATGTCGTCGAAGAACCAGCCGCAGCTGGTGTACATGAGCTGCGCGTGCCGCTGCATCTCCATCAACTCAAGCGCGCGGGTGCGTTCCGCGTCATTGAGGCGGTGATGCCGGTGCTCGCGCAGGAAGTGGTCGACGGCTTCCGGAGCGCGATCGAGCACGACTTCAATGTAGGCGTCGCGGGCCAGCCCACACATCCTTGAAGAGCTTTGCGCCCTCCTGCTCGGTGAGGGGGATGAGCCCGTCGCGCAGCGTGTCGAGGGCCTTGCGAAGGGGTGCGCGCCAGGCCTGGTTCCAACCCTGGCGTCCGCCGTTGCAACCGCAGTCGGAGCGCCACCGCTCCACGCCATGCACGCAGCTCCATGAAGTGTTGTCGGCAATCTGGCACTCGAACTCGGGCGGGAACTGGGCGAGGAACGAACCATAGTTGGCCAGCTTCACCACCTTGTCCTGCTCAAAGAGGCGCAGCGCGTAGGCCAGGGCCATTTCGCCGTGCCGATGATGGTGCCCGTAAGACTCGCCGTCGGTGGCCACATGCACGAGCTGCGGCTGGTCTCTGTCGCGGAAGGCAGCCTTGAGACGCGCGACCAGGTTGTCGCCGGAGTTGAGCAGCCCTTCGAAGGCGATGGCGCGGGACGAAGGGCCATCGTAAAAGAAGATAGCCATGGAGACGCCGGAGTCGAAGCGCATGAGATACGGATGCGTGGTGTCGACACTGGCGTTGGGGGTGGCCGTCCAGTCGTCGCCGTTCTTGAGCGAACGGATGCGCTTGCACTGATGCGGCGCCAGGACCGTGAACCTGATGCCGTGCTGGGCAAGCAGCTCAAGCGTTTCCGTATCGGCCGCGGTCTCGCTGAGCCACATGCCTTCCGGCGGCAGGCCGTAGTGGGATTGGTAGTCGGCAATGCCCCAGCGGATCTGGGTGATCTTGTCGCGGCGGTTGGCCAGCGGCATGATGACGTGGTTGTAGACCTGCGCCATGGCCGAGCTGTGGCCCTTGAAGTTTTTGCGGCTGCGATGCTCGCCGTCGAGGATCATGCGGTAAGTGCGGGGCGCGTTTTCCTTGACCCAGCTGAGCAGGGTTGGCCCCACGTTGAAGCTGATACGCGCGTAGTTGTTGACGATCCGGGTGATCTGATTCTTGATATTCACGATGCGGGCTGCGCCGTTGGTGGCGTAGCACTCCGCGCAGATGCGCTCGTTCCAGTCGTGATAGGGGGAAGCGGAGTCCTGCGTCTCCACGGTCTCGAGCCACGGATTTTCCCGGGGCGGCTGATAGAAATGACCGTGAATGCAGACGAAGCGCTTGGTCGGAGGCATGCGAAGTTTCCTTGCGGCGCACGTTAGCGATCAGCGACAGAGCGCACGGGAACTATTGTAAGGGGAGAACCGTTGCGGTGTTTTTCGCCAGATCGCAGGCGCGCCACAAATACCAGCTGGCGACGGAGCGGAACGGCTTCCAGCGCATGCCCCGTTTGAACACAACGTCGGGCTTGGGCAGGTCTTCCAGGGCCAGAGGGCGCGATTTGGGCACCCGCATGAAGGTGAGCGCGTAGCCTTTGCGCACGCCGTAGTCGGTCACGGGCAGCACATCGGGGCGGCCCATGCGGAAGATGAGCAGCATCTCCACGGTCCAGGGGCCGATGCCGCGCACCTCGGTGAGGCGTTCGACAATATCGGCATCAGGCATCTTCCTGATGGCGGCATGGGAAGGAACGGTGCCGTCAAGGGTCTTGGCGGCGAGGTCTTTGAGCGCCTTGATCTTGTTGCCGGAGACGCCGGCGGCGCGGAGCCGCTCATCGGGCGTGTCGATGAGGGCCTGCGGCGTGGGATCCCCGCGGAAGTATTCGCGGACACGGCCGTGGATGGTAGCAGCGGCCTTGCCGTTCAGCTGCTGGTAGAGAATGGATTCGACCAGCGATTCGAAGGGCGATGGCGATGTGTCGAGGCGAAGACCCAGATCGCCGACGCGGTCGATGAGGCCGCCGAGCTTGGGGTCGCGCGACTTGAGATGTGTGATGGCTTCCTGCGAATCGTAAGGGAAGCTTGCGACGCCGTCCGTCGTGGATCATGAGGGGAAGTTTACCGGAATGGCCCGACAAGAAAAGTTGTCCCGTTGCGAAGCGGTAAACCTGGAGCAGCGTAATCTTGGGGTGTGCGGCGCTGCGGCGGTCACCGCTGCCTTGCGTTTGAGCGGGGCATCCTGCTATGACCTCAAGAAAGAAAGGGCCAATGTCATGAAGATGCGGCCAGGGGAACAAACGGGATTTCTGCTGTGCGGCAAGGAGTGGAACGAGGGCGAGGAGCTTGACGTTCATTCGCCGTGGGACGGTGGCCTGGTGGGCCGGGTGACCATGGCCACTCGCGCCGACGCACGCCAGGCGGTAAATCATGCGGTGGCCAGCATTCGCCGCACGCGCGCCCTGCCGCGCTGGAAACGCCGCGAAATTCTGGAAGACGTGACGGGCTCGCTGATTGAGCAGAAGGACCGGTTTGCGCACCTGATTGTGGCCGAAGCAGGCAAGCCGGTGCGGCTGGCGCGCGCTGAGGTGGATCGCGCGATCCTTACGTTCAAGACTGCGGCAGAGGAGGCAGCCCGGATCGGCGGCGAGTCAATCCCGCTGGATCTGACCGAAGGCAACGAAGGCCGCTGGGGCCTGGTGCAACGCTTTCCAATCGGCACGGTGCTGGCCATTACACCGTCGAATTTTCCGCTGAACCTGGTGGCGCACAAGGTGGCGCCGGCCATGGCCGCAGGCTGCCCCATCATTCTCAAGCCTTCGCCGCAAACGCCCTTCACGGCGCTGGCGCTGGGCGAGTTGGTGCTGAAGGCCGGCTGGCCGCAGGAGGCGCTCGCGATTCTGCCGTTGTCGAACGCCGACACCGCGTGGCTGGCGGAGAAGGAAGACCGCATCAAGCTGGTGACATTTACCGGATCGTCCAAGGTGGGATGGGAGCTGAAGGCGCATTCCAGCCGCAAGCGCGTGGTGCTGGAACTGGGCAGCAACTCCGCGCTCATCATTCACAGCGACTGGCCGGACCTGGACGATGCCGCAGCGCGCACCGCGCACGCAGCGTTCGGCCACGCCGGGCAGTCATGCATCAGCGTGCAGCGCGTTTACGTGGAACGCAGCGTGTTTCAGACGTTCCTCTGGAAGCTGGTTGAGGTCGCCGGCAAGCTGGTTGTCGGCCATCCAGAGGATGAAGCGACCGATGTGGGACCTCTGATTCGCGCGTCCGAGGCGGATCGAGTGGAGAGCTGGATCAAGGAGGCCGTGGAAGCCGGCGCGAAGCTGGTGAGCGGCGGGGAGCGCAAGGGATCGACGGTGCATCCCACGATTCTTACGGCGACCAAGCCGGGCATGAAGGTTCGCGACGAAGAGGTCTTCGGGCCCGTGGTGCTGGTTGAACCGTATGACGACTTCGAGGAGGCACTGGCCGAAGTGAATCACTCCCGGTACGGCCTGCAGGCGGGATTGTTGACGCGCGACGCCGGGCGCATTCTTACCGCGTTTCGCGAGCTCGAAGTGGGCAGCCTGATTGTGGGCGATACGCCAAGCTGGCGCCTCGATCCCATGCCGTACGGAGGCGTGAAGGATTCGGGGCTGGGTCGCGAAGGCGTGCGGTCCGCGATTGAAGAGATGACCGAGCCGCGCATGCTGGTGATGGCGGGGCTGCACTAGATTCTCGGGAGCGATGGAGACCATGAAGGGACCGACCCAGGTTGTCAAAAGCCGGTTTGAGATTGAGCAGGATGGGCATCTCGGTTATCTGGAGTTCGAGACCGACGGCCACGGGTGGATGACGATCTGGCACACCGAGGTGGCGCCGGAACTGCGCGGCAAGGGAATTGGTCTCGAGCTGGTGCGGACGGCGTTTGATTATGCGCGCGAGAACGAGCTGAGGGTGGACGTGATCTGTCCGCTGGCGCTGCATGTGATCGAATCGCATCCGGAGTTTCGGGCGTTGATGGGGAAGCGCTAGCGGCTGCGGGCCCAGCGCAATGACGCTGTTGCTGCTTGCCATCCGAAACGAACCAGCCGCTCTGCGATGAGACCGAGCCAGGCTAGCCAGGTCGAGAGGATTAGCAAGAGTCCGAGGACAGCCACGAGGCCAAAGACCGCCGCGATGCCATCCGATTTGGGGAAGTCGCTTGGTGCAAGCCCGGCGCAAATGAGGACAAGCGGCACTCCGACCACTGTCAATGCCGTGTTTGCAGCTCCGGGCTCAAGCCACCATCGCCGCGGATTTACAAGAGGCAACCCCCCGAGCAGAATCCACTGGATTGCGATAAGACAGCAAAAGCTGAAGTCAGACGCGAGCCTCTGCTTTAGCGAGTGGTGGCGTATATCGATTCCCAGTATTCCGGCGCTGGTCCAGCGCGCCGGACAGTCGCTGTTCCAGCCGGAGAGGATAAGCGCTGGCGTTTCAGCGACACTCAGCAGTTTTTCCGCCGATGAAATCGAGCGCCATTCGTTACAAATTGGGGTGAACTCTACTGTTGACGGCTCCTCCTGAAAAGCGGCGAGCACAACCGAATTTTTGTGGACCTCCGAATGGATCTTCTCGGTTAGCCACCGCGGAATCTCTTCCGACGCAATGAGCGGAATCGCGATGGCGAGATGAATGCCCGCAAACTTCAAGCCTCTTGCCCAGTTCATGGCTTGGTCCTCGCCCGGCTCGTGGCCGGATCGGAATCCGATGATTATGGGGAGTTAGACACCGCAAATCTCGACCTTGTTCCCGGCGCACGAGATTCGCGAAGCGCCACAATCGCGTCACCCGGGCGCGACCAGCTAGCATATCCGCATGGATCTGGGACTGAAGGACAAGGTCATCATTGTTACCGGTGGCGGCGCGGGCATTGGCGCCGGCATTACACGCGCCTGCCTGGATGAGGGCGCGCGCGTGGTTGTGCTGAGCCGACGCTCTGAGAACGTGGAGCACTTCATGGCCGAGCTAACCGCGGCGGGCGAACCCTGCACGCTGATTGAAGCGCATCTTGACGACACGGCCGTTTGCGAGAAGGCGATCGCCGAGGTCGTGGAGCGATTCGGCGCCATCGATGGGCTGGTGAACAACGCAGGCGTGAACGATGGCGCGGGGCTGGAGCATGGCTCGGTGGATCGGTTCATCGAGAGCCTGCGCAAAAACCTGTTTCACTATTACGCGCTGGCGCACTACGCGCTGCCGGCGCTGAAACGATCGAAGGGCTCGATCGTAAACATCAGCTCCAAGGTCGCGCTGACCGGGCAGGGGAACACGTCAGGCTATGCCGCGAGCAAGGGCGCGCAGCTGGCGCTCACGCGCGAATGGGCGGCGGAGCTGCTGCCCTACGGCATCCGGGTGAATGCGGTGCTGCCGGCCGAGGTGATGACGCCGCTCTATCGCCGCTGGCTCGATACGCTGGGTGATCCAGAGAAGAAGCTGAAGGAGATCACCGACAAGATCCCGCTGGGAAAGCGCATGACCTTATCGGCGGAGATTGCCGCTTCTACCGTCTTTCTGCTATCGCCCACGCAGTCAGGACACACGACCGGGCAGCATCTGATTGTGGACGGCGGTTACGTCCATCTGGATCGCGCGCTGACCTAACTCGCTTTGAGCCCGGCTTCAGCGGACGCCGAGGACCCGTCAAGCGTCACGTCCTGCTGCGGCATCTGCCGCGGCCAGATCACGGTGAAGCGCGCGCCTTCGCCAGGCTTCGATTCCGCCTCGATAGTTCCTCCGTGGCGGGTGACGAGTTGCTTGACGAGCCAGAGGCCCATGCCGTTGCCGTGATCGCCCTTGGTGGTGGCGCCAAACTGAAACAGGCGCGGCATCATGTCGCTGGGGATGCCCGAGCCCTGATCGGCGACAACAACGCGCACGTCGTCGGTCCTTCCCTCAAGATTGATGCTGACCTTGGCTCCGCGCTGCTGGGTGGCCTCGATTGCGTTCCGCACCAGATTCAAGAGAACCTGGCGCGTCTCGACGGCGAAGGCGAAGACGCGGCAGTCGCCCTGGTGCGTCACCTCCAGCTCGATGCCGCGCTGCCGCAATGTTGGCCCCAGCAGGAAGCGTACGCCTTCAACCGACTGCACCAGGTCCACCATCTCCGGTTCCTTGGCCTGGCGGAAGAAGCCCAGCGTGGATCGCGTGAGGCTTTCGATGCGGCGTACCTCTTCCTGAGACTGCTGGACGAGCACCGCGATTTCGGGAGTGATGCTCGGGGTGACCTGCATGAGGAAGAGCAGGTTTCCGATGGCGGCTAGCGGGTTGTTGATCTCGTGCGTCACCACCGCCGACATGCGGTTCCATTCTTCGAGCTTACGCGCAGACAGCAGGCTGTCCTCGGCCTTGGCGCGCTCGCTCTCAGCGTTCTTCAGGCGGCCGGCGTAGTCGTTGACGCCGATGACGAGATCGCGCACCTTGCGGAAGAACGCAATGGCGACGTAGGCCGAGAGGGCCGCGGTGATGATGTTGGTGCAGGCGGCGATCCAGAAGACGGGAACCCAGGTGGTGACCACCTCCATGAGGTGGGTGGTGCCGCAGGCCACAATGAACAGGCCGAAGCCAGTGAGGAAGAATGCCCATTCGCGCTTGACCACGACGCGCGTCTTGCGGGCGAGGTAGAAGAGGGTGAGACAGATCGAGAAATAGCTGAGGAAGGTGATCCCATTGGTGATCACCATGGTCCAGATCAGGCTGCGGATCCTGACTCCAGCAGACCGCATGGGGCATGAGCGACGGGGACATAGAGTACCAGCCTCGCGAGAGGAAAAGGGTCACGGCAAAAGACACAGAAAGGATCAGGCGCCGGAGTCGCTTGGGGACCGGAGCAGACAAAAAAAGGAAGCTCGCCGGGATGGGGGTTGCCGGGCGGTCGAGCGGCGCAGAACGCTCAGGGATCGACTGTCCGCCGCACGTTTGCGTCAGACAATTTTTACCCCCAGTTTCGTTTTGGGGCAAGGGCTGGCTGCGCGGCGCCGACAGTGGTGTGCCTAGAGCGTCAACCTTGGGGTCTGGACAGTAAGGAACGGGGAGGGGGCGATTCCTGCTGGGCTCGAGGCCAAAAAAAAGCGCCCCTCGGTAAGTCCTGCCTGGATCCATCCAGGTCTGGCAAACGGAGGGGCGAGGAGCCGCAATCACAAGAAAATGCGCTTAGGACAGAGATGCAGCGAGCCGGAATTACAAGCTCGCACACCGCTGCTTCCGCTCATCTTCTGGACCAATTCCATAATGGGGCTGCGTTTGGCGCGAATGTAGGTTCCATCGGGTACCGAGCCCGGAGCAAATCCGATAAATCGTTTAATCATTGGGGCTTGCGGCTCGTGCGTTGATGTATGGACAAGGTAAACAACCCCCACGTATGATACGCGGTACAGTCCCAGATCCTGTAGATTTTGGGGCCCGGAATACAGGTTTTCCCCAGTTGCCGACTCCCAAGGGCTGGTGCTACATGCCCCCACGGAATTCGGCGAATCCTGCAAACAGGAACCCGGAAGGAGACGGATGGCGCCAGGGCAAAAGTCCGCCACGGAACTCGCAGAGCCTGCGCCGCAGCTCGACACTGCGCGCATTCGCGAGCAGCTGCAGCGACTCCTGGCTCATCCTCTTTTCGCCAATAGCAAGCGCTATCCGGCGTTGCTGGCCTATACGGTGGAGCAGACACTCCAGGGCAATGCATCCGAGCTGAAGGAGCGCAGCATTGGCGTCGAAGTGTTCGGGCGATCACCCAGTTACGACGCCAACTCCGACCCGGTTGTAAGGATCACCGCCGGTGAAGTGCGCAAGCGGCTGACCCAGTACTACTACGATCCGGTGCACCGGGGCGAGATCGTTATCGAACTGCCTACAGGCTCCTATGTACCCACGTTCCGGGAGGCGGAGCGGATGCCGGAACCCGAACTGCCCCCTTCACCAGCCATGGATATCGAAGCCGAGGCGATGGCGGCTTCCCCCGCCTGCCGATTCGAAGTGGTGGCGATATCGATGGGTGCTGGCGGGTGGGTTCGCCATCTTGCTCGCGGGCCTGGCGGGGACAGCGGGACTGGTCGTGGGTCTTCGAACCCATCCTGAACCGCCGCCGCCCTCCGACATCGACCGCTTCTGGGCGCCGGTTACATCAAGCTTGAATCCGACGACATTCTGCCTGGGCGAACCGGCCAAGAATATCGACGTCGGCTCCATCAACTCACTCGAAGCCTCGCCGAGCAAACACCAGCCCGAACCCCTGTACTTCCGGCTGCACTACTCGGGCAATCTTGCCCTCGCAGATGTGATCACGCTGACTCGCACGGTGGCCGCGCTGGCTTCGCAGCACAAGTCCTTTCGCGTGGTGCCTGCCTCAGATGCGAGCTTTGCCCAGTTGCGCGAAGGGCCGTTCGTCCTCATCGGCGCATTCGACAACATCTGGACCCTGCGCGTGACGCAGAAGCCTTCGCTTTGGATTCGAATCCAAGGACGGCGTCGCCTTGCTGGTGGATCGCAATAGTCCCAAGAAAACGACGTGGGCCACGGCCTGGGACCTGCCCTATCAGAAACTCTCCCGCGATTATGCGATCGTAGCCCGAATCCACGACAAGACAACAGGACAGCCCGTGATCATCGCGGCCGGCATTTCAGAAGAAGGCACTGAGGCCGCGGGAGAGATCCTTTATAACCCCGAGTATCTCGGGTCACTGCTTGCCAAGGCTCCTCGCAACTGGGAGGAAAAAAATATGGAAGCGGTGATCGAGACGCAGGTCATCGAGGGCCACCCTGGGCCGCCTAATATTCTCGCCGTCGAAACCTGGTAGTTCGCGAAATCTTAACTGGTGTTGCGGAAGAAATCTGAGAGCTGCACTATTTGCTCTTGGACTTCTGAGCAGCCCAGCGGCGGCGTTGCGCGTCGGCAATCCGCTTGCGGGCTTCGGGGCTCAGAACCCGTGCTTTTCTCGTCTTCTTCCTGCCTGCGGACTTCGTCTTGCGGGGCGTCGATGTAAAGGAGGTGGCTGCGGATCCTGCGAGCAATTTTCTGACTTGTGTCAATCTTGCAATTTCAGAATCAATTTGAGAGAGTATCGAGTCAATCGTCATAGGTGACAGAATATCCCATCTCTCGACAGGTTGGCGACAAGCGTTTTCGATCGATGTTACTTCCAGCCGATCTGCGAGCTTAGTCAAAGCTGTTTTTATCGAGCTCACAAAACAAGCGAAACAATGGCAAACGTGGAGCCGTATTTATCAAGTAGTAATTCCCGCAAGCAGCCAGGTCCGTCAACAGAGTCATTCCCCACACTTAGATTTCTGCGATAACTTCGCGGAACTCCGGCGCTCTCGCGTTCAAGAACGATGCGCGCATGAACAAACGAAGAGGGACGGGCATGCGCCCGTCCCTCTTGCCGCAATCACATTTTCCTAGCCGAGATACTCGACATGGACATAGGTGCCGAGCCGGGTGTTGTAGGCCAGATACCAGCCGGGGTGATCCGGGTCCTCGTAAATCACGATGTTATCGGAGTCCCAGAGCCAGCCGTCTACGTACGGAGCATCCCACGGCGCAACATGCCAAAACCAGCCGTGGAACGAGAAGCGGTCAGGGCCGCCGCCCTCAAGCCGCCATGTATGGCGCGGGCCGAATCCGCCACTGAAGCGTCCGTGTTCCCAGGGATGATCGAGATGATAATGTGCATCGTCGCGACCCGTGTCGTGGCCGACCCAGACGCGTCCATCCACGTGCGGCGCATTCGGGTGGCCAGGCTGGTCGCGGAAGTCGCGACGCTGATCTGCGTGTTGATCGGGACGTTGATCTGCATGTTGATCTGCATGTTGATCTGCATGTTGATCTGGATGTCCGCGATCGGGTGCGGCCTGATGTTCATTGCCGCGATAAGGAGCCGGTCCGCGAGCCGGTGGCGGATGCGTCTGATGTTCCTGGCCGCCCCCATGTTCGTGTTCCTGCAAGGCGAAAGCCGGAACACCCACCACCAGCAGTGCCGTTAAAGCAAGGTGCGCTATGCGCATAACTTTCCTCCAGGGTTGCCGAGCCGCGCTTGAATCGAAACAAAGGGGATACGCGGCACGACAAACTACACCTTACAACTTAGATGCGGCGTTTGGGATGAAATCGCGCCTGGAGAAGCGAAGGCCGTCCTTTGTGCAGAACGGCCCAACTCCAAAGTAAGTTGAGAAAGCTGGAACCTACGCTTCAACCGGGGCAGGCTGGCGGCGCCATGCGTAAAGCGGGAAATGGTTTGCCATCTCGGAGACCTCGCCGCGGATCCGGTCGAGAGCCGCATCGTCGTTGCGCTGTTCCAGAGACTTGGCGATCCAGCGGCGATCTGGCGCATCTCCGGCTCTTTCATGCCGCGCGTGGTGAGCGCCGGCGTGCCGACGCGAATGCCCGACGGCTTGAGCGGAGGATTGGTGTCGTAGGGGATCGAATTCTTGTTGACCGTGATGCCGGCCTTGCCGAGCGCGAGCTCGGCCTCAGAGCCGAGAATGCCCTTCTCGAAGACATCGACGAGCATCAGGTGATTGTCCGTGCCGCCGGAGATGATGCGATAGCCGGCCTCCTGCAAGCCCTGCGCAAGCGCCTTGGCGTTGGCGACGATCTGCGCGGCGTAGGTCTTGAACTCGGGCCGCAGCGCTTCGCCAAAGGCCACCGCCTTGGCCGCGACGATGTGCATCAGCGGGCCGCCCTGCTGGCCGGGAAAGACCGCCTTGTCGATTCTGGCCGCAGCCAGGTCCTTGTCTGCGACAGAATCATGTCCGGCGCGCGGCCCGCGCAGGGTTTTGTGCGTGGTGGTGGTGGTGATGTGCGCATGCGGCACGGGCGAAGGATGCACGCCGCCGGCGACAAGTCCGGCAATGTGGGCCATGTCGAAGATATAGACCGCGCCCACCTTGTCGGCAATCTGGCGCATGCGCGCAAAGTCCCACAGCCGCGGATAGGCGCTGCCGCCGCCGATGATCGCCTTGGGCTTCTCCGCGCTCGGCAATCGCTTCCAGCTCGTCGTAGTCGATCAGCTCGGTGTCCCGGCGCACCTGGTAGAAGGTGGGCCGATAGAGCTTGCCGCTGAAGCTGAGCCGGTGGCCGTGCGTGAGATGGCCGCCGTGCGCGAGGTCGAGGCCGAGGATGGTGTCGCCCGGCTGCAGCACGGCCACATAGGCGGAGGCGTTGGCCTGCGAGCCGGAGTGCGGCTGCACGTTGACGTGCTCGCCGCCGAAGATCTGCTTGGCGCGGTCGCGCGCCAGGTTCTCGACCACATCGGCGTATTCGCATCCGCCGTAGTAGCGGCGGCCCGGGTAGCCCTCGGCGTACTTGTTGGTAAAGACAGAGCCGGCCGCTTCAAGCACGGCTTCGGAGACAAAGTTTTCGCTGGCGATCATCTCCAGCCCCTCGTGCTGGCGGAGGGTTTCCTGGTCAATGGCAGCGGCAACTTCAGGGTCGGCCTGGGCGAGGGGGGAAGACATGCGATCTCTCATGCAAGAATTCTCATTCCGTTTTGCCTGCCCGAGACAGGCAGACAATTCCGGGTTGAAAGGGGTGGTGCGGGGCATGCGGGAAGATTGCGCATAATGTGATCGCCGCCCTTGAGCCGTTCCGGTGTCGGCTGTTTTCATGGACTTATGAATTTGGGTCTTGGCTTTCTTCCTTTTCTCTTCGTACTTTTATGTTCAGGGCGCATGTTGATGGGGCAGTCATCCGGGATCGACGCGGGGCTGCTGAGCAAAGCAAACTCAGGCGATGCGGCCGCCCAGGTTCCGGTGGGCGAAAAGTATGCCGGCTGGCGTTGATGTAACGCAGGATCTGAAACTGGCGTCGGACTGGTATCGCAAGGCCGCCGAACAGGGCAACACCGCCGGCGAAATTCATCTCGCGGAACTCTATCGCGACGGCCGCGGTGTGGATCGCGACAAGACGCAGGCGGCGGATTGGTACCGCAAAGCAGCTGACCAGGGGGATGCCGGCGCGCAGGGCACGCTGGCCATGCTGTACGTGATGGGACAGGGTGTGCCGCAGAACGATGTGGAGGCATACTTCTGGCTGGATCTTGCAGCCGCGGTGAAGACGCCCAGGCAGGACCAGTACATCGCCAACCGGCAGAATGTGGGTACGCGCATCACTACGGACGAGTTGCAGCAGCTGCAGGAGCGCGTGGCCAAATGGAAGGCCGCGCATCCGCGCTGAGAAGTCGGGCAGTGATCAGCGTTTGATAACGCTTTGTGCTGCCGAGTTCACCCTCCCCGAGTGTGCGTCGACGGCGAAGACCACCAGCCTGACGTTCGAGCCGTTAGTCAGCGACGCATCGACAGGCAGGCTGAACTCCTGCGCATCCGCGGTTCGCTTCAGCTGGCGGAGCACACGCACGACCGCGGTGT
Organism: uncultured Acidobacteriota bacterium; assembly: GCA_963846375.1. Classification (GTDB taxonomy): domain Bacteria; phylum Acidobacteriota; class Terriglobia; order Terriglobales; family Acidobacteriaceae; genus Telmatobacter. The sequence goes on from CAWJVV010000014.1 coordinate 286,347, forward strand.
GCTGCAGGGTGCGGCCGGCGTTTTCGCCGCGAGAAACCTCGGATCGTGTGGCGTCAGCGGCGACGGCCGCGTACCAGCGGACAGAGCTGTTGTCCGGACCGCTTCGCAGTGAGAATGTCGCGCTGCCGTTTTGCAGGTGCGGATCCAATATTTCGAGCGGAACCTTTGCTTGCGCGGCAGACGACTCAATGGCCTGAGTGAGCGCATTGCGATCGCTCCCCACAAATTGTTTCGCCCCATCCACAACCATCTGGGGCGTGTACACGGAGTCGAGCCGGAACCGGGAAGAATACTGCTGCTGCCGCTCGTCCATCTCGTCGAAGGAGAATGGATCGCGCCACCCCAGATGATTCCAGTAGGTCACGTGCTCGCTGAGAACGATGGCCTGCGCGCCGGGAACGAACTGCGTCGAATCAAGGCGCATCAGCAAAGCATCGGCCGGAGGGCAATCGAGCAGCCCTCTGAAGTGAACAGCTCCACCAGCACAGGTTGCCGATTGTCCGCCTGCGCACCACACAGAATCGGTCCGCACGCGACGGCTGCGCCGAAAATCCACGCGCTGATCTTGTTTGAAACCACACCCAACATGAACATACGACAACTTCCTGTGAACTAAAGTTACAGGACGGCAGCGGCAGATCGCGATCGCAACACTCGACATGCGCCGATGTTGCGCTTTGCGCGCAAAAATATAGTCAGGCAACTTTCGCAAAAACCCTGTGTTTCCTTCACCATGGGCGGGCAAGAAAGCCCGAGGCCCAAGGAGGAAACACCAATGAAACGCACACTCTTTACTCTTACAGCCGCTGTTCTGATGACCACGGGCCTTGCCGTCGCCCAGGACAACCGGACGATCAACCAACGCCGTGAAAACCAGCAGGACCGCATCGCGCAGGGCGTTCGCTCTGGTCAGCTCACCGCCCGCGAAACGGGACGCCTTGAAAACCGCGAAGCCCGCGTGAACCACGAGATCCGCAACGACCGCCGCGCGCACGATGGCCACCTCACCGCTCCGGAACGCGCGCAGATCAATCGCCAGCAGAACCGCATGAGCAAGTCCATCTATCGCGACAAGCACAACGCAGCGCGGCAGTAAGACGATGGCTTCATCCACGCAGCTTTACCACTTAGCTCAGGGCAACAAATGCAGAACGTCCCATCCTTCGCGCAGGGCCCGTTCGAAGGATGGGCGGGTAGTTCGCCGGTTCTGGTTCGAAAACAGAATCTCCGATCTCTCCGAATCGGCATCAACCGCTATCCTGATGGCATGCATGCTTCTCTCTCCCGCGTTGTACTCCTTCACACAACTTTTGCTCTTGCGGTTTGCTCAAGCGGGTTGGCGCAGTCGCGTGAACTAACTCTCACTCCGGCGATCGTTGAAGCGGGTGCGCCGGAGCTGATTCGTGTTGAAGCCCCGCACGCTGATTCAGTGAGCGGAGAGTGGCTCGGCCACAAGATCCAGTTCTTCAAATTGCACAATGGCACGTGGGCCGCGCTGGCGGGCGCTGATGTAGAAGCGCCGGTAGGACCGTCGACGCTGCATATCACGGCCAACGATCACGATGTCATTAACAAGATCGACAAAACCATCGAGATTCACGCCGCGCACTATCGAACCGGCACGCTGAGCGTAGCGCCGAAGTTCGTAGAGCCAGGCCCCGACGCGCTCAAGGAAATCGAAGCAGAGAGTAAAGTCAAGGCGAAGGTCTTCGGCGAGAGCGCGAAGGAGCCGCTGTGGGCGGGCGATTTCCGCGCTCCGGTTGCGGCCCAGCCCACCGACAGCTTCGGCACGCGGCGCATGTTCAACAAGAAGCTGGCCAGCATCCACAAAGGCGCAGACTTCCGCGCCGCGATGGGAACACCCGTGCACGCCTCCAACAGCGGCGTCGTCGTGCTGGCGCGCCCGCTCTACTACGAAGGCAACTGCGTCATCATCGACCACGGCATGGGGCTGTATCACGCTCTCGATGCACTTCAGCCGCATCGACGTGCACGAGGGGCAGCATGTGAAGAAGGGCGACCAGCTGGGCTTGAGCGGAGCCACGGGCCGCGTCACCGGCCCGCATCTGCACTGGGCCGTGCGCTGGGAAGGCGCGTATCTCGACCCGCTGAAGCTGCTCAAGCTGAACCTGAACGATGCGCCATGATCGAACCTGCAGTGTCCGACTTTTACGAAGCGCTGGCCGATTACTACCACCTGATCTTCGAGGATTGGGATGCCTCGATTGCGCGTCAGGCCGCGATTCTCAATCCACTTTTGCAATCGGCAGTGCCGGGTTCGCCGCTCAGGGTGCTCGACTGCGCATGCGGCATCGGCACGCAGGCCATCGGGTTTGCGCAAGCAGGACACCGCGTCGTTGCCTCCGACCTGAGCCCGTCCGCCATTGCTCGCGCACGGCGGGAAGCAGAATCGCGCCGCCTCGATATTTCGTTTGCGGTGTCGGACATGGCGTCGCTGGTCAAGATCGCCGAGACCGGCTTCGAGGTTGTGGCGGCACTCGATAACGCGCTTCCACACCTATCAGCGGTTCAACTCAAACAAGCTGCCATGTCGATGAGCGGAAAGTTGAAACCGGGCGGACTGCTGATTGCAAGCATCCGTGATTACGACCAGCTCATCGTCAAGCGGCCAACCGTGCAGGGCCCTTCCTTCTACGGCGTTCCAGGGAATCGCCGGATTGTGCACCAGGTGTGGGATTGGCTCGACAACGAGCGTTACGCGGTGCACCTCTATATCACCGTCGAAGACAACGGCGGATGGCGTTCGCATCACTTCGCATCGGAGTACCGCTGCCTCTTCGCACCGAACTGACCGCGGCCCTGCACAACGCCGGACTCGAACCGGTCCGATGGCTCATGCCGAACGAGAGCGGCTTCTATCAACCCATAGTGATCGCGAAAAAGCCGCCAACTGCCTAGCGCATCATCATCTCTTCGCGTTCGGCGGCCGCGCTCGGATCGTCGTTGGCGGAACGCATCCGCTTTCTCTTCGCGAAGCCGCTTGAATGCGCGATAGACAAACCAGCCCAGGTACCAGCCGTCGATGTACTTGTACGGCGTTTCGCCGGTGGTGTAGTGGCCGCAGGGCAGCACCCGCGGCTCAAAGTTCACGCCGTGGCGCTTGAACGCCTCGACCACCTGCAGCGAATACTCGCGCGGAAAGGTCAGATCGTAGTCGGCATAGACCAGCAGAACATTCTTGTCGGGGCCGCCGGCTTCGGGCCGGCGAATCTGCTCGTAGTAGCTGCACGGGCTCACCGCCGACCACAGACGCGCGCACGCCGATCCTGCGTGAGCCCCGCCTCCTCGAGCGCCTGGCGCATATGCCGCGTGCTTTGCCCGGCCCACACCACGTCGCCAAACGATGTGGAAGCGTGGTTGAACGCGTTCACGCGGATGCGCTTGTCGTGCGCGCTGGCCAGAAACGCATAGCAGGAGCCGAGGCTCGTGCCCAGCACGCCGAAATGCTCGTAGCCCTGCTCCTCAAGCCAGTCGAGGCAGCAGCGAATGTCGACGACCGCCTGGCGGCACGCCGAAAGCGTGCGGCCGATGTTGGCGCTCACCGCGTAGTCCGAGCGCTCCAGCTCTGCGGGCCGGCGAATGTCGTGGTAAGGCATGGACAGCCGCAGCGCGGAGATGCCCATGCGGTTGAAGATCGTGCACAGCGCGTTGTGGCTGAAGGCATCGGCGTTCCACTGCGGCAGCACCACGATGGCCTGCTTGGGCCGCTTCGGGTCCTTGTGCGCGGGCGCCGGATACCAGCGCGCATTCACCAGGTCGTTTTCAGGATAAGGCGTGCGCTCCGGCGAGGTGAAGCGCAGAAACTGCGCGTGCGGCAATCTTGCCCTCGGCAGCCTTGCTGCTGCATCTCCGCGTCCTGCGCCAGCGTCTCCGGACGCACGTTGGTGGGGAAGAGCTGCGGATAGCGCTTTTCCAGGCGGAAATCGGTGGGGCGCTCGTAGCCGAAGAAATTCGTCGCTGTGCCGGATCAGGATCTGGTTGATGCGCACGCATCGCAGCTTCGCTGCTGACCGTCGCGCAGACTGCGGCGCGGTGAATCGGCGTCGCCCATCTTGTGCTCGCCTGAGAAAGGGTTCAATCCACTCGAATCCCCATTCCAGCGGCCGCACAACCCGATTTGCATCCACCGAGGTGAGCTTTGTCTCCCACCGGTACATCCATGCCGCATAGCGTTTCTTCAGCATTGTCTTGGTCCAGTTTACCAGCCACGCTGTTAGAAGCATGAATTGCGCCTTGCAATGCCGTGAATTGCGGCCCATGCGACCAATGACGGCAATTTAGGATGAAAAGATGGACCGAGCCCCGGATGGCGAACAGCGCATTGCGTTTTTCGGTGGGAGCTTCGACCCTCCTCATCTTGGCCATCTCGCAATCGCACGCGCGGCTCGCGATGCGCTCTGCCTCGATAAGGTCCTGTTTGCTCCGGTCGGCGTGCAGCCGCTCAACCGGCCGGCTCAACCGCATCCTTCGCAGATCGCGCAGAGATGACGCGCCTGGCCATCGCCGGCGAAGACCGCCTTCGAGCTTTCGCTGTTGGATGCCCCCAACCACCAGGGCCGCCCCAACTACACGCTCGACACCCTGCGCAAATTGCGGCACGAAGTCGGCCCGCAAGCTGCCTTGTTCTGCCTGATGGGCGCCGACTCCTTTGCCAGCCTGCAACGCTGGCACGGCGCCGCGGAGATGCCCTTTGCCGCGACGCTGATTGTTGCCTCGCGGCCGGGCCTGCATCTTGATGACCTGCCCGGCATGCTGGGGAACGGCCTCGTGCTGGAAATTGCTGAGCCGCCGGCTGCCTGCCCTGGCCACGGTGTGGACATCCGCTCGTACAGCGTGCGGGATGCCGCCGGCCGCAGCGCCCCGTTTTACCTGCTTCCCGGGCTCGACGTGGAGATCAGCGCCTCCGCCATCCGCGCGCAATCCGGCTCCCCCGCGCTCGTTCCGCCTCCGGTGGCCGACTATATCCGTTCCAGGGGCCTTTACCGGTAGCGGCCCGGCTTCCTTGCCCCGGACTCGCGCCACCGTCTACGATGAAGCTCGGAGAGCCACTGCAGCAAATGGTAACGAGCAAGACACACCAGCAAACCCGCACCCTCGTTCAGGCGGCAGCCGCAGCCTGTGAAGACAAAAAGGGCGAAGACACCCGCATCCTCGAGCTCGATCCCTCCGACTCGGGCCTTTCCGATTTCTTCCTGGTCACCTCGGCCACCAACGACCGCCAGGCCGTCGCCATCGCCGACGAAATTGAGCACCGTCTGAAGCGCGACTTCGGCATGATGCCCAACTCCGTTGAAGGGCGCCGCAACGGCGAATGGATCCTGCTCGACTACGTCGATTTTGTGGCCCACGTGTTCTTGGCGGAACGCCGCGCCTTCTACGACATTGAGCGCCTGCGCAAATCCGCAAAGCCCTTCACCGTGCCGGAGTTCGACACAGAGCTGAAGAACGCGTTGGCAGAAAAGACTCGAGCCGTTCGCGAAAAGAGCCCGGCCAAGGCAGGTGCATCCACTCGATCCGCAAAGAAGAGCACGCGGGCCACTGTGACCAAAGCGGCTCCGCGGAAGGCGCCAGGCAAGCCCGCTGCGGCGAGCAAAGCCAAAAAGCCGCAGCCTTCTCCAACCAAGGCGAAGCCGGCGGCAAAGCCAACGGGCGCCAAGAAGTCCGCGAAGAAGGCGTCGTCGCGGAAGTAATCCGGTGGCTGGCACGACAGCAGAGAAGAATCTTTGATCCAAAAAAGAACGGGCGCCCGATGGGCGCCCGCAGTTTTTGTACCTTCTGACTTAGAAGGTGATCTTGCCGGTGAACTGAACAATGCGGACCGAAGCGTCGCCGCCCAGGAACGCACCGTAGATGCTGGTCGGCGGGCTCACGGTGCCAAACGACTGTCCGAAGACCGACGAAAGCGCGTTGTTGACCGGGTTGGCGAAGTTCGGGTGGTTGAAGAGGTTGTACCCGGAGACTCCGAACTTCAGGCCCACATCCTCGTGGAAGGGGAACTTCTTCGACAGGGTCATATCGGTGTCGAAGTAGTCGGGACCTGTGAACTGGTTGCGGTCGTAGGGGGCCAAGACTGAAGCCGGGTCTCCAGCAGTTGGGAAGTCGCTGGCTGCGAAGCAGGCTGTTTTTGCAGCAGAGGCGCCGCAGTGATGAGGAGTTCCCGGTGCGGCAGCGATTTGAGCCACGCCAGAGCCGCCCACGTTGCCTGAGCCGCCACAAACTCTGACTCGGTGACGCTGAAGGGCAGGCCGGTATGCAGGAAGATCACGCCGGAGAGCTCCCAACCACCAGTGATCATGGCCGGACCACCGAAGTGGGGCAGCAGTAGAGGTAGTTGCCGTTGAAGTAGTGGCGGATGTCGTAGTCGGAGTTGCCGTAGTTGTGGGCCAGGTTGTTGGGATCGATCTGAGCGGTAATGGAGCTGCCGCTGAAGGGCAGGATACCGCCGTTCGATATCTCGTCGAGAGCGTGGCTCCAGGTGTAGTTGAGCTGCATGTTCAGGCTCTTGCCCTTGTGCAGATACGAGGCGATGAACCCGTTGTAGTTGCTCGATGCGTTGGAGCGAATTTCGGTGACGGTTCCGAAGGCCGAGTCGGCCGGAGAGGAACCGGTGGGCGGATTCGCAGGGAACGGGCCCCCGCCGTAGGCGTTCACGGCTGCATTTTCAACCGGCTCGTGATAACCGTGGTTGCCGACATAAGAAACCTGGAAGGCATTGCCGCGGCCTATTTCATGCTGTATCTGGAGGTTCCATTCCTCGTAGGTCGGATACTGCAGGTGCGAGGCGACGGTGGTGAAGTTGGGAGCGGTGAAGTTCGGATCGGCCGTCGAGATCGAGCTCGCTGAACCACCCGAGGCATAGGCGCTCTGGAAGGTCTGGTTCAGCGCCGCCGCCTGCTGCGCCGAGCTGTAGGTCTGCGAGGGGTCAATTCCCCCGAAGAAAATGGTGAACTGCGGGTTGACCGGAGGATTGAACAGCTCGGTGTCGGCGATAGTGCCGGGGAACACGTCCGTGAAGAAACCAGCGCCGGCACGAATGACTGTGCGGCTTCCAAGCTGATAGGTGACTCCCACGCGCGGCTCCACCATTGCGCGCTGGTAGTTCACAAACGCGCTCTTCAATCCGGACTTGATCATCTTGTTGTAGGGCATGGTGAAGAAGTTGGCAGAACCCACTGAGCTGACAAAGCTGCTGAAATCCGTGCCGAAGTTCGACAGGCTACCCTTGTTGGCATACGGATTCGAATTGCGCTCTACACGTACACCGAGGGTCAGGTTCAGGTTGGAGGTAGGCTTCCAGTCGTCCTGCGCGTAGATGCCCAGCGAATACAGGCTGATGGGCACGTGGGTAGTAACCGGGAAGCTCTGAATGCCCTCCAGGGATACGCCCGCGCCGAAGAGATTCGCATTGACTCCCACAGCACCGTCGCAGGTTGCCTGACTTCCGCAGATCACAATCAGAGGCGTTGTGAACTGGGTGAGGTCGTAGTCGGACACGTAGTCCTTTTTGTATTGGGCGCCGAAGTGCAGCGAGTGTTTTCCAGCCACCCAGCTCACGTCGTCACCAAACTGATCCTGGGTGGCATTGCGGCCCTGGGGGAACACGAAGTTGTCGTTGTTCAGGTTCGTGAAATAGCCGTCGAGGGCCCCGAAGTCCAATGTCTCCGGCAGCAGCGCCGTGGCCGCTGACTGGTTCACCATCTTGAAGATCGCGCTGTAGTACGAGCCCGTAAGCAGAAACTGGTTGATGACCTTGTCATTGAACGTATGCGTCCAGGACATTTGACCTTCGTAGTCCGGCTGGTCGGAGTTTACGTTGAAGGCCGAGGTAAACGGATCCGTATAGGTTGGCTGTACGCCGTGATCCCACTTGAAGTGAATGAACAGCCGGTCCTTGTCGCTGAACACCTGGTCGAGACGCGCATTGACCAGCTTTTCGCTCAGAACCGTCTTCGGTGTTTCCGTTACTTGAAGCTGATCGCCGGAGATGGACGTCGCCGACGATGCGTGCGGGACATTGTTGTAGATGTTGAAGATGTTTTTGTAGAACGCGCACTCGCCTTGAGCGCTATTGGCAAAGAGCGAGCTGCTGCTATCACTGCAGTTTCCATTGGTGCCCAGAATGCCGGATTCATAGCTCGCGCTGGGGATGGTTACGACGCTTACCGGCGCGGTGATAAACGAAAGGCCCTCGTAGTTGAAGAACCAGAAGGTGTGGTCCTTCACGATTGGACCGCCGGCGGCTGCAGCCCACTGATTCGTGTTCGCAAATGGCTTGGGATTGCCGGAGTTGAACCAGTTGTTGGCGTTCATCGACCGGCCGTTCCACCAATAGTTCGCATTGCCATGCAGCTTGTTGCTGCCCGAACGGCTGATCGCGTTCACCTGCGCGCCGCCAAAGCTGCCGTATTGCACGCCATACGCGTTGGTGACCACGTTCACTTCCTGCACATCGTTCAGCCCGAGCAGAAGATTCGACGGGCCGGAGTTGTTCAGGTTGAGGAAGGGATCGTTCACCTGCATGCCGTTCATGGTGAAGTTATTCGACGTGGCGGGAAGTCCAAAGACCTCGAAGTTGCCGTAGCCGCCGCCGGTGTTCATCACGGCGCCCGGCGCGGTCTGCGCAATGTAGGTGATGTCGCCGCCGGGATTAGGAACGCTCTGCAGCTGCTCGTAATCGAATTCCGTGCTAAGTTCCGGCGAATCGGGCTGTAGCAACTGCGCCTGCCCGGTCACTTCCACCGTTTCCGTGGTCGCGCCCACGGTCAGCTGGATCGTCGCCGTCGCAATCTGTCCTACGGCTACGACGGCCGATGTGGTGGTCTCCTTGAATCCCTGCGCCGTCACCTTGATGCTGTAGGCGCCCGGCTTCAGAAGCGAGAAGCGGAACGCGCCCGTCGCGGAGCTCACCGTCGTCGACTCGCTGCCCGTTTCCTTGCTAGTGGCTTTCACCGTCGCGCCGGATACAGCCGCGCCCGCTGAATCCTCTACCGTGCCGCTAATGTCTCCCGATACCAGCGACTGTGCATACGCGGCAAGCGATGCATGCCGCCCCGGCACTACATCGCCGCCCAGCAAGGTCAGACATACCGCTGTACCCAGCACAAGGCCCTTGAATTGAATTGCTCGCATTGACTCCTCCAAGATCTGTGGGGAACGAAACCCTACAACGGGTCTACACGTTCCATTGGTCATTTCGTGTCAGCGGTGGACGGCCCCCCGTCCCTCGTCGAATTCCAGGAAGTTCTAGGCCACGGATTCGCTGACCCGCGAATTCTTGTTGACCCGGTTCGCTTCAGCGAAGAGCGCGCGGATGACCGCGCGCCGGGGAAAGCTGAGGCGTCTGTTTGAGCTAGTAGTGCATGAGGGTTGCCAAATCCCTTGGCCCTGGTAACCATGTGCTCAAATGGCTCATTTCATTGATACATGTCAAATTATTGACAATTCGTCCCAACCCGGTGATTCTATGAGAAATCGTATAAAGCACCCGGATAATTCAATAAATGGTTTATAACCCCCTGTTTTTTGTGACGGGACCACTGGTTGTATTCTCCCTCCTGTGATATTCACCCTCGCTCATATTGGAGCGCGCTTCAACTCCGGAGACGAATTTGAGCGCCTAACTATGCTTTATCTCAATCGGATAGCGCCCTTCGCCCGCTGCAATACCGCTGCTTTCCGCACCGAGAACGCCTTCCTGGACTCAATCCAGAAGCAGTCCGGCCGGCCCGCGACCCTGGTTCTGCTCGACAGCCGCGGAAAGCAGTTCACCTCCGAAGCCTTCGCCGCCTGGCTGGGGCGGCAGCGCGATGAAGCAGTTCCCCGCGCCGTTTTCGCCATCGGCCCCGCCAGCGGATGGTCCGACGACGCCCGATCCCGCGCCCAACTGCTGCTCTCGCTCGGGTCGCTGACCCTGGCCCATGCGCTCGCCCGCCTGGTCCTCGCCGAGCAGCTCTACCGCGCATCCACCATCCTCACCGGCCACCCCTATCACACCGGACACTGACCAGGGCCCGCCCTGTAATCTGTCTACTGCTGTCTGATCCCTGATCCCTGTCTCCCATGACCGATTCCCGCCACGGACTCATCCTCATCAATACCGGCCCCGGCAAAGGCAAAACCACCGCCGCGCTCGGCACCGCGCTGCGCGCCGTCGGCAATGGCATGCGCGTACTCGTACTGCAATTCCTCAAAGGCTCGTGGCATTACGGCGAGCTCGACTCCGTTGCCACCTTCGGAGAGAACTTCGTCCTCAAGCAGACGGGCCGCGGCTTTGTGAAGGTGGGCGGCGCGGAAACCGATCCCGAAGACATCCGCCTCGTCGAAGCCGCCTGGGCCGAAGCCCGCGAGGCCATTCTCTCCGGCGAATGGGACCTGGTGGTGCTCGACGAAATCAACTACGCCATCGGCTACGGCATGCTCGACCCGGCTCAAGTCGCCGACACCCTCCGCAGCCGGCCGGAGATGGTCAACGTGATTCTGACCGGCCGCAACGCTCATCCCACCCTGGTTGAGCTGGCCGACACCGTCACCGAAATGCGCGAAGTGAAACACGCCTACCAAAAAGGGATTCTCGCCCAGCGCGGAATAGAATACTGAGGAGATCCTTGTTCGCCGTGTGAGGTCCGATGTCCTGGTTCAAGCGAGAGAGTGGCGATTACGAGTCCGGACAGCCGGTCCTCGAACAAACCGACAGCAAGCGTGTCCGCACCGACGGTCTTTGGGTCAAGTGTCTCGGCTGCCGCCAGGCCATCTGGAAGGCAGATCTCGCCGCTAATCTCAATGTCTGTCCCAAATGCCAGCATCATTTCAAGCTCGGCGCCCGTCAGCGCATCGAGATGCTCCTCGATCCGGGATACGAATTAGTCGACGGCGGCCTGCGCTCCACCGATCCGCTCAACTTCTCTGACGTTAAGCCCTACAAGCAGCGGCTGCGCAAAGCCCAGGAAGAAACCGGCCTCGACGACGCCATCCTCAACGCTCTCGGCAAGCTCGGCGCCCACGACGTTGTCGTGAGCGCGATGGAGTACGCATTCATCGGCGGATCCATGGGCGCAGTCGTAGGCGAAACCATCGCCCGCGCCGTCGATCGCGCGCGCATCAGCCGCAAACCGCTCATCGTGATCGCAGCTTCAGGCGGCGCCCGCATGATGGAAGGCGTGGTGAGCCTCATGCAGATGGCCAAAATCTCCACCGCCCTCGCGCAGCTCGACGACGCGGCGGTCCCTTACATCTGCGTCCTCACCGACCCCACCACCGGCGGCGTCACCGCCAGCTTCGCCATGCTGGGCGACCTCAACATCGCCGAGCCCGGAGCCTTGATCGGCTTCGCGGGCCCGCGCGTCATCGAACAGACCATCCGCCAGAAACTCCCCGAAGGCTTTCAGCGCTCCGAGTTCCTGCTGGAAAAGGGCTTCCTCGATGCGGTGGTGCACCGCCGCGACCTGAAGAGCTATCTCGATCGCGCGCTGGATTTCCTCCAGGTCCTTCCCGCGAAGGCCAGGGCCTGCTGAGTCATCCGCCCTAAGATCTCGCAGAAGCAGAAAAGGCGCCCGATTCGGGCGCCTTTTCCGCTTGTCGACTGGCCTCAGAATTAGAACATGAAGTCGACTTTGAGCTGGGTGTTGCGGTTGCTTCCGTAGTTGTAGCGGAAGTCCATGAACGAGCCGCCCACGTCATCGATGAATGTGTCGGGCGTGCCCAGGAACTGGCGGTTGAGGGCGTTGTAGCCGATCAGCGACAAGGTCATGCTCACCCGCTCTGACAGCTTTGTTACCTTCTGCAGGGAGACGTCGAAGTTATTCCAATACTGCGTGCGCAGCGAGTTGCGGCCTACGCCTCCGTAGGGTGTGTTGGTCAGGTTCTGCGCCACATAACCGGTATTGCGCAGCCAGTGGAACGACGACTGGCTTCCCGGTGTGCAGTCGGCCCAGTTGTAATAGCCCACCGGTCCGCAGATGTTGCCGTCGTCGTAGATACCGACTGAAGTGATCGGCGCGCCGGGGTTGTTGAGAACCGGCCGGGTGGTATCGACGCCGCCCAGTTGCCAGTTGTCGAACGGAACATCGCCGAAGCTGGCCAGGGCGGGATCGGTGCTGGGATCGAACGGGCCCAGTGCCGACTGCGCTCCGAAGTACCCATATTGGAACGCGCTCACCGGCTGGCCGGTGTTGAACGTCCAGATGGTGTCGAGCCGCAGGTTGCCGATGGTGTGACCCAACAGTCCGTGTCCGTGATGGATGCTGGGCGTCAGGTAGCTGAAGTTGGAGCTGGCGATGTACTTCTCGGAGTCGCCGCTGATCGCCTTCTCAGCCGCATTCGGGTCCAGAGGATTCTCGGAGAACGCAATCGTATTGCCGCCCGCCTCGGTCGAGAAGATCTCCGAGGTGTTGTCGAGGGTCTTGCTCCAGGTGAAGTTCAGTTGGGAGGTCAACCCATGCCAGTTGCGCGTGGTGATCTTTGACTCCAGGGAGTTGTACCTGGCCCAGGCTCCGTTGTCGCGCTCGCGTAGATTGCTGCGGTTGCAATCGGGGCGTCCCCATCCGGCTTGCGTCGTGTCAGTGCAAAGACTCACGGGTACCACGCTCGGGAAGTAGTTCTTCACCGGCAACATGAAGGGATTGGCATCGAGCGATTGGAAGTTGCCCACCTGGTGGTTGCCTACGTAGTTCACTTCCACCACGGCGCTGTTTCCGAGCTGGTGCGACACACCCAGGATCCACGACTCCGTATAGGGATTGTGGAAGTTCGAGGACATGTCGGTCTGGTTGCGGCGGCCGGGGTTAATTCCAGGACCGACGGGGATGTAGGGCAGATCGAGGGCGCGAACCAGTGCGCCGCTGGCGCCGTTGGAGGGCAGGCATTGCTTGGACACTCCGCAACCTGTGATCGAACCCAGGTTCACCACAGGGGCTGCTGTGGCGGCGTTCAGAAACATGTTGTAGAACGCCGGGTCGAAGTTGATGGAGAACCCGCCGCGAACCACCAGCTTCTTGTCGAAGGTCGGATTCAGCGCAAAGCCCAGGCGAGGCTGGAACTGCTCCCAGTCCGACGGGACTTTGTTGACCACGCGGATGTACTGCGGCAGCGACATATCCCAGAATGCCGTCGAGGCATTGCTCTCACGCTTCAGGGTCTGATCGTGCAGCAGGTTCACGGCCTGGCCGAAATACTCCCAGCGCACACCAAGGTTCAGCGTAAGGCTCGGCTTGACCTTGTAGTCATCCTGGAAGTAGAACGCGCCGTCGGGCTCGGTGAACTTGGTGGTAAAGCCGTTGCCGTTGCCCAGCGTCAGCGAGCCGGTACCGGTAAGGAACCGGTTGAAGCTGGAGAAGCTGAAACCACCGTTGTAGTCGGGCAGGAAGGGGTTAGGCGAATTTTGGTAGTCGAACTCGCCGCCCATCAGGATGGTCTGCTTGCCCCGGCTCCAGGTGATATTGTCCTGTACCTGGGTGACTTTCACGGTGCGCCCCTGGGGAATGTTGGTGGCGTAGCCGTAGCCCAGGAAGCCGTAGTTGGTGCCGTTAACAGCTACGTGGCCGTTGATCGCCAGGGAGGTGGTGCAGTTCTCCGGCGTGGTCACGGTGCAGTTGCCCTGACCGCCGCTCTGGAAGTTCAGCGCCGTCTGCTGGAACGAGTAGCGGATCTGGTTTACGAATGAGGGGCTGACCTGCCGGCTCCAGTCGGCGCCCACCGAGTGGGCTGTATCCGGCACGTTGTACCAGTTGCCCGCAACCACGCTGCCCCCGGCATTGAGCGTCGGATCATCCTGGTAAAAGTAGCGGAGGAAGAAGGCATCCTTGCCATTCGGCTTCCAGTCCATGCGGCCCAGCAGCTCCTCGTCGTTCGAAAGCGAAGGAACGCTGCGCCCGATCTCCGCCATCTCAACACTTGCCGACGTTGTCCCGTCGCTTACCGGGATCAACACCGGGGTGCCTACGGGTCGAGGATTGCCCGTCTTGATCGAGTACGGTCCGTTGTTGACCAGCGCCGCCACCCCAGGGTCGTTGGGGAACGAAGCCTGCAGGGTTGCCAGACCGGTGGCATCGGGAGTCAGAGTGGTGGGACCGCTCAGGCTGGTGCCGCCGCCGTTGCGATAGCGCTCAAAGTAGGCGCTCGAAAAGAACCAAAGCTTGTCGCGCATCTTGGGGATCGGCCCGCCGATGGTGCCGCCGAAGCGGTTGTCGACGTAGCGCGGCAGCGTGGGTGTCACGCAGCCCGAGGTGGCGGCGCCGGGAGCGCAAAAGCCCTGGAACGGCGACTTCTGCCCCTGCGCGAATGATTCGCCCCAGTTGCCTTCGTAAAACTCAAACACCGATCCGTGGTACTGGTTGGTACCCGACTTGGTCAGGTAGTTCACCACCGATCCGGCATTCCGCCCATACTGCGCGCTGAAGTTATTCGTGATCACCTCGATACCGCTGAGGGCATCCTGGTTGGCGAAGAACACCTGCGGTCCGGCCACCGAGTTGTCGTTGTTCGACTGGCCGTCGATCTCGAAGTTATTGGAGCGCCCGCGTTGACCCTGCGAGGAGAAACCGCCGTAGGAACCGTTGGAGTTGGAGAAGCTGTTGTCGTGGGTGATCGAGACGCCCGGCGTCAACAGGGCAACCGTATCGAATCCGCCGCCGAAGGGAAGGTTCTCAAGAGCCTCGGACTCCAGCGTGACGGCGACTTGGGATTCTTCCGTACTGAGCAGCGGAGCCACCGCGCTGGCCTCCACTGTTTCCACGCCCTGTCCCACCTGGAGGGCCTCGTTGCCGAGGGCCAGGGTGCCGATCGTGATATTCACGTTCTGAACCGTCAGATCGGAGAAGCCCGGTGACGAGATCTTCAGCGAGTACACACCAACCTGAAGGCCCTGGACGGCGAATTGGCCATCGGCGCGCGAAGTCTGCTGATAGACCGCTCCGGTAGCGATGCTCTTGACTTCAATCTTTGCGTCGGCAACGACCGCGCCTTTGGGATCGACGACCGTCCCACTCACGCCGCCGGTTGTGATTCCTTGTCCGAAGACGGGTACCGCGGCAATGGCAAGCAGCAACAACAAAACAACGGCAATCCCGGGGGCCGCAAGCAGCCTCGGGAGACTCCTGAAGGTACGGGGCATGGGAACCACTCCTTTGATAGGTGTTCTGGCTAGCGAAGAAACCGGAGAAACCGGAGGAGAACGGCAGGGATGACTCGTGCACTGCAATCAACGTGCCACTTGATCGACAATCGTCACTCTTGCACGGCCGTTAGTCACAAGTATGTGACGTAACTTTGTGACGAGACGCGAGATAGTGGACCAAAAAAGTCGTCTAATAATGCCCCCATCGCCGGGTAAACTTCGGCCTCCGCCGCCCAAAAATCCCGAAAATCATATTGCCGCAGGCTTTTCCACCGAAATATGGAGAAAGGCCTAAGGATTGTGCGTTTTTCGGGCCGTCAATTCAGCCCAAATCCCGTCATGAGAGACCCCCGGGGCCTTACCTGTGACGAAATGATGCCGAGCCGTGACGAGCATCACAATCCCGGGATTTTGGCCTGCGGATTGCTTCATATTCACCACAACACGTCAGGCTGACACATGGGTCGCACGCACACCCTGTGATTCGAGAGCCGATTGCGGCGCGGGCCTCCAATGGTCGCTGCAGGCTCGGCCACACGCCATCGAACACACTCTTTTCAACTTTGTACCGGGGGAGATACGTCCGTGAACGCATTCAGGCGAACCTTATCGGCGATGTTCTTGCTGCTCGTTAGCATCGCAATCGCCAACGCACAGACATCGAACGGCACCGTCATCGGCGCGGTGACTGACAGCACCGGCAGCGCCATCGTCGGGGCCACTGTGACCATCACGTCCGTCGACAACGGCGCCGTCCGCACCACCACCACCAATCAGGAAGGCACCTATCGCATCGAGTCGGTGCTGCCCGGCGTCTACAACGTCTCGGCCTCCGCCGCGGGCTTTGAAACCACGGTCAACAACGGCCTGCAGGTTCCCAGCTCCAGCATCGTCAGCTCCAGCCTGGTGCTGAAGGTCGGCCAAGCCTCCGACAAGGTCGAGGTCAGCGCCGACAACGCCGTCCTGAATACTGATAACGGCCAGCTCAGCGGCACCATCGGCGAACTGGAAATCAGCAGCCTGCCCATCGCCTCGCTGAACCCCTACGAGCTCGCCCTCACCCTGCCGGGTGTGATGAACACCCAGGTCGGCGGCTTCTCCAACGGCGTCGACTTCAACGTCGGCGGCGGCCGTCCCCGCGCCAACAACTTCCTCATTGAAGGCCAGGACAACAACGACGCCGGCATCCAGGGCCAGGGTCTGCAGCCCGGCAACGACGAAGCCGTCAAGGAAGTCACCATCATCGAGAACGCCTACACGGCCGAATATGGCCACGGCGCCGGCTCCGTCTCCAACCTGATCTACAAGAGCGGCACCAACCAGTGGCATGGCGCCGTCTTCGAGCGCCTGCAGAACTCCTCGCTCGACACCGTCGACAAGAACCAGCTGTACTTCCAATCCCTGTGCCAGGCTGCAGACCCTGGAAATCCGGATTGCATCGCCAAGGTTGCCAAGTATCGCGAGAACATGCCGGGCTTCCGCATCGGCGGCCCCATCCTCAAGAACAAGGTCTTCGGCTTTCGCTTCCTATCAGTGGGACTACTTCCGCTCGACCGCTGCGCCTCGCAACCCTGGCTGTACCCACCGCCAACGGCTTTGCCACACTCGCCAACTACTCTTCCAATCCCCGCGTGGCCAACCTGGTCAAGGCATACGGCGGGCTGGTGGGCGTCAATACGGGGTTGAATCCCCCCATTCCCCTGGGACCCGATCCCGTCACCGGCGTCGACCGAGGCTCCGTGGAAATGGGCACCGCGCAGCGTAACCTGGGCGCCGACGACAACGCCCCCGAGCTCGACCTCAAGGGCGACTACATCGCCAGCGACAAGGACACCCTGACGCTGCGTTTCATCCGCACCCGCTTCACGGCTCCCTACGACGTGTTCAACTTCACCGGCCAGCTCCCTGGCTTCGACTCCGACCAGGACGGCACCTCCTACAACACCGGCCTCGTCGAAACCCACGTCTTCTCGCCCAACGTCGTGAATGAAGTCCGCCTCTCCTACGGCCGCATCGGATTCGCGTTCGGGCTGCCCGCCAGCACCCTCGCCAACCCTCTGTATAACCAGCCCGCCGTCTCCATCTCCGACATGACCGGTTACGGCATTCCCAGCAACATTCCCCAGGGCCGCTTCCACAACACCTACCAGCTCCAGGACACCATCAGCTGGACCCACGGCAAGCACTTCTTCAAGTTCGGCGAAGACCTCGCCGACATCCGCGTGAAGGATCAGATCCCCTTCAACTTCTTCGGCTCCATCTCGTACGACAAGGACACGGCGGCTACCCCGTTGGCGGGCGGCGGCTCATTCGTCTACACCGGCCTGGCCAACCTGATTGACGACTTCGGCGGCCCGGCCGCGACCGTCGCCCAGAACTTCGGCAGCCCCATCACCCAGCCGAGGCTCTTCAGCCAGAACTACTTCGCGCAGGACACCTACCGCCCCATCCCCACCCTCTCGCTCGATCTCGGGTTCCGCTACGAGTACAACGGCGCCCCGTTCAATGCCGCCGGTACGCCGTATCCCGGCATCGACGAGAGCAACATCGCCTGCTTCCCGCTGATCCGGGCGCTAACTGCAACACCAAACAGGTTGCCGACGGCAGCCAGTGGGGACCGCGCGCCGGCATCGCCTGGAGCCCGACGCTCTTCGGCCAGCACAAGACCGTCGTCCGCACCGGCTTCGGCGTCTTCTACGACGTGGTCTTCACCAACATCATCGACAACATCCAGGCCACGCGCTCCCAACGCGGCATCGCCCCTGGTCACCAGCAGCAGCTCCGCCAACGGCAACCGCGGCAACGGCTCGTGGTACGAGACCTTCGCCGCCCTGAACAAGACTCCGAAGGCCACCAACACCGCCGAGCCGATCGTCAATCATCTGCTCGCGCCCCGCACCCTGCACTGGAACCTCAACATCGAACAGGAACTGCCCTGGTCCACTTCATTCCAGGTCGGCTACGTGGGCGAGCGCGGCGAACACCTCTATGGCAACACCAGCTCAATCCCTTCGTGAACGACTGGTTCACCGGCGATCGCGTCATACAACACCCGCGGCTCAATCGTCGTGCGCGACAACTCCGATGATTCCGAGTACGCCGGTCTCTGGTCGGAACTCGACCACAAGTTCAACCACAATTTCCTCTTCCGCGCGTCCTACACGTTTGGCAGGGCCATGGATGACGGATCGGAGATCTTCACCACTGCCAACGAATCTTCCTACCAGTTCAGCAAGTTCCCCACGCACCGCGGTCTCACCGACTGGGGTCCGTCAGAGTATGACCACCGCCAGCGCCTGGTCCTGGCGTATATCTGGACACCCTCCTTGTGGCATACCGAAGGCGGCATGAAAGTCCTCGGCAACATCGTCAACCACTGGGCTCTGGCGGGCGTCACGCAGTTCCAGTCGGGCACCACCCATAACGTTGAAGATGGCTTTGACGTCGACGGCGACGGCATCAGCAACGATCGCCCGATCCTCGGCAACGCCAAGGCCCCGATGGCCACCTACGCTGTCGATAACGTCCTGGTTCACCGGCGTCTCCGACGGCACGCTCTGTCCGGACCCAGCTTCTGGTACACAAATGACCACTGCCACGTCGTGTCGTCGGATTCGGTTCACTGGATCGTTCCGGGTCTCCGGCGTGCATCCCAACACCGCCATCGGACGCAACTCGTACTACGGCCCCGGCTACCAGCAGTGGGACGTGAACGTGCAACGCTCCTTCAAGCTCTGGGAGCGCCTGTCAATGGACTTCCGCGGCGAGCTCTTCAACATCTTCAACCATGGCCAGGTCGATACCAACGGATACCTGGAGAACACCACGCTGGTCAGCGGCATCAACACCGATGCCTTCAACGACAACGGAACCAATACCTTCGCCTCACCGACGACCGATGTGAACGGACATCGCCACGCGCGCCTGTTCATCCGCTTCCAGTTCTAAGCGCACCTGCATCTCTGGACCAACGGGCGGCCCGCAAGGGCCGCCCGTCTTCTTGCGCACGTCTTCCCTCCGCTGATCCTCGGCATCCGTCGATCCTGCTCCCAAATCCGCCCTCGCCCAACCGTCAGTCAGCCCCGCAGCCGCAATCGATCCCACTCCGAGGTTTATCCTGAAATTCAAGGAAGCCCGTCATGCCCGAAGACACCGCACCCTCGACCACATCGACCCAGGAAGAGTCAGCCCCACCGCAGGTGGCGCAAGCGCCCGAGCGAGCGAATAGCGAGCAGTTGGCCCCACCGCAGGTGGCGCAGGTGGCGACCATCGCAACCCTCGGCCAGCACGAAGGCCAGTCCGTCACCCTCCGCGGATGGCTCTACAACCTCCGCGAATCCGGCAAGCTCGCTCTTCCCCATCTTTCGCGACGGCACCGGCACCGTGCAGGGCGTAGCCCACGTCAAGACCGTCCCCCCGCACGTCTTCGAGTCCCTCAAAGGCCTCACCCAGGAATCCAGCGTCATCGTCACCGGCAAGGTCCGCGCCGACAAGCGCGCCCCCGGCGGCTACGAGCTCGACGTCGAAGACATCCAGGTCATCCAGCGCGTCCCCGAGTCCGACCCCTACCCCATCACCCTCAAGGAGCACGGCGTCGACTTCCTCATGGAGCACCGCCACCTCTGGGTCCGCTCCCCGCGCCAGTCCGCCATCCTCCGCATCCGCGCCGAAATCATGCGCGCCGCGGCAGAATACTTCGACCAGAACGGCTTCATCCGCACCGACCCGCCCATCCTCACCCCGGCCGCCTGCGAAGGCACCTCCACCCTCTTCCCCGTCGACTACTTCGGCGATCCCGCCTTCCTCACCCAGTCCGGCCAGCTCTACATCGAGTCCACCGCGCTGGCGCTCGGCAAGGTCTACAGCTTCGGCCCCACCTTCCGCGCCGAAAAATCCAAGACCCGCCGCCACCTCACCGAGTTCTGGATGGTCGAGCCTGAAGTCGCCTTCATGGACCTCGACGGCCTCATGGAGCTCGCCGAAAACTACATCGCCCACATCGTCCAGAGCGTCGCTCAAGAACCGCGCGCCCGAGCTCGAAGTCATCGGCCGCGACATCGACCAAGCTCGAAGCCATCACCCCGCCCTTCCCGCGCCTGCGCTACGACGAAGCCGCCGAAATGCTCAAGCAGGCCCACGCAGACGGCCACCTCGAAAACCCCTTCGAGTACGGCAACGACTTCGGCTCGCCCGACGAGACCTGGCTCAGCCCAGCAGTTCGACCGCCCGGTCATGGTCCACCGCTACCCCGCCGCCGTCAAAGCCTTCTACATGGAGCCCGACCCCGACGACCCCGCGCTTCGCCCTCTGCGTCGACGTCCTCGCCCCCGAGGGCTACGGCGAAGTCATCGGCGGCTCGCAGCGCGTATCCAGCTACGAACTGCTCAAGCAGCCGCATCGAAGCACCACAACCTGCCCGCGCGAAGCCTTCCAGTGGTATCTCGACCTGCGCCGCTACGGCAGCGTCCCCCACAGCCGGCTTCGGCATGGGCATCGAGCGCGCTGTAGCCTGGATCTGCGGCCTCGACCACGTCCGCGAAACCATCCCCTTCGCCCGCACCTTGCATCGCATTTATCCGTGAGCGCGATTCACCCCGAACAATATCGGAGCTCCCAATTGACCATGAAAAAGACGAGGCTTTAGCAGGATTCCCTTTGTCGCTAATCCCGCTGCCCATTCTCGTCGACTGTGTCCGAACCCTCCGTCGCCGCCGTGTGCCGCTTTAAGTAAAAAGTAGCGGACCAATCAGTAGAACTCGCCGAGACCGCGAGACTGGTTGATAGTCTGCACCCGAACCGGGCAACGCCGTCCTCAAAGGAGGCGTTCTCGAAACATCTTGGCATCCACTCGCCGTATCGTCTCAATGTCTTCAAGATTCGATTGGCGCGCTGCCCGTCGAGATAACCCTCGGTGTGAGCGAATACGAATAAGTCATGAGAGCGCAAGATCGTCGGTGGTAGTTCTTTGCCGTTCGCTTCAAGCGTACGGATTGCGTTCAAGTCATTGCTGATCACAGGGCAGTTCAGAAGCACCCCTGCAGCATGAGTAAACGCCTCGCCGTTTCCGACGTGAAGAGCAAACTCACGTCCGAGTTCTCTGAATATCCGCTAGTGAAATCGGCGAGGAGCTATCGACAGTTAAGGCCTCGAGGTCGGCGGAACTCACCAGCCTGAGCATTTTGGACTTCATTGCCTTGTCCAAGCTTTCTTGGACGGTTTGGCCGAACTTTCGATTGGACCGAACTTCGATCTCGACTTCATTCATGATGAATGAGGTGACATTGAAGTCTGAACGCAAAATAGGAAAGATTTGCTCCGGCGCAGTCAGCAGGATTTGAATTAACGCATCAGAGTCGAAGAAAAATACGACTTCTGATTCCGAATTCACTACTCGGAAACCTCGGCTGCCAATTCCGGAAACCGCGATACAAGCGTCTCTTCGTCGATCATAAGCAAGTCCGCAGCGCGGCTTATGCTAATTGCGAACCCTTTAACCGCATCGATTACGGCCTTCACATAAGGCACTGGAAGCAGCAATTTGTGGGTCGCAAAAGTGGTCATGCGCTTGCCGGTCCAAGCTGAAGCTGCCTGCTGGCCAATTTTTGCGATGTACTCCCGAGTGTTCAGTGCATGATCAGAGACCCTTCTTAAATGATCAGCGATTTCGAGAGACGTGTAGTGGGTAGCCAACGCGTTGTCGATTAGCTCTTGTTCGACAAGAACATCGACGACCGTCTTCTTTTCGACCCCGGAATCGGCTACTAAGACGGCTAGACCTTCCGCAGTCAGGGTGGTCGGGCGGAGCCCGTTGCGATTTAGGATGCTGAGCAGAACCTTCTTCGGGAGTAGCGTCTCGCGAGCAAAAGCGTCTGCCCGGACCTCGATAAGGTTCTCTTTGTTTATCGAAGCTGTCTCCGTGGATTCGACAGTATCCACTTGGCCACCAGAGGTGGAATCAAATAGCGAGTGCCCCAGTTCGTGCATGATTATCACGTTTCGGCGAAACCAAGTCGTCTTGTACGTATTCACGAAAATGCAGGGTCGTTGAGCCGAGCTGTCTCCCACGTAGAAACTGCAACCTTCGACCTGGGAATGAGGGAGAGGACTCTCGATCAACAAAATCCCGACTGATCTCAACCGATCCCGCAGGATTTCTCCTACCCCCTTTCCGCCATGCCCAAACTGATTCAGCTCGCAGAACACATGGGCGGCCGCCCGCCCCTGTTCGGAGGGTGATGACTGAAGGTCGACAGCCCTCATCGTGGACTGGAAAAGTACATCCCACGTCTTGTTGACCTTCCCGGTGGCTGCTTGCTCCAAGAGATTCGCGTTATGGCCCAATCGCCGAATCGCCAACACTGATTCTCTGTCAGCGGACGTGAATTCACTGCCGCGGAATTTGAACCAAATAGCGGCGGGTTCAAGTCGCTGGGCACTCTTGGAACTCAAGGCGCGCGAGGTTAAGGCTTCGGGTTTGATGCCCAGAGCGGCCGCCAATACTGTTGCATAGATCGGCGGGATCTCTCGCTGTCCATCGGCCCACTGGCGAAATACATTTGAATCGACACCCAATACATCGGCGCAGGCTGCAAGCCCAAGCCCAGCATCTTCAATCACTTTACGAAGCGACATCTTCCTCACACCGTCTCGATTCGAGACTAAAACTTAGATGCACAACCGATGACACATCTCGGCGCGCCTTGAGTGGAGTTCGTTAATCGCGCCACTCTCGTTAAGTGTACGTGGTAGCTCCGGCGCTGGTTCGCGAGGGAACCGACCTTCTCGGTCTCGACTCGAAGTGTAACTCAATGCTGCAGTAATCTCATTGTCCGCCGTCACAGAACTTTTTCAGCCCCACTGTCTCCATCGGCTCCCCGGCGCCAGTCCTCTACAGGCGGGTGGCCCACCCTAAAACCCAAACCGGGTACCGCGGTGCCCCGTCCTAACTTGTCAGGGCCGGGGGCCAGATTCCCTCCCCATCAGCGCTCGCGCTCGAACCGACCCCTCACCGATACACCTTCATCGGAATATCTACATTGAAATAGAACGTTTGTTCGGTGCCGTCCTGCTCGGTGGCCTTCATCTGGTCGTAGGAATGGCCGTCCTGGTGAATCAGCGCCTGGCCCGCGGGACGCAGCCCGAACGCCCGCAGCATCGAATACTCCTCGTGCGTGTTGATCACCACCCACGCCGTCTTCGCGCTCTTGCCATCGCCCGGAACCCTCCAAATCACGGAGGGAGCAGGGGCATTTATGCCCCTGAATCCCGACCCGCAAAGGCCCCCGGCTTTAGCCGCGGGCCTTTCCCTCTCTTCCCCGCGCACAAGCCCGCTCGAAGCCTTCGCCCTCATCCGCGCCACTCGCCCGCTCGCTCCTCGCCCCTCCCACGCACCCGTGACGCTTCGCACACTCAAAACAACGCCGCCCCCGCTAACCTTCCCCCGTGCATCGCGCGCCGCAAGAAACCCGCACCTACTTCGTCACCGCCGTAACCTCGCAACGCCGTCGTCTCTTCCAGGTCGCCGCCAACGCCGAGCTCTTCCAAGCCGCCCTCCTCCACTACCACTCGCAAAATCGCTTCCTCCTGCACGCATTCGTCGTCATGCCCGACCACTTCCACGCCATCCTCACCCCCGCGCCCGACGTCTCCCTCGAAAAAGCTATGCAATACATCAAGGGAGGCTTCTCCTTCCGCCTCAAAAGCAAACTCGACGTGTGGATGCGCAGCTTCAATGAGAGCCAGATCTTGTCGGCCGACAAGTTCCACGCCGGTGTCCGCTACATCGAAGACAATCCCGTCCGCCGGGGCCTCGCCGACAAGGCGCAAGCTTTTCCTTATTCCTCCGCGCCTGGCCCCAGGCCGATCCCATGCCCTCACACCTCTGCTAATGGGAAGGGACGAGCGCCCTCGAAACCAGGTTGAGGGTGCCCCCGGGTCCCTCGCACTTGGGGCCGGGGATGAAAGGCAGGCGGCCCCTGATCCCTGGTCCCTGGTCCCTGATCCCTATTTCGCCCCCACCGGCACAATCCGGAACGAGTCCAGGAACTCCTCCGCGTGCGCGAACGCCTTCCCGATCGGGTAAACCTCCATGATCGAATACACCCGCGTGCCCGACACAAACAGGCGCGCCTTCACGTGGAAGGTCGGGTTCTCGGCCACCATCTCCAGACCGTGCGCGTCGCCCAGCGTGATCTTCTTCTCCGAGATAAGGTGGGCCTGGGTTTGCGCCAGCGCGCCCTTCATGCCGTCCTGGAGCACCTGGTCCGGACCCTTCCCCGGCGCGAACGCCGCAAAGTGGTACATGCCCACCATCACGCCCCCGTCCGCGCCGCTGGCTCCCAGGCCCAATTGGTACATGCGCGCCTCGGCCTGCCCGCCCCCCGGCATCGGCAGCTCCTGCGACTGGATCTTCGGGTCAAGGGGAAACGACACGCTGAACCCATCCGCCGGGTAGCTGTAGGTCTTCCATCCCGGCACCTGGGCCGCCGCGGCCACAAACAAAACAAGCGAGGCGCCCAGCGCCGACAACCGCAAAGGTTTTTTCAAGGAAGCCACCTCGGATCAAAGCGATAGGGGGAACGATCCCGCGATTCTACACCCCGAGTCCCTCAGTCCCCGAGTCCCTCAGTCCCTTAGTTGTGAAGTTGCAATAGGTTGTCCATTCGATCCGGATCAGAGAAGCTGATGGTGACCAAACCGCAGTTTCCCAGAGGAGGACCGAATGGACTACCACCAGAATGCCCGACTGACGATCTACCGTCGAGAGCAGCTGGCCAGAAAAGTGATAGCCGAGGGCTGGACTCTGCAGAAGGCTGCGGCAGATTGCGGGGTGAGCGCCAAGACCGCGGCCAAGTGGGTGCGGCGTTATCGCGAGCAAGGCGCGGCCGGTCTCCTGGATCGCAGCTCGCGTCCCCACCGGCTGCGACGCCAGACCGCTTTTTCCTTAGTGGAAAAGGTTTTGCTTTTGCGCCGTCAGCGCCGCACCGGCTGCTCGATCGCCCGCGACACCGGCCTGAGCCGGGCCACGGTGAGCCGCATTCTCCGCCATCATCGGCTCAGCCGCATGCGCGATCTGCAACTGCCCCCGCCGGTGTTTCGCTACGAACACGCCGCGGCCGGAGATCTGCTGCACCTGGACATCAAGAAGCTGGGCCGCTTCACCGCTGCGGGGCATCGCGTCCATGGCGATCTGAGCCGCCGCACCCGCGGAGTAGGCTGGGACTACGTGCATGTGGCCATCGATGATCACTCCCGGATCGCCTTCTCGGCCATCTATCCCAATGAAAAGGGCGACGCGGCGGCGGCTTTTCTGCGTGCCGCGGTGGCCGAATATGCGCGGATGGGCATCGGCATCCGCCGCCTGCTCACCGATAACGGGCCGGCGTATCACTCCCGCACCTTCGCCAGGGCCTGTCGCGAGCTGGAAATCAAACACCGCTTCACCAGGCCCTACACCCCGCGTACCAATGGCAAGGCCGAACGCTTCATCCAGACTGCCTTGCGGGAATGGGCCTATGCGCGTGCTTACGACAGCTCCGATCAGCGCTCCCTACACTTACTGCCCTGGCTGCACCACTACAACTGGCACCGCCCCCACGCCGGCATTAACCTCAAAACCCCCATCAGCCGCTCCGGACTGCCTCGGAATAACCTGTTGACACTCCACACTTAGTCCCTTAGTCCCTCAGTCCCTTAGTCCCTTAGTCCCTTAGTCACTCAGTCCCTCAGTCCCCTAATCCCTCCTAGCCCCTAGTCCCCAGTCCCTAGTCCCTGCTTCTTGTCAAGAGGTGGCCCTGTGGAAATTCCGCCAAGCCGCACAAAAACAAGCGCAAATTTATTCAAAATAATTGGTATGGAACTCTTCGAATCTGCTATAATGAAAACAGTAGAAGAAAGGCCTGCCGAAACCCGGCGGGCCTTTTGCTTTTCTGGAGAGAAATCAGCCGGAGAGGAGGACCAAAAAGGTGAGCTATTGCAAATTGCAATCAAAACCCGGTGTTCCAAATCACACTCGCGCAAAAACCACGCGCAATCCACTCATCCCAAAGGGGATGGCCGATTTTTTTCGTACACATCGGGGCATCCCTTACCTACCGCAGCCGGTACACCACGACCCGGTCGTGGCTGACATCGAACGCATCGGCTGCGGCGTCCTCCGGCGAGAACCCAACCTCCTCATCCGCCAGCACGGACGCGAACCGCCGCACCAGCAGATCGTGCTCCGGGTGGACATAGATCAGGTCGATGGGCGTCGTCCCAACCCGGGCCGCGGCCACCAGCCCCTCCAGCAGCTCGGTCATCAAGCCCGCGCCAAAGGAGTTGAACAGAAACAGCACCACCGGCCCCGCCGGCAGCCGCAGCTGCATCACGTCCCCCGCCATGACGCTGACCCGCGGGCAGGCGCGCGGGGTGCTGAGCCATCGGTACAGGTTGCGCCGAGCCACGTTCGCCAGCGTCGGGCTCAGCTCCACGCCCATCACCTTGCGAAACGGATAGTCCGACGCCATCAGCAACGCGCGCCCCTTGCCGCAGCCCAGGTCGAAGAAGGTGTAATCCGACAGGGACTTGGGGACTAAGGGACTAAGGGACTCACCGAGCGTCTGCTGCCAGCGGGCCAGCGCCCCGTGGAAGAGCGAGGGGGCCGTGGCGTAATAGCCCTCGCTGGCGGCGTCGTGGGAGTGGCCGGTGATGAGCTTGTCGGCGTAGAGCAGGCCGCTGGTGTCCACCCCGTGCTCGCGGTCGAATGGATGGATCTCCCGATCCGGCGGCGGCGCGTCGAGTTGGTAGCGTCGCAGGTCCGCAAGGAAACGGCGGACGGTGCTGTCAAAGCCGCGGCCGATGTCCCACCATCGCGAGGTGTCGTCGGCACTCATTGGTCCGACTGTAACAGAGCAAGCGAGCGGGCGAGAGGCGAGAGGCAAGAGGCGAGCGAGAGGCGAGCGGGCGAGAAAAAGGCGCGGCAGCCCCGGAGGCTGCCGCGCCGCGGAGTCCGGCCATGCGGCCGGTGGTGAACTAGAAGTCCAGCTTCATGCCCAGCTGGATCTGGCGCTGGCTGTAGACGAAGTTGGAGTCGGCGTTGGTGATGGCGCCGAAGCCGGACTGCGTCGTCAGGCCGGTGCCCTTCACCAGGGGGTTGTACTTGATGTTGCTCCCGGAGATGCTGTAGGCGGTTGAGTTCACGCCCGTGACGTTGACAAAGTTGAGCAGGTTGAAGCCCTCGGCCACCAGCTCGATGTTCATGCGCTCGGTCAGGTGCAGGTCCTTCTGCACGCGGGTGTCGAAGACGAACGTGGTGGGCTGTTTGAAGCTGTTGCGGCCCGTCTGCACCAGCCAGCTTGAGGTGCTCGACCCATTGATGCCCGAGCCCGCGGCGCCAGAGATGGTGCCGCTCAGTCCTGCCGAGTAGGGCAGGCCGCTCTGCACCTGGACGACCGGATTCAGGTGCCATCCGTCTTCCACGTAGCGCTTCCAGCCCGAAGCGGCAACAGGGTAGTTCAGCAGCGCCCAGGCCACAAAGCGCTTGGGCACGTTGAAGCTGGAGTTGCCGTAGTTGGCGCGAGGATTGCCGTTGGGGTCCCACCAGTTGTTGGTGCTGGGCCCGGTGCTCTCGTTCTGATTGAAGTCGAGCGCGTGCGAGAAGGTGAAGTTGGCGTCGAACTGCGCGTACTTGTTGCTGTTGTTGGTCAGGTCGATGGCCAGGCCGTTGTAGCTGGAGTTGATGTTGCTGACCACCTCGGTGATGGAGCCGTAGTGCGAGTCGACGTAGGGCTTCACGTAGTAGGCGGTGGGGATGGCAGTGCCGCAGGCCAGCGGTCCGCAGTTGGAGCCGGTGGCGCTGCCCGTGCTGTCCACAATGGTCATCGTGGTGGTCTTCATCGTGGCGGGGTTGAGGTTGATGTTCAGGAAGTTGGGCAGCTTGCGCGCGTAGGCGCCCAGGGCGTCGATGGACAGATAAGTTCCGGGCATCACTTCGCGCTGGATGCTGAAGTCGATCTCGTGCACATAAGGATTGCCGAAGTTTTTGGCGTAAAAGTCGACGCTGGGAGTGGCGTAGGTGCCGTTGTTGGCGATGATCTGCGGGAAGGCCGGCGCGGCGGCGCCGGGCGCGGTCCCGAAGATGGTGGGAATCTGGTACTGACCCTTGGGGCTGCCCGCGGCCTCGTAGCTTTGGAGGATTACGCCGTTGAGGTTGCGTCCGTAGTACATACCGTAGCCGGTACGCAGCACGGTTTTGCCGTTGCCGAATGGATCCCAGGAGAGGCCCACGCGGGGTCCGAGTGCCGTGGCGTCGCTGGGCTGGTTGCCGATCTGGGCGCGCGAGTCGGGGAACGGGCCGACGCCGTTTACCGCGGTGGTGAGCAACGAGCTCGAGAGGAGCGACGGGAACGGCGGTGGGACGCGTTCGTAGTCGTAGCGCAGGCCCGCGTTGAGGGTCAGCCGCGGGTTGACCTTCCAGTCGTCTTGCACAAACGCGCCGTAGTCGGTGGTGGTTAGCTCAAACTTGGGTGTGCCGAGCCCCTCGGTGAAGCCGAAGTAGCAGGTGTCGGTGCCCAGTCCGGTTTGCGACTCGGACGAGTCGCAGGTTCCCGCCGGGTTGAGGATGTCGGCGAAGAAGTCAGAGAAGTAAGTGTAGGTGTAAACGCCGTTCGACTCGTAGAGGTTGTTGATCTCGTCGTTGTTGCGCAGGATGTCGAATCCGAACTTGATGCTGTGGCTCCGGTAAGTCCAGTTGGCGGTATCGCCCACCTGCGTCTTCACCTCGGCGGGGTAGGCAGTGCGGAACGAGTAGTAGGGCATGCCGGCGGTGAAGCCGTTGTTGCTTGATCCGCCATAGATCATCAGCTGCACGGGCGTGCCGGTGGAGTTGTTGAGATAGGTGTTGGTGAACGAAGAGTGCGGCTGCTGGCCTTCATCGTCGAGTTCGCGGCCGTACTGGAACCGGAGTTCGTTGGAGAAGTTCGAAGTGATAAAGCTGTCGAGCTTGGCCATGCCGTAGTCGAGCTTCACGAAATCGGTGCCGAAGGTGTCGATGGCGTAGTTGTTCGAGGTCTGCGTCTGCACGCCGCCGGGCGAGTCCCAGCGGAGACGATGAAAGAGGAAGCTGGCGTGTTCCTTGTCGTTGATCTGCCAGTCGAGCTTGGGCGTGTTCAGCACTTCGTCGCCGGTGCGCGGCGTGGTGCCGTTGTCGTCGAGCAGGCCGGGGGTGTTGAGGCCGGTGATGGAGGAGACGGCCTTGCCATAGAGAAGCTGGTCGTAGTGCGCTGCGGCGGTGGCGTAGTTACCGCCGTACACGCGATAGGCCAGCGCGCAGGCGCTGGTGTCGCCCGCGCTGCCGGTGCCGGTGAAGGTGGCCTTGGTGGCGCTGGCCGTGCAGGTGGCGCCGCTGGGCAAGGCAAGGTCGGCGAACTGGTTATAGAAAGCGCTGGGCGAGGCCGGCTTGGAGACACCGGGGAAGTTTCGCCGGTATTGATCGTAGGCGTAGAACCAGAAGAGCTTATTTTTTACGAGCGAGCCGCCAGCGCCAAAGCCCCAGCGTTTGCGCCAGTCTTTGGGCTTGAAGGGAACGCCGGTGACGATGGTGGGCGCGCCGCCTGAAGGTGGTTCCGTCACGTTGGTGAAGGTAGTGAAGGGATTGATGGTGCCCCAGTCGTTGTCGCGGTCGAGGAAGTAGGCCTGGCCGTGAAGGTCGTTGGTGCCGCTCTTGGTAACGGAGTTGATGACGCCTCCCACGGCTCGGCCGTACTCGGCCGAGTAGACGCCGGTGTTCACCTGGAACTCGGCAATGCCGATCTGGGAGGTGGAATAGCCTTCGCGAGTGCGTCCGCGTTCTTCTGAGAAGAAGGCCTGGTTATCGTCGGCGCCGTCGATCTCCACGTTGTTCATCAGCGGGCTGATGCCGCGGAAGGCGATGAGGCCGAAGCCGTTGGAGTCAGAGACAGCGGCGGGCGTAAGCAACGCCAGGTCGGACCAGCGGCCGCCGTTCAGCGGCAGATTCACAATCTCCTTGGCGGTGATGGTCTCGGAGATTTCAGGCGAGGAGAACTGCAGCACCGGCGCTTCGCCGGAGACTTCGACGGACTCGGTGGCCGAGCCGGTCTGAAGCACCGGATGCAGCTCGCTGAGCGAGCCTACGGTGACGGCTACGCCGGTAGCTTTGTACTCGCCAAAGCCCGCGGCCTTGATGGTGACGGTGTAAGTGCCGGGCGGCAGCTGCGGCGATTTGAAGAAGCCGCTGTCGTCAGTGGTCAGCGTGACCTCGGCATCGGTTCCGGCGTTGTGCAGCGTGACACTGGCGCCGGAGACGACGGCCCCGGATGCATCCATGACGGTGGCGGCGATGGCCCCTTGGGTGGTGCTTTGGGCATAGAGAGAAGACAGGGTGCAACAAGGCACAGCGGTCAACAGGGCCAGGCACAGAAGGCCCTTGCGAAGTGAAGACATTGTGGCTCTCCTCGTAGGAACAAACACGGCTGCTTTTGGTTTGGAATGGGTACCAATGTACGCGAGCTTATAGCACCCCTTGGCCAGAACCGTGTGACGGGCACGACATCCCACCGCAAAAAGAACGGTTCTGCAAGCCGGAAGGCTCGCCGGATGGATGAAGTCTGCAGAGCAATGCACACAGGCAGCTCTGCCGGAGTTACGCGAGAATAACACCCTCAGCGTTTCACAGCGACTTTAATAACGGATTAAGCGATGTGGGCAGGAAGTTTGCACAACTCAAAGTGCATAATGTGCTTTTTGGGGTCGACGGATGGCAAAGAATATGCAGACCTATGTAGCACTCTTGCGCGCCGTGAATGTGGGCGGGACGGGTAAGCTGGCGATGGCCGATTTCCGCGCTGTGATGAAGAAGCTCGGCTACCAGAATATTGAGACCTACATTCAAAGCGGGAACGCGGTGTTCGACGCTGGCAAACCCGCTGCGGCGGTGGCCCGGGAACTGGCGGCGGCGCTGGAGAAACACACCGGCGCGCCGGTGGGCGTGATTCTGCGCACGCATGAGGAGTTGGGGCGCGTGATCAAGGCCAATCCGTTTGCCGCCGAAGCTGCTGAGAATGGTGCGCTCGTTCACGCCGCGTTTCTGGCCGGGCAGGTGTTGCCGACGGCCAAGGCTGCGCTCGACGCGATCGTGGCCAAGTATCCGGCGCGGCGCGACCGCTATCATTTGGCCGGCGATGCGATCTATTTCCATTTTCCTGACGGCGCGGGAGAGACCAAGTTCACCGGCAAGGGGCTGGACAAGGCGATTGGCGTAATGGGGACGGGGAGGAACTGGAATACGGTGCTGAAGCTGTATGGGATGTCGAAGCGGGAGAAGTGATCCTGGCAGGTGATAGAGTGATCGAGTGATGGAGTGATCGAGCGATTGAGCGATGAAGCGAATGCTATGAAATGGTACGGACCCTGTGGAGAACAAACGGCGAAGATCGGCGTATGATGGCCGGCATGGGTTCTGATCGGCTATCCACCGTGCGGCAGATTCGTTCCGGCCAGATTTGCGCGTTGTGCCGGGCCTCGCTGCCGCCTCCCCATACCGCTGGCGAGCAGCTTTGCGCCCGGTGCCGCGGTGAACGCAGGCGACACCGGGTCTACATGTCGTTTGCGCACGTGGATGGGTGGTGCTGCCAGTTCCTTGAGGAGGACCTGAACACGCATCTTCCGCGGAGGCTCACGTTTCGAAGCCACCAGAAGGTGCGGGAGCTGGCGGAGCGGGGCGGCTGCGCGTTGAGCCTGGAGACGCTGCAGGCGCTGAATCATGGGCTGGAAACGGGGCGCGGCGGGGTGTGGCTTGAGCTGAGCGAGGAACAATACCTGAAGCTGAAAAGATAGGTGACGGCGTTTTGGGATGATCCGTAGATGCGAAGGCCCTCCGCGTTTGCGGAGGGCCTTCAGTTTTACTGCCGATCCATCCTACGCTTGCACAGTCCGCGTAGGCTTGGACCCCCATAGCCCGTAGTAGGCAATGAAGAGGTAACAGATGGCGGGGATGATCAGGGCTGTCTGAATGCTGCCGCTCTTGTCGGCCACCGCTCCGATCAGCGGCGGAACGATCGCTCCGCCTACCACCGCCGTCATGATCAGTCCCGAACCCTTGCTGGTCATGGGGCCAAGGCCCGCAATGCCCAGGGCGAAGATGTTCGGGAACATGATGGAATTGAAGAAACCACAGAGTACCACGGCATAGATGGCGGTGTAGCCATGGGTCGCCATGGAGATGAATACGCATAGCGTTGCCAGGATTCCGAAGAGCCCCAGCAGCTTGCCGGCCTTGACTTTGGTGAGCACCAGCGAACCCAGCAAGCGGCCGATGAGCGCGCCCCCCCAGTACCAGGCAACCAGATACGAAGCTTTACTCAGGCTGTCGACACCCTGGTTCTTGAAGTAGTTGGGGCCGATGGAGGCCAGTCCAACCTCGACGCCGACATACGAGAAGATTCCTACCGCGGCCAGTACGGTGTGCCGGTAGCCCCAGATGCTGCGGCTCAAAACCGGATCGCCTGCCTTGGCGGGGCGGAACTCCTGGGTCTGCTTGATCTGCGGCAGGTGCATGAACATGACCGCGAAGCCGAGGATGAGCAGTCCACCGGCGATGGCGATATAGGGCCCGCGAACGGTGTCAGCCACGGCAGCCTGCGACTGCAGCTTGGCCGGATCGGTCAGAATGTAGGCGCCGGCCACGAGGGGTGCCATTGTGCCGCCGAACGAATTGAGCGCTTGCGCCAGCGTCAGCCGCGCGGGCGCGCTGTGCTCAGGTCCAAGGATGGCGACGTACGGATTAGCCGCAGTCTGAAGGGCGGTTACACCCGCGCCGACGATGAAGACGGC
Source organism: uncultured Acidobacteriota bacterium (assembly GCA_963846375.1). Taxonomy (GTDB): domain Bacteria; phylum Acidobacteriota; class Terriglobia; order Terriglobales; family Acidobacteriaceae; genus Telmatobacter. The sequence goes on from CAWJVV010000014.1 coordinate 319,306, forward strand.
GGTCAGGAAGAGCGGGAAGCTGACCATCTTGGCAGCGGGAACGAACAACAGACATCCCACTACCTGAATGAACAGCGACACAACCATGGTCTTTTTGTAGCCGATGGACTGGATCAGAATGGAGGTGGGCGTGGAGAAGACGAAGTAGGCCAGGAAGAAGGCTGATTCGACCAGCATGGCCCATGCATACGGAAGGGTGAAGATGTTCTTCAGGTGCGGCACCAGCGCCATGTTGAGGTTGGTGATAAACCCGAAGATGAGAAACAGGATCGCGACGGTGATAAACGGGCCGACGTAACTGGGCGCGGGCGCGTTTGCGGCGGCCGGCGAGGTCGATCGTGTAGCCATTGAGGTGGTTCCCCCGAAGATCTGCAAAGTCGCCCCGGTAAGGGCGGATCGCCCCCCGAGGGGCGGATTTGGTGGTGTTGGTTAGACCGCGAACACAGACCGCGGGTTGCCGGCCCGGCTGCGGGTCCCGCGAAAGGCCGCGGGGAGCAACTCAAATGGAGCAAGTTGCTTGGAGCAGGCTCTTGTCTGACTTGAAATCCTGCCGATTTGCTGCACCCAACACTATACGGGAAACCCGACATTTGGGAAGTGCTGCGGGTCGCTTTTCCGTGCCATTGGATTACGGCGAAAACGCGCCGCGGGCCGTCGGGTAGGACATGAGCGCTCCGCGGGCCGTGGTTTTGGGCTATCCTCAACTTTCAGCAAGGAGATTGCTTTGGCCACAAATACGCTCACGGGAGCCCGGTTGACGAAGGTTCTGGCGGCCCTGGAGGCCAACTGGCAGGCTGAAATGGAAGGCTATTACACCTACCAGGCGCTGGCCGACCGCGACACCGAGCCGATCCGCGCGCACATCCTCCGCCACTTGGCGTTTGCCGAGCGCGAGCACGCCGCTCTGTGGGCCGGGCGCATCAAGCAGCTGGGTGGGCCGGAGCCTGTGTACCAAGGCTCGCCGCATGGCGAGGCCGACTCGCTGGCCAACCGCGCCGGCGGCGTGCGCATGGCGCTGCGGCGGCTGGAGATCGAAGAGAGCCGGCACATCGCCAACTATGGCAATCAGTTGAAGGAACTTGGCGACGACGCGTCGATCGAGATCCTCAACCATGTCATCGAGGATGAGCGCGATCATCACCGGGAGCTTGGGTCGTTGCTTCGCGGCCACTACGTGCCTCCAGCCAGCGCGCTGAAGGTCAATCCCAAGGAGGTTCTGGACGAGCTGCTTGCCAAGCGCAACCAGGGACGCAAACAGGCCGGGAGCTGGATCGGCGACGCCATCTACGGCGTCAACGACGGCCTCGGCGCGATCTTCGGCATCGTGTCGGGCGTCTCCGGCGCCACGGCGGGCGAAGCCAAATTTGTCCTTCTCGCCGGCCTTTCCGGCATGATCGCCTCGGCGCTCTCCATGGGTTCCGGCGCCTATCTCGCCGCCAAAAGCGAGCATGAGATCTACGAGGCGGAGCTGGCGCGGGAACGAGATGCAATTCGCATGAACCCCGCCGAAGCGCGCGAACTCCTGGCCCTCTACTTCCAGGTGAAAGGCATGCCCGAGGACGACGCTTTCCACGTGGTAGACCACATCGCCCGCGATCCCGACCAGATGCTGCGAGCGCTTTCGAGCGAACGCCTCGGCGCCAGCCAGGAAGCGCTCTCCAACCCCATGGTCTCGGCCACCTCCGGCGCACTCTCCACCGCCGTGGGCGCCATCATCCCCGTCATCCCGTTCTTCTTCATGCACGGACTGTCAGCCGTGATCGCCGCGGCCATTGTGTCGCTGGCGGCGCACTTTGCGGTGGGCGCCGCCAAGAGCCTCATCACCGTGCGATCGTGGTGGTCGTCGGGGCTCGAGATGACGATTGTGGGCGCCGTTGAAGGCGCGGTGACGTACGGCATCGGCGTGCTGTTGGGAGCGGGAGGCGTATAGATGGGCGGTCTGATTCCGCTGGGCGATGCGTCACGCCGCTCGCGCGAGTTTCCGGTCGTGACGACGATCATCGTGTGCCTGAACGCGTTCGCATTCTTTCAGGAGCTGGTGTACGGCGATCGCTTCGTCTACGCCTGGTCGACCATTCCGATTTACATAGTGCACGGCCAGCGCTGGATCACGCTCCTGACGTCGATGTTCATGCACGGCGGCTGGATGCACATCATCGGCAACATGGTGTACCTGTGGGCTTTTGGGCGGGAGATTGAAGACGTGATGGGCGGCTTCCGCTTCGCTGTCTTTTATCTGGCAGGCGGCATTGTGGCCATGCTGGCGCAGGTAATAGGCGATCCGTATTCGCGCATCCCCAGCCTGGGCGCCAGCGGGGCCATCGCGGCGGTGATGGGCGCGTTCATCATCACCTTTCCGCGCGACCGCATCAAGACCGTGATCTTCTTCATCATCTTCTTCCGCGTCACCTACATTCCCGCGGTGCTGCTCATCGGCTTCTGGTTCCTCATCCAGGTGTTTCACGTGGGCATGGTGGCTTCAGTGAGGACCGGAGGGGTGGCATACCTGGCGCACGTGGGAGGGTTTTTATTCGGAGTGGTGACGGCGCGGCTGTTTGAGGACAGGCAGCGGATAGCGGCCCGGCAGCAGTGGACCCAGCGGCAGTACGGCGGCTGGCAGCGGTGACAGCTAAACGGCAAGTAATCGAGTGATGGAGTGATGAAGTGATCAAGCGATTAAGTGATGGACTGATCAAGCTTGCTTTGATCGGCTGCTTACCTGCGAGGTAGCGGACAGCGGCCTGTGACGGGTCGCCGGCGTCCCGATCACTTAATCACTCCATCACTTGATCACTCGTACTCTGTCCTCTGTCGCCTGTAAACTGTATTCATCATGGAAGAGTTCAGCCGCATTCAACGCCTGCCCCCCTATGTCTTCAACATCACCGGGGAGATGAAGGTGTCCGCGCGGCGCCGCGGAGAGGACATCATCGACTTCGGGATGGGCAATCCCGACGGCGCCACGCCCAAGCACATTGTGGACAAGATGATCGAAGCGGCGCAGAAGCCGGTGACGCACCGCTACTCGGTGTCGAAGGGCCTGCCGCGCCTGCGCCGGGCGATTACGAACTGGTACAAGACGCGCTACGACGTGGACCTCGATCCCGACTCCGAGGCCATCGTCACCATCGGATCAAAGGAAGGGATTGCCCACCTCTGCCTGGCCATCCTCGACTCGCGCGACACGGTGCTGGTGCCCAACCCCAGCTACCCCATTCACATCTACGGGCCGGTGATCGCGGGGGCGCATGTGGTGAGTGTGCCGATTTTCGACCGCGAGCAGTTTTTGGCGCAATTGGAAGACCTGATCCCGCGTATGGTGCCGCGCCCCAAGGCGCTCATCGTGAATTTCCCGTCGAACCCGACGACGCAATGTGTGGAGCTGCCGTTTCTGGCGCGATTGGTGGAGCTGGCCCGCGAGCACGGCTTCTATTTGATCCACGACCTGGCCTACGCCGATATCGCCTTCGATGGCTACAAGCCGCCCAGCGTGCTCGAGGTGCCGGGCGCCAAGGATGTCGCCGTCGAGTTCTTTACGCTTTCGAAGAGCTACAACATGCCCGGCTGGCGGGTGGGCTTCATGGTGGGCAACCGCAAGCTGGTCGGCGCGCTGGCGCGGCTCAAGAGCTACTTCGACTACGGGACGTTTACGCCCATCCAGGTGGCGTCGATCCTGGCTCTCGAAGGCCCGCAGGAATGCGTAGCCGAGATCTGCGAGACCTACCGCAGCCGCCGCAACGTGCTGGTGGAGGGATTGAACAAGCTGGGCTGGCAGGTGTCGCTGCCCAAGGCGACGATGTTCGTGTGGGCGCAGATCCCCGAGCAGTACCGCAGCCTGCGCTCGCTTGAGTTTTCGAAGCTGTTGTTGACCGAGGCCAAGACCGCCGTAAGCCCCGGCATCGGCTTCGGCGACTACGGCGACGGGCATGTGCGTTTCTCGCTGATTGAGAATGAAGAGCGGACGAGGCAGGCATTGCGGGGGATTAAGGCGATGTTTGCAAAAGCGCCGGTGACGAAGGGGCTGGTGACGGCGTAAGAGATTGGTTTCAGCCTAGAACGCATAACGAATGAACGAGTCCGCTGATGGTTTTTCGAACCTCTCTAGCCGTCCGAAACGTGGTATTATTCGGTAGGAAATATTCCTACCGGAGCTCCAATGCCCTCATCAGTGGAGAAAATCAGCATCGCGTTACCTCCAGAGATGGTCGCCGGGATCCGAGAGGCGGTGGAGAACGGCGAATATGCCTCTTCCAGCGAAGTGGTGCGCGATGCGTTGCGCGATTGGACGTATAAGCGGAACTTGCGCGAGCGTGGCCTGGACGAGCTGCGGCAGGTCTGGAAAGAAGCGATGGACGACAATTCCCCTGGAGTTTCCCCGGACGAGGTCTTCAACCGGCTTGAGCAAAAGTACCGCGCTCTGGCCGAGGCCGCGGGAGACAAGAGGGAATGCGCCTAGATCTCTCGCGCTACATTGAGAGCGACCTCGAGACGATCGCCGATTTCATCGCCGAGGACAATCCGGAACGAGCCATCACATTCCTGATCGAAATTCGGCAGAAGATCTATCGCATCGCGGAGCACCCGCTCGTTTATCAACTCCGGCCTGACATCGGCGAGACCGCGCGACTGGCCGTGGTGGGCCGGTATGTCATCCTGTTTCGAGTGATCGATGACATCGTGCGCGTCGAGCGTGTCGTTTATGGCGGCCGCGATCTTCCCTCCCTGCTGCAATGAATCACGAGCGCATGTTGAGCCAAGGATCGTAACCAGCCCGTCAAGCCGAACATCGAGCGATTCCCCACTGACTTCATGTTCCAGCTCACTGCGGAAGAGGCGGAAGGTCTCAAGGAGCATCTGGGATCCGCTGCTTTGAGGTCACAATTCGTGACCTCAAACTCGGGCCGGGGCGGCCGCCGCTACCTTCCCATGGCATTCACCGAGCAGGGCGTGGCCATGCTCTCCAGCGTGCTGCGCAGCCCGCGTGCCGTGCAGGTGAACATCGCCATCATGCGCGCCTTTGTGAAGCTGCGGGGACTGCTGGCGTCTCATCGCGACCTGGCCCGGCGGCTTGATGAGATGGAGAACAAATACGACAAGCAGTTCAAGGTCGTCTTCGATGCGATCCGGAGCCTGATGGCTCCGCCCGAAAAGGCGCGCCGCAGAATTGGATTTGTCGCTGCGAACGACTGATAAAGAAGCGCCGGAATTCCTCTCCCCGCGGTTCGGAAGCGCCGCTTTTCTCAATGAGCGCGGCCTAACTACAGCAGATCGGTGCTATTCCCGCTTGATTTGACATTGCCCCCCGCGAAGCCTACGGTCGGAGATGAGGAAGTAGAAACAGTCACCTCATTCAGGTCCCCTGAGTATAAGTAAGGCCATCTGAAGTTCCCCCCTCTTATATGCCAGACAACCTTTAGGAGGTTGAGCATATGTACGCACGCAAAGTTACGTTCCGCCTGAAAGCCAACACACAGCCTGATTTCACTCACGCCTTTGAAAACCAGATTCTTCCGTTGCTCAGGAAGCAGAAGGGCTTCAAGGATGGGATCACCCTGTGCAACCACGGCTCGGTGGACGCGGTGTCGTTGAGCTTCTGGGAACACAAGAACGATGCCGAGACATACAACACCAACGTGTATCCCGAGGTGTTGAAGATGCTGGCGAAGACCGTTGACGGCACGCCGCGGGTTCACTCGTTTGAAACGGTGATCTCGACCTATCACCAAGTTCCGGCAGCTGTGTAACCGCTGAACGATTGTCGTTCCGGAGGGCGGCCAACAGGCCGCCCTCTTTATTGGGCGCAACGTTCAATCCCGATCGTTTCTTGATGCGCAAGCCCCGCTCGTCTAGGATGGGTCGAAATTGAAACGGAGGGGTCTGGGATGGGACGGACAATCGCGGGATGGGTGGTGAGCGGGCTGGTGGCGGCCTTCATGCTGCTGGATGCGGGACTGAAGTTTGCGAAGCCGGCGGCCGTCGCCGAGGCGTTTCAGCGTACGGGTTGGCCGATGGACCTGTCGGTGACGGTGGGCGCGATTCTGCTCGCCTGCACGGTGCTCTACCTGATCCCGAAGACGGCGGTACTGGGCGCGATACTGATGACCGGCTACCTGGGAGGCGCCGTGGCAACCAACCTGCGTTTGCACAATCCGGCGTTCAACACGCTCTTCCCGGTCGTGTTTGGAATCCTGGCCTGGATCGGCGTGTGGCTGCGCGAGCGCAAGCTGACCGCGGTCTTCCCGGCCTGTTGAGCAAGTCAGCGGGTTAGCCAGTCAGCGAGTTAGCAAGTCGGCACACGATCGAGGAACGAAGCAATATTTCGTCCTCAGGCTTGTGGAAATATCCCCAATTTTGTGGATAAGTAAGCCTAACTCGCTCTTGATTTCGCGCCTAACTCAGAGGGTTTGCAACGTAAGTGAGGCAGAATCCCGACTTATTTGCAGTTAGTTGCGACGATTGCACCAACTGTGGTGATATCCACAGATTTACCGGAGTTTTACACTTGCTTCCACAGATCGACCAGGTTCATAGTCCCGACAGTTGGTTGCGAAGTAGCGAATCGGAATTGAACATTTCCTGCCACGCAGGAAGATCAAAGGGTCGGTTGAAGACGCGGAATCGCCTGAAGCGCAAGCCGAGGGAGTGAGGAAGCGAGAGAGATCGAAAAACTGGATCCTCTAAATGGCGGGGCGATGCAAAGTTCGGTGAGCTTAGGATCGCAAGTCGGCTAGGGCCAGCGTAGAAGTGTCGGTGGAAACCGGGGAGAGCGCAGGCGGCGCAAGCTGCAGGCGAAGGAACCCGGGGGAAGCCGGAGGCAGAAGCGCGAGCCCCGTGGAGAAGCAAGGCAAGGTTCAAGCAGGAGAGCGCAGAAGGCGCAAGCTGGAGGCGCAATCAGGCGGGAACTGAGCCGGGCGGAACCAGCCGAGTAGAAGGCGGCGCCCTCAACGAATGCAGGCCAAGGTCGGAAGGCTGAGGCAGGCAGACGGCAAGGCGAAGCCGGAAGCTCGGACGGAGACAAAGGCAGCCGTAGGATCCCGGTACCACGTCAGCGGTGCGAGCCGCGGGCGAATCGCCGGGCAACTGCGGAAGAGCCGGTCACCCGCTGGACGCAGAAGGGCGTCGGTCAGATACGCAGGACGTGCAGGCAGCGCAAGCTGCAGGCGGGTCAGGTGGGGAGATCGAAGGCCAGCAGCGATCAGCAGCAGGACGGGTCCAGGGCAGAGCTGAAGATTCATCGTCGAGTCATTGCCGGATGGTGTTTCATCCGAAAAAGTTACGAAGCGCCCGAGAGAGCGCCAGGGGCCGCAAGGCTTCTGGCGCTTTCGAATTTTCGGCTCATGACTTACCAAAGGTAGACCAGGGCGAAATAAGCCGCCGCACTCACTGGCACTCATTCATAGGGGGCGGCATCGGCGAGCTTGTTATAGCGCTCCACCAGAGCAGCGGACTGGTCAGCCATCTGCCGATAGTACTCGTAAAGATTGCGAGCCGCATCGACGGGACGAGGCCACTTTTCGCTGAGCGGTGTCATCACGGCGTTGCGTTCGGCCCACAGGTTCATTTCTCGGGCGGCCATGCGCTGGTACATGCGGCGGCGGGTCTGGTAGTAATCGGCCAGGACCGCGAACTGTTGCGGGGTGTGGGCGTGGCGCGCCAGTTGGCGGATTTCGGCGTTGGTGTATTCGGTCCGATCGTCAAGTGTCGCGGCCGCCGCCAACCCGGCGGCAGACGCGAGGACAACGACAAAGGTTGCGGACGCGACAAGCCTGCGTCTCAACATCGGCTTCATCTCCCAAAAAGATCACGTTCCGGCGCGCTACTCCAAATCAGCCATGAAGACTACGCCGGCGATGAATCAAGAGGAAATGCGCCTTTGGTGTGATTCTGATCACCCCCGCCGATGGCCTCAGTGCATGGCCTGAGGGCCGGGGCCCTGGCCGGGACGGTTGCTGCTGAGCAGGAACGCGAGCAATACCAAGTCCCACCGACATCCACGACAGCTCCATGTAGACGTCCTGGTAGCCCTGCATCGGCGGCCTGCTGGTTGAGCTGGTTGTAGATGCGAGGCCAGCGCCATGCCGGCGCTGTTGGCGTGCGCCGAACGCGCCGCCCAGGAAGCCCTGCAGCGCATTGAGATGGCTGTGTAGCCGGGCAAGCCGGACTGCATGGCGGCTTGCAGATGTTGCTGGTGCCACATGGATGCGGCTGGTGACTTGCGCGTTGGTGATGGCGATGAGGATGCTGCCGCCGATGTTGCGCGCGAAGTTGATGAGGCCGGCGACCTGGTTGCTCTCTTCCTTGGGCATGCCCGACGTAGGCCGCGTTGGTGATGGAGATGAAGCAGAAGGGCAGCGGCAGCATCTGCACGACGCGCAGCCACGAGGCCTGGCTAAAGGTCATGTCAGCGTGGTGACCTGCGGCCGCATAGCGGAAGGTGAAAAGAACAGGGTGAAGCCGCAGACGGCCAGGGTCCGCGCGGAGAATTTGCCGGTGGCAAAGCCGGCCAGGGGCATGACGAGCACCAGCGTGAATGCCGCCGGCGGTGAGCGCCAGGCCGGCGGTGGTGGCCGTCCAGCCAAGCAGCTGCTGCATGAACTGCGGGCTGCAGCACGGTATTGGCGTTGAGCACGCCGCCCACCAGCATCATCAGAAAGCAGCAGATGGCGAAGTTCTTGATAGCGGAAGAAGCTTGAGGTTGATGAGCGGGTCTTGTCGGTGTGCCACTCCCACAGACCAGCGCGACCATGCCGGAGACGAAGAGGAACGCGAAGAAGCGGATGAAGCCGGAGGAGAACCAGTCGTTCTCTTCGCCCTTGTCGAGCATGATCTGCATGCCGCCCATGGCGATGGTGAGAAAGGCCAGGCCGAGATAATCCATGTTGAAGAGGCGCGAGCGGTCGGGCTTGATCCACGGCGGATCGTCGACCAGGCGGGTGACCAGGATGAAGGCCAGAATGCCGACCGGGATGTTGATGTAGAAGATCCAGCGCCAGGAGAAGTTGTCGGTGATCCAGCCGCCGAGCGTGGGGCCGATGGAGGGCGCGAGTACGGCGACAAGGCCGTAAAGGGCAAAGGCCTGGCCGCGCTTCTGAGGCTCGAACGAGTCGGCCATGATGGCCTGGGCCATGGGCTGCAGCCCGCCGCCGCCGGCGCCCTGGAGCACGCGGAAGAGCAGCAGGATGGGCAAGCGTAGGCGCGGCGCCGCACAGAAAGCTGGAGATGGTGAAGATGATGATGCAGGAGACGAAGAAGTTGCGGCGGCCCATGACGCTGGAGGCCCACCCGCCCAGCGGCAGGACGATGGCGTTGGAAACCAGGTAGCTGGTGAGGACCCAGGTGCCCTCGTCGGTGCTGGCGCCCAGGGTGCCGGCGATGTGCGGCAGGGCCACGTTGGCGATGGAGGTGTCGAGCACCTCCATGAATGCTGCCAGCGCCACGGTCATGGCAATCAGCCAGGGATTGACGCGCGGCTTCCACCGCGCGGCATACCGCGCGGCGATTGGCCACGTGCCGCTGGGCCGCAGTGCGAAGTCGCTGCGAGACAAAACTGTTCTCCTGATTAAGGCTGAGTGCGTTCGCGCTGTGGAGAGGCTCGGCCAGCCGAAGCGGAAGACCTCGGCGCGGGCCTGCAACACTGGTTCCTATACCGACGTTTAGATTCAGAACCGGGAAGATCGGGTTCAAGCGCTTTGCGACGGTGCCGGCACTGGGTTCGCATCGTGAATCGCGGCGGGTTCGCCAGCCGATCAGCGCGATGGTCAGCGCAAGCGCCTGCATGGCGACGATGAACGCGACGCAGGCCGGCCATTTGCCCAGGCTCCAGAAGGCGCCGGGGACGAATTCCGGCCGCGGTGCCGCCCAGGTAGTAGCAGGTCATATAAAGGCCGGCGGCGGTGACGCGCGCGCCGGCGGCGCGGCCACGCGAAGGTGGCTCTGCGAGGCGGTCTGGGCGACGAAGACGCCGGAGGAAAGCAGCGTGAGGCCGATGATGACGACGGCAAGCGAGGGAGCGAGGGTGAGCAGGACGCCGGCCATGGAGCAGACGATGGCTGCCGGCGATGCCGGCGCGCAGGCCGACGCGGGTGATGAGGAACCCGGCGGCGGGCGTGACCACCAGGCCGACCAGATAGACGAAGAAGAGCGAGCTGAGGGCTGCCGTCGAGAGCGAGAAAGGGCGCGGCGCTGAGGTGGAAAGTGATCCAGGTGAAGACGCCGACCAGCGAGAAGAGCACGTTGAAGCCGACCGCGAAAGTGGCGACGAGACGGCGGCTGCGGAAGAGTTCCTGTACCTGGTAGGGAAAGCGGGGCAGGCCGGTCGTTCCGGATGCGAGGCAAGGAGCGCGGTCGGACGCCCGTGCGGCAGCCATGCGGCCACGGCAGCTGCTCCGGCCAGCGAAGCGGCGCCGAGCCCGAGAAAGCGACGCGCCAGTTGAACCGTCGGTCAGAATGCCTGTGCCGACGCGGCCGAGAAATCCGCCCAGCGCGGTGCCGCTGACGTAGAAGCTCATGATCAGCGCCACGCGGTCGGGCGGCCACTCTTCGCCGATGTAGGTCACGATCACCGCAGACTACCCGGGGACCATGATGCCTTGCAGAAAGCGCCAGAAGATGAGCTGCCGAGAGATGTGGAGGTGGCGGCAAGCAGCGTGGGGATGGAGATGCCCAGCAGCGAGGCGACGATGACGCGTTTGCGCGGCAGCCGCTCGGTGAGCGCGCCGAAGAACGGGCGCGGAGAGGGCGACGCCGAGCGTGGCGGCGGAGACGGTCAGGCCGACGGCGGTCTTCGAGGCATGGAAGAGCTGCGTAGCAGGGGCAGAAGGGGCTGCGTGCAGTAGAGGCCAAGGAATGCGCAGACGCCGCACAGCGTCACCGCGACAGCAGCCCAGTGGCTGGGTGCGGTGCGCGCGTGGACTTCAGGTTCCAATCATCAGGATAGCGGAGCAAGGCGACTGCAGGCTGTGACGGGCCTACGTATCAAGAAGGGGGCGATTCTAGCGTTAGCGCCTCTGATGACGATCATCGTTGAAGCTACTGACCAGACGCTTCGAGTTCTTGCTGGCGCTTATTCCAGAGACGTTCGCCAAGCTCCACTTCGCGCCGCAGCTCATCCTTCGTGTACTCAAGCCAGTCTTCCCGCTCCTTGAGAAAACCGTCCAGTGCGTAGCGATCCATTCCGAGAAGGGTGGCGAGCTGATGCCCGGTCAGGCGACGGGCGCGGTATGCTTCGACCGCCATGTCCTCCAGCGCCGCGCGCGAGGGATCGCGCCCGGCAGGGATCATCTGTCGGGCCATGTCGTCCGGCAATTCCACGACGATCTGCATGGCAACAGGATAGCATCGGAACCGATGGCCGCTCAGCTAGGCGGCCAGCAGCAGATGGATGGGCTGCGCCTCGCGCGCGTAGTCGCTGCACCCCACATCCCAGGGGAAGTGGCCGAACTGGTCGCTCCAGAAGCATTGCAGCATGGGGAATGGATCGCTCTCGTAAAACCACAGCGCGTAGCCCACATGCTGGCGATAGAAACGCTGGTCCACTTCCTTGAAGCAGCACAGGTGCGGGCTCTTCAAGATGCCCTCATACACGCGGCCCGGCTGAAAGCGCACGCCGCCCTGGATGTCGAGGCCGATCACATTCACGGCTTTCATACAGGTTTCAACGGGGAGGCCGAACAGGATGACTTCAGGATGCTGCAACGTATGAAAGAAGCCGATGGAATAAGCGAAGTCGGGGCCCTGTTCCTGCTCGCGCGCCAAAACGCCGGTGATCTGCCAGCCATCGGTGTGAATCTCCCGCAGGACTTTTGCGTCCAGGGCGGAGAGATCATTCGCTTCTTCGAGAGAGCGCGTCATAGACGTTGAGAGTATTTCCCCCCGACTGCCGGTTGCTCCGAGCCGCATCACTCAGCTGTGTGTGGGTTGCAGCGACGACCCCTCCGGCGAGCGCCGGTTCGTCCGCTTGATCTTCCATATGCTATAGACGAGTCCCGCAACCGTCAGGATGACGAAGGTCCACAAGATAGGCGCGGACCATCGATCGAGGGTTTTAGCCCAAAGCCGGATTACGTGGCGGCCGTAGCGGACGGCCAGCCATCCCACGATTCCGTAGCGCAGCGTGCGCCCCGCCCCGAAAGCAACCAAAAATCGCTTCCAAGTGACGCCCAGCGCTCCCGCGGCCAGTAAAAACGGCCACAACGGAATAGGCGGGGGAAGGATTGCGGGAAGCATCACGGCGAGAATTGCGTGTTTTTCCGACCAGCCGCGGACGCGCTTTTGCAAGCGCTGCGGCACATAGCGCTTGATGGCCTCCTGACCGCCCTTCTTGCCGAGACGCCATGTCGTGAATCCGCCGAGCAGGCTGCCACCTACCGCGCAGGCAACGTACAGCCAGGGATTAGCTCCGTGCGCGATCAACCATAGCAACAGAAGATCGGTGCTGCCGGGTATCGCGAGCGGAATAATGGACGCATCGACGACCGAAACGCCGAAGATGCCGGGCGCGCCCAGATGCACGAGCCAGTGAAAGGCTCTGGCGTGCTTGCCCTGCGCCGGGTCGCCAGCCTGCAAAAACTCTGCGATCACTTAGGGTTGGATGCAGTCGTGACATTGCAGCGCGGTGGCGGGCTCTTACTGCTAACCAAAGCGCTGGTTCAAAAGCCGCATATTTACGGAGAAGGCCGATTCGGTAACCTAGAAGCAGATGACCTCCCCTGGTTCACGGCCGACCCGGCGCGGCCTCGAGTCTTTTGCCTCACGCGACTTCAGACGTTACCAGTTGGCGCGCGTGGCCGTGATTCTGGGAGCGGAGGCACAGTCGGTTGCCGTCGCGTGGCAGGTTTATTCCATCACCCATCGGCCGCTTGACCTGGGCTACACCGGGCTGGCGCTGTTTCTTCCCGGGCTGCTGTTTCTGCTGCCTGCCGGACACGTGGCCGATCGCTTCGATCGCCGCCAGGTCATCCTGGTCTGCTATTCGCTGCAGGTTCTGTGCACGATTGCGCTTTTGAGATCACGCTGAGCGGCGCGCATCGGGTGCTCCGATCTATGCGGTGCTGTTCCTGATCGGACCGGCGAGCGTTCTCCGGTCCGGCCAGCTCGGCGCTGATTCCGCACCTGGTGCCGGAACACCACTTCGTGAATGCGGTCACGTGGGGCGGCGCCATCTTCCAATTAGCCAATACACTCGGCCCGGCGCTGGGCGGACTGATGTTCACATTTCCGCTGGTGCGGTTCATTCCGGGCACGGAGCTCGAGGGCGCCGGAATTGTGTACGTGTTCACTCTGCTCACGTTGTTCTGGTTTTTGACGCTGATGCGCAGTTGAAGGTGCGGCCGGGGCGCATGGAGCACCGCGAGCTTCACTGAAGGTGGTGCTGGCCGGCTTCCAGTACGTGTGGAGCATGCCTATGCTGCTGGGATCGTTCTCGCTGGACCTGTTCGTGGTGCTGCTGGGCGGCGCGGTGGCGCTGATGCCCATCTTTGCGCACGAGATTCTGCACACCGGGCCGCAGGGGCTGGGACTGTTGCGCGCTGCGCCCGCGGTGGGTGCGCTGGCCACGTCGCTGGTGCTGGCCCGATTCCCGCTGCAGCGCAAGGCCGGCCTGCGGTTGTTCGTGTCCGTGGCCATCTTTGGGGCGGCTACGGTGATCTTCGGGATGTCGCAAAGCCTGTGGCTCTCGCTGGCTTCGCTGGCGATTCTGGGCGCCGCCGATATGGTCAGCGTCATCATTCGCGGATCGCTGCTGCAACTGGCCACACCTCCGGAGATGCGTGGACGGGTAAGCGCCGTCGAACTCTTTGTTCATTGGCGCCTCAAATGAGCTGGGGGAATTTGAAAGCGGGCTCACCGCGCAATGGTGGGGCGCCGTGCGCGCCACCATCATCGGCGGCATCGGCGCGCTGTGCGTGGCCGGGCTGTGGTCGGTGCTGTTCCCGCAACTGCGCCGTGCCGACGAGCTGTCATCGAAGCTTCGCCGGCAGGTTCCCGAGAAACCAGAACCCGAGCCGGCCCCCGCCCGCAGGTGACCAGGGATTACTGCGGCTGACGGGCGCCTTCCTTCGCTCCCTCCGCTCCGCCCTTCACCGTGTTCTTGGTCTTGTTGTAGGCGTGTTTGGTGTGCCGCTTGGTGGAGTGATAAGCCTTCTTCGTTCCTTCTTTTGTGCCGTGGGCGGCATCCTTGGTGGCGTTCTTGGTTTCATGGCCCGCATCCTTCATGTCCTGCTTGGCGCGCGCGCCTTCGGGCGAATCCTGGGCTGTCAATGGTTGACTCCATGCTGGAGCAGCCAATGCACCGGCCAGCAGGATAGCGAAAAGCTGTCGATTCATTCTCATGGGTTTAAAGATTCAGCCCACGACAAGGGAGTTGGTTCGAGGAAATTGTCGCCTGAAAACCGAAACCCCCTCCGCCGGGGCGAGGGGGCCGGTGGCAAAGAAGCAAATCTACGGCTGTGGCGGCGGAGGCTGGTTTTGCTGCTGGGTCATCTGCTTGCGCAGCTCGAACATCTGCTGCATGTTGACGATCTGCTGTTCGGTCGTGTTGGGCTTGGTGCTGTAGCTATCGCTGGCCGTCGCGGGCTGCGTTGGAGCGGGCGGCGTGGCCGAATTGTCGGGCTGAGCCGGGGCAGCCTCGGCAGGCTTTGGAGTTGCGTCGGTCGCCGGAGCGGCGGGCTGCTGGGCATCGGCAGGGGCAGTGGCATTCTCTGCCGGAGCGGCTGGCGCCTCCTTGGCTTTGAGCAGCTCGGCGGCAGCGGCTTCATCCGCCTCGGTCATCGGGTGCGGGATCGAGGCCTGATGCATCTGCGAGAAAGCACGACGGCTTGTCGATCCAGTGCGGGCGTCATCCAAAACCGCGGGGCCACTCGCGTCGGGGGTCCGGGAGAGCAGGACGATCGATTCAATCTTGTCTTCGTTTGCCGGCGAGGAGCCAATGATGTAGTTGTAGCCGGTATTGCTCAGCAGAAGGTCCAGTACTTGTGAGGCTTTGCCGGGGCCAATCTTGTCGAAGAGGCGCTTTGAGCCGGCCTCCATCGGAATGTCGATTTTGGTGCCCATGCAGCGATGCACCTCGTTCAGCACGCTGGAAAGAGTGGAGTTATTGGCAGAGATCGTGATCTCGTCGCCGGCGCAGACCACCTTCGCCGGCGTGACCGGCGCCTCGGGAGGGACGACGACCGCGGCTACGGGGGCCGGCTGGGCTGCTTCTGTCGCCGACGCCGTTGCGGGCGCTGGCGTGGCCGCCGGCTGCTGCGCGCCGCAGATAGATGTCCCGGCGCATAAACCCAAGGCCACCATCAGGATCCGCATTGCGTGCTCGCGATTTTTCGATCCCATAAACTCCTCTTTCCATCCCTTCCCAACCGAGGGAAGTGCCTTTGACTGTCTCACACTATAGATTGACTGTCACTAACTCGTTTTCGGGTACCTGCTGCTCCCCATCGGCGTCAGATTCCAGGCTTCGGTCGATCTTTCGGCCTCGCCAGACCTCGTAAATCGCGGGATAAACCAGCAGTTCCAGTGCGAACGAGGAGAAGATGCCGCCCACCATCGGAGCCGCGATGCGCTTCATCACGTCGGCGCCGGTGCCGATGGACCACATGACCGGGAACAGGCCGATGCAAGTGGTGGCAAAGGTCATGAACTTGGGGCGAAGCCGCTTGGCCGCGCCGTACAGGATGGCCTTGCGCAGGTCGGCCAGCGTCTTCATCTCTCCGCGCTTCACCGCCTCCTCATAGGCCAGATCCAGGTACAGCAACATAAAGACGCCGGTCTCGGCGTCGATGCTCAACAGCGCGATTAGTCCCACCCAGACCGCGACGCTGATGTTGTAGTGCAGCAGGTAGAGCGACCAGATGGCCCCGACGGCCGAGAACGGGACTGCCAGGAGAATAATGGTGCTCTTGGTAAATGACCGTGTATTCAGATAGATAAGGAGGACCACGATGGCCAGGGTGATGGGCACCACTATCTCCAGCCGGCGGTTGGCGCGGGCCATGGACTCGCTCTGGCCGCCCCAGGCATAGGTATAGCCGGCGGGCAGACGCAGTTGCCGGCTCAGGGCCTTGTTGGCATCGGCAACATACTTGCCTACGTCGCGGCCGGCGATGTCGAGGTAAACATACCCTGCCAGCATGCCGTTTTCATCGCGGATCATCGCCGGCCCGTTCACGGTCTGGATGTCGGCCAGCTCCGAAAGCGGCACCTGGCGGCCACCCGGAGACTGGATGAGCACATGCCCCAGCGCATCGCGCGAACTGCGGAAGTCCCTCATATAGCGAACGTTAACCGGGTACCGGGCGGAGCCCTGGTAGACCGTCGTGACGTTCTCTCCACCGATGGCGCTAGAAAGCACGTCCTCGGCTTGCTTCATGCTGATGCCGAACCGCGCCAGGTCATCGCGGCGCCAGATCACGTCGAGGTAGTAGCCCTGGTTGGTGCGCTCCGCAAAGACGCCGCGGGTTCCCTGCACTGCCGGCAGAATGGCGCTGACCTGCTGGCCGATCTCGTCGATCTTCGCCGGATCGTCGCCGAAGATCTTGATGCCCACCGGCGTCCGGATGCCGCTGTTCAGCATGTCGATGCGGCCCTTGATGGGCATGGTCCAGGCGTTGCTCAGTCCGGGCACCTTGAGAGCCGAATCCATTTCGCTGATCAGCTCCTCGGTGGAGATGGTGTCGGGGGTAATGTGGCGGAAGAGCTTCTGCGCCCACTCCGGCGCCCAGGACGAGTACCACGTGGGAACGTGACGCCACTCCTCGCGCGGCTTCAGGGTGATGAGCGTCTCCAGCATTGAGAGTGGCGCCGGATCGGTGGCTGTCTCGGCGCGGCCGGCCTTGCCCAGCACCTGGTCGACTTCAGGGAACTGCTTGATCACCAGGTCGGTGGATTGCAGCACACGCTGCGCCTCGGCGATGGAGATGCCCGGCGGAAACGTGGGCATGTAGAGGATGGCGCCCTCGTCCATGGGCGGCATGAACTCAGAACCCAGTGACAGGAATGCGGGGATGGTTACCAGAACGAGTGCGGCGGCGGTGCCGAAGACGATCCGTTTGTGGCGCAGCGTCCAACTCACGGCCGGCTCGTAGATCGCCATCAGCACGCGGCTGATGGGATTCTTCTCTTCCGGCTTGATGGTGCCTACCAGCAGCGAGTTAGCAATGCGGCAGAGCCACGCCGGCTCGAAGTCAAACTTCTTCGCGCGCGTCAGCAACAGCCGCAGCGCCGGATCGAGCGTGATGGTTACCAGGGCCGCTACAAGCATCGCCAGCGTCTTGGTGTACACCAGCGGGCGGAACATCCGGCCTTCCTGGCCTTCGAGCGTCAGCACCGGCAGGAACGAAATGGCAATCACCAGCAGGGCGAAGAAGGTGGGACCGGCTACTTCACGGATGGCGCTCAGCACCACATCGCGATGCGATCCTGGGCGGCCG
Organism: uncultured Acidobacteriota bacterium; assembly: GCA_963846375.1. Lineage (GTDB taxonomy): Bacteria > Acidobacteriota > Terriglobia > Terriglobales > Acidobacteriaceae > Telmatobacter. Next base: position 336,729 of record CAWJVV010000014.1, read on the forward strand.
TCCTTCTCCCAGCGCTCCAGCTTCTTGTGGGTCTGTTCGGCGATCACGATGGAGGCGTCAATCAATTCGCCGAAGGCGATGGCCACGCCTGCCAGGGACATGATGTTCACGCTGACGCCCATCATGCGCAGCGGAATAAACGAAATCAGCACCGCCGCGGGCATGGTCAGCAGCGGAATCGATGCGCTGGGGAAGTGCCACAGGAACACCAGCACGATCAGAACAACGGTGATGACGACCTCAATGATGGTCTCGCGCGTGCTGTCGATGGTGCGGTGAATCAGCTCGGAGCGGTCGTACATGGGAACGACCTTGACGCCGGCCGGAAGGCTGGCCTGGATCTCCGCGATGCGCGTCTTCACGCGTTCCGCAACGTCGAGCGCGTTCTCGCCGCTGCGCATGATCACGATGCCCGACACCACATCGCCGGTTCCGTTCAGGTCGGCCACGCCGCGGCGCAGATCCGGTCCCTCGACCACCTCGCCCAGATCCCGCACGCGGACGGGAGAGCCGTTCTGGGAAACGGCTACGGCGATGTTGCCGAAGTCTTCAATCGTGGTGGCATAGCCGCGGCCGCGCACCATGTACTCGGTGCCGCCGAAGTCGAGCATGCGTGCGCTGGACTCCGTGTTGCCGTCTCGCACGGCATCGGAAACCTGCGCGATGGTGAGCCCGTAGTCGCGCAGCCGGTTGGGATCGATGTTGACCTGGTATTGGCGGGTGAAGCCGCCGATGGGAGCCACGTCCGCAACGCCCGGCACCGATCGCAAGTGATAGCGCAGGTACCAGTCCTCATACGAACGCAGTTCGGAGAGGCTGTGCTGCCCGGTGGCATCGATCAGCGCGTACTGATAGATCCACCCCAGGCTGGTAGCATCGGGGCCAAGCTCGGTCTTGGCCCCTTCGGGCAGCCGGCCCAGAACGCTGGAGAGATACTCAAGCGTCCGCGAGCGTGCCCAATACTGATCGGTGTTGTCGTCGAAGATAACGTAGACGTAGGAGTAACCAAAGTCGGAGACGCCGCGCACGGCCTTTACGTGCGGCGCACCCAGCATGGTGGTCACGATCGGATAAGTAATTTGCTGTTCCACCAGGTCGGGGCTGCGATCCCAGCGCGAAAAGATGATGACCTGGGTGTCGCCCAGATCGGGGATCGCGTCGAGGCGCGAATGCGTAATCGACCACCAGCCGAAGATGCTGGCCGCGGCAACAATAAGAATGACCGCCCATTTATAACGAACCGAATAATCGATAATTCGATGTATCACCCTTACCTCCACTAGCCACCGGAGCCGTTAGGGGGAGAACGGCCAGGACGGCACCCTCTGTCGGGGTCTTTAGTTTATGCGATGTTCTGCGGCGTCGGTCATGTGCGGCATGGCGGCGGAACTGCTTAGTTTCGCATCGGAGTGCAGCCGCGACTCGGAGTCGACCAGGAACGTGCCCGATGAGACGACCACGTCGCCTTCGCGCAATCCGCTCACCACCTGGATACGATCGCCAATCTGCCAGCCTGTCTCGATCGCGCGCGGCTCAAAGTGATTGTCGGCCGTCTGCACAAACACGCGCTTCTCCACGCCGGAATCCACCACCGCATCGGCCGGCACGCTGAGTCCATCCGGAAGCGAGACCGGCATCTCGACGTTGACGAACATGCCTGGGCGAAGCTTGTATCCGGGGTTTTCGGCTTCCAGCCGCACCTTCACCGCGTGGGTTACCGGATCCACATCTGGCAGGACGCTGAGGATTGACCCATGCAGCGTCTGGTTGGTATCCGGCAGGCTCACCGTGGCCGGAGCGCCGGGATGAATCGACTGCGCGTCGCGTCCGAATACCTCTGCCTCAATCCACACCTTGCTCAGATCGGCAACCTGGTAGAGCTGCGTCATGCGCTCCACCCGCATGCCCGGCGAGATGGTGCGGGTGAGGATGAAACCATCCACGGGCGACACGATGTAGACGTCTTCGGGCAGCTTCCTGGTCGACGTCATCTCATCAATTTGCGCGTCGCTCATGCCCAGGTTGCGCAGCCGGTCGGCGCGGGCCAGCACGCTGGCGGAGTTCTGCGCGTCGCCCGCGGCTCCGGTGTTACTCCTTGCGTTGTTCTGCGCGCCCGGAGTGCGCTCATTGGCGGCAAGGTAACCGCCGGCAACGGCGAGGAAGTCGGGTGAATAGACTAATGCCAGGTGTTGATCTTTGGTAACGTGCGAGCCGACAGAGTCTTCCTTGGTTTCCTTCACGAAGCCGTCGGCGCCGAAATCGACGCGGAAGATGCGCGTGTCCTCAGCCGACACCCGGCCAAAGAGGCGCAGCGATTGATGCTGGGGCTGCTTCTCCGCCTTCGCCAGGCGGATCCCGTAAAGCTGTTGCACGGCCGAATCGATGCTGGCCCCGGTCATGGCGGGCACACTCGGCGCGACCGCGCTGGCCGCCGCATCCGCATACACCGGAACCAGGTCCATGCCGCAGTCGGGAGCCTTGCCCGGCTTCGAGGCCTTGTAGGACGGGTGCATCGGATCGACGTAGTAGAGAATCCGGCGGGACGCTTCCATGCGAGGATGAGCGAGATAGTGTCCAGCCACGAAGCCCCCGAGGACACAAAGGAAGAGCGGGACAATATAAAGCCATTTTTTCATCGCTCGATCCCTCCTGAATGGTTGAGCGGGTTAAGAACCTAAAGCCCGGCGCTGGGCCGGGTCGAGATAGAGTTATCCGATCTTCAGAACAACCATCATGCCTGTCGTTGTCCGCCAGTTTTGTGCCATGGCTACGGTGAACACGCTTGCAGGGCATTAACTGCGGAGTAACCTGTGCCTATCCATTTGGCTCATTTACGAGCCCGTAACCGGCCGGCACATTACACGCGCTTATCGGATGTACGCTAGCACGGGCCGCGGAAGTGAATACTTGCTCTTAAGCAAGTGAATCAATGCATGCTGTATATCCGATAGTTACGATCTGCAGGTGTCGTGCACTATGGTCTTGAGACCCGGTTGTGAGGGGGTCATTACCCGGAGGATAAAAGTGGGAGAAATCGGTCACCGAAGAGTAATGTTTCCAGGCGAGTACCGATGGTCTGCTTGCGGGCAAGTTTTAGGTACTCTTTGTCTTGAAACAATCACAATTCTCATTGCGGCAGAGAGGAATCGGGTTATAACAGTGAAGTCACGCGGAGATTCCCAAGGTTTTCGAAAATGTCGCTCACTTTGCGGCAGATCAAATTTGAACGGGTATCATCCATGGGATACAGGACAGACCCCCGGGGGAGAGCCGATGGCTCTGGGGGGTTACCAAAAATTCTTGACAAGGGTTGAAGATTTCAAGTACACGACGAATACACGAAGAATGATTTTCGGGCCCCGATAAGCAGCGGTGTCATTGTTTAGAACGCATTGAAGTATTTTTCGAGCGCCCCCTCGCTCGTCCTTTGAAGCCATTCGGAATCAGACATGACCGTGACAGTTGAAGCTTGCGGCGTGTTCCGTAATCGTCCAAAACGGATGCTCGAGGAAGTATGATGACTTCACCACGTTTGGCGGAGGTCCGCCCTTTTGCTAGTAGTGTTTCTTGTCTTGGCGATCCAACCCTCTCTGACCGCGTTGTTCTAATGGCTGGATCTACCCTCTTTGCAGGGTTGAGCCAGGCCGAGTGCCGGGACATCGCGTTGTGCGCACGAGCGCGAATGTTTGCCCGGGACGAACTGCTCTTCATGCAGGGACAACCCATCAAGTCACTGGTCCTGATCGAAGCCGGCAGCGTGAAACTTACGCAACTCAGCCCCGGCGGCAGCGAAGTAATTCTGTGGATGAACGGCAAGGGCGAAGCAGTAGGCGTCCAGGCCGAAGCAGCCAACGGCAGCCATACCTGTTCCGCCCGCGCCATGGAGAAGAGCAAGGCCCTGGTGTGGGAGTACTCGCGGCTGCAGAGCGTGCTGACGGAACATCCGCAGATTCGCAAAAACATCAACCAGATTCTGTCCAACCGTCTGCAGGAGCTTGAAGAACGTTTCCGGGAAATCGCCACGGAACGCGTCGCCAAGCGCCTGGCCCTCACCCTGCTCCGCTTGATGCGGCAAGTAGGACGCGAGCAGAACGGCGGCATCCAGATTTCGCTTTCCCGCGAAGAGCTGGCGCAGATGACGGGCACCACGCTGTTCACCATCAGCCGCATTCTTTCCAAGTGGAGCGAGGATGGCTACATTGAGCCTCGCCGCGAGTCGGTTGTGATTCGCGATTCCCAGCGGCTGGAACGGCAGGTTGATATAGAGCTGTAACCAATAAATAGGCACCCCGCCGAGGCAGATGAACACTTGTCTGACCCGGCGGGATCAGACCTGGAACGGCCGAATCCAATGGCCGAGCTTGAAGAGAACTTTGCGCCTGATCGCGATCTGGATAGATGGGCATTTAAGCCGGGCAGATCGTCGAACCAATTCAGGCCACACCTCGCCGACGACCAGCTCTCATTGCAGGTAGCGAAGACTCGTGTCTTCAAAATCCTCCAAAGCCGTTTTTGCTGGTTGCACGACAGAAGGAACACATGAACCAAACGCGTATTAGGATTGCGATCGGCGCTTGCATCGGTCTGGCATCGATGGCCTGGGCGGGGACTACGACCCGCAAGCCAGGACTGTGGGAGATCGGCACCACCACCACCTGGCAGAAAGCGCCCGCGGTCGAGGGAGTGGATGCCGCCAAGATGCCTGGTGGAACCCATACCAGCGAGGTCTGTCTTACTCAGGAAATGATCGACGACTATGGCGCGCTGCTCCCGCACGGTAACGCCCAGTGCACCATCCAGAATCGGGTTACCACCGGCAACAAGACCACGGGCGAATATGTCTGCAACGGAGTCATGGAGGGAAAGGGCGATCTGGAGTCTACCTGGACCGATCCGGAACATGTCACGGGAAAGGTGCACTTCAATGGAACCTTCCTGGTCGGCGGCCGGCGGCAGCTGGTCGAGTGGACCACGGAGTCGCTTTCCCGCTTCAAAAGTGCGAGCTGCGGAGCCGTCAAACCGCACCCGCTCCCCAAGTAGATGCGGCCGGCGAGGGCGCTTGACGCGCAATCTTTCATCAATAATCACCGGCGCTTGATGGATAACAAATAGCCCCTTTTATTGCCATGCCAAAGTGGCTTAATGGCCGCGTTGCCTGGCTTCATTAAAGGAATTTTGGAGATCCCCATCTTCATTTTTTCAACTGAAAACAGGCACGTTGCTCTGGCGCAATGACCTTCAGGACAGTCCTTCCTAGAATGTCTGCTTAGGGAAACCACGCCATTTAGAGAACGAGGCGACCATATGCGATCTCGGGTCCTCATTTACGCAGTACTCTCCTTAATTACGGCCGTACCGGTGCTCGCCGACAGCGCTTCATCCGCCTATAAAGATGGCGAGCGTGCTGAGAAGAGAAACGATTACGACACCGCTTACCAGGCCTATAAAAAGGCCCACGACGCCAGCCCGTCCGACCCTAAGTACATGGCGTCCTACCTGCGGATGAGATTCTTCGCGTCCTCCCAGCACATCCATGCCGGGCAGCAGCTGCACGACGAAGGTAAGGAAGAAGAGGCGGTCGCCGAATATCGCCTGGCGCAACAGATCGACCCCAGCAACTTTGAGGCCAAGGGGTTGCTTCACCGCGTCAACGACGAAATCGAGAAGAAGCAGGCCGAGAAGGTCGCGCCCCAACCCAAGGAAGAGCCCCTTGAGCAGGAAGCCAAGGAAGCGGCTGGTCCCGTGGTGCTCGACTTCAAGGCAGACTTTCCGGTCTCCATCCAGATGACGGCCAACGTAGACGTCATCTACAAGACCATCGGCAAACTGGGCGGCTTCAACGTGCTGGTCGATCCCGAGTACAAGCCGGTCAAAATCACCTTCGAGTTGAAGGACGTCACGGTTCGCGAAGCGCTCAACATGCTCTCGATGCAGTCCAAGACGTTCTGGCGGCCGCTCTCGTCGAACACCGTCATGATTGCCGCGGACAACAGCGGAAAGCGCAAGGAACTGGAACAGAATGTGATGAAGACGTTCTACCTGCGCAATGCCGCCACGGCGGCTGATCTGCAGGAAGTCGCCGGCACGCTGAAAGGCATTCTCGACATCAGCAAGATCCAGGTCACGCCCGAGCTTCGGTCCCTCACCATCCGCGGAACACCAGACCAGATGGTGCTGGTGCAGCGGCTGCTCGCCGACCTCGACAAGCCGAAGTCCGAAGTCGTGGTGGAAGTCGTGGTCATGGAAGTCAGCCGCGATCGCATTCGCAATCTGGGCACGAACCTGCCCACTTCCGTCGGCGCCTCAATCTCTCCTGGCGGTTCCAGCGGCGGCAGCAGCTCGGGGTTGAACCTGAACTCCTTTGCCGGCCTGGGCGCAAGCGATATCGCGGTCTCGGTGGGCGGCGCCAGCTTCGAAGCGCTCTACTCCGACAGCAATACCAAGGTCCTCCAGCGGCCGCAGATGCGCGTCATGGATAGTGAAAAGGCCTCGCTCAAGATCGGCGATCGCATTCCGATTGCCACCGGATCGTTCCAGAGCGGCCTGACACAAGGCGTCAACACCCAGTTCCAGTACATCGACGTGGGTGTCAAGGTCGACATTACTCCCTACGTCCATGCCGGCAACGACGTCACCCTCAAGCTCTCGCTCGAAGTCTCCACGGTGACCGGAGAGCAGACCATCGACGGCGTAACCGAACCCACCATCGGGCAGCGCACCATCGACCACGAGGTCCGCCTGGCCGACGGCGAAGTCAACCTCATTGCCGGCATCCTCAACGACACCGACACCCAGTCGCTGAGCGGTTACCCGCTGCTGAGCAAGATCCCGATCCTGAAGTATCTGTTCGCCCAGGAAAACAAGGAGCGCAACACGCAGGAGATTGTGTTTGCCGTCATTCCTCACGTGGTCCGCACTCCCGGCATCACCGACGACAACCTGAAGATGGTTGACCTCGGAAACTCGAACTCTGTTTCCTATCGCAAGATCGCAGCGAAGGCTGAGGGGCCGCCGGCCGCGCCTCCCCAGAATCAGCCGCAACCGGCCGACAAGCCTGCTGTCCTGCCGCCACCGCGCCAGCAGCTTACACCGCAGTTTAATAACCAGTAAGGTAGGTTGCCCGGGCCTCTGCCTCCTTGGTTCACTCTTTATTGAAGCCAGGCAGATACCCCGGGGTGAGTGAGGGTCCCGGCGTTCTATTTACCCGATCCCGTCCAGATGGTGGAGAGCCGGGGCGGAACGGGCCGAGCTGAGCCGGGACCTCTTCCTCACTGAGAACTTATTCGCAGCAGACCCAGCACCGCATTTGACGCTGGGACGAGGGGAAACCCCATGAAGATTACTCTGAATCTTGCATCGCGTCCGTTCACGGACCTGACCGACATCTACAAGCGCCTCCGGGTGGCAATGGGCATCCTGGCGCTGGCGGCGATCGCGTTGGGCCTGCTCCTGCACTTTGTGATGCAGCAGGATCAACGCGCTTATCAGCGGACTCACCTGATCGACGACGCTCTCACGCAGATGGGCGGCGAGCGCCAGAGCTATGAATCCCTGATGCAGCAGCCGTCCAACGCCAAAGTGCTGCTGCAGACCGAAGCCCTCAACGAACTCTTCGATGAGAAGGCCTTTTCCTGGACCCTGGTCATGAAGGATCTCGAGACTGTGCTCCCCGATCCCGTCCAGGTTACCGAGATCGAGCCGGTCCGCACCAAGGACGGCCAGGTCATCCTCCACCTGAGAGTGCTGGGACCGCGCGACGAAAACATCCGCCTGGTGGAGAACATGGAGCACTCTAACCGCTTCCTGCGTCCTCGTATCGTCGGCGAGAACCCCGAAGACAACAACCAGATGACCGGCAGGATCCAGACCGTCAGTGCCAACAGCATTGAAGATCTCGATCTTTTGACCGACTACAACCTGGCCATCACCACGAGTGATATGCCCACGGACGGCCCGGCCAAGGCCTCTCCTGCCAAGATTCTCGCCGGAGGTGCGAAATGAAGAACGAGCAACGCCCTACCCTCGGCCAAGTCCTCAGCTCCTCCATGTTCTGGCACTGGGGCGGAGTCGGAGTGCTCTCGGTTCTGGTGCTCGGGCTGATTCTGCGCCTCGGCTTTCTCTGGACCGTCTCTGACGCCAGCGCCATCCACACGCTCGAGTCCAAAAAGGCGCAGCTCGAAGGCCTGACCCAGGACACGGTTCCGCTGCGCGGCCTCGACAAGCGCGTCGCCAGCACCCGGGACCGCATCCAGACTTTCTACGACCAACGCATTCCGGCCAGCTACTCGCTCCTGGCCACCCGGATCGCCGAGCTTCAAACCAAGTCGGGCGTGCGCCTCTCGCACCTCTCATATACCCAGGCGGCGCAGCCGGTGGCGGGAGCCGATCTGACCGAGATCTCGATGGACGCCTCCATCAGCGGGGATTATGCCCAGATGATGCACTTCATTAACGGGCTGGAACGCGACCAGATCTTCTTTGTTATCCGGGCCATGCAGCTCAACGGCCAGCAGTCCGGACCGGCCAATCTTCGCCTCAAGGTCTCCACCTGGCTCCGCTCCGCCGACGCGGCCGCCAGCGGTCTGCCCACGACAGGCGCCGGCGAGGGAGTTTCTGCTCCCCCGGCTTTTGAAACCGGAAGGGAGGGCAACTAACATGGCCATCGCCCTGGGAACTGAAAACAAAAAGCAGGTTCGCCTGGTCGTCGGGCTGTTCGCCGTTATCGGCGTGGTCGGCGCCTGGGAGGTCTACAACACCTTCGCCTCGCCGAGCTCCCATGCGGCCGTCCGGCCCGTTATGGCCGCTGCCAAATCCGTCAGCACGGCAGGCAGCACGGCCCACAAAACCTCCCGGTCGAGGCTCGACCCGGTGCTTCGTCTTGACGAACTCGCCCGCACCGAGCAGCTGGAGTACACCGGCAACGGCCGCGACGTATTTTCCGCCGTCCTGCCCCCGGTGGTCCCGGAGAAGCCGATCGCACCCGCGCGGCCTGATGCTATCGCCGCTGCGGTGGCCCCGGCTCCCGAGCCGCCTAAACCGCCGGAGATGAACCTCAAGTACCTCGGGTTTGCTCAGACCAAAGACAAGACCTACACCGCGCTCTTCACCCACGGCGATGACATGTTTGCCGCCAAGACCGGCGACATCATGTTCCACCGCTTCCGCGTAGGCCTGATCCAGCCGTCCAGCGTTCAGGTGACAGATCTGACCCACAACATTACCCAGAACATTGCTGTGGTTGCCTCCAACTAATCGAGCCAAGTCAATGAATCCAGAACGTATGCCCCGGAATTCCCGGCCCGCGGAAGAGGGCTGCCCCTCCGAAGAGGGCTACGTTCTGGCTGCCGTCATCATCCTGCTGGCGGTGATCATGATCTTCCTGGCCGCTGCGGCTCCCAAGGTAAAGGAAGACATTCGTCGCGACCAGGAGCTCGAGACCATGCACCGCGGCAGGCAGTACTCCCGCGCCATCCAGCTCTACTACCGCAAGTTACGGCACTACCCTCCCAACGTTGATGCGCTCGAAGACACCAACATGATGCGCTTTCTGCGCAAGCGCTACCTCGATCCGCTGAGCGGTAAGGACGATTGGGTTCCAGTTCTGTACGGTGGCAATAAGGCTCCGCTCACCATGGGATACTTCGGTCAGCCGCTGAACATGGGCGCCGCAGTGCTCACCGGCTCCGCCGGCATCCCGGGCGGAGATAACGGCCTCGGCGCTACCCAAATCCCGACTGCCTTCCCCACCAGCGGAAACGGCAACAGCAACGGTAGCAGCAACGGTGGTAGCAACGGTAACAGCAGCCTGACGTTCAGCACCGGAATGCCGACCCTTGGTGGCACCGGCGCCCTCATCGGCGTCTCTCCGGCCGTCGATAAAGACTCGATCCTTACTTATAAGACCAAAAATCACTACACCGAGTGGGAGTTTGTATACGACCCGATGGGTGACCGCGGCAACGGCTTCATGCCATTCCCCATTCAACCGGTCGGGCCACCCACCAACTTTGGCGCGCCTGGGTTTGGACCGCCTGGTGGAGCCCCGGTGGCTCCCACGCCCGCCCCGCTGAGACCTCGCTAGCTCTGGGTGAAATGTCTAGCTTAGCCAGACCTGCGCGGCTTCTGCCCGGTCCGGCCAGCCGCACGTCATCGCCGAACGCCATCTTGGATTCGCCGGCCAAAGCCGAAACCCTTCCTTCGTCTCTTTCAGCACGTCAGAAGTGATCGGAGATCATGCTCCACACGCGTGACGGGGAATACAGAATTGGTTCTGCGGCCTGCCCCACACTCAATCTGGCGAACTGGGAATAGTCGACTGTGAAACAAGTCGCAACCCCGGCGCGCATTTGGCAGCTTGGCGGTTTGGGCGGAGAAAAATTTTTCGCAGATATAATCGCCCTTTGTTCGCCTTGTGATAAGCAATAAGTAGTTGAAAATAAATAAGTAACTGTCCAACCGTAGGCGAACAAGTAGCGAATCAACTTTACAAGCCAAATGGAGCCTTCATCTCCTGAATGAAGCGGTGAATCTGTGTCTGGGAGACTGGAGGGGAGGCTTGGGGGAAGCCGCGTGTGGTGGGAAGCCGCTCGGGGGAGTGGCGATTTTAGCCGCGCTTCTTTTCCGGCATCCGGCCGAACACAGTAACCGGACCGGCTGTGGCAGGCGGCAGCGCTTTGGCGAGTTCGTGCTGGATCTGTGTGCCGAACTCGTAGGCCAGCACGGCTCTTGTGCGGCGCAGCACTTGCCAGGAGATCCAGGGCATTTCGAGCTCTCGGCCGATGTGCTTGAGGCGGCGGGCAGCCAGGTTGATCTGGTTGATGGGCCGGCCTGACTTGGTCGACAGCACAAAATCATTCCATCCGCTGGACTTGGTGCGGCTCAGCGTGTGCAGCACGGTGAACAGCAACTGCGGAATCGGAATCGACTTGCGCCGTCCTGCCGGCACCGCGCACAGTTCGCCGCGGTACCACTGGTTGCGCACCAGGATGCTGCGCGGCGGAATGGACTGGCCTTCGCGGCTCAGATGATGTTCGGTCAGGTTCACGAACTTCCACTGCAGCCCGCAGATCTCGGCGATGTTCATGCTGGTGAGAATGGCAAACAGCGTCACCTCGCGCTCCGGATACTGCATCTGCTCCAGCACCTTCAGGGTCTGTTCCAGGCTCAGCGCATGCGACTCGCGCCGCTTCATGCCGGGAAGAACCACCAGCGCCGCCGGGTTGTCGCCGGCATAGTGCCGGGTGCGCAGGGCGTGAGAGAAGATGGCGCCCACCACGTTGCGGATGTGGCGGATGGTCTGCGACGAGTAGCCGCCGTTGAGGGCCGCGGTAATCAGCCGCTGGACATGCTCCGGGCAGGCTTCGCGCAGCCGCACTTCGCTGATGTAGGGCCATTCGGCTTTGGGCTGCATCTTGGCCCGCGAACTGCTCTCGGTCGAGACGCAGAAGATCGCCTCCACCTCTTCAGGCTTGATCACGTGCTTCAGGATTGCCTGGTAGTGGCGACGGCCAGGGCTGGTCTTGATGGCAATGTGGTCGGGAAGAAAGCGCGCGGCCACGAACTGCATCACCGTCATATCTGCCGGCTGCGCGTCGGAACCCGTGTCATTTGCCGAGGCCGCACGCTGGAACAGTACCGTCCTCGGCACGTCTCCGCGCGTTTCGGCGTGTGGCAGCGGTCGATTCCAGTACTCGTTAATATTCATGACTGACGCCTTCGCACCCGTGATGAAAAGCCTTCGGGAACAGCTCAAACTCCCCCGAGACCGGAACCGCTGTCCGGCTGCCTGTCCCGAAGAAACGCTCAGGTCACGAAAAAGAGCACAGAATCATGCCGCTCAATCAGATCCCCATCACCGAAATGAGATCCGCAGGATCGACAAATTCTGAGGCGAGACCCAAATGTTAATTACTGCACTTACCGCCCGCCGCCGGTCGCTGCCGGCTTTCCCAACACCTTAGGCGTTGAGGCGGACTGTCTGTTTCACTGCTCACGGCCTTTGCGGCCCCCGACTGCTTAACCCACTGAAAAACAAACCCAAAACTACGGATGAGTGGCCGCTACCTGCACCTGCGGCTTGGCAAAGTCCGAAGCGTTCAGTTTCGGATTCACAACAATCTTGTCGAGGGCAATCTTCTCCGGCTGATAGTGGATCTCCCGCGCTGCCGCCGCCCCGGTTCCCAACGGAACCACATGCGTCTCCAGCAAAAACGGCATCTGCAACCCGTTCACCGCCCGGTAGTCCCGGTAGTAAACCTCCACCGCGTGAATCTTGCCGTCCATGCGCCGCGGCTGTCCTTCCACCTTGGCTTCCAGGAACGTCTGCGCGTCCACCCATACATGCGTCTCGTGGCCGTTGGCCATCGTCACCTTCAGCTTGTAGGCGTCGCGATCCTCCACCTTCTCGGTGCCTTCCAACTCCACCTTGCTGCCCTTGGCCGCGTAGTCGATCAGCGCTCCGTCCAGATCCGTCTGCATGGCCGCAAGCTTCTGCTCGTCCTCCGTGTAGGGCTCCACTTCCAGCCGGTTCAGATACGGGCGCAGCTTCCAGCCGTTCGTCCCGTCGTAGACCTGCACAGCCGTCTTGCCGGCAAACTCAATCTCCAGCCGCACCTTGCGCGGCCTCTCCAACTCCAGCGTGAAGGGTAGCTGTGCTTCCTCCTTCAGCCGCGGGTTCGACGGCAACGGCATCGACTTGCCCGGACGATGTGCCCCCGGAATCTCCACCGGCTGCGTCGAACGATCGTTGCCCCCGGCCGCCATCTTGCCCGTCTCCTTCAAAGACTGCACCCCGCGCCAGGCCTGAAGGCCGCCCCGCGCCACCACGTTCTTCTCCACAATCTGTGCTGCCGTCAGCTTCGCCGCAGGCGCCGTCGGCGCCTTGGCCGCGGCTACCTTCTGCTCCGCCCCATACACCGCTATTCCACACATCCCAAACAACATCCCAGACACTAAAATCTTCCGCAGCATATGAAACCCTCGACTTCCAATCCAGTCTCTGGCGAAGTCCGTAATCTCGCCGGACGATGACAATATCCCTAATCCTCGTGACGGGCTGAGATTCACTAAGGGATCGCGCCCACGGGTAGATTGTGGCTATTGGACCATGAGTTCACTTCTATCTGATTGACCAATCTCAAGCTTCGGCGGAACTTATGAGGAGACGGTCAGCAAGCAGTCAGACGGGAACTGTCATCGCGGGCGGGATGAAAAACCAGGCTATCGAGGTAACCCGGAGTAGTTGGAAAAGAGTCCACAACGTGACGACAGCTGCTCGTGTTTGCCCCGCACGTTTTCCCGTCAGGAATGATCGCCTGCAGGGCCTGGTTCATCTTCGGTCAGGTGAAGAATTCGCGCTGCGTACTCCTGATCAAGAGTGATGTAAGTCACTCCTGTTCGTGACAGACGGCGTTTCTTCGGTGCAATCGGTTCATGCAACGATTTGTAACTCATTCGTGGGATAACCCACACACTTTTTGACTAACTCGTAACTAACAAAATAATCGGAAAACTCCGGGGTGCTCCATTGCACCAAATACGAAGCGCCGGTCCTAACTCCTTATTGATGAGCCAAAAGAGCTTGTTGAACTGTTAAGAAGAAAACGTGCCTGCTAGGAACACAAGCAGAGCAAATCCTTAAGGAGAGCGACCAGGACTAATTAGCAGAAACTAAAGAGCTGAAGCACCAGTCAGGCAAGCCTGGTGACTGTTAGCCAACGAAGCAGACATTCAAAATCTTGGTCAAGGTTGGTTTACATTGACGGTTTTTTCGCTGGACCATGCGGGGTAGGCTGGGTTAGTCTTCATTTCGGTTACCCCTCTATTTTGCGTCCTTGTATGTGTTCGTTGCCTAGCAGAAAGAATCCCGGACTAGCAATTGCGATGTAAAGGCCGCGCCACCCCCGCCGAAGCCAGCTACTGCTTCAGTGGCGACGAACACAAAAGGCTACCGGTAAAAAAGACATTCTTGGTTTTTAGAACTGAAGTCTGAACGACGAGACTGAGTTGATCATTTGCGAGGGATATTTGCCGCCCTCCATTTGAATTGACTCGGGGGTTATTTGTGTAGATGCCCTGACACTGGTCCGGGCTCGCATCTAGCCTGTCTCGTGCTCTTCGGACTAGGTGGAGAGACGCGTTGGATCGGTTTCGCTGGTTGCTCTCAATAGCTATCGGATTGGCCCCCGCACTTTGCGGCCTGCCGGTGCATGTACCGGCAGACGTGGCGCAGGCGCAGGCTGCGGGGCCTCAGGCGAAGGTGACGAATCCTCACGGTCCGATCGCCACGCCCTGCCAAAACTGCCATACCGCGGTGAGTTGGAAGCCCATTCGGCAGAATCCTGAATTCAATCATGACTCCACGGGCTATCCGCTGCGGGGAATGCATGCCAAGGTGGCATGTACGCAATGCCACACCAACATGGTCTTCAAGAAGGTAAGCACCCAGTGCGCTGAGTGCCACGCAGACATTCACCGGCGTCAATTCGGGGCTAACTGCGAGAGCTGCCATACAGTCAAGGGGTGGCAAACCGATATCAGCCAGATTCAGAATCACCAGAACCGGTTTCCGCTGGTGGGCGCCCACGCACTTGTGGAGTGCGACCAGTGCCATCAGAACGCGGCAGCCGGGCAGTTTGTCGGGTTATCGACCGCATGTTACTCGTGCCACCAGCAGGACTTTCTGACGCCGGTGATTAATCACGTGGCGCTTAACTTCCCAACAACGTGCGAAACCTGCCACACGATGAATAACTTCGTGAGCGCGAAGTTCGATCACCTGAAGTACACGGGTTACGCGCTGACCGGCGCGCATGCAACGCTGGCTTGCACGGCCTGCCATATCAACAACAACTTCTCCGCCACGTCGACTCAGTGCTACTCGTGCCATCAGTCGGACTTCACCGGCACAACCAACCCGCCCCACGTGAAGCTTGGCATATCCACGCAGTGCGGCACTTGCCATAGCACAACCGACTGGTCGAACGCGCTGTTCAACCACAACACGACGTCATTCCCGCTGACCGGCGCGCACGTGACCGTACCCTGCGCCAGTTGCCACACCAACAACAACTACAACGGTTCGCTGCCGACCAACTGCTACGGCTGCCACCAGGCAGACTTCACCGGGACAAAGGATCCGAACCACGTCTCGTCGCAGTTCCCCACCGACTGCACTCTTTGCCACACGACTACGGCGTGGATGCCGTCCAGCTTCAATCACAATGCAGTCTTTCCGCTCACGGGCGCTCACGCGACGGTTGCCTGCGCCCAATGCCACGTCAACGGAAACTACACGACCGTGCCGAAGACCTGCTACGGCTGCCACCAGGCGGACTTCACCGGCACCAATAATCCCAGCCACGTGCAGTTGAACCTGCCCACAACCTGCGATACCTGCCACAGCACGTCGAACTGGCTCAACGCCAAGTTCGACCATGCCACGTATGCTCACTACCCGCTGACAGGCGCCCATGCGACCCTGCAGTGCGCCCAGTGCCACTTGAACAATAACTACACGTCAACCTCCACGGCCTGCGTGTCCTGCCACTTGTCGGACTTCAACGGAACCACGAGCCCGAACCACGTTACGGCCGGATTCCCACAAACCTGCGATTCCTGCCACAGCACCACGGCGTGGATCCCGTCGACATTCAACCACAGCACCACCTCGTTCCCGCTGACCGGTTTCCATGCGACGATGCAATGCGCAACCTGCCACACCGCGCAGGACAACTACAAGGGAACGCTCCCGACCACCTGCTACGGCTGCCACCAGTCGGATTACACCGGGGCAAATAATCCGCCCCACAAGGGATTCCCGACCGATTGCACGCAGTGCCACAACACGTCTTCGTGGACTACGTCGACGTTCAATCACAACAACACGTCGTTCCCGCTGACGGGTGCGCATGTTACGGTACCCTGCGCCAGCTGCCACACAAACAACAATTACTCTGGAACGCTTCCGACCGCCTGCTACGGCTGCCACCAGGCAGACTTTACCGGCACCACGAATCCGAATCACGTGGCCTCGGGCTTCCCGACGGACTGCACACAGTGCCACAGCACCACGAACTGGACAACCTCGACGTTCAACCACAACAACACGTCGTTCCCGCTGACGGGCTTCCATGCAACGATGCAGTGCACCCAGTGCCACACGACGGCGAGCAGTTATAACGGCTCGCTGCCGACGGCTTGCTATGGCTGCCACCAAGCGGACTTTACCGGAACCACCAATCCGAACCACGTGGCCTCGGGCTTCCCGACGGACTGCACGCAGTGCCACAACACCACGAACTGGACAACCTCGACCTTCAACCACAACAACACGTCGTTCCCGCTGACGGGAGCACACACGACGGTGGCTTGCGCGAGCTGCCACACGAACAATAACTACACGGGCTCGCTGCCGACGGCTTGCTACGGCTGCCACCAGGCGGACTTCACCGGCACCACGAACCCGAACCACGTAAGCTCGGGCTTCCCAACTGACTGTACGCAATGCCACAACACCACGAGCTGGACAACCTCCACCTTCAACCACAACAACACGTCTTTCCCGCTGACGGGAGCACACACTACTGTGGCGTGCGCGAGCTGCCACACGAACAATAACTACGCGGGCACGCTGCCAACGACGTGCATCGGTTGCCATCAGACGGATTACAACGGCACTACCAACCCGCCGCATGCTGCCAATCCGACGGCCTTCCCGACGGACTGCACGCAGTGCCACACCACCACGAGCTGGACAACGTCGACCTTCAACCACAACAACACGACCTTCCCGCTGACGGGAGCTCACACTACTGTGGCTTGCGCGAGCTGCCACACGAACAATAACTACTCAGGATCTTTGCCCACGGCCTGCTACGGCTGCCACCAGGCGGACTTCACCGGAACCACCAATCCAGCTCACGTATCGGCGGGATTCCCGACCGATTGCACGATTTGCCACTCGACGACGAACTGGACGACCTCTACCTTCAACCACTCGACGACTTCGTTCCCGCTGACGGGTTTCCACGCGACCATGCAGTGCGTGCAATGCCACACCTCAGCAACCACTTACAACGGTTCGCTGCCGACAACCTGCTACGGCTGCCATCAGGCGGACTACACCGGAACCACCAACCCGAATCACGTATCGGCCGGATTCCCGACCACCTGCGATACCTGCCACTCGACCACAAATTGGACGAGCGCCACCTTCAACCACAACAACACCACCTTCCCGCTGACGGGTGCGCATACCACCGTTGCCTGCGCGCTTTGCCATACCAACAACAACTACTCCGGCACGTTGCCGACCGACTGCTACAGCTGCCACACGGCGGATTACACCGGTACCACTAACCCCAACCACACTTCGGCGGGCTGGCCGACGACCTGCACCACCTGCCATACCACGACTGCTTGGCTGCCGGCGACTCTGCCGTCGACCTATCACACGTTCTTCCCGACCACGCACGGAAACGCCAACAGCGTTTGCACGACCTGCCACGCTAACTCGAACGACTACACGGTGTTCAGTTGCACGGCGACCTGTCACGGAAGCGGCAATGCTGCCAACTTCAACCACCCGAACGTGAACGGGTACACCTATACGCCGACGAGCTGCTACAACTGCCACAAGAGCGGCAACGGAGGTTAGACCACGATGCGTCGACTCGTATTACCCATTGTGCTTTTTGCAGCGACTGCTTCTTTCTCCCAGACACCTGCGGAGGGGACGGCTTCCGCTCCTCAGCAGCCATCGCAAGCCGAACAGACCCAGTTTCACACGACGTTCCATGTTCGCTATATCAGCGGCACGAACGTATACATTGACGGCGGCCGCAACGCGGGCCTTGTGGAAGGAACGAAGCTAATCCTGAAACAGGATCCGAAGAAGCCTGACAGCGATCCGTCGAATGTGGCGTTAGAGCCGGGGATTATCGCAAAGCTGAGAGTCGTGTCCGTAGCTTCGACGTCGGCGGTATGCGAAATCGAGGCCAAGGCACGCGATCTGGAAGAGGGCGACGCGGTGTCGATGCCGTCGGAGGAAGTCGCCAAGCTGGTGCAGAAGGACACGCTTGGAAATACGCGGAAGTACCCGATGGTGGTGAGCTTTACCGAAGGCGACCCGCTGGATGAAGAAGTACGCGAAGCCGAACCGCGGCCTCCGCTCCCCGAAGTGAACCAGATTCGCGGCCGGCTCGGATTCGACCAGAGCACGATCCAGGAACTCGGCCAGGGCGGCACTACGTCGAGCGAGTATGGCATGGTGTTCCGGGCGGACTTCACGCGGATCCTGGGCACGCACTGGAACCTGAACGGTTACTGGCGTGGAAGCCTGCAGCGCGGACAGGGAGGTTCGCAGCAGTCGCTACAGAATCTACTGAACCGGACTTACCTGATGAGTCTTTCGTACATCAACCCTGAGTCGCGATGGACGGCGGGAATCGGGCGGCTGTTTGTGCCGTATGCGTCGAGTCTGGAGACGATCGACGGCGCGTACGTGAGCATGCGAGTCTCGCAAAAGGCGTTGATCAGCACTTTCGCCGGTTCTACGCCTGACCCCACGGCGTGGGACTATAACCCCAAGAACCGCATTGGCGGCGCATTCCTGAACTTCCATGGCGGCAGTTACGACAACGTTCATTATTCGAGCAGCGCCGGTGCAGGCGTGAATATGCAGCAGTGGGTAGTGAACCGCCCGTTCGTCTTTACGGAGAACGAGTTCTCATACAAGCGCTACTTCTCGCTCTTCCACTCCATGCAGATTGATAAGCCAGCGGCTAACCCTGGAATGCCGACGGTGAGCACC
Source organism: uncultured Acidobacteriota bacterium (assembly GCA_963846375.1). GTDB lineage: Bacteria > Acidobacteriota > Terriglobia > Terriglobales > Acidobacteriaceae > Telmatobacter. The sequence goes on from CAWJVV010000014.1 coordinate 355,540, forward strand.
GGACTTGGTCAGAGCCTGCTGTCGGTTCGGGTGCAGGTGCACCCGCGAGTGGCGCTCGATCTAAGTGACACGTACTTCCGGGATGTTCCGACATTCGATCCGACCCTGGTGGGAACGGGTTTGCTGGACAAGTATCTGTACCAGGGACTGAATGGCGGCGCTCGCATTACTCTTCCGTGGCACATCACTCCGTACTTCACCCTGGGACGGAGCAGCAGTTCCAGCGACCAGAAGGCGTCGCTCAATCAGATGTATGGGGCGACGATAGGCCATGTCTGGAAGACGGGTATGACGCTGGATGCACGTTACTCCAAGTTCGACAATTCATTCTCGGCAGGTTCTTATAAGGCGATCTCGCTGACCAGAGATCTTGGCGAGCGCTTCCGCCTGTACGTGCAGGGAGGCAGGTACTCGTATAATTCAACTCTGGCCAGTGCCAACGACTCGGACTTCGTGAACATAATGTTCGACACCAACCTGGGCGCCAAGATGTTCCTGGAAAGCGCCTTCACGACGCAGCGGGGCGGGAGCCTGAATTACAACCAGTGGATTACGACGCTGGGGTACCGCTTTGACAACAGAGCTTCACGAGCGAGCAAACTCCGTCCCTGATGCCCTGACCGCGGACGCGGCGGGATGCAGTCCCCTTCTGTATCTCCGCTGCTTCATTGAAACACACACGAGATTTGACTCACAGGAATCAACAATGAACAGTACACGTCACTGCGTTCGACGCAGCGTCATTGCATTTGCCTGCCTGTTGGCAGGCGTCTTTGCCCATGCGGCAGCAGTTTCCGGAACCGTATCGAATAAGACCACTGGAAAGCCGTCGGCCGGCGACTCGGTGGTTCTGGTGGATGTAGGGGCCGGCATGTCTGAAGCCGCCACGGGCACCACGGACAAGAACGGCCACTACTCGCTCCAGCCACCGGGCATGGGCCCTTATCTGGTTCGCGTGAATCACCAGGGAGCGACTTACTTTATTGCTGCGCCGGGCGGGAATACGCCTGGGGATGTCACGGTATACGACGTGAAGCCCAAGGTGGATGGCGTCAACATCGATGCGGACATGATGTTGGTGGAGGGGGCGCCCGGAGCGTTGCGGGTACAGGAACGGTATCTGATTCGCAACTCGAGCCTGCCGCCCATGGCGCAGTTCAGCGACAAGACCTTCGAGATTGTGCTGCCGCCTGATGCCGACCTGGATGGCGCCTCGGTCACGCGGCCGGGAGGAATCGGGACGAACACGCGGCTTGTTCCGCTGGGCACGAAGGGCCACTACACCTTTAACACTCCGATCCAACCCGACCAGGGCGAGAAGGAGACGATGTTCGAGGTGCAGTACCACATGCCCTACAAGGGTAAGTTCAGCTTTTCCCACAGCGTGCCGATGCAAGCCGACAACCTGGTGATTTATGTGCCCAAGGGGATGACGTTCGCGGCTGGATCGGGTGTGGACTTCGGTCCGACCAACGAGGATCCGCGGGTGCAGACGTACATCCACAAGAACGTGAAACCGGGACAATCTGTGGCGTTTACCGTGACTGGCGAAGGCTCGATGCCGCGCGACCAGCAGGCGCAACAGCGTCCGGCGATGGGCGGAGCTGCAGGCGCAATGGGAGTGGGAGGCGACCAGGGCGTGACTGCCGCGCCCGGCGGCGGCATTGGACAGCCCATCAATACCCCCGACCCGTTGACGCGATATAAGTGGTGGATCCTGAGCATCCTGGCGCTGCTGCTGGTTGGCGGAGCGATCTTCATGCTGCGCAAGCAGACGCCAATCCTGGCTGGATTCCCGGGAGGGATCAAGGCGGATGGCGATGCTGATTCGTTCGTCGCAGCGCCGGTGGCACGCGTTCAGACGCAGAATGCGCCGGCGCAACAAGCTTACGCATCCAGCGCAGCCGTGCAATCGCGATCTTCGGCGGCACCGGCCGGGAATGCGAATGCGAGCCTGATGAGCAGTCTGAAGGATGAGTTGTTCGCGATTGAAAGTGAAAGGCTGGCCGGCACGCTTTCGGAGACCGACTACGCGCAAGCGAAGGCGGGACTCGAAGCAGTGCTCAAGCGCGCATTGAAGCAGCAGTAGCAGACGCATCTGGCAATAGAAATGGGGCGCTCAGCGGCGCCCCATTTTTTTACGCTGAACTGGCGCAGTTACTTGGCCGCCGGAACCGCGTCGAGATCGAGATTGAGCTTGAGTACGTTGACGCGCGGCTCACCCAACACGCCGAACTGACGCCCCTGGATGTGGTCCTCAACGAGCTTGCGCACGGTGTCTTCCGGCAGGTGGCGGGCAGCAGCAACTGCTGGGACTTGGTAAAGCGCGGCGGCCGGCGAGACATCGGGATCGATTCCGGATGCCGACGTGGTAACCAGATCGATCGGCACCGGCTTATCCGGGTTCTGCTTCTGATAGGCGGCAACCGCGCTGTTGATGCGGTCGACCAGCGCCGAGTTCGACGGCGCGAGGTTCGATCCGCCAGAGTTGGCGGCATCGTATCCATTGCCCGCGGCCGACGGCCGGCCGTGGAAGTACCGATCGCTCGCAAAGTTCTGGCCGATGATGGCCGAGCCAATGACAACTCCGTTGCGGAGGATGAGCTGACCATCGGCTTTATCGCGCATGGTAGCCTGTGCGATTCCAGTAACCACAAGTGGATAGATGACGCCGAGAAGAATGGTCGTGACGATGGTGTAGCGAATTGCGGTAATGAGCGTGCTGCGCATGAATAGTTCTCCTCAGACCAGGTGAAGTCCCTGCAGGACGAGGTCGATGAGCTTGATGCCGACGAAGGGAGCGATGATTCCGCCAACTCCGTAGATGATGAGGTTGCGCCGCAGGAGTGCTTCAGCCGACATGGGCTCGTACTTGACGCCTTTCAAGGCCAGCGGAATGAGCGCAATGATAATGAGCGCGTTAAAAATGACGGCAGAGAGGATGGCCGAATGTGGCGTTGCGAGCCGCATGACGTTCAGTGCAGCGAATTGCGGAAACACGCCGAGGAACATCGCCGGGATGATGGCGAAGTACTTTGCCACGTCGTTTGCAATGGAGAACGTGGTGAGAGCCCCGCGAGTCATCAGCAGCTGCTTGCCGATCTCCACGATTTCGATGAGCTTGGTGGGGTTGGAATCGAGGTCGACCATGTTGCCGGCCTCTTTCGCGGCTTGCGTGCCAGTATTCATGGCCACACCCACGTCAGCCTGCGCCAAAGCGGGTGCGTCGTTGGTGCCGTCACCGGTCATGGCGACAAGCTTGCCCTTGGCCTGCTCGCGCTTGATCAGGTCCATTTTGTCCTTGGGCTTGGCTTCGGCGAGGAAGTCATCGACGCCAGCTTCGCGGGCGATGACGGCGGCTGTGAGCGGGTTGTCGCCGGTGATCATGATGCTGCGAATGCCCATGGCACGGAGGCGCGCCAGCCGCTCCTTTAGCCCGCCCTTGACCACGTCTTTAAGGTAGACCACGCCGAGCGCTTCGCCGTTTTCGGCTACCACCAGTGGAGTCCCGCCGAGCCGCGCAATCTCTTCTACGCGATCGGTGACCTGGCGCGGCATGCGCGAACCCTCGGCCTCTACAAAGCGGGTGATGGCATCGGTCGAGCCCTTGCGGATCTTGAAGCCGGGTAAATCCACGCCGGACATGCGCGTTTGCGCGGTGAAGGGAACAAACTCGGCGTGCAGGTTGTTGATGTCGCGCCCGCGTAGGTTGTACTTCTCCTTGGCGAGGACCACGATAGAGCGCCCTTCGGGCGTTTCGTCGGCAATCGACGCCATCTGCGCTGCGTCGGCTAGACGCTCAGGGGTGACTCCTGGAGCAGGGAAGAACTCCGTTGCCTGGCGGTTCCCGAAGGTGACGGTGCCGGTCTTATCCAGTAGCAGAGTGTTCACATCGCCGGCAGCCTCGACGGCGCGCCCCGACATGGCCAGCACGTTGTACTGCACCAGGCGATCCATGCCGGCTATGCCGACAGCCGAGAGTAGCCCGCCGATGGTGGTGGGAATGAGACACACAAGCAGTGAGACCAGTACGAAGACAGTCTGAGGAGCGTGCGAGTAAATGGCGAACGGTTGGAGCGTGGCCACGGCCAGGAGGAACACGATCGTAAGCCCCGACAGCAAGATACTCAATGCAATCTCGTTGGGCGTCTTCTGCCGCTGCGCTCCTTCGACGAGCGCGATCATGTGATCGAGAAAGGTGTCTCCGGGATTCGAAGTGATGCGCACCTTGATCCAGTCAGAGAGAACGCGAGTACCGCCGGTGACGGAGGAACGGTCGCCGCCGGATTCGCGGATCACAGGAGCCGATTCGCCCGTGATAGCCGACTCGTCGACCGAAGCAATGCCTTCGCACACATCGCCGTCGCCCGGAATGAACTGGCCCGCTTCCACTCGGATGACATCGTTGATCCGCAACGCCGTACTGGATACGGCTTCAAGCGAGCCATCGGCGCGATAACGGTACGCGATGGTCTCGCCCTTTGCCTTGCGCAGGGTATCGGCCTGCGCCTTGCCGCGGCCTTCAGCCACTGCCTCGGCAAAGTTGGCGAACAAGACCGTGAACCAGAGCCAAAGAGTGATCTGCAGGTTGAATGCGATGGGCTGATGGTGCGCCGCGTCCATGATGAGCAACGCGCTGGTTACGACGCTTCCCACCTCGACGACGAACATGACCGGGTTCTTCGCCATCGTACGTGGATGCAGCTTGCGAAAAGAGTCGAGAATTGCGGGCCGCACAATGGCGTGAGTCCACATACTGTTTTTCTTAGACATGACTGTGTATGTCTCCTCGCCTTATGAAAAAAGCATTCCGTGCTGAAGCAGCAGGTGTTCGAGGATGGGGCCGAGGCTGAGTGCCGGGAAGAAGGTAAGCGCGCCGACGATCAGGATCACGCTGGTGAGCAGGAAGGTGAAGAGCGCCGTGTTAACCGGAAAGGTGCCGGGTGACGGCGGAATGCTCTTCTTCTGCGCCAGGTTTCCGGCGAGCGCCAGCATGGGCACCATCATCAGGAAGCGGCCAATCAGCATTGTCCAGCCCAAAGTGATGTTGTACCAATGGGTGTTGGCATTGAGGCCGGCGAAGGCCGAGCCGTTGTTTCCGGCGGCCGATGTGAACGCGTAGAGCATTTCGCTGAGCCCATGCGGTCCGTGGTTGGTCAGGGCCGTGAGCCCCATCTGCGGAGAGATGGCCGAGATCGCCGCGAAGGTGAGAATGATGAGCGGAAAGATGAGCACATAGAGCATGCACATCTTCACGTCGTAGGCTTCGATCTTCTTGCCGAGATATTCGGGCGTGCGGCCGACCATGAGGCCTGCAATGAAGACCGAGAGTACGACGTAAATGAGCATGCCATAGAGGCCTGAACCGACGCCGCCGAAGACTATTTCGCCGAGCATGATGTTGGCGAGCGGGACAAGGCCGCCGAGAGGAGTGAAGGAATCGTGCCAGGAGTTGATGGCGCCGCAGCTGGCGTCAGTAGTGATGGTGGCGAAGAGCGCCGACTGCGAGATGCCGAAGCGCGTCTCCTTGCCTTCCATGTTGCCGCCGGATTGCAGAGCGCTGACGTGCTGGTCGACGCCATGTAAAAGCGGGTGCGGCTGGGACTCAGCCCAGTACGCGACGACAAATCCGGCCACAAAGAGAATGGACATGCAGGCAAATACAGCCCAGCCATGTCCCGGCGAGCCGGTCATACGGCCCAGGGTCACGGTGAGCCCGGCGCCGATGAGGAAGATGGAGACGATTTCGAGGAAGTTGCTGAAGGGAGTCGGATTCTCGAACGGGTGGGCGCTGTTGGCATTGAAGAAACCGCCGCCATTGGTACCGAGCATCTTGATCGCCTCCTGCGAGGCGACCGGTCCCTGCGCGATACTTTGCGTAGCGTGATCGAGTGTCTGGACAGCCGTGTAGGGATGAAGGTTTTGAATGACCCCCTGACTTACCAGCACCAGCGCGTACACAGTGCAGATAGGCAGCAGGAGATAGAGACAGGTGCGCGTGGTATCTACCCAGAAATTGCCGATGAGCTTGGTTTCGCGGCGTGAGATGCCCCGCACCAATGCGATGGCAACAGCGATGCCAACCGCGGCGCTGAAGAAGTTGTGATACGCCAGCGTAACCATTTGCGTGAAGTAACTCATGGTCGTTTCGGGCGTGTAGGCCTGCCAGTTGGTGTTAGTGGTAAATGACGAAGCCGTATTCCAGGCGAGGTCCGGCGCCACGGCCGGCATGTGCTGCGGATTCCAGGGGAGAAACTGCTGCGTCCGCTCGATGAGATAAGTGAGTACCAGCGATACAGCGCTGAAGAGCAGCATGGAGACCGCATACTCGCGCCAGTTCATCTCCGTCTCGCTCTTGATTCCGCAGATGCGATAGATCAATTTTTCGAGCGGGCCAAGGAACTTGACTTGTCCATTGAAGATACGAGCCATGTAAATGCCCACCGGGCGCATACAAAGCAGAAGGACGAGGAAGTAGAGGAAAAACTGCACCCAACCGTTCAGGGACATCAGAATCTCTCCGGGTAGAGGAGGGCTACGACGAGGTAGCCGAGAAGAAGGACAGTAAGTATTAGAATCACGAGCGTTACGATGTTCATCGTTGTTACCTCAGGTGCTCGCAGGCTTTTACGTACCAGACAGCGACGACAAAGAAGATGATTGTGAACACAATCATCAGCAGATCACCCATTTCAGGGTTCCTCCTGTGTACCTTCTTGTTTGTAATCGCGGCGACGCTAAACTCAGGTAAACGATTCGTAAGGAAAGCGTAAGGAGGGTCGTAAGCGGTGTCTTGTCTAGAGATAAGAAGGTTTAGAACGATTACTCCGTGGAGCCGTCGGGAAGAAATCGATAACCCACCCAGGGTTCGGTCTGGATGTATTCCTTGGGAGTTTCCGCTTGGAGCTTCTTTCGCAATTGGCCGACGAAGACCCGAAGATACTCCGGTTGCTGGGCGGATTGCGCTCCCCACACGGCGGTGAGCAGAGCGCGATGGGTAAGGACCTTGCCGGGATTGCGCGCCAGCAGTAGAAGGAGGTCGAATTCGCGTGGCGTGAGGTGAACGGCGTGGCCTGAAACCGTTACGGTGTGCGCGGCGGGATCGATGTGGAAGTCTCCTGCGTCGATGGATGCGTCGGTGACCCGCTCGGGCGCACGGCGCAGATGTGCGCGGACTCGGGCCAGCAACTCCTGGATGCTGAATGGCTTAGTCACATAATCGTCGGCCCCCGCATCGAGAGCTTCGACCTTGGCGCGCTCGTGGTCGCGCACGGAGAGGACGAGGATGGGGGTTCGGGATTTCTTGCGAATTTCCCGGGTTAGTTCCACCCCGCTGATCTCAGGCATCATCAGGTCGGTGACGACCAGGTCCGGCGACCATTCTTCAAAGACGCGCAACGCTTCGTGCGGGTCGTTGGCAGTTCGCACGTCATAGCGCTGAGCCGAAAGCGCAGCCCGCAGTACCCGCGTGATTTGTGTTTCATCGTCAATTACGAGGATTCGCTGAGTCATACCATATAGACCGGAGGAGTATCATCCCCTGTCATGGAGAAGCATACCGCACCTGCGCGGATGGCGAGCCGCTATGTTGTCCTTACCTCCCTTGCCTTGCTGATTTCGCTGGTCTTCGTGAAGTTTGTCCGAGTGAATCAAACGACGGTCGCTCTGACCTTCCTGGTTCTCGTTCTCTTTACCGCGTCAAAATGGCGCCTGGCCTATTCGGTCTACCTATCGGTACTGTGCACGTTGTTGTATAACTTCTTCTTTCTTCCGCCGGTGGGAAAGCTCACGATTGCCGATCCTCAGAATTGGGTCGCTCTTTGCGCATTTCTTTGCACCAGTGTCCTGGTAAGTCACATTTCAGATCGCGAGCACCGGCAGGCCGAAACCTCAGAGGCGCGACGTCGCGAAATCCAGTTGCTGTATTCGTTCAGCCAGCAGTTGCTCCTTCAGGATGAACTGCGCGGGGTTGCGCGAACCACGCCGTCGGTGTTGGCCTCGGTTTTCGGATTCCGCGGAGTGGCTTTGTACGTTCGGGCGCAAGACGCCGTGTTCTCTTCCGATCCGGACGATCATCTTCTCTCGGAGATCGATCTGAAGTCCTGGTCACAGACGGAAGAAGCAGTATCCACCGTCAATGAAGTGAAACTGATTCCGCTGCGGCTGGGAGTACATCACGACCTGGGTGTGCTTGCCGTGACCGACGATGGCTATGACTCGCGCACGTATGAGGCCATCGGGAGTCTCGTTTCTGTGGCACTGGAGAGGGCAGCCGCCCTGGAGCGCACAAATCGCCTCGAGGCAGCGCGGGAGAGTGAAAAGCTGCGGAGTGCGCTGATCGATTCAGTGACGCACGATCTGCGCACCCCCCTCACCGCCATTCGCGCGGCGGCAACAACGCTTGCCAGCGAAGAGCAGCTGCCTGAGGGAGAGCGCCTCGATCTTATCGCAGTGGTAGACGAGGAGAGCGCCCGGCTCGATCGTCTGATCGGGCAGGCGGTCGAAATGGCGCAGCTCGACGCCGACACTCTGCGCGTCGACATCGCCGACCAGAATGTTCGCGAACTGATTGAACTGACTGTTCAGCGGATGGCTTATCGCCTGCGGGACCACACGATCCATGTGCACGTCCCCGACAATCTTCCCGATATTTCGATGGATCGCACGCTTATTCAGCGAGTGTTGCAGCATTTGATCGAGAATGCCGCGAAGTTTTCCCCACCGGGCCTGCCAATCACTGTTTCTGCCGATGTCGAAGACGGGAGACTGCTTGTTAGCGTCGAAGATGAAGGTCCGGGAATCGATTCCGACGATCTGCCATTCATCTTTGAAAAGTACTATCGGGGCAAGCAGCAGAAGGGAATCTCGACAGGGACGGGTATGGGTCTTGCCATTGCGCGCGCCATCCTGAGAGCCCACCGCGGAGGCATCGTTGTTCGAAGCAAGCCCGGACAGGGCGCGCGATTTACGCTCTGGATTCCGACCGCACTTTCGATGACCGGCGAGTTTCTTGCGGGCGAGGAAGCAAGAAGCTAGCATCGCGCTGTTCAAGCATCAAGGCCAGCCGTAGATGGCCATGATTGCAGCGAGGGATATAGCGCCCGCGATTTCGGCGACTGAAATTGAGGTCGACTTTGAGTTGAGTGCCGCGCACGCGCCAGAGGATCGGGGGAATTCCGCCAGGATCGGAGAGCGTTCCGTGGTAGAGCCGGCGCGCGACGAGCGCCGCGAAGAAACCCAGCATGGGCGCAGCAGCGAGGGCTGCCGCAACGTAGAACCGTTGATTAAGGCTTGGCCCGGGCATCAGGACGAGAGCGATTTCAAGAAGGGATAGCACAACCACGGTTGAAGTTTGCCAGACCACATGGAAACGCGCGTGCCCCATCCACCCGGGATGGGTGGCATGGGTCTTGTTCAGATCAATCACCGCTGTGCTCGCACCCTGGAGGCCGCAAAGGAGAGCGAGGAGCACTCTGGCGAGCGACTGATGATCCACGAGTCTCCTGGGGAAGCCTCTGCTTCTTCGGTGCTAGCTTGAAACCGCGACTGGCCGTCCGGCCGAAGGTTTCAGAATGTCATTTGCCACGGGTAGAACGATCGAAATGATAGCTCCGCCGGTCTCAGCGTTCGATGCGGCCACTGAGCCACCGTGGGCTCGCACCACGGCATCCACGAAGGCAAGCCCAAGTCCATGTCCGCTCGAATCCTTCCCTTTGATCCGCCGTTCCAGCAGATCCGACTGAATCTCCTGATCGAAACCCTTTCCGTTGTCGCGGAACACGAGGGCAGCATCACCATTGGATGGATGAAGCTCCACGGTTATCGTGCATCCGGACGGGAGATGCTTCAGTTCATTGTCGAACAGGTTGGCGATCATGCGATGAATCAGTCCTGCATCGGCCAGGACCTTCAGAGGCCCCGTGCTTTCAAGGCGCACACGCAAGCCCTGTTCCGTCATGGAGGGCTCGTACAGATCGATCATGGCACGAAGCAATTCATCCAGGTCGATTTCACTTGGAGTGAGGCGTAGCGCGTGTGCCTTGGCTTCAGCAACATCAAGCGACTTGTTCAGGAAGTCGGTAAGGCGGTCAAGCTCATCGATGGCCGCAACAATGGGCTCCGTGCCTTCGGAGTCGCGAGACCCTGACAACGACGTTTCGAGTTTCCCGCGAATCGCGGTCAACGGACTGCGAAGATCGTGTGCGAGCGAGTCAGTAATGGTGTGCAACTGGTGCATTGAGACTTCGATCCGGTCGAGCATGCGGTTCAAGGTCAATGCAAGCTGCGCCATCTCATCGTGTCGTCTGCTGGTGGGAACGCGTGCAGTCAGATCCGAGTGTTGCCCGATTCGAGAGGCGGCCTCGCTAATCTCGCGCACATGCACAAGTGTTCGCCGCGTGGTGTAAAAAACGATTGCGAAACCCAGCAGGACGAGCGATAGCCACATCAGGAAGAATCTTCTCAGGAGCTTGCGCAGGACCCGCAGTTCATCGCGCTCCGAAAGACCCAGGTAAATGTGAGTCCCGTCGTCGATCGTCGTGGTGGCAACACGGTATGGAATCGACGAACCCCTGTACCCGAATATCCGTGGGGCGGTCGGTGAGGATGCGCGTAGATTGGATCGCTCGGAGATTCACATGCCCGTCCCCGTCGCCTACCCACAACTTGAGCGCGCCGTCCTGGCCCGTCTGAAGGAAGAACACGGCGTCATTGGCCGGCGCTTCTGAAGGCTGTCGGTTGGGAACCTCTTTTGAAGCGAGTTCGGCAACTTCGCTTACAACGCGTCCGTACAGCGCATCGTTGGGGGTGCGTTCGGCCACGTCGCCCAGCACTTCCACTTCACCCGACAACCACGCATCGCTTCTTCGCTGAATGTCATTGGCCACAAACTGCTCAATGAATACGAAGACGAGCAAGGTCCCGAAAGCGAAGGCTACCGTGGCCCACAGCGAGATGCGCCATGCGGCGCTATGCATGACCGGCTTATCGCTCTTTGATGACATAGCCCACGCCTCGCAAGGTCCGAATCAAAGGCTGCTGGCCGTTCCCGTCCACCTTCCCGCGCAAGCGGTAAATGTGAACGTCAACCACGTTGGTGTCGGGCTGAATGCGCATGCCCCACACCTTGTCGAGAATCATGGAACGAGTTACAACGCGGCCGGCATTACGGCAAAGATACTCCAGGAGCACGAACTCCTGCGGAGTAAGTTGAAGGGGCTGCCCGGAACGCGTTGCTTCCCGGCGCAGCAAATCGAGTTCGAGGTCGAGCACGCGCAGGCGCGTCGCTTCGCCCGCGGGACTGTTGCGCTTGATCAGATTGCGCAAACGGGCCAGCAACTCGGCAAGGGCAAAGGGCTTGGTCAGATAGTCGTCGCCGCCTTGCTCGAGCCCCCGCACACGGTCGTCCACCGAACGGCGTGCGGAGAGAATCAACACCGGGGCCTGAACGCCAAGCTGGCGCAGGCGCAAAATCAAGGTGATCCCGTCCTGATCCGGCAGGCCCAAATCAACGATCAGGATGTCGTAGGTAGCGGTCGTGGCCAGGGTTTCCGCCGCCTTGCCATCGGGAGCTACATCAACCTGGTAACCGGCCTCGGTAAGCGCCTGTTTCAAAAAAGCTTGAATGTCGTGCTCGTCTTCCACCAACAGGAGGCGCATGCAGAGAATATTAGTGCATTCCTGCTGCCGCAGGCGTGTTCTTACGGCGGTCCAGCGGGTCCATGAACAAATTGTCATTGATGCTTGTGAGCGCGCTCACACACTCAGGCCCAACCGCCGATTGAGAATCGTCTCGGAGCATGGTGTAAGCGATTTTCGCATGAACGAATCTTCATTGGATTCACTGCTTTCCGGGCCGGTAATTCCTCGTCTGATCAATAGGTCCGTTAAATGTCAACCCTGGAGACGGCTCATGGCCGCATACGATACATCTATCGAAAGCAAGGTGTGGATTTCAGCGAGTAATGAAGGGAGCTTAAATGCAGTCAGGGAAGCTGGCGCGCCCGGAATTGAGGAGATGTTTCGCCGCTCCCTACCGCTTCCCGATGATTTGGAGCCCGGTTTTCGAGCCGCGTTGGGTCACCTGCTTCGCAATCCCGGCAGCTTGGTCCGGCCCAAACTGGTGCTAAAGCTGGCCGCCGCTTACGGTGTTGAATCCGCCACAGCGAGCGACCTGGCCGCCGCGCTTGAGTACTTTCATACGGCATCGCTTGTCTTTGATGATCTGCCCTGCATGGACAACGCGATTGCCCGGCGCGGCTCTGCGTGCGTACATGTGCCCTTCGGCGAGGCCAACGCAATCCTGGCAGCGCTGGCACTGATCAATCGCGCCTACGCGCTTGGCTGGAAGGCGCTTGCCAAGTGTCCACGCGGTACACAGACTGAGGCCATGGACTACCTGGAACGGCGCCTGGGGGTAAATGGCCTGCTAAACGGCCAAAGTCTTGATTTGAACTACGCGCGCCTGCCCCACGACCGGGAAACCACCGAGCGAATCGCGTGCGGCAAGACCGTCTCGCTCATTCGTTTGACCCTGGTGCTGCCCGCGATGCTGGGAGGCGCCCCTCGGCGCGAGATTCGACTCCTGGAGCGTATGGCCATGTGCTGGGGGCTGGGTTACCAGATGGTGGATGATCTCAAGGATCTATTGCAGAACTCGGCGGAGTCAGGAAAAACGGCGGCGCGCGACCAGGTTCTCGACCGGCCAAATATCGCGCTGGCGATCGGTGTGCCGGCCGCGGTTGCACGCCTCACTACGCTGATCCGGCTGGGAGATCGCATGCTGGTTCGGCTCCTTGCAATCAGGCCGGCGCTCGAATTCTTGAACAAGCTGCGAATCGACCTGGAGACGGAACTCAGCCGTGTGACCGAGAATGGGTGCGGGGTGATGGGCATTCTGGAGAAATGATCTACCTCCGCCTAATTCTTACCAATCTCGGCAGGCATCGTATTCGCACCATCATCAGTGTGGCCGGCATTGCCTTCAGCGTGGCGGCGATGCTTGCGGTTGTCACCGTGCTGCAGGGTGCGATCGGCATGTTCTCGAGCATCCTCTCCAGCGGCTCGGAGCTGATCGTCTTCGAGCGCAACGTCTCTGACCTGTTCTTCAGCGACGTCCCCGCCCCTGTGGCAAACCAGATTGCCGGCTGGCCGACGGTGGCTCATGCTGACCCGGTGCTGTTTGGCGTTGTTTCCAGCGCGGACCACCCCATTATCACGTGCTTCGGAATTACGCCGAACGACGCGCGCTTGCGCGACGCCTCTTGGATTGCGGGCGATCGCTTGCAGTTCGGACAGGCCAAAGACGGCGTGGTTCTGGGAGAACGCGCTGCGGATTTCCTGGGCGCTTCGGCGGGAAGTACAGTACCGATTGGACACGGGGTATTTCGAGTCGTAGGGGTAATCCGCACCAGGAACGGCTTTGAAGACGGGGGAGTGTTTATGCCTCTCGATGCCGCGCGCAGTTTCTTTCACAAAGACGGTTCCTCCGTCGTTACCATCAAGCTGCACAACAAGAACGACATGGATGCCTTTAAGCGCGCGGTGCAACAGAGCTTTCCCAACTTGATTGCGCTTGAAGATGCGGAGTTCTCGCGCTCCTACTCGCAGTTCAAGATTCTGAAGGCCACTGCCTGGGCAGTGGGCGGCTGCGGGCTCGCGCTCGGCGGACTCGGGGTCGCCAACACCATGATCATGTCGGTTTTCACGCGCATTCGCGAGATTGCGATCCTGCGCGTCAACGGCTTCTCCCACGTTCAGATCGCCAGCATCATCTTCGGCGAATCCTCGCTGATCGCCCTTGCCGGAGCGGTTGCTGGTCTTGTGGTCGGAACCTGCGCGCTCTACGGGGTCAAGCTTGTTCCCGCTCTGCATGGATATATCGACGTAACCATCCATCCAGCGTTGATGTTGGTGGTTATCCTGCTGGCGCTGCTCACGGGCATCGCCGGCGCGCTCTATCCCTCTGCTTATGCCATGCGGGTTCGTGCGGTGGAGGCGCTTCGCTTCGAATGAAGGCCTCTGCCGCATCATCGGCCTCCAGTTCCGACGCAGCGCGCACGAGCCGGACCGTTATCAACGTCGAAGACGTGTACAAGAGCTACGAGGAGGGCGCCATCGCCGTGCTCAAAGGCGTGACGCTGCAGGTCGCGGCCGGTCAGACTGTAGCACTGTGCGGCCCCTCGGGATGCGGAAAGAGCACGCTCCTTCATCTGATCGGTGCCCTCGATCAACCGGAGAGTGGTCGTGTGCAGGTGAATGGCGTTGAGCTGAAGACCCGCCGCAATCTTACCAACTTTCTGCGCCATGAAATTGGCTTCGTGTTCCAGCTTCACAATCTGATCCCCGATCTCACGCTCGAAGAGAATTGCCTGCTGCCCTCGATTGCCGCCGGCGTGGATCGCCGCGCCGCCCGAACGCGCCTTCAGCAACTCGCGGAACGCACCGGGCTGGCGCATCGCCTCGGCCAGCGCATTCAAAAACTCTCTGGTGGAGAACGCCAGCGGACCGCGCTTTGCCGCGCGCTGATGAATCGCCCCGGCGTCCTGCTCGCCGACGAGCCAACTGGATCCCTCGACGAGACCACGAGCGCAGCCGTCTTCGAACTGCTTCTCGATCTGGCGCGAACTGAGGGTGTGACAATGCTGATGGCCACTCATGACAGCGGCCTTGCCGCCAGATGCGATCGCATGGTGGAGATGCGGGACGGGAGGATTCATGAGCGGTGAGGCCGCTTCTCACGGATCCGGTCCCATTGCCGGCGCGGTATGGCACTCCCTGGTGTGGCTGGCGCTGGGCAATGCCATCGGCGTGATGATCGCAATCCTGCTCCTGTGGCCAGGTCTCAATTCATGGTTCGGCGAGTGGACCTACGGTCGCTGGATGATGGTCCACATGAATGTGCTTCTGTACGGCTGGTGCGCTCTCCCCATGCTTGGTTTCCTGTTCAAGGCATACGGCGCGGAAAGCGGGCAGATCGCAAATTGGTGCCGGCCGATTCTATGGTTGTGGTCAGGCGCACTGGTCGCAGGCTCTTTCTCCTGGCTCTCGGGTCAATCGAGCGGCAAGCTCTTCCTTGACTGGTCGGGCTTTAGCCGAGTGCTCTTCCCACTTGCGATGGGAGCTCTATGGATTCTCCTGGTACTTGCTTTTGTTTCGGGACAATCACAGACTTCGAAACGAAAGAACGCTGTGTTAATCGCGGGTCTGGCGGTTCTCGCAGCAGTCCCTTTCGCGATCTACTATGCCTCGAGCCCAAATGTCTATCCGGCCGTCAATCCAGATACCGGGGGCCCCACGGCAGCCAGCCAGCTTGAGTCGTCCCTTGCAATCGTGCTCATCCTGCTCATCGTTCCCTTCGGCGTAACGCGCCGCACGGAACAGCGTAGAAAGACCGTGGCCTTTTCGTGGATGGCGTTCTTCGCGGAATCGGCTCTGTGCGTGGCCATGGGCAGAAGCGATATCAGCCATCACTATCCCGGCCAGTTTCTAAGCCTCGCGAGCCTTCTCCTTTGGATCCCGCTTATCCCCGGATACTATGCTGCGTTTCACTGGATTCCAGAATCGCGCGGGTGGCGTATCACCATGTTCTGGTGGTGGGGCGGCCTTGTTGTCAGCGGATGGGTGCTCTTTCTTCCCGGAGTTCTCGACCGCATCAAGTTTACCGATGTTCTCGTTGGTCACTCGCTCACGGCTGTTGCGGGATTTCTGACGGCGCTGCTGATCGTCATCATGATGCAGCTGATCGGCGCGAAAGATTCCTGGATCTTTACCCGGAGATGGTCCTTCCACGCATGGAACCAGGGCGTTCTCGCATACGTGGTCATCATTTCTATCGCGGGCTGGATAGAAGGAGCCGAGCCGGCATTCACCATTGCGCCCGGTCCCGCGCGCAATGTTCTTTACTTCGTCCGCCTCATCACAGGCATCGCCATGCTGGCCGCATCGCTTGAATGGTTGATTGCCGCATCGTCTTTGCCGTCACTCGCGCAGGTCACCAACGTTCAGAGGTCAGGAGTACACGCCGCGTGAAACGAACCCTCTTGATTGGCTATCAAGCGATCGCAGGCGCCTCCGACACCGCGACAGGAGCCATGCTTTGGATCTCGCCGCAATTTACGCTTCGCATCATGGGCCTTCATGCTCCAGTCGATACCGACCCGTACGTGTCTTGGATCGGCGCATTTGTTTTTTCCGTTGGGATTGCATACCTCTACGGCGCCATGCTCACTGCCCTGGATGCGCCGGCGGAGCGCACCGAGATTGTCTGGTTGCTTACTGCATTTACGCGAAGCGCCGTCGCCATCTATGTGCTCAAGAGCATCCTGGCGGGTCAACTCCAGTCGGGATGGATCAGCGTGGCTTTATTCGATGCTGCCTGCGTCGTGATTCAGGCCATCGGTCTCCGCAGGAGGTGGCTCGTCAATGTTTGATTGGCGAGGAAACAGCGGCTGGCGCGGCGTCGCCCTTGTCGCGCTCACCTACGTCTACTTCCTGATCTTTGCGCAATTTGCGTTCCTCAGCCGACTGGCTCAGCTCAACCTTACCGGCGCAAGCCAGGACGCGATTCTCGCCGCGATGGCTGCCGGCGGAATCCTCCTGAGCCTGGTTGCGCCACGCCTCGCTCTCATTCCCTCGCCTGTGCGACGCCTGCGCCTGGCCTTTCTTGTTTGTGCAGCCTCGGCAATCGCATCCTTGCTGCCTCTTCAAGTCTTCAGCGCTGTCGCTATTGCCTTCCTGATCGGGGCAGCGCTAGGTTTGCTCACGGTCACGCTCGTCACTCATCTGAGCGCATGGACTGGTAATCGCAGTCCCATCCTGAAAGTCGGCCTGGGCACCGGCATCGGATACTTCATCTGCAACGTGCCCTGGCTCTTTGCGGCCGCCCCGCAAACTCAGGCCATTACCGCCGCGGCGCTCAGTCTGGCCGGCGCCGCGATTGCCTCGAACCCTGCTCCTGAATCGGCCGGCCGAATCAACCATGCACCCACCCGCTTCTCATTTCCCCGCGCCCTCGCATCGTTCACCGCGCTCGTCTGGCTCGATTCGGCGGCCTTCTACATCATCCAGCATGCTCCTGCTCTGAAGGCCGCAACGTGGGCGGGTTCCATTCATCTCTGGAACAACGCCTTCATCCATCTCGGCGCTGCTCTTGTAGCCGCATGGCTTTTGCAGCGTTACCAGTTCACAGTCGTGCTCTCCGCGGCCGTCATTGCTCTCGGATTTGCCTGCATTTTGCTCCGTGACCCGTCGCTCGCATTGTCCGCTTCCCTCTTCTATCCGGCCGGTGTCTCCCTCTATTCCGTGGCCTTGGTCGCCTATCCTTCATTTCTCACCCCCGCCGCCACGGCGCGCCAGCGCGGCATTCAGGCTGGATGGATCTATGCCGTTGGAGGCTGGATCGGATCAGGGCTTGGCATTGGCATGGGGCGCAATCTCGGTCACGTGCCTCTGGGTTTTGTCGCGATTGCCGGAATCGTCGTTCTCCTTCCGGCGGTACCTCAGCTCTTCGCTCGCCGCGCGCGCGAGCTTACCGTGCTATGTGCGACCCTCGTGTTTGCATTCGCAATCCAACGAATCCTGCCGTCCGATTCCGTGCCCGGACAATCGTCGGCCATCGAGCGCGGCCGGCAGGTCTACATCAGCGAGGGCTGCATTCACTGCCACTCGCAGTATGTCCGGCCTGGCTCGCCCGACGTCGTCATGTGGGGTCCTGTCGAATCGCTGCAACTCGTTCACGCCCAGCAGCCCCCGCTCATCGGCAATCGCCGCCAGGGACCCGATCTCGCCCAGGTGGGCCTGCGCCGCTCTAGTCTCTGGCTGAAGGCACATCTCATGAATCCGCGCGATCTCAGCGGCGATTCCATCATGCCTTCTTTCGCATTTCTCTTTCGCGATCGGCGCGGAGACGATCTGGTGGCCTACCTCGCCAGTCTGAAAAGCGGTGACGAGCAACAGCAACGCTCGCTACAGCAAGCATGGGCTCCCACCCCCTCAGCTATCGCGCATGCAAATGCTTCTGAAGGCGAGCATGTTTACCGGCAGCAGTGCGCCACTTGCCACGAGGAAAACGGCGCGGCGCGACAGCTGTTCGCCCAAACGCACCAACAACCCGCCAATCTTTTCGCGGGCCCTTACAAGTACCGGCATCCGTCAGATGACAATGGCCTGCAACTCTCCCGTATTACCAAATTTGGAATTCCGGAAACAGAAATGCCGGGCCACGAGTACCTGAGCGACCGGCAGATTGCCTCACTCACCGCTTTTCTCACGCAATCCTCTCGCCACCCTTGATTCATTCGTAAGGAGACATTTCCATGAAGAACGCTGCAAGACTCTTGATTCTCACTCTTCTCCCGTGCGCCGCATCCATTTGCATCGCCCAGCAACAAACGTTCACAGCCGATCCGGCCTCCAGCAGCATCGGGTTTGCACTCACCGGCACGGGACATGAGGTGCACGGCACATTTCATGTGCAAAGCGGAACCATCAAATTCGATCGCAGCGCGCCGAAGATGTCCGGCTCCATCGTTGTCTCTGCAGCAAGCGGCGAAAGCGGTGACAAAGGCCGCGACAAAAAGATGCACTCCGATGTCCTCGAAGTAGAGCACTTTGCCGACGTAACCTTCGCGCCACAGAGCTATCAAGGCTCGATCGCGCCTTCAGGCGACTCGACCATCCAGGTCGCAGGTGTCTTCACCTTGCATGGCTCGCCGCACGATCTCACCGTTCCGATGCAGATTCATATCGATGGCTCCAGCCTCACCGCAACCGGCAAGTTCATTGTTCCCTATGTGAAGTGGGGGCTGAAGGACCCGAGCGTCTTCATTCTCAAAGTGGCAAAAGAAGCGCAAATTGATCTCAACCTGAAGGGAACAATCACTCCAGGGAGTTAGCGATTCACCTAGTCAGGCTGGACCGCCGCGCGGGACGCTCAAGTCCCGTGCGAGTTATCCACAAGCTTCCTCAGCTTTTGACTCCCGCTTAACTTGACAGGTGCCGCTACACTCAAGTGGGAGTCTTCTCGTGGCAAAGCGCAGCGCAGGGATTCTGTTGTACCGCCATCGTTCCGGGGAATTGGAAGTCTTTCTCGTGCATCCGGGTGGACCCTTCTGGGTGAAGAAGGATCTGGGCGCCTGGACGATTCCCAAGGGCGAATACGCGGAAACCGAAGAGCCTCTTGCGGCGGCCTTGCGCGAGTTCCAGGAGGAAACCGGTTTCCCTATCCAAGGGCCATTCCTCGAGCTGGGCGTTATCCGTCAGGCATCCGGCAAACTTGTGTCCGGGTGGGCGGTTGAAGGAGACTGCGATCCAGAAAAGCTGGTCAGCAATCTCTGTCAGGTCGAGTGGCCGCCGCGCTCCCGCCGCATGATCGAAGTTCCAGAGGTCGATCGCGGCGCATGGTTCTCCATCGACGAGGCCCGCAGGCGCATCATCAGCACACAGATTCCCTTCCTTGATTCGCTCGTCGTCCATGCCGAACGGCTATCCGTCAACGGACACAATGGGTCCAGCGTGCATCGCGGTAAATCCGCGATGGCAGAAGAGATTGTCCTTCCCGCCTCTGCGGCGCGCAAAGGTGCATCCTGACAGTATGCGGCTGTTCATCGGAGTTCCGCTGGCGCACGCGGTGACGGAGCGTTTCGCGGGAATTCGCAAGCGCCTTGAAGGCCCGAGCGACGGCCTTCGCTGGTCCAGCCCCGAGTCCTGGCACATTACTCTCCAGTTCCTCGGCGCAACCAGCGAGTCTCAATACGCATGCATTGTGGAGCACCTTCAACAGGTCTCTGCCCGGCCCCTGGGTATTCGGCTTCAAGGCTTGGGTTTCTTCGATCGGGCCGGTGTCTTCTTTGCCGACGTTCAAGTCTCGCCGCAGCTGATGCTCCTTCAGCAGTCGGTGTCTCACGCAACCAGCCGCTGTGGATTCGTACCGGAGGATCGCCCGTACCATCCCCACATCACTCTGGCCCGCAGAAAAGGGCAGTCGGGAGGCGCAATCCGCGATCTCAAACGACGGCTCGAAGGTGATGAAAGTGCCGAAACCCGCTTTCCGGCGTTTACCGCCGGCGAGTTCCTGCTCTATGAAAGCTTCCCCAGCCCCTCCGGGTCCCGCTACGAGATTCGCGCCCGCTTTCCGCTCTCGAATTTCTAGCGAATCGCGACGATCTCCACCTGACCAGTACGCCGCGTGATATTTACGCCGACGGTTTCCGCGTAGCGCTCGAACTCCAGGTCCACGCAAGCACTTCCTATGCGAAGATTCTTGATCTGCACACGCTCCAGCGACTCAGGCAGCGCAGAGTGGTACAAGTAGACCCGCGAATCCTTCGCGCAGACCTCCAGTCCCAGACACGCCTGCAGGAGCCAGAACACTGCGCCGGCCGCCCACGCCTGCGGACTGCAGGCAACCGGATAAAGTGTCGGTCCCTTGCCCGGCCTTCGGCTGAATCCACAAATCAGCTCGGGCAGCCGATGCAGATTTACTTTCTCCGCCAGATCCAGCAGTCCCGACAGGACCCGCAGCGGGAGACTGCTTGTCCGAGCGCCGGAGCGAGCCGAATGCGATCACCGCATTGTCATGCGGCCACATTGAACCATTGTGATACGACATGGGGTTGTAGCGTCGTTCGCCGGTGACAAGGGTGCGAATGCCCCATCCCGAGTAAAAGGCAGGCGAAAGCAGCACCTCGGTTACAGATTGCGCACGGGCATCCGACGCGATTCCCGAAAAAAGGCAATGTCCTGCGTTCGAACTACGCACGCGGCAAGGTTGTTTCTTGCCATCCAGCGCCAGAACGTACATTCCGAGTTCATCGCACCAGAATTGAGCTTCAAACTTCCCGCGCAACTCTTCAGCCTGACCGAGCAGCTTCTCTGCCAATAACTCCTGGCCGATCGATCGCGCCACAGCCGCGATGCCACGCTTCGCGGCATAGACATACGATTGCACTTCACACAAAGCAATCGGCCCATTCGCGAGACTTCCATCGCTGTAAAACACGGAGTCGCTCGAGTCCTTCCAACCTTGCTGCACAAGACCATGGTCGGTCTGCCGCGCATATTCCACAAAGCCGTCGCCATCGCGATCGCCATAGCGATCGATCCATTCCAGCGCGGCCAGAATATGCGGCCACAACCCGCGCATGAATTCCACATCGGCGGTGCGCTGAAAGTATGCTGCCGCCAGTACCAGGAAGAGCGGAGTTCCATCCACCGTTCCGTAGTAGCGCCCGAATGGCACCTCGTGGAGTGCCGCCATCTCCCCCTTGCGCAGTTCATGCAATATTTTGCCGGGCTCGGCATCGCGCTCGGGGTCGGTTTCGGTAGCCTGGGTCGCTGCCAGGTACTTCAGCACTCCCTGTGCCACGCTGGGCGCCACCCACAGAAGTTCCAGTGCGGTAATGATTCCGTCGCGTCCGAATATGGTGCTGTACCACGGAACTCCTGCGTAGGGGTAAGGTCCGAACGGGGTCTTGGTCACCATCATCATCAGGTCAGCGTGCGAGCGGCGCAGCCAGGAGTTGAATGGTGCACTCGACGTGACGATATCAACGTCGGCCAGCGGTCCTGTGCCCCGCTCCTGCACCAGTTCCTGCAGCGCTGCCTGGTAGCTGCTCGGGCGCACCTCCTCGCCCTCCCGTTGGCACTCGACCTTGATTGTGAATGCCGTCTCTTCCTGAGGTTCCAGGTGCACCTGTGCCGTGATCTCGCCTTCATGCGAGACGCAATGAGGATGCGAGCACTCCAGGCGCGTGCTGCGCCGCACCCGGTCCAACCCTTCATAATTCAGGCGAACAGCGCAACGTTCAACCTCTTCGGGAAGCATTTCACCCTTGTGAGGCCGCTTCTCTCCGCGCACTTCAAAGATATCGGCGAAATCGGCATCGAACTGGATGCCGATTTCGACATCGATGGGCGCCTGACCGTAATTATGGAGGGCAATCTGGTCGTGACATGTGGCATCGGTGAGGAATTTGGTGCGATATATGTGCAGGGTGCCGCGTGGCAGCAGGCTGCCCGACGATATTTCCATGTCAGGATTGGTAAGATCAACCCCGAGCAGAATGTTGTCTTCGCGAATGGTCGAGCTTAAAAGCAGGGGCCGCTTTTTACTCACCGTTAGATCGAGCCGCGAAAGATGGCGTGCTTCCTTGTAGAAGATGCCCTGCTGGCCCGCTCCTACCGGCTGAATATCTCCGCTTCGGTCAAAGACAGCAAAGGTATCTCCGTGAAGCAGAACGCGCGTGCGATCGTCCGCCATCGACGACGATGCGCTGATGTAGAACTGTTGTCCGATTTCAATGATGTCTTTTCCGACGGGATTTTTGAGCAGTGGCATCAATCTCTTTCCTCGCGAAAACCTCCGGAGTTCTGTTCTTTACGACACAGCCGGTTGTGCATGGGTTGCCAGAAGCAAATTTCAAAACCTCATCCGTGCAGCGCCGGCAGGTCAGGCCGCCTGCAGCGCTTGTTCAAGTACCTGAGCATAGACGCGCAGGTACTCCTCGCACATGTGACGCGCGCTGAATCGCTCTTCAAAGACCCTGCGGCATTCGCGACGGTTCAATTTCCCCACGCGCGTTACCGCTTCCGCGGCTGCGTCCACATCGTCGACGATGAAACCAGTCACCCCATCTTCCAGGATCTCCGGAACCGACCCACGTCGATATGCGATCACCGGCGTTCCGCAGGCCATTGCCTCAATCGTCACCAGACCAAACGGTTCGGGCCACGCAATCGGGAAAAGCAGCGCCAGGGCGTGCCCCAGAAAATCGCTCTTCTGGTGCTCGCCTATCTCTCCAAGAAACTCCACATGAGGCTGATCCAGGAGAGGCTTTATCTGGTCTTCAAAGAACTCCTGATCGGCACAATCCACCTTGGCCGCGATGCGAAGCTGCTTCCCCGCCCGCCGTGCAATCTCTATTGCCGTTTCCAGCCCTTTTTCGGGGGATATCCTCCCCAAAAATGCGAGGTACTCTCCAGGTTGATCTCGGAGATCGTAAAGATCTTCGGGAAGACCATGGTATACAGTCGAGGCCCAACTTGCCCATGGCATTGGCTCGCGCTGGGCGTCGGAGATGGAAACCAGGTGCATGTCGTTGAACTCACGGAAGAGAGGAAAGAGCTCCGGCAGGTCGAGTCGGCCGTGTAGCGTGGTGATGCTGGGAAAATCGCCATGACGAATTTGCGGAAAGAGCAGAAAGTCGGCGTGATTGTGCACTACGTCGAATTGGCTGGCCTCCTGAGAGACGATCTCGCATTGCAGCACATGTGGCGCTAGCGGGCAACTTTGCGATCCGCGCTCCAGGCGCAGCGCCCGCGGATAGATCGGCCTCAGTTGCGCCGAGGTGTGCGAGTCTCCACTCGCATATAACGTTACGTCGTGTCCTTGCCGCACCAATTCCTCGGTCAGATAGTGGACAACACGCTCGGTCCCTCCATATAGCCGTGGCGGCACACTCTCATACAGGGGCGCTACCTGCGCGATCTTCATAATCTATTTTTTCTCCGGGGCCCAGAATGGGTCGTTGTGGCTTTGGATGCGTGCGATTCACAGAAATGTAGCCTGACGTTTGCCCCGGGCATCGCACGGCAGGCTAGTAACATGTAGAAGCAACGGGTTGACACCCTCGTTTCTGGTCGTTGAGCAACCCATGTTCGCAGCGAAAGTAACCCGCCAATTCGGTCCGCGCATCTCTTTTTTCATAGACCGGGAGAACCTTTCCCGCTTCAATCGTTGACAATTTCAATGGCCGCACGGCCAGGCAACCGTGCGCCGGAGGTCGCGCTTGATCAAGCCATCGCAAGGCCGTTCTCGTGTCGTCATTGAGCAGATTTCGCCGCAACTTGACGGAGGCCGACATCCTGTTTGCCGGGTTCTGGGCGATCAGGTTGCCGTCACAGCGGTTATTTTCGCCGATGGCCACGATCACGTGGCCGCGCGCTTGCTCTACCGTCACGATTCGGAAACCGATTGGCGCTTCATACCCATGACACAGGGTGTGAACGATCTCTGGTCGGGAAGCTTCACCGTCGATCGGATCGGCCCATGGCACTATGCCATCCTGGGATGGGTCGATCACTTCGATACCTGGGTCAGCGATCTGCGCAAACGCCTCGCGGCGCAGCCCATCCCCCTTGAGTCCCAGAGCGTCGCCTCCCGAGCGCGCGAGTCAACCGTCACTAGCACCCATACCACCGCCGAGATGTTCGACTCTCCCGGCGGTTTGGAAGCGGGACCGCAACCGGTTTCTCAGGACGTTCAAATCGCATTCCGTACCGGCGCCGCTCTCATCGAACAGGCCGCCGCCCGTGCCCAGGGCGGCGACGCGATCACGCTCCTCGAGAACGCCCACTTTCTGACGCTCCTGGCGGACCGCAATCTCTCGTTCTACGATTTTCCCCTTGATGCCGAAGTTCTTAGCTTGGTTGAGAAGTATCCTGATCTCTCTTTCGCCCGTCAGTCAGACCCCATGCTCTCGCTATGGGTCGACCGCGAGCGCGCCCAATTCTCCGCCTGGTATGAGCTCTTTCCGCGATCAGCTTCGACCGTACCTGGCAAGCACGGAACCTTCGCGGACGTTGAGGCTCAATTGCCGGAGATCGCGGCGATGGGCTTCGACATTTTGTATTTGCCTCCAATCCATCCCATCGGGCGCGCCTTCCGCAAGGGCAAGAACAACTCGGTCACTTCAGAGCCGGGAGATGTGGGCAGCCCCTGGGCCATTGGTGACGCCACATCGATTCCGCCCAAAGCCAGGGCACACCCCGAAGATAACGGCGGGCACAAGTCCATTCACCCGGAACTGGGAACCTTTGCTGATTTCGAACATCTCGTGAAAGCCTGCCAGGCCCACGACATGGAGATTGCACTCGACATAGCGTTTCAGTGCTCGCCCGATCATCCCTGGGTCACCGAACATCCCAGCTGGTTTGTCATCAGGCCCGACGGCTCATTCAGTACGCCGAGAATCCACCCAAGAAATATCAGGACATTTATCCGCTCAACTTTGAGTCGCCCGACTGGCGAGGCCTTTGGGACGAGCTTTATTCCGTCTTCGAGTTCTGGATCGAGCGCGGAGTGAGCGTGTTCCGCGTCGACAACCCTCATACCAAGGCATTCCCTTTTTGGGAGTGGTGCCTGGGCACTTTGCGGACCAAATACCCCGGAACCATATTCCTGGCCGAAGCGTTCACCCGCCCGCATGTCATGTACTGGCTGGCGAAGCGCGGCTACACGCAGTCCTATACGTATTTCACTTGGCGCACCAGCAAGTGGGAATTGCCAGCTACATGGAGGAGCTCACCACGCCGCCGGTCAGCGAATTCTTCAGACCGAATTTCTGGCCAAACACCCCTGACATCCTGCATAAGACCCTGCAGGAGGGCGGCCGTCCGGCATTCATGCATCGCTTGATTCTGGCTGCGACGCTAACCGCGAACTACGGCATCTACGGCCCCGCCTACGAGCTCTGTGAGAACGCGCCCGGCTCAGCCGCCCCCGGGCAGAACCGAATCGGAAGAGTATCTGGACAGTGAAAAGTACGAGATCCGGCAGCGCGACCGGAATGCCCCTGGCTCGCTGGTCCCGCTCATCACCCAGCTCAACAAGATCCGTCGCGCCAACCCCGCGCTGCAATCCAACGATTCGCTGCACTTCCACTGCCATCGACAACCCACAGCTGATCTGCTATTCCAAGGCGACGCCCGGACAAGAAGAATGCCATCCTGGTCGTGGTCAATCTCGATCCATTCAACGAGCAGACCGGATGGACCGATCTCGATCTCGACGCGCTGGGCCTCGCGCCCGGAAGAGCTTCGTCGTTGAAGACCTGCTCAACGGAGCGCAGTACACTTGGCGGGATCGTCGAAATTATGTTGCACTGCGGCCCGGCGTGCAGCCCGCCCATATCTTCCGCGTAGGTCCGCTGCCTTGAGTGAAGCTGCAGTCTGGTTCAATTCGAGAGGGGCGATGATCAGTGGCGGTGAAACAACACCCCGCCTCAGTGCTGCATCTCCCCGACATTGCATCCAATACTGCAAATCGGGATTATCTCACGGAGTACGCGGAACGTGAAAAAGATCGCCAGCGCGACTCGATCCCCTCTGGTACAAAGACGCGATCATCTACGAGCTTCATGTGCGCGCCTTTGCCGACTCGAACAGCGACGGCATCGGCGATTTTCCGGGTCTGCTGTCAAGGCTCGATTATCTGCAGGAACTGGGCGTCACCTGTCATCTGGCTGCTGCCGTTCTTTCCTTCTCCCCTGCGCGACGACGGCTACGACATCTCCAACTACGTCGACGTCAATCCCTCCTACGGAACATTGAACGACTTCAAAGCGTTCCTTGACGCGGCCCATCAAGCGCGACATGCAGGTGATGATCGAACTGGTCATCAATCACACCAGCGATCAGCATCCCTGGTTCAAGGCCGCGCGCCTGGCGCCGCCGGGTTCGCCCCAGCGCGATATGTACGTCTGGTCAGAAACCGATGAGAAATACAAAGATGCTCGCATCATTTTCACCGACACAGAGAAGTCCAACTGGACTTGGGACGAGACTGCCAAGGCCTATTACTGGCACCGCTTCTTTTCGCATCAACCGGACCTGAACTTCGACAACCCGCTCGTGATGGAAGAAGTGCTGAAGGCGATGCGCTTCTGGCTCGACATGGGCGTTGACGGGCTGCGCATGGATGCCATTCCGTATCTGTCGAGCGCGACGGAACCTCCTGCGAAAATCTGCCGGAGACGCACGCAGCCATCAAGACGATCTCGCGCCGCCATCGATGCGGACTATGCCAACCGCCTGATTCTGGCCGAGGCCAACCAGTGGCCGGCCGACGTGCGCCCTTATTTCGGCGATGGCGACGAATGCCACATGGCGTTCCATTTCCCGCTCATGCCGCGGATCTACATGGCGCTGCGCCAGGAAGACCGGCTGCCCATCACCGACATCATGGCGCAGACGCCGCCCATTCCCGACAACTGCCAGTGGGGACTTGTTCCTGCGCAATCACGATGAGCTGACGCTGGAGATGGTGACCGACGACGAGCGCGACTACATGTACTTCGCGTATTCGGCCGATCCCGCGCATGCGCATCAATGTGGGCATTCGCCGCCGGCTGGCGCCCGCTGGTCGACAACAACCGCCGCCGCATCGAGCTGCTGAATTCGCTGCTGCTCAGCTTTCCCGGGAACACCCGATTCTCTATTACGGCGACGAGATCGGCATGGGCGACAACATCTATCTCGGCGACCGCAACGGCGTGCGCACGCCCATGCAATGGACCTCGGATCGCAACGCCGGCTTTTCCAAATGCGATCCCGCGCGGCTTTACTTTCCGGTCGTCATGGATCCCATTTACGGGTACCAGGTGGTCAATGTTGAGGCGCAGCAAAGCGATCAGTCGAGCCTGCTGCACTGGACCCGCAACATGATCGCGCTGCGCAAGCTGTTTCAGGTCTTCGGCCGCGGGCACACTCACGTTTCTCAATCCCACCAACCGGAAGATTCTCGCCTATCTTCGCGAACTCGATCGCGGCGACGGCTCTCACGAGACGGTGCTGTGTGTGGCCAATCTCAGCCGCTTCGCGCAGCCGGTGTACGCTCGATCTGTCCGCACTTCGCCGGCTATCGAACCGGTGGAGATGCTCGGCTACGTTCCGTTTCCGACGATTACCGGGAGCCCTATGCGCTACGCTGGCGCCTTACTCGTTCCTCTGGCTCGAATTGCAGGCGCCCAGCGCGACTCGAAAGCCTTGAGGATCTCGACCGGACTCGCGCACACGAAATCCGAGGCAAGAGCGCAGTCGAAGCGCAGCGGTCACCGAGTGCGTGACACATGGGCTGGACAGCATTTCTCGCGGGCGCGGAGGCTGCGATTTGAGACCGCGGTCTCCGACTGGTTGCCGCGCCAACGCTGGTTTGGCGCCAAAACGCGCAAGAATCGAGTCTGTGCGATTGCTGCAACTGGGTCGAGATTCCGCCAGCGATCGCCGGCTAAGGAAAGATCACTTGATGGCAGCCTGCCAGTGCGGCGATACGATTCCTGCCGCCCTTTTCTCTTCGAAGTTCGACTACGGCGACAACGCCTTCGGATATCTATCAGATCCCGCTGGCGATCACCGCCGGCGCGAGTCATGGAAGAGATTGCGGCTGAATCGGCCCATAGCCATCGTCGCAACTCTGCCGACTCGCAGGCGGGCAAGGCATTCTGCACGACGCCATCGCTCGCGAGGATTTTCGCCAGGCTGCTTGCTGCCATGGAACGCAGTTCTGTCTTGAACTTGCCACTCCGTCCGGATCGCTTTCCTAAGCCGGACCGCCGATCGAAGCTACCAGTCAGGTCCGGTGTGGCTGTCTTCGAACGACGGAACCAGGACCCGAAAATGCCCCTTTGCCACACCCGCTGGCCGACGCGCCCGCTAGCTCGGCAATCTCGGTGGCACCGCGCCCCACTCAGCTGCCCAGCCGGGACGAGGCCGCTGCGCCACCGCGAGCCGAGGCTCCGCAGACCAACCAGCCGCACTCGCGCGCTTGCAGCCTCGCGAATCTCCCTCCGCTGGCGATCCGGCGCCCCGCAAGGGGAGTCTGGATGCGCGAACGCTTCTACGCATTTCCCGCCTGCGCTGGCGGCCAGCCTCTGCCATCCCGACTCGGTTCCGCCGAACAGTCCAATACATCGATCATTTACGGCAAGCAGCTTTATCTTGAAACTTTTCCGCCGACTCCAGGCCGGCGAAAATCCCGATGTCGAAGTCGGCCGATTTCTCACCGAAGTCGCACATTTCCAGCAATTGCCACCATTCCTCGGCGAGATTTCGAATCATTCCCGCGCGCAGGCGAAAAGACTACCGTCGCCATGCTCCAGGGCCTGGTCGCACAACGAAGGGGACGGCTGGGAATGGTTTGTCGATCGGCTCTCGCAGTTCTTCGAGACGATTGCAGAGCTTCCTCGCGCCCAGGTGAAATTCCGACGCCAGTTTGCTGGCTCGAGCGCAGATTCCCGAATCAGCTCCGTGAGCGGGCCGAAACGGCGCTAATCAGCTGCCGCACTGCTGGGCAAGCGCACTGCCGAGATGCACCTCGCGCCTTGCCATGCCGGCCTCGACCCGGCCTTCGCGCCGAGCCATTCAGCGCCGAGGATCTTGAAGCGCGACGCGATCCGGATCGAGGCTCAGATCTCTTCGGCCCTCGAAGCGCTCAAAGCAAAGATTCATTACTCTCCACGATACGCTGCCGACGGCGCGGCTCTGCTGCTCTCACGCCGCCGCGAGCTCATCGACCGGGCGCGATCCATCACCAGCGGCGACGGCGGCGGCAAGCGCATCCGCATCCACGGCGACTACCATCTAGGCCAGACTCTCCGCACCACGGGTGAAAAGACCAGGAGGGCGATTTTGTCATGCTCGACTTCGAAGGCGAGCCCGCCCGGCCCCTTGAAGA
Organism: uncultured Acidobacteriota bacterium; assembly: GCA_963846375.1. Lineage (GTDB taxonomy): Bacteria > Acidobacteriota > Terriglobia > Terriglobales > Acidobacteriaceae > Telmatobacter. The sequence continues at coordinate 384,989 of CAWJVV010000014.1, forward strand.
GCGCCGCCGCAAACAGTCGCCCTTGAAAGATGTGGCCGGAATGGTGCGTTCTTTCTCCTATGCCGCATATTCGGCTCTTGCTCGTTCGCTTGCGTCGTGCGGGACATCCGCCTCCGAAATCGATCTGCGGGCCTGGGCTCGTCTTTGGGAGAATGCTGCATCCGCCGAGTTCCTGCGAGCCTATCGCAGTACAATCGCGGCGGATCCATCGCTCCTTCCGCCCCCGCAGCGGGCACAAGCTCTGTTCGACGGCTTATCTCCTGGAAAAGGCCCTGTACGAACTGCTCTATGAACTAAACAACCGGCCGGCGTGGCTGCGGATTCCAATCGATGGCATCCTAACGATATGAGCCCTTCGTGCCTTTACCCGGCAGCCAAAATATTCATACCCTGATCTTGCGGCCCGCAAGAGCAGCGAGGAAGCGTCAACCGGCACGCGATGCCTGACGCACTGCAAGTAACTATGGCAACAGCTGATCCCATCTCGGACCTCACCCGGACGCCGGCGCACTCCGGCTACTCCCTGCTGGCCCTCGTTGCGGCAGTGCCGCAAGACCAGTTCGACCGGCTGTCTAGCTCAAGCTCCAGGAGCTCTTTGCCGCCGGAAGAATTATTGATTGCCACCCAAAACACCTTCGACCCCGAAGCCTATCCTTCCCTGCGCATCATCAACGCGCCTCCCACCAGCACGGCTTGGACTCTGACCGTGCGGATTTTATGGCCGCCAATGAGCTGGCTCAGAAGCACGAAGCCAAACGCGATCTTGATCCTCGGGCCGGAATGCGGCTCGCTGAGCACCGACGCCCTACGCCACCGCTTACGTCCGCCATCATGACCGATTCGGTGGATCTGGCCGTTCCTCATTACCAGCTCCCCGCCAACGCTGGACTGGTCAATTCAGCGATCCTCTATCCCCTGACACGAGCTCTATTTGCCACGCGCGTCCGCTATCCGCTGGCGATCGACTTGGGACTCTCGTTCGCATGGCCGCGCGGCTGGCTACGGCGGCGCAACGCATTCCCGCACAACCAGGCGACGCTCTTCTCTGGCCCGTCTATGAGGCATGGCCTCGGGATTCACCGTCGAACGAATTCGATGTCGGAGCGCCGCGCGCTACCGCAGCCCACCGATCCCGACATCGTACCATCTTGTCCGAAATTACCGGTTCTCTGTTCTCCGATATCGAAGCAAAGGCCGCCTTCTGGCAGCGCGCCAGACGGCTGTCGCCCGCCCGAACCGTCGTTGCATCGCCCCACCAGCCTGGCGCTGAGCGCACCTCCGAAGTGGTCTCGATGGTCGAAGGATTCCGGCTGGCCTACACCAACCTGCAGGAGATCTGGTCGCTGGTTCTGCCGCCGGCCTCTCTCGTTGGGCTCAAGCGCCTGTCAGCCATGGCGCCGGCATCTTTCCGGATGCCGGAGAACCTGTGGGCGCGCATCGTTTATGACTTTCTCGTTGCTTACCGGCTGCGCACCATCAACCGCGGGCATCTGCTGGGTGCGCTTATCCCCCTGTATCTTGCCTGGGTGGCCGGACACATCAACATCGCCGCCTCCGGTATGGATGCCGAACGCCACATCGAGGCGGTTGCTGCAGCGTTCGATGCCGACAAACCTTACCTGGTCTCGCGCTGGCGTTGGCCTGACCGGTTCAACCCATGACACCCCTGAGTCCCTGCTTATGAGCTCGGTCGAAACCATCTACGTTCATCGCGGAGATTCGAGGAGGCCGTTTCATGAATAATCCATTGCACTTGCTGGCCGGTTGGCTCCAAACCCAAGCCCCGCCGCTATCGCAACTCACCTCCACCGACAACAACTCGGTGCTCTCCCACATGTCGGAGGCGCTGCGCCAGTCTCTCTACCGGGTGCTGACGCTGCTCATCGCCGTTTTGCCTGGCCTGCTTGCCTTTTTTGTGGCGCTCATCTTCTTTACCGCGATTGGCATGGGCGTCTCAGCACTTCTCCGGCGCGGCTTGGGATGGATTCGATTCGACGACAGGCTCCTCCGAAATCGCACCGACTGGAAGCCCACAAGCCCGCCCACCGAGCTTATCGCTCGCGGATCGTTCTGGGTCTGCGTCCTTCTTGGGCTGCTCATCGGCGTCTCCGCCTTCGACGCCTCTTACGCAAGTGCCTCCACTCGTTCCTTCGCCGTGCTGCCCTACCTCACGCACTTCATCGGAGCGCTCCTGGTTCTTCTCTTCGGCACGCTCATCGCGCGCTTCCTTGCCCGTTCGGTGCTTATCAGCGCCGTCAATGCCCAGCTTCAATACGCTCGATTTCTCTCATTGGGCGTCAAGTGGCTGGTGTTGGTGCTAACGGCCGCCATGGTTCTCGACCACCTGGAGATCGGAGGCAATATCGTGGAACTCGCCTTCGGGATTGTCTTCGGCGGCATCGTCCTGACCCTCGCCCTGGCGGTCGGACTCGGCTCGCGCGACCTGGTATCCCGTTCTCTTGAAAGCCAGTTGGAACGCACCGACCGCAACCCGCCGCTGACCCCACACGGCACGGCTGGCGACGAATCGATCCGCCACTTCTAGTCTAGGGGTCGGGCGCGGCAACGATGGGTCGGGGCGCCGCAGAGGGATTCGCTGCGAGAGCCATTTGTGATGGCTGGTACAGCGCTCGGTTTCTCCTTGGCGCATGCTCGATGGTGGATCCGTAGCGCATGGATCCAGGCGGGTAGCGTCTTGAATATCAGCCTGGAGCATCGGGAGATCAGTCATTTCGAACCTTACCCCAACCCGACAGCAAAACTGCGATGCTCTGTGCGCAAATTGCACCCTTCTTTTCCCCTCTATGTAACCATTTCTGCGACAATAGTTCATATAAGTATATGAAAATAAGCATTTTATTGTTTATATCGATTCGAGAACACCACTGTCGCAATTTCCTTCAGCAACTATTCCGCACCGGCAAGCTCCTCGGCGAGCTTGCGGATTCCCAGTAGGTCGAGTTTGCCCGTCCCCAGCATCGGCAGTGTTTCCATAGAAGAAGAGGTTAGCCTTCGGCTTCCACAAAGCCGGCAGTCGCACTGCGGGCCGCTCTTCAAACTGGGCAAGGTTTGTCTCCGTCAGCGTCGTAACCACCACAATACGCTCGCCCTTCTTCTCGTCCGGAAGCGAAGTGACAGCGAAAACCTGCTCGGTGCGCCGGCAAGCTCGTGCAGCTTTTCTTCAATCCGGATATGCGGAACCATCTCGCCGCCAATTTTGCTGAAGCGCGAAAGCCGGTCGGTGATGGTGAGAAAGCCGTCCTCATCGATCATCGCCACATCGCCCGTCGTGTACCAGCCGTTGTTCAGCACTTCCGCCGTCTTCTCCGGCTTTCCCAGATAGCCCTTCATGACATTGGGGCCCTTCACCAGCAGCATGCCTGCGGTCCCGGCAGCAACCGGCTTGCCGGTATCGAGATCGACGACCTTCACGGAGACACCGGGCAGCGGATGACCGATCTTGCCGCGCTTGGCTGCCACCTGGCGCAATCCGGGCGCGCGAAAATCGCGCCCATTCACCGTCACTACCGGCGAGCACTCCGTGCAGCCGTATCCTTCCAGCGGACGAATGCCGAAAGTATCTTCAAAAGCCAGCGCCAGGCGCTCCGGCAGCTTCTCTGCGCCCACCAGCACATATTGCAGCGAGCCAAAAGCTCTCCGGCGGGCAGCGCCGCATGTAGGCCTGCAGAAATGTCGGCGTAGCCACCATGAACGTCACGTTGATATCTCTCCACCAGCTCGCCGATGACCTGCGCGTCGAGCGGATTGGGGTGGTACACCACGCCCACGCCGTTCACTGCCGGCAGCCACAGCGCGGCCATAAATCCGAACGAGTGAAAGAAGGGCAGAATGCCGAGAATCTTGTCGCGCCCGTCAAGCATGAACACCTGCGAAACCTGCTGGATGTTGGAGACGACGTTGTAGTGGGTCAGCATCACGCCCTTGGGATCGCCGGTGCTGCCGCTCGAAAAGATGACCGTCGCCAGCTGATCGACCGGCGAGACATCGCTCGCCGGGGCAGCTGCATTCTCGCGGATCTACGCGCTCGCCGAGCGACTTGCGCAGGAGCGCGAGGGAATCAGCCATGCGAGCACGAGCGCGGCCAGCTTTTCGCCAATGCGCGGCGCCGCCAGCGCGTCCTCAAGAAAGAGCGTCCGCCCAGGGATGACAAGGTTCGGAAACGCTCGACAAACGCCTTTGAAGTGATGACCACATCGAGATCGCACTGGCCGGCGCACGAGGCGATCACCTCGCTCGACGAAGTGTAGTTCAGATTGACCGGCACGCGCCCCAGCAGCATCAGCGCGTAGTTGGTGAGCGCTCCCCCGACAGACGGCGGCAATCAGCACGCCCACCATCTGCTGCGCGCCGACCTGCCCGCGCAGCCTGCGCGCGATGAACATCGTCTTCACCAGCGCCGAGCCGAAACGTGACCCGCGTGATTTTGCCGTCGGCCATCATGAAGCGCAGCGGATGCCTCCGCGCGGTAGCGCACGAACGCGCGATCGAGCGTCTTCATTCTCCGCTTGCGGCGCGCGAATGCGTCGGCCTGCAACTCCTGCACGCTGCGCGCACTTCGATCGCCGTGGAGGTCGGCGGCATGGGCGCGCCGAAGCTTACCGTCACGGGATACGGAATGTGGCGCGGCATCTTCCACAAAAAACGCCCACGCTCAAAGCTGAAGATGCTGCCCCACACTCCGTCAAGATTCACCGGGATGATGGGCACATCAACATCCTTCATGATCCGCTCCAGCCCGCGGCGGAAAGGAAGCAGCTGCCCGGTGCGCGTGATCTGCCCTTCGGCAAAGATGCAGACGATCTCGTCGTTCTTGAGCGCTTCGGTTGCCGTGTGCAACGAGCGGATCAGGTCGCGCGGGACGCTGTTCGTTCGAAATCGGGATGGCCTTTATCATCTTCGCGAAGGGCTTGACGATGGGGTTGTCGTAGATGCCCTGGTACATCATAAAGCGAATCGGCCGGTCGGTGGAGGCGATCAGCAGGGCCACATCCACAAAGGACATGTGGTTGCAGACCAGCAGCGCGCCGGATCTTTCCGGGAAATTCTCGCGCCCCATCACCTTCACTCGATAGATGGTGTGCGTGACGAAGAACAGGATCAGCCGTCCGAACCACTCCGGCAGCAGCATCAGCACATACACTGTGCCCGCGGCCGTGATCACCGACGCCGCCAGAATCACTCCGCGCGGATCGAGATGGATGAACCTGGTGAAGACGTAGTACACGCCGGCCGACAGCGCGATGCCCACGAACGAAAGCAGGTTCGAGGCAGCGATGATGCCGCCCTTGTTCCTTCTCGGCGGCCGGTGCTGGATCAGCGCATTCACCGGCACGGCAAAGAATCCCGCCCAGAATCCCAGCAGGCCCAGCAGCACAGCAGAGCCCACCAGCCCGTGATGCGCAATTCGCCAGCGAGAAGCCCGGTGATCGTCATGCCGATTGACCCCAGAGGAATCAGCCCGTACTCAATCTTGTTGCCGCTCAGCAGGCCCGCGACCATGCTGCCGATGCCGATACCCATTGCCAGCGTCGCGTTGAGATAGCCGGTCTTGGTCTGGCCGATATGCAGCACGTCAGGCCCGTAGACAACGATGGTCGAAAACAGCAGCGAGCCGAGAAACCAGAAGTAGGTATTGCCCGGCGACGGCCAGAAACAGCGGCCGATCTTGGCGCATGAGACTGGATCTGCTGCCAAAGGTCGCCGACAATATTGACTTGGAATTTCTTCGTCGGCGCGGCCGCCGGAACCTTATCAATGCCCAGGCTGGTGAGCAGCCCGATGAGCGCAAGGCCGAGCAGCACATAGCCCGCATACACTTCGTGGCCGCGCAAGTTTTCCGCCATCGTCGCGCCAGTAACTGTGCCGATAATGATGGCGAGAAACGTACCCAGCTCGATGACGCCATTGCCCCACGAGAGCCGCTTGGCCGGCAGCAGCTCCGGCAGCAGCCCGTACTTCGACGGCCCGAACAGTGCCGCCTGCGATAGCCACCAGTGTCAGCGCCACCAGCGATGTGGCGAGCGAATGCGCCGCCAGCCCGATGGTGGCCACCGTCATCGAGCCCAGTTCCATACCTTGGTCCAGATGGTCACATGGCGTTTGCTGAAGCGGTCCGCGAGCCAGCCGCCCGGCATGCTCAACAGCACGAAAGGCACGGAGAAAATGAACGTGACGAGGGAGACAAAGGTCTCGCGCTCGTTCTCGGCCAGCCCCATGCCCACGATCATCGAGAGCAGCAGGTTGCGCAGGATGTTGTCGCTGTAGGCGCCCTGGAACTGCGTGGCAATCAGCGCCCAGAAGCCGCGCTCAGAATGCCTCGTGGAAGTGGATGTCCGGGCAGGAGCGTTTTCGCGTTCCAGTGCGCCGGCGGCCGGCCTGCTGGGTGCTGCTTGAGTGAGCGTCGTGTCCATGAGTGAAACCCCCTTTGGGAAGCCAACCGATGATGCGAAGGTAGCGAGATTCGAGGGGGCATTCTGGAGGGTTAGTACAGTTTCGCGAGCGTCACAAACGAGCGGGTATCCAAAGGCGACGATTCAGGAGTTGCCGGGATCGGCTAATCTGCTGACTCGTGACTCGCTGACTCGCAAACCTGCTTCCTCCGAGCGTCACAAGGGAGGTGCCATGGTGGTGTAGCGGGCGAGATCGGCAACGGTGGCGTCGGCAAGGAAAGGAAAAATGAGGGTGTGCGGCTTAGATGGCAGCGCGGGGACGGTTGCCGTATAAGCGTCGCAAAGGATGGCGGTAGCCTGCTCCAGGCCTCGGTTCCAACGGGGTTGGCGAGCATCGCGAAAGATCAGGATATCGGTAGAGAGGCCTGCTGCGATCAGCACCGTGCGGGCCGTTGTCAGGAACTCCGGCCAGTGGGAGACAACGCCAATGAGGTGGCCTTTGGGCGCCGGAAGCCAGGGTGTAAGCCATCCGTTAGCCGAGCGGATCTGCAGGGTGATGAGCTCGACGCCAACCGGCAACGCCGCACGCACCACCTTTGTCTTGCTCGGTCGGCAGATTGGAATGCCTCGGGCAATGTTGCTCGGATCGGTGCATTCCTCGACAGAAATGGCGCGTGCGGGATATTTGGTGGCCTGGTGAATCTCTGTCAGGAGAATGCGGCCCAACTCGGGATCGGGATCGATGAGAAGTAGATGGTTGGGCGGCGGCGCGGCCAGCCACTGCGCCACCCGATTGCGCACAAGCTCTGGGTCCAGGTTGAGCTCGCGAACAGCGCGAAAAAAGCCGGCAATGTGAAAGTCGAGGATCTGCTCGGGCGTCGATGGCGGATCAGCGTTGTCCCGGACGTAAACCCCGCTGCCCTGCCGCTTCTCCGTCCAGCCCTCGCGATGCAGCTGGCGGTAACCGGCGCTGATGGTGTTGGGATGAAGAGCAAAACGCCGTGCCAGCTCGCGAGTGCTGGGAAGCCGGTCGCCGGGCTTGAGGTCGCCGCACAGGATCGCAAGCACAATCTGCGTGACGAGCTGCCTGTAGATAGGGACTTCGCTGCTCGGGGAAAACCAGAGTCGCACCTTCGGCCTCGGGGAATGGGCTGCTGATGATTTTACTCGGGAGCAAAGGGTTAGGGAGTCAGCAGGTCAGCGCTTTAACGAGTGGGCAAGACGGGCCAGTGGCACCTCAACAGGTCGGCCGAGTTCTCCTGTTGTTAGAGAGTTTGGTGTTGACAGGCTGTCTGTTTCGGCTTCACACTCCTCTCACCCTTGGTAAATTTGGCGGCCGAAGCCTGAGCGCGTCTCCGTTTCCCCTTACGTGGACTTTGCCTGAATCTCTCTTCATGGGGCGCAGTTGTAACTGCCGTTCAAATTTGAAGAAGCACGCGAAGGAGACTATCTGTTATGTCTGCACCCTCGGCAACGGCAACCCAGTCACGAACTCAAGGCGCGGCTGCGCGTACCCTGCAGTCCGAACGGCGTTTCTATGTGATCGCCGCAAGCGTGATGTTGGTTGCGACCCTCGTTGGATTTCGTGAATTCTTCATCCATGGAAAGGGCTTTGCAGGTGATATCACCAGGCAGATTGTCCCGCTGGTCGTGCTTCACGGTCTTGTTATGTTCAGTTGGATCATCTTGTTTCTGGTTCAGAGCGTCCTCATCTTGAACGGAAACCGGCGGCTTCATATGCGTCTCGGTGTGGCTGGCGTGGTGCTCGCGGGTACCATGGTTGTCCTCGGATCGATTACAGCCGTCTTATCGGGCCGCCACAACCCTGATGCTTACCAGGTCTTGGGCGGGAACAGATTCTTCCTGGCGATTGCGCTGGGCGAGATGCTGTGTTTCGGCACCCTGGTGGGGATCGCGGTGTATTGCCGGAAGCGCGCGGAGATACACCGTCCCATGATGCTGGTGGCATCGTTGATGGTCATCTCCGCCTCACTTGGCCGGTGCCCTTACATCGGGCAATTCTCCATCCAGCAGCCCTTGTATGTATTGGGTCCCCCGATGACCCTGGGGGCGTTGTTCCTTGTACTGCAATGGGGAATGACGCGCGAGTTGAACCGATGGTATGCGCTCGGCTACTTCGCGTTTGTGATTGCCGCATGCCTCTTGATTGTTGTCGGCCACACCTCCTGGTGGAATCAAATCGCCGCAGCGTTAGTGGGATAGCCGATAGCCCTCACATGCATGGCACGGACCAATGGCCGAGGCCGGCCATGCCGCCCGGGCATTGCGGAGTTGTGGGGTTGAGCCCGAAACTGTTGGCCATGTCTCTGCGCTTGGTTCGGGCTGTCATGATTTGTGCCGGGTTGGCGGTTTCTCTGCCGGCTGGCGCTTCGCACCTTGTGACCGGGAATGGGTTCGGCTTTTCCGTAGTGTCGCCCGAGAACGGCGCCGTGACGAAGTTCTATGCGCATCCCTACAGCTTTTTGCGGCCGGACCCCAAAAATGCGCTGAGCGAGGGTATCGAGACCACCAACTATATCAAGAGCATCGGCCGCAGCGGTAGTTGCCAGCCAACCTCGGCCGACTATGTGGACGACTCCCATGTGATCCGTCTCAAATGCGGAGCGAGCGAGACGCTGGTGTTCATGCCCTTCGGATTGAAGCGCGCAGCGCTGGTGGTAGTGGCTGGCAAGGGCGCGGCCCCGCTGCACGTGGATTGGGGTCTGATGGCGAGTTCGTCGCGCCAACTGCGGGTGGCAGGCGCGGCGGCGAAGCTGGTCACATTCGAGGGCGCGCCGGAGACAATGCTGATGATTGCACTGGGAGAGCCGCGAGCTCCCGATACCACGGAAGGATTGGAAGGAAGTTCGGCCTGGGCGCTCGTCGCGCTTGAGAATGAGAGTCAGATTGAGCAGGCCGGGCGAGACGTCATGGCGTGGCGTGCCGGCGTCCCAGCTAATCAGCTGGCGCAACGCGAGATCCGCGAAGTGGACCAATGGCGTGTCAAGCCCCCCGTAACCTTCGCCAGCGAACAGGAGCGGCACCTGTGGCGGCAGAGCGAAGTGATGTTGCGCATCGCGCAAAGCCGCGAACCAAATCGCGACGGGTTCTGGGGCAATGGACTGATTGTTGCGAGCCTGCCAGATGGAGTGTGGTTCACACCGTGGGTGCGCGATATGGCCTATGCCACGGTGGCGCTGGCGAGGATGGGGCATCGCGAAGAAGCGCGGGCCGCGGTGCTGGCCTACTTCAACGCCCGGCCTACCGGCAAGATGAAAGCCGAGACTGCCGGTGCGGATTACCAAATCTCGGTAGTGCGCTACTTCGGCAATGGTGAAGAAGAGCCGTTCTTTACCCAGGAGGGCAGCACCAACATCGAGTTCGACGATTGGGGACTGGCCCTTTGGGTGCTCGGCGAATACCTGAGCAAGTACGAAGACCCGGCGCTGCTGAAGGAGAAAACAGCGCGGGGACCGCTCTATGCCAGCGCGCGCGATTTTGTCGCCAAGCCGCTGATCGCGAACACCGAGCCTTACGGCGGCGGCGCAATCGTGGATGCTGACACGTCAATCTGGGAGGAGCGCCAGAAGGACAAGAAGCACTTTGCGTGGTCGACAGCGCTGGCCATCGTGGGCTTGCGTGAGTTTGCCGAGGTAGCGCGAAAGGCCGGGGATTCGAAGACGATGTTTGCGATCCGTCAGCAGGTTGAGCGATTGCAGACCGGATTCAACGCGGCGTTTGTGCGCGGAGGCAAGCTGCATGGGACGCTCGAAGAGTGCGTGAAAAACGACATCGACGGCGCGCTGCTGGCAATTATCGATTTCGGCGTCGTGAACAATCCACAGACTGTGCGGGACGTCGTGGAGCGAATGGAACTGCTCAAGGTCGCCTCAGGCGGCTACCGTCGCGTGCGAGGCACCTACACCGATCCGGCCATCTTCGAGTACTGGTACGAGAAAGAGGAGTTCCTGTTTGTCGACTTCAGCCTGGCTGAGGTGGACTGGCGGCTAAATCGCGATACCGAAGCGACCGCGATTCTGCAGCGCATCGTGGAGAAGTCAGCTGCCGATCACGACATCATTCCCGAGATGTACGTGGCCGTGCCCTGCAAGCTTTTCCCCGGCCAGATCGGCGACCCCACCGGCGCGATGCCCATGGTGGGCTACGGCGCGGGCGAATACATCCTTCATTTGTTGAAGCGGGAAGCGCGGGCCGCGGTGTCGCAGCCCCACTCAGCCCAATAAATCCCAGACAATCTGCGGCGCGGCATCGAGCGCGGCGCCGATCTGTGCTTGATCCTTGCCGCCGGCTTCCGCAATCTCGGGCTTGCCTCCGCCCGACCCACCAACCATCTTGGCGACGCCGCCGACCAGTTTTCCCGCCTGAATCCGCTTCACCAGCCCGGGCGTGACACCCGCAATGATCGCCACCTTGCCCTCTGGCTGCGCCGACGCCAGCACGATGACCGCTTCGCCGGCCTTCTGCTTCAAGTTGTCCACAAGTGTCCGCAGTTGTCCCCGGTCCAGGTTGTCCGCCCGATGCCGCAGCAGCTTCACTCCCTTGACGTCGATGGCTTGCGCGATCACATCATCCAGCGCGCCCGCAGCGGACTTCATGCGCATCTCTTCCAGCTCGCGCCGCAGCCGCTTGAGCTCGTCCTCTTGAGACTCAAACCGCGCGCGAATCGCGGCCGTCGGGTCATCGCCCTGGATGGGAGCGAGCGAGCTGGCAAAATGCGCCACCTGCGCGTCTCGGCGAAACGTATCAAGCGAGCCCAGACCGCTGATGGCCTCCACGCGCCGCACCCCTGAGGAGACCGAGCTTTCGCCGGTGAGCTTGAGCAGGCCGATCTCGCCGGTGGCGCTGGTGTGCGTGCCTCCGCAGAGCTCCGTCGAAAACCCGTCAGACAGGCGCACCACGCGCACCTTGTCCCCGTACTTTTCCCCGAACAGAGCCATCGCGTGGTACTCGTTCACGGCCACATCGATGGGCACGTCTTCAAGCGTCTCCACCTTGGCATTGGAGAGCACCTCGCGGTTCACAATGTTCTCGATCTCCTGCAGCTCTTCGTCGGCGACTTGGACGAAATGCGAGAAGTCGAAGCGCAGCCTCGTTGGATCGACAAGCGATCCGGCCTGCTTTACATGCGTGCCCAGCACCTGTCGCAGCGCGGCATGCAGCAGGTGCGTGCCGGTATGGTTGCGGCGAATCGCATTACGGCGATCGCCGTTCACCACGGTGTTCACGCGGTCGCCGACAGCGAGAGTCTGCTTCAGGATGGCCTTATGAGCGCGCACCCCTTGCACGGGCAGCACACTGCCGGTTATCTCGGCGACGATAACGTTGCCATCGGTTGAGGTGAACACTCCGGTGTCGCCGACCTGGCCGCCCGAATCCGAGTAGAAGCTGGTGTGGTCGAGGACTACGTCGACAGAGTCACCTGCAACTGCTGCCGGAACACCCTGCCCATCCTTCACAATGGCCAGAACCTCGCAGTCGGTCGAAGTAAGCGAGCGGTAGCCCTCAAAGGCCGTCCGGGGTAGATCGCGGAACACAGGACTCGCGGACTTCTGACTGCCGCCCTTCCAACTGGCGCGAGCGCGCGCCTGTTCTTCGCTGCGCGCGCGCTCGAATCCAGCCTCGTCGAAGGCCACGCCGGCATCGCGCGCGGCATCGACCATGAAGTCGAGCGGCAGGCCGAAGGTTTCGTACAGATGAAATGCCTTATCGCCGGTGAAGTTGCCCTTGAGCTCCTCATCCAGTCGCGTAAGCCCAATCTTCAGCACACGATCGAACTGCTTCTCTTCGCCTTCAATGACTCTGGCCACGCGGTCGACCGAATCATTGAGCTCGGGGTAAGCAATCTTCATCAAGTCGCGCACTGCGTAGACCATCTGGTTAAGAAAGGGCTTCTCCTGCCCCAGCAGCCGGCCGTGTCGGATAGCACGACGCATAATCTTGCGCAGCACGTAGCCGCGGCCTTCATTCGAAGGCAGCACTCCGTCCGAAATGAGGAACGTTGCGGCGCGGGCGTGATCGGCAATGATGCGCAGGCTCGCCGCGTCATCGTCCGCTGTGCGCGTGTCCTTCTCGATCTCGGACTCAAAGACGCGCTTGCCTGTGAGCTCCTCGGCGCGCTCGATCAGCGGCGTAAACAAATCGGTTTCGAAGTTGGACAGCTTCCCCTGCAGCACCGCCGCAACGCGCTCCAGCCCCATGCCGGTGTCGATCGACGGTTTAGGCAACGGCGTCAGCATGTACCCGGTCGTCTTGCTGTTCTCAATGATGGCGGACCGGTCGAACTGCATGAACACCAGGTTCCAGATCTCCACGTATCGGGCATCGTCTTTTCCGAAGGGCAGATCGACACCAGGCGTCCCCGCCGCCTCGAGGCCCATATCGTAGAAGATCTCAGAACATGGTCCGCATGGGCCCGTTTCGCCCATCTGCCAAAAGTTATCCTTCGCCCCGTACTCAAAGATGCGCTCCTTGGGGACGCCCGTCTCCATCCAGTACCGCTCGGCCTCGTCGTCGCGCGCCACATCTGCCGTGCCTTCGAAGATCGTCACGTACAGGCGGTCCCTGGGAATGCCCATCCACTCCGGGCTGGTGACCAGTTCCCATGCGTACGCAATGGCGTCCTTCTTGAAGTAATCGCCGAACGAGAAATTCCCCAGCATCTCGAAGAAGGTATGATGGCGGCGCGTGAAACCAACGTTTTCCAGGTCGTTGTGCTTGCCGCCGGCGCGCACGCATTTCTGAGACGTTGTGGCGCGGGAGTAGTCCCGCTTCTCAGCCCCCAGGAACAGGTCCTTGAACTGGTTCATGCCGGCGTTGGTAAACAGCAGCGTCGGGTCGTTATGCGGCACCAGCGATGAGGAGTGCACGCGGCGGTCGCCCTTCGACTCAAAGAAGCGCAGAAACAGTTCGCGGATTTCGTTCCCAGACCGTGATTGCATGGCACTTTCAGTTTACTCATTGTGGTTTGGCCCAGTTCCTGTCATGGCTGGGAATCAGGACTTTAGGGGCGCCCGTGTCCATAAAATCCTGCGCGCAGGCCATCTTTGTCCTGGAAGAGTGACGAGCTAAGGCGGCAATTTGCGGCGCTGGTTCGTCCATTAGAAACCCGGTTGCCCGATTCTGGCGCCCCCGGGATGGCAGGCCGATCAGGCCAGGCCCAAGGGGAGCGATGCGCAGACCGCAGTTAGGCCACTTATGGGTAGGGTTGATTATGGCTGCAATCGGCGCGTCTGGATCCAGCAGCGCACCAGCGCAACGTGGCCCCGGATTCTCCGGTACGGTTGCGGTATCCCACCGGCTTGAGATCGGCGGCACATCCTTGCAGATCGATGTGGCTGCCGGGCCTTTCGATCTTGGCCCGGATGCCGTCATTGCCCACGTGGAGAAGGCTGCTAGGGCCGTAACCGCCTACTACGGTAAGTTTCCCGTGCGGGGAGCGCGGGTGCTGATCGTGCCCGTGCCAGACGAACACGACGTTCAGCAGGGGACAACCTGGGGTGGGGTGCGAGGCTGGCCGGGATTTACCCGCTTGCGCATCGGGCAACACACCACGCAGGCCGAGCTGGACGACGACTGGATGACGACTCACGAATTGGTGCACATGGCCTTCCCCACCATGCCCGACGATCAGCACTGGATCGAAGAGGGCCTCTCCACCTACGTAGAGCCTGTCGCGCGCGTGCAGACGGGCGAGCTCAAGCCCGAGCAGGTCTGGCGCGACATGGTGCGCGACATGCCGAAGGGCAATCCGCGCGAAGGTGATCAGGGCATCGATCACACCCATACATGGGCGCGAACCTACTGGGGCGGCGCGCTGTTCTGCCTGGTAGCCGACGTCGAGATCCGCCGCGAAACTCACAACAAGAAAGGCCTGCAGGATGCACTCCGCGCCATAGTTGAAGCGGGGGGAACCATCAACCACGATTGGGACCTGCCCAAGGCGTTGGCCATTGGTGATGATGCCACCGGAACCCAGGTACTGATGAAGCTCTACCAGGAGTGGAAGGACAAGCCTGTGACGGTAGACCTCGAAAAGCTATGGCAGGATCTGGGGATCAAGTGGACCAACCGCGCCGTGGAATTCGACGACTCAGCGCCAGAAGCACTGATTCGCAAGGCCATCACGGCGCCCAGGCCCTGACCTTCCCCGTCACTCTTCGTGAGATTCGTCGCCCAGATTATCCAGCACAGCCAGCGACTCGTCCGGCACATCCCAGTTGCGGAGAATCCTGTAGATCACGCCGGTAGAAAACCCTGCTGCTACGAGTCGCCGCATGACGCGGGCCGTCTCCTTTTCGTTTTCAGGCTTGCGGATGCGCTTACGTTCGAGGTGCTGGCGGGCGAGGGTTTCTTCGTCGGTCGAGGCATACCGGGCTTCGAGGGTCTCGTTGATGATCGGTGTTGAGACGCCTTTCTGCTGGAGCTTCTGGCGGACATTGCGCTGGCCGAGTTTTTCGTTCTCCTGGCGGAGACGCGCGTAGGTTTCAGCGAAAGACTGGTCGTCGAGATAGCCGTGTTCTTTGAGGCGGGTGAGGACTGAGACGACTGCGGCTTCGCCGGAAGAACCAGGTTCGGTGCGCTGATGCAGCAGGCGGCGGAGTTCGGCTTCCGTGCGCATAGCTCGTCCTAAGGACTTTATCGCGTATTCGTACAGGCCGGCTTCATTCAGCGGGGCGCGGGGTTTCGATGGGTTTCGGCCAAAAGGCATGGGTATCAGTCCAGAGGGACAAGGAGGTTAAAGGACCGGTTGCGGCGCCAGCGGTAATGCAAGAAATCCCGGTCGAGCGTGAGGATGTCGCCGGTGTCGAGTTCATCCGCCATTTGGATCAGGCAGGCATCGGCGAAACTGGCTGGGAGGTCGACGTACTTTTCCATGAGTTTCCCAATCCGGACGGGCGATGTGCGGAGTTTGAATGGGATCTCAAGGATGCCCTGTCCAATGCTGGCCAGAATCGCACCTGCCGCTCCGTGAACGAATCGCAGAAGGTAAAGTGTTTCAGCTATCACCGGCTCGCAAGTGACGAACGAGCTATTTATCTCTTCGTGTACCTTCACGCAGCGTGCGTGGAGAGCGTCGGTCCGGTCGTAGGCCGCGACCAGGAAACTAGTATCTACCAGGACTGGAATCAACTCTTGCGACTCTTAGCGGGCCGCTTCGCAGAGAAGCGTTTGTTATCTCGGCCGAATCCTTCCATGTATTTGGGATTCGTAGACAAATCTGTCAGTCCGCTGGAGAACATGCCGACGCCGATGAGCTTTTTGCGCAGCTGGGGCTTGTGCTTTTCCTTCATTAGCCTGATTCCCTCGCGCAGTACTTCAGACTGGCTGACGCCAAGGCGCTTTGCCAGACTTTCGAGGTCTGCCTGGATCTCGTCGTCCAATCGCGCTTGCACTGTGGTGCCCATGGAACGATTGTAGTACATCTTGCGATTTTGTACTACAACGCGCAGAGTGGACCTCATTTCATTGTGCTGGTCCACTGGTCGACCCAGGCGTTGACGGTCTTGTACCAGAGCCGGCTGTTCTGCGGCTGCAGTACCCAGTGTCCCTCGTCGGGGAAGTAGAGCATCTTGCTGGGCACGCCCAACAACTGCAGCGTGTCGAAGAGCTGGAACCCTTCACTGACATCCAGGCGGTAGTCGAGCTGCCCGTGCACAACCAGCGTCGGCGTCTTGAAGTTCTTCGCATACAGCGACGGCGACCACTTGCGGAAGGGATTATCGGCGTCGGGCTTGCCGTAGTAGTCCCACGGATGCCCATTGAACTCCCAGATGTTGAACCAGTCTTCTTCGGTCGAGCCGAAAGCCGACTCGGCGTTGAACATCCCATCATGGCTCACAATGCACTTGAAGCGGTTGGTGTGCCCCAGGATCCAGTTAGCCATGTAACCGCCGTAGCTGGCGCCCAGGGCGCACTCGCGATTCTTGTCGATGAAGGGATAGTGCTGCTCGGCGTAGTCCAGTCCGGTCATCAAATCTGTGAAGGGCTTACCGCCCCAGTCGCCGTTGACGCGATCGACAAAGGCCTGGCCGTAGCCAGTGCTGCCGCCGGGATTGATCATGACAACGACATAGCCATTGGCGGCAAAAAGCTCGGCGTTCCAGCGATACGACCATGCGTCGCCCCACGCCCCTTGCGGGCCGCCGTGGATCAAGAACTTCAGCGGATACTTCTTGCCGGCGTCGAAGTTAGGCGGCCGGATCAGAAAGCCCTGCACCTTCACGCCATCTTTGGCAGTGAACCAGAAGGATTCCATCTTGGGGAGGTCAAGTTTGGAGAGGAGATCATCGTTGAGGTGGGTCAGCGTACCAACCGGCGAGTCCACGTAGGCCTTCACGCCGGCCTGGTCTTTCACCTCTTCGATCGTGTCGCCCAAACTCACGTAAGCGATCTCCGACGGTCGATCTACTGTGACTCTTGCAGCGATAACGGCGCCGATCCCACCCCTCTCGACCATTCCGGGACGATCCGGAATTGCCAAGAGATGGAGATCGGTGAACTCCCCATCTTTGGTGATTTGGGCCGCGGTGTCATGCCGGGGGCTCGCGATGTAGACATTTGCTTCGCCACGAGCGCCGCTCACAAACGCGATCTGTTGGGAACTTTCGCCCCACGCAAACTCATCCACCCAGTTATCGAACTTCGGCAGCAGATCCTTCTCCGTCTTTGCCGCGCGATCGTAAAGAAACAGCCGGAACTTATCGCTCTCATACCCAGCCCGTGCCTGGCTCCGCCAAGCCAGATACTTCCCGTCCGGCGAATAAGCCGGATTGAAATTTCCCCCCGCTGAAGTCGACACCTTCACAGGCTTCGCCGCAGCATCCGTCAAATCGAGCGTCCATATCTGCGCACTTGTCGAGATCGCCGGCACCGGATCAGGATTCTCCGTAAACGCCAGCTCCTTCGAGTCGGGCGAAATGTCGCAACCACAGCCGCCCTCCATCGAAAACGGCGGCACATCGTGAGCATCGTTCGGCGTCAGATCGCGTACAAAGTTGTCCGAGACACCCGCAAGAAAGAGATGGGAGCGCTTCTCGCCGGTGAAATGGTTCCAGTGCCGATACAGCAGCCCTGTAAAGATCTGCGCCTTCACCTTCGAGTCCCGCAGGGTCAGGTCCCGCTGCATATTGCAATTGTTTCCGGTGGCAAAGTCATCAATCTTGACCGCCGGGCAATCGGGGTAAACCTCCGCGGTGTAAACAATGTGCTGGGAGTCCGGAGCCCAGCGCGCATTGTCTGCACCGCCCCAGATGCCCGAGAGCCGCCGCGGGTTGGCCGCCACTCCTGTCGCCACATCGAAGTCAGCAAGGTACACCTGCTGCGATGCCATCTCGCGCGACGACAAAAAGAGAATGCGCTTGCCATCGTGCGAGAATTGCAGCCCGCCATCGCCAGGTTGCGCAACCTCGACCTTGTGCGGCTCGCCGCCCGCAATCGCCTGAATCCAGATCTCCGCCGTCTTCGTGTTCTTCTCCAGATCGGCGGTGGTGACGGAGTAGGCCAGCCACTTGCCATCCGGCGACACGGCGGTTTCGCCCAGCCGCTTCATCGCCATCATGTCCTCAAAGGTCATGGGGCGCTTCTGCGCGAATGCGGCGGGAACGAGGACGGCAAGAACGAGCAGGACAAGAACGAGCAGGACAAGCGGAATACGGCGCATGGTTTTCCTTCTTCAGTGCGGCGAAGGAAAAGTGTACATCCGACAGCTGACAGACGACAGTAAACAGTCAACCGCCCAAAGGCCGCATCTGTTGTCTGTCGACTGTTTTCTATTCACTGCTTCACTTGTATTCGTCGCGCAACCGCGTCTGCCGGCTCACCATCGGAATCGCCACGCCCTGGATGTAGACCTGCTTCACATCAGTGCGAACGTCAAGCGGGTCGCCATTGGCAATCACGACGTTGGCCGTCTTGCCCGCGTCCAGGGAACCGAGCTTGTCTCCGAAGCCGAACATCTCCGCGACATTCAGCGTGATGGCTTTGAGCGCGTCGTCGTATGGCAAACCATAGCCGACGGCGAACCCCGCGGCGTATGGCAAATTGCGCGACGAGTGGCTGCTGGCAGGCCCGCCGGCGTCAGCCGACGAGATCGCGATCTTCACACCGCGCTTGGCCAACTCGCCAGGCAAAGTATAGACGGCGTCGTAGCGTTCACCGGCCCGCGGCGCGTCATAGATCGACCCCACGATCACCGGCACGTGGTACGACGCGATCTTGTCCAGCACATCCTGCGCGCCGGTCACATGATTCAAAATCACCTTCAGCTTGAACTCCTGCGCCAGGACCATGATGACCTCGACGTCGTAGCCCTCGTAAACGCCGATAACGACCGGCCTCTCTCCTTTGAGATAAGGAATGAGCGCCTCGAACTTGAGGTCGCGCTTGAAAGCCTTGTCGTCTTTTTTGGCAGCGGCATCGCGCTTGGCCATGTAGTCCTGCGTATCCAAAAAGGTCTGCCGCAACTGCGTAATGAGCCCCATGCGCGTGGAGGGGTACGTGCCGCCAAGTCCGCCTCCGCGCCCGCCGCGCCGCCGCTGCTCGGCGCCGTAATTCATGGCCAGCGCCACGTCGCGGCCCATGATCATCTCGTCGCGATCGCGGCCGTAAAGCTGGATGAACGCATCCTGACCTGCGACCGAATCCTCCGTTGCCGGCGCCACCACCGCATTCGTGATCCCGTTGAGCCGCGCCACCGGGATCAGTTCCGTCTCCGAATGAAAGGCGTCATACACATGCATGTGCGGCATAATCTCGTCGGAACGCTCCTCGAGATCGTTCGTCATCTGATCGGCGCTGATTTCCGTGAGGCCGAAGTTGGTCTCCGGATCGATGAGCCCGGGATAGACCGTCATACCCTTCGCATCGACAATCTGCGCACCCGCGGGAATCTTCACCTGTCCGGCTTCGCCCACCGCCGTGATCTTGCCGTCTTCAATCACCAGCACGCCGTTCTCAATGGTGCCGTGGCTGACGGTGAGGAGCTTGCCACCTTGAATGGCGATCACCTTTGGCGCCGAAGTATCGGCCGCAAACATCGCAGTTGCGCCTGCCAGTAGAGTTGCAATCAGGATGCGCGATCTCATTGGCCGTCCTCCTCATCAGCGGACCCGAAGCCGCCGTCATGCATCACGCCGCTGAAGTGCGTGGCTCCCAGGCCCGGCAACGACGCGTCGAAGAAAAGATCGCCGTCGATATAGACCTTCATGGCGCGCGCATACGTCGACAGCGGATCGTGATTCCATAGCACCAGGTCGGCGTCTTTGCCCACGTCGATCGAGCCGGTGCGGTCGTCCACGCCAATGATCCAAGCTGGGTTGAGCGTCACCATCCGGATCGCCTCATCCTCCGTCGCGCCGCCGTAATGTACCATCTTGCCCGCTTCCTGGTTGAGCCGCCGGATGTGATCGTCCGAATCCGATTTCAACGCAACCTTCACGCCTTTGCGCATTGACATCACCGCGTTCCACGGAATCGCATCGCGCGCCTCATCTTTGAACCCCCACCAGTCAGTGAATGTAGCGATGGCCGTTTGGTCGGCGGCGATTTTGTCCGCGACCTTATACATCTCCAGCGCGTGATGAAAGGCCCGAATCTTGTAGCCATACTCATGCGCGATGGCTTCTTCGGTTAGAAACTCATCGGCGCGGTAGCAGTGGATCTGCACGTAGAGCTTGCCGCGCAGTATGTCGGCGAGTGCCTCCAGCTTGAGATCCCTCTTGGGTGCAACGGCGTCCTTGTCGCCCTTCTTCACCTTGGCGTCGTAGGCGTCCCATTCGGACATGTAATGCTTCGCGTCCTCAAAGGCCTGGCGCATCACCTCAAAGTTGCCCATGCGCGTCGAAGGAAGCTGGTCGCGGCTGCCGTAAACGCGCTTCGGATTCTCGCCCGACGCAAACTTGATCGACCCGGGCGCGTTGGGAAACAGCATCGAGTCGCGGTCAAGGCCAAATTTGTTTTTGATCACCACCGCCTGCCCGCCGATCATGTTGGCCGACCCATGCAGCAACAGTTCCGTCGTCACGCCGCCGGCCAGCGCGCGGTATAGGTCGGCGCTGCGATTGTCGAACGCGTCAATCATGTGCATCGACGGCGTCACCGGGCTCGTGGCCTCGTTCACGTCGCCATCGAGCGCCGAGTGCGAGTGAGGATCGATGATGCCGGGCGTGAGCCACATGCCGGTCGCATCCACCACCGTGGCCGAACCCGGCGCCGACACCGTTTCACCCACGCCCGCAATCTTGCCCGCGTGCACCCAAACGGACCCATGTTCGATGGTCCCGTGGCTTGCCGTCATCACGATCGCGTTCTTGAACACGATATCGGAAGGTGTCGACTGGGCCCGGGCCGCGAGCGCGACACCGACAAGGACGAGAAGCATACATGCGCAGTGTGCAATCACGCGCGCAAGTCTATGAAGGTGCATTGAGGGTAGCCTCCCAAATTCGAACAGCAAAAAGTTCGAGTACAAACAAAGCGAAGATGGTACGTCGAGATGCCTTGGCGGGATGCTACCAGCATTTGTTGCGATTCGCCTACAGATTCGTTTCGGAGCGCCGTGCCGCGAGAACCGCATCGGCCACGAGCGCCGCCTCGACTGCGGGACGAACCATGTGCACGCGCACAATGGATGCTCCGTTGAGGATGGCCGCAACCATCGCAGCGATGCCGGCGTTCTCGCGCGCATCCACAGGCGCGGGCGCGTTGCCGTGGAGCGCCGCCAGCGTGTGGCCCAGGAACGATTTGCGGGACAACCCGGCCAGCAGCGGCCGCCCCAGCGCGAGCAACTCCTCCTGCCGCGAAAGCAGCGAAAAATTCTCGCCGAAGCGTTTTCCGAACCCATAGCCCGGATCGAGAACCACCGATTGCGGCGCGACGCCCGCGCGCCCCGCGATCTCCAGGCTCTCAGCGAGTCCTTCCTGCGCCATCGAGATCAGCGCGCTGGGAGTCAGTTGCGGCTGGGTTCGCCACTCCTCGGGCCGGCCGCGGCTATGAGTCAGCACCACCCCTGCATGGCCCTCGGCGCAAACACCCGCCATCTCACCATCCCACGCGAATCCGCTCACGTCGTTGATAATCTCCGCCCCAGCCGCCATGGCAGCGCGCGCAGTTTCGGCCTTGTACGTGTCCACGGAGATCACCGCGCCGGCCCGCGCCTTGAGAACTCCTTCCAGAACCGGTAGCAGGCGAGCCTTCTCTTCTTCCGCTGAAACAGCCGGTGCTGCTGCGCCCGCCCGCGACCCGGGCCGTGTGCTTTCCGCGCCAAGGTCCAGAACGTCTGCACCGTCGTTAAGGCACTGCAGCCCATAATCAATGGCGCTCTGCGGATCGAGAAATGCGCCCCCATCGCTGAACGAGTCAGGCGTGATGTTGACCACGGCCATGATCAGAGTGCGCCTGCCCAACTCCAGTGTGCGGGTACGCAGCTGCCAGTCGGCCGGGTTGCGGTTCGCGAACATCGTGGGTCCATCATCTCACTCGCCCAGCGCAGCCTCGCGACCCCTGCTACACTCCCCGCATGCATAGATATCCGCGGATGATTGGTTGGTTGGCTATAGCATCCCTGCTCCTGATGCGAGGCGTAGAAGCGCAACACGCGCAGACAAAAGCTGCGGCGCGGCCCACGGCGCATGCGGGTTCTCTGGCCGACCGCATCAACGCCATCCTCGCGGACCCGGCCTTGAGCCACGCCCAGTTCGGAATCAGCGTCACCAGCCTTGATGGCCAGCCGCTCTTTGGCCTAAACGACGCCCGCCTGTTTGTCCCTGCTTCCAATGCCAAACTGCCCACAACCGCAGCAGCCTATGCACTGTTGCCTGTCGCCACACTTACATGGACGACGAATGTGGTGGCCTCCGGCGCCGTCGATGCTGGCGGTACGCTGCACGGCGACTTGATCATTCTGGGCGCGGGCGATCCCACCCTGAGCGTGCGCAAATATCCCTACGAGCCCCCGCCGCCTCCCCCACCCCAGCCCACTTCAGCTGCTGCCCCGCCGCAAGCCGAGCCGACGCCGCCCAAGCCCAACCCGCTTGACGTCCTGAATCTGCTCGCCCAGCAGGTGGTGCAGTCTGGCGTACGTCACGTCGAGGGCAGCATCATCGGAGACGACAGCTTCTTCCTCGACGAGCCCTACGGCGCCAGCTGGGCCTGGGACGATCTGCAGTGGCTCTATGGCGCGCCCGTTTCCGCGCTTTCGTTCAATGACAATGCTGTCGAGCTGACCCTGACCGCCGATCCCGCGGCCGCCGGCGACAATTTGGCCGGCGGAGCCACCAAAGGGCAAACCGTAGCCGCATGGAATCCATCGCTCGAATACTACGCAGTCGACAACAGCATGACCATCGCTCCGGCGGGTGAAGCGCCACACCCGGGACTCGACCGGCGTCCGGGCAATCGGATGGTCCGCGCCTTCGGCACTGCCCCTCCCAACGGTATGCACGCGCAGTTGGCCATCGAAGACCCGGCAGAGTATACCGCCGAAGCATTCAAGGAAATCCTGCGTGGACACGGTGTCGCGGTAGCCGGCACCGCAACCTCAGCGCATCGCCTGTCCGTGGTGACCGGCAGCTTCGAGTCGGAACGCGCCATGCCTATCAAACCCGCCCTCGTGCGCGCGGCGATCTCAACCATTGAGGCTCCCATCGAAGGCCGGCGCATCCTGGCTGTGCGCCGATCAGTTCCCGTTTCTCAAGACATCATGGTGACCAACAAGCTCAGCCAGAATCTGCACGCCGAGCTCCTGCTGCGGCTGCTGGGCAAGGTGTTCGGCTCGGAGGGCAGCCTTGCCGAAGGAACGCGCGTCGTGCGCCAGTTCCTGCTCGGCGCAGGCATCGACGACAACGACTTCTTCTTTTACGACGGCTCGCGGCATGAGCATGGATGACCGCATCGCTCCCCGCGCACTCGCTAAACTTCTCGCCTATGCGTCTCATCAGCCCTGGGGCGCGGCCTGGCGCGAAACTTTGCCGGTCGCCGGCGTCGACGGCACCCTCTCTGGCCGCTTCAAAGCCTCGCCACTGAAAGGCCGC
The DNA here is from genome assembly GCA_963846375.1 of uncultured Acidobacteriota bacterium. Classification (GTDB taxonomy): domain Bacteria; phylum Acidobacteriota; class Terriglobia; order Terriglobales; family Acidobacteriaceae; genus Telmatobacter. Next base: position 408,447 of record CAWJVV010000014.1, read on the forward strand.
GTCTTCGCCAAGACCGGCACGCTCAACGAAAGCAATGCCCTATCCGGCTACATCACAAACGCCAACGGCAAATCGCTGGCATTCTCAGTAATGGTCAATGGCCACAAGCCAGGAAGCAACGCCGAGACGCAGGCCATCGACAAGATCGTCGAAGCCATCGGCGAACAGTGATCAGCATCCGTCAAGCAACTCCGGCTGACCCGCTGACTTGCCAACAGCTGACCCGCTAACTTGCTAGCTCGCTCCAACCAGCGCTTGTATCATCAGGAGAGATGCGCTTTCCAACCCGGCGTCAATCCATGCTGTTTTTCGCGGCCTTCGGCTGTATCTTAGCCGCCGGTTGCCGCTCGCTTCCGCCCTCCAAGCCGGAGGCGCTGTGGACACCGCAGGAAGCGCGCGGCGCCCAGGTCTTCCAGGCCTACTGCGCCAAGTGCCACTACCCCACCAGCACACGCGGCTCCAAAGGACCGGGCTTGCAGGCCATCACCAAGGTCAAGGCCATGCCTTCGGGCGCCCCCCCAACCGATGAGCGCATCTCCGCCGCCATCCTCCGGGGACGCGGCATGATGCCCGCCACCCAGCTCACCGACGATCAGCTGCAGGACCTGCTCGCCTACCTGCATAGTTTATGACTCTCGAAAAGAAGCCGCTGAGCAAGCGCGAGCTTCCTCTTCCCGGCGTGGCCGCCATCTGCCTCTACCTGCTGCTCCTCTCCGGGTACATCATTTACAGCGTGGTGGGCGGTGGGCACCTACGACCCATCTTCCTCATTATTGCTGCTCTGCTCATCACGGCCAGCGCAGGGCTCTTCGTCTCCTTCCGGTGGGCATGGGCCTTGGCTCTCGGCGCGGTATTTCTTCTCACCACATACCAGGGCTGGCTCTACATGGCGCAGCATCAGGCTCCGGCGGCCATCCAGGGGCTTCTCAACCTCGTCTTCTTTCTCTATCTCATCCGTCCCGAAGTGCGCGAACGCCTGCACTAACATCAGCCCGGCCGCTTGACTTCCCGCTTGCACACCCGCCGCGCAATGTTACTCTTCCGCCATGCCCTCTCCAGTCCTGAAGTCGGCCCTCTCACTCTCTCTGTCTTTCGCAACAATCACAACCGCCTTCGCTGCGGACGCCCCCAAAAAGCGCGCCATCACTCTCGATGATTTGGTCAAGGAGCAACGTGTAGGCGCGCCCGTCGTCTCGCCCGACGGCGCATGGGTGCCTCTACTCCGTCGCCCAGATCGACACCAAGGAAGACAAGCGCCAGTCGCACCTCTGGATGGTCAAATGGGACGGCTCTGAGCGCCTCCAACTCACCTTCGGCAAAGAAGGCGCCGGCAATCCGCGCTTCAGCCCCGACGGCAAGTACATCAGCTTCCTCTCCTCACGCCCGGGCCCCGCAAAAGGCACCCAGGTCTGGGTCCTCGACCGCCGCGGCGGAGAGCCTGAGCAGCTCACCGCGATCACCGACCAGGAGATCGAGGACTATATCTGGTCGCCCGACTCGAAGAAGCTCCTGCTGACCCTCCAGCCCAAGTCCGAACCCGACGCAGGAAGAAGGCAAGCCGCCCGCGCCGCCCAAGCCCATCGTCATCGACCGCTATCACTTCAAGCAGGACATCCAGGGCTACCTCCGCAACGACGCGTGGGACCCCTCTACCTCTATGACATCGCCACCAAAAAGGCCGAGAAGCTCACCACCGACAAAAACGTCAACGAGGAGAACGCCGCCTGGTCTCCCGACGGCGCAGTGGATCGCCTTCGTCAGCAACCACGATCCCGATCCCGACCGCACCAACAACACCGACGTGTTCGTCGTCGCCCCCAAGCCCGGCTCAGCGCCCACAAGCTCACCACCTGGACCGGCCCCGACGGCGGCAGCTCGCCTGGTCTCCCGACTCCAAATCCATCGCCTACACCCAAGGTGCCGAGCTTGAAGCTTCGCGGAATACTCGCAGGCCAAGCCCGCCGTGGTCACAGTCGACGGCAAGGTCACCTATCCCGCCGCCTAGATTCGATCGCTCCGTCAGCCGCCCTCGCTTCTCGCCCGACGGCAAGCTCATCTACCTCGTCGCCGACGACCGCATCGAATATCCCGCCGAGGTTGAGCTCCTCCGGCGGCACCGTGAAAAAGCTCCTCGATCGCCGCCGGTGCAATCCTCTCCTGGGACTCAGTCGCCGGCCACACCGCCGTTCTCTTACTCTGAAGACTCCGACGAGCCCGAGATCTACGCGCTTGAAGACGGCTCCCTTCGCAAGCTCACCACGCACAACGATGCGCTAATGGCCGAGCTGAACCTCGTTCCCACCGAGAACATCGAGTTCACGAGCAAGGACGGCACCGAAGTCCACGGCCTGCTCACCAAACCCGCCGATTTCAAGCCCGGCTCGCCCGTTCCCACAATCCTCTTCATTCACGGCGGCCCCAACGGCCAGGACGCGCACAGCTTCGACTTCCTGCGCCAGTGGCTCGCCGCGAAAGGTTACGCGGAACTCAACGTGAACTACCGCGGCAGCTCCGGCCGCGGCCAGGACTACTCCAAGGCCATCTTCGCCGACTGGGGCCACAAGGAAGTGCTGGACCTTCTCGCCGCCGTCGACAAAGCCGTCGCCATGGGCGTGGCCGACCCCAATCGCATCTGGCGTCACCGGCTGGAGCTACGGCGGCATCCTCACCGACTACACGATCGCCAGCGACTCCGCTTCAAAGGCGCCATCAGCGGAGCCGGCGTCGCCAACCCGCTCACCTTCTACGGCGTCGACCAGTACATCCTGCAGTACGACAATGAGCTCGGCAAGCCATGGAAGAACTACCAGCTCTATCTCAAGCTCAGCTATCCGTTCCTCGAGGCCGACAAGCGCATTCACACGCCCACCCTGTTCATGGGCGGCACCTCCGACTTCAACGTGCCCCTCATCGGCGGCGAGCAGATGTACCAGGCTCTCAAATCCCTCGGCGTGCCCACGGAGCTAGTCGTCTACCCCGGCCAGTTCCACGGCTTCACCCGACCCAGCTACATCCGCGACCGGTACGAGCGCTGGATGGCCTGGTGGGACAAGTACCTCAAGCCCGCCCCAACTCCGGCCGCTACGCCAGACAAGAAGAGCTAGCTAAAAGCTATTAGCCTACATGTTGGCGTGGCCAGACCGCATCGATTCGTTGAACTGCGGCTTCGTGAAGTTCAGGGCAGCATCCAGGCGGCCGCGGAACTGCTGTGCGCGCGCCATCAGCTGCGGCGTAGCCGCTGCAAACTCGCCGTTGAGTGTCATCAGACCCTCTCCGGCTTCGTCGTTGGCCATACGCAGCAGGTCGGCTTCGGTCGTGTTCAAGTACTGTGCGTCCCGCGGATCGGCAATCCACACCGGCTTGCCTTCGCCCAGCACGCCCGAAAGCCAATACACCTTGCTCAACAAGTAATCCAGGCGCTCGGTATCACTGGTGTCGGTGAAAACAAACCTCTTCTGCCAGCGGCTGTAGAAACGCGTTGTTACCGGAACAGGCTGCCGATTGCCCGACTTGAGAAACTCCAGCTGTCCCAGGTCCACCGTCTTGCGAATGGCGTTGTAGACGAATGTCTCCGCATAGGGCTGTTCCATCGCCGGCACAATCTCCGCGAATGTCACCGTCACCGATGCGGCCAGCTTCGCGTGGAGAGTCTGCGGCTCGCCATCGGTCAGGTACATCTCGCCATGCACAATGTAGGTATCGGCCCCGGAGGTCGAGCGGTGAAACGGCCACTGGAACTTGCCGAATGCAATCGGCAACCCGGCCAGCGTCACATAGCACTCCGGGCGCGGATTGTGCAGCCGCTTGGCCTCGGAGACCAGGTGAGCCTCCATCTCCGGGAGCAGGTGCGGCTTGTCAAAATCAAAGCCCTCCGTCAGCTCCAGGCGTAGCGTGCGGCCTGGAATATCCGCCAGTCCGAGCTCGAAAACTACGGTCGGCTGCCCGTGAAAGTCGCTGCCCGGGGTTACCGATCCCAGCCGCATCCCGGCCTTCCCAGCCGCATCTTCAATCGACTTCACCAGCGTGGATTTCATATCAACGGTCATGGCGTGGCACATCCTGCACTTGGGGATCTTTACTATCTGATTTTAGTGCATGGGTCGTACGGTCTCGTTCTCCAGCCCTGGTGGCCGACAAGATTGCTCCTCCGACTCGTGATAGCATTCAGCTCAAATCGTGCACGTATGCTCAGGATTTTCAAGGAGGAGACATGGCGGCAGGTGCCGCTGCCGCTGCTGCGGCAATAGCAAACGCGATCAAAGCATCAGGCGCAATCGTCCAGGTCGAACCAGCCGATTTCGTCTCGCTGCTCGCAAAGACGGCGAACCCCCTGGTGGTCATGGCGCCCGGCGGATGGGGCTGGTTCGGCGCCAACTGGAATTACCTCACCAGCTACAAGGGCCTGATCTTCTTTACCAAGTGCGCCGATCCGCTGATCCTCCCTCCCGATGCGGAGTTGGTCAAAGCCGGCCGAATCTGGATTCCCGGAACCTGAGCGTCAACGCTGCGGGCCGCCAATCGAGCCCGTTTACAATCAAAATGTGCCCGATCCAGCCTCGCCCATCATCCTTGCCGAGAACCTGACCAAGGTCTATCGATCGGGGCGCATCGAGGTCCCCGCCGTGCGCGGCGTCTCGTTTGCCGTCGAGCGCGGCGAGTTCGTGGCCATCGTCGGTCCCTCCGGCTCGGGCAAATCCACGCTCTTCTACCTCCTTGGCGGCCTCACCCGCGCCACCAGCGGCCGCGTCGTCATCGACGGCGTCGACTTTGCCACCCTCAACGACGCCCAGCGCACCAGCCTGCGCAAGCACCGCATCGCCTTCGTCTTCCAGAAGTTCAATCTGCTGCCCACGCTCAGTGCCATGGGCAATATCGAGCTCGCCTACTCTGTCAGCGGCCGCAAGGAGCCCCTGGACCGCAAATTCCTCGATCATCTCAGCGAGCTGCTTTCCATCCAGGGCCGCCTCGTCCATCGCCCATCCGAGCTCAGCGGCGGAGAGCAGCAGCGCGTCGCCATTGCCCGGGCGCTGATCACTCGCCCCGCCATCGTCTTGGCCGACGAGCCCACCGGCAACCTCGATACCAAGAACTCGCAGGTCGTCCTTGACATGCTCGTCCGTTCCAACCGCGAGCTCCGCCAGACCGTGCTCATGATCACCCATAACCCTGACGCGGCACAGGTTGCCGACCGCATCCTGCACATGCGCGACGGCGAAATCGTCAAGGTCGAAAAGGGTCACGGAGCCGCCGCCGGTACCTCAATTTCCTAGGTACTTCAGCCACCGCCAGGTGCCCTCGGAGTTTGACCAGCCTTGGGGCCGCCGGTATACTCAAAACTGCGACAAGCGGGAGTAGCTCAGTGGTAGAGCATCGCCTTGCCAAGGCGAGGGTCGCGAGTTCAAATCTCGTCTCCCGCTCCAATCCGCCCTCCGGCGCCAGCTCGGGTTGGCTACGGCGGATTGGAGCGATCCGCATCACAGATCAGCTTGCCCTGCCAAGGCGCGGTACCCAAGTGGTAAGGGAGAGGTCTGCAAAACCTTTATGCGTCGGTTCGATCCCGGCCCGCGCCTCCAATACTTCTCAACAACTTACGACGATTGAACCAGAGGCTGCATCCTCTGGCTGCCGATATGGTTGCCAATTGGCGAATCAACCGTCATCAGTCGCCTGTCTGCGGCGGCTGCGGCGGCCGAACTTTGCCGCTCAGCTGTCCACTCAGCGTCTCTGCCGCCATGTCCGCCGACTCGTCGAGGACATGAGCGTAGAACTTGAGAAGAATGTCGGGCCGCGAGTGTCCAAGGCGTTCTTGCGCCGCCTTGACGGGCACATGTCCTCCACCATCTGTGTCGCTCCCCAGTGCCGGAGAAGACGCCAAGTGATATGCGGAAGGCCGAGTTCCTTGCGACCGGCTGAATGCGCCGCGCCAGAAGAGTCTTCATGCCAGATCGGACCGGTTCAGTCTTGCCCTTTTAAGGTGGTTTGGAAACACCCAGTCGTCATCCTGTCGCCTTCATCCGAGCCTTCAAGCGCCAGCAGGCGTTCGACGTCTGCCTCCGTCAGCCGGATCGGGCGATTGGAGCGGTGGTACTTCGGCGTGTGAAGCTTGCCGCGATTGACGGCACGCACCACCCACAGGTTCCGTTTCTCGGCATCCAGTCTTTCCACTTGAATGCCAGTTCCTCCGGACGGACGCAAGCTGACAGCCGCCAGCCAGACCGCCGTGCTGATCGGCTCCTCGCAGCCGTTCGATCAGCGCAGTCGAGCTGATCGGGGTCGGGAGCTCCTGTCTGTTCCTTGATTTCTTCCGGAGGAAGATCGGCTCCACGCGCAGGATTCGACGTCATGTATCCGTACTTCATGGCGGCAACGAAGATGGAGCTGAGCCCCCATTTCAGATTCTTGAGGGTTTGCACCGCTTTGCCTTCGCTTGCCTTCTGGTTGAGGAATGCCTGCACCGCTTCGATGGAGATTTCGGACAACTCCAGGTCGCCGAACTCAGGAAGGTAGTGCGCGCGGATATTGGTTTCATATCCGTGCATCGTCGTCCCCTTCTGGTTCGCCAGCTTCAGAGCGCGATATTTCGCGATAAATCTGCGGAATGTCATCATCTTCTTCGGACGGTGTTTGGCATCGTTAATTGGTTCAAGGATGACGGCCAGTTTGGCGCGTGCAGCCTTTTCGTTGGGAATCTCCTTCAGCGGACCGAGGTTGACGGCGACGCGCTTGCGCACCGTCCTTCCCCGCTTCGTCGACAATGTCCTCCCTATAAAAGCCCTGCCAGTACGCTGGATCGCGATCCTCACGCAACCGGACACTGCCGGTCTGAAATCGCTTGCGAGTCAATCTGTACTTCCCCCTTCTGCTGACTCGAGCAATTCCGTCGGATGAGTCCAGAGTAGCATCGGGCGAATGCCGTTCGCGAGACCGGAGGTAGAGCGCGAAATCTTGTTCAGGTCATACCGAAGGCTGCGGCCGAGGCGAACAACCGGCAAAGCATCCCGGCATCCTTTTCGCGAATGCTTGTAAACCCAACTAGCGGAGACGGAAAAGGTTGTGCACAAGCTCTTCAGCGACACGAGTTGAGTGGGTGGTAGCCCGCCTGCACACTCTGCGCCGCTGTTGAGTTGATTCGGTTTCATTCCGTTCCGCTTCCCTACAGAAGTTCGGAGCGGGAATGATCAGATGGTTTGCGGATTCGGTCAAATCAGCATCGGCACGGTTCCACAGTTCAGCCATTCAGCGAACGGTGTTACAAAGGGATCAGTTAATGCGCTGAGGCTACGGTGATGGATAACGAGTTCGACATGGAATCCGATTGGATCACCGAGCTGGGAAAGGCGCGCAGCGACGAATATACGGAGAAGATTCTTGCCTTCGTTCAGGAGCTTGAAAAATCGGCGCCTGAACCCTTTCTGCCTCTGTTGACGGATCTTGCCCTGGCTCGCACTCTGATCGTGCACCTGGTCATCCGCTACGGACCGGAACGAGGGATGGCCGAGGCGCGGGACGCTTTCGAAAGCACGCTGGAACAGATGAAACCGATGCTCGAAAGGATGAAATCTCGCAAAGGACCTCCCCCGCAATGAAGAGACTGATTCCCTTACTGATATTGCTCGCAGCATTCGGCTTTGCAGATAGAGCAGTTGACGGGATGCAAGCGGACGCCGCCACCACCAACTGAAGAAGATGCGATTGCGGTCTGGCAAAACACTCACACGAAATCCCACACACGAGCGATTTGCTAGCCTAACGAAGACCAATGGGCAAATGCAGCAATCGACGGAAGTCACGGTATACACGCTGTATTATCAAGCGAGAAGATAAGGACATGGTCCAACTCGGGAATCAGCTCCAGCAGGAACGATCGAATACATCAAGGCAACTATGCGTTTCAGTGGACTGAAAAAGGATGGCTGGGGCCGGACAACCAAGTCTATCCAGTTCACTGAGCAGCCGTCACTTCGCTGACGCCCGTTTGACCGAATTCCAAATGCATCCTACGCTCTCCCCACGTCAGACCTATTCGGGAGTGCGGACCGGATGTTTGCGTCACCATCAGAGACCCTCGCCGCGCTGGAGAGCGCCGGCTACTTTACGGACATCAAGACGGCGACCGCGGTTTACCTAGCGGGCCGGATCAATCGCCCGGTTCTGCTCGAGGGACCGGCTGGCGCGGGTAAAACGGAGCTTGCTCAGTCTGTCGCGCGTGCTTATGGCGTGTCCCTCCTCCGCCTGCAGTGCTATCAGGGCATTAACGAAGAAAAGGCCATCGGACAATATGATCGAGGGCTCCAGGAACTCTACGTGCTGCTCATGAGCAGGAGCGGCCAGGCGCCGGACTGGGCGCAGATCAAGCGCGAGATCACCGGCAGGTCGTTCTTCATGGCTGGTCCCCTGCTCGAAGCGATCGAGCAGGAGAAGCGCTGCGTTCTTCTTATCGACGAAATCGACAAAGTGGACTACGCCTTCGAAGCGATGCTGCTGGAACTGCTTTCCGTGTGGACGTTATCGATTCCGAAACTCGGCACCGTGCGCGCCACATCGATACCGCATGTATTCCTAACTTCCAACCAGGAGCGCCGGCTGGGCGATCCCCTTCGCCGGCGCAGCTTCTACCTTGTGGTCGAACACCCGAACGCCGAACGCGAGGCGGCCATTGTGGCAGAGCGCACCCCGAAGGCGAGCGTGGCGACGCACCGATTCATCGCGGGATTAGCCAAGAGTCTTCGCGCGTACACCCTGGAGAAACCCCCTTCGATCTCGGAAATGAACGACGTCGCGATGGCCATGGAGCTATTGCGAATCGACCGGATACTTCCCCAGCACAAGGAAATCATTTTGCCGCTGATCGCAAAGACGGAAGGCGACCGCAAGCGCCTTCTGATGAAAGAGGCGTTTGAGTCGATCGTCCGCATGGCTGGGAAGCACGCTGAACAGATCGCGAAGGAGGATGTCCGTGAATCTGAGGTGGTTGTTGCCGGAAGGGAAACCCAATAGTGAAGAAGCTCATTCTCATGTTCGTAGCATCCGCCATGTTTGTATTGTCGGTCGAATGCCCTGGCGCACATGCGCAGGCCCCAGAGACCGTCTATTACGCCGATGCCTACGCAGACCACTACGGCGTGCCGCGCGCACTCGTTCACGCAATCATCGCGCAGGAATCGGCCTGGAATCCCCTGGCGATTTCAAAGAAGAATGCCGAAGGCCTCATGCAACTGATGCCGGCGACAGCGACGATGTACGGCGTTGGGAATCGGTTCTCCGTAATCGAAAATCTCGGAGGAGGCATTCAGTATCTGTCGGAACTGTTGACCACATTTCATGGCGATATGCGGCTTGCCGTTGCGGCCTACTACTGCGGACCGAGGCACATTCTCCAAAAGGGTCTGGCCTACCGCAATCCCGATGTCCTGGCTTATGTGGAAGCAGTCCGCGCGCGCTACCGCCGCGAAGTATCCGAGGAATCTGGCCGCGAAAGCGCTTCGGCGGCAGGAGGAAACTGACGTGAACCACTTTCGACTGATCGCTGCGATCTTTATTGCGATTGCACTGGGAGCAGGTGACGTCTTCGCCCAGCAAACGAATATCCACAACGTTTCCAGCCAGCAAGTGGACCCAACAGTTCTTGATCTTCCAATCACGGGTAGCACAGTTAGCGATATTCACCTCCGGCCGCTGTTTACCACGACGATTCGACTGCCTGAGCCCGTGACGTCGGTTGCGGTGGGAGCGCCGACCCTGTTCAAGGTGGAACACTCCACCGACGATCCGCGGCTGGTTTTTATCAAGCCTACTTCGGCGGATGCCGCCGTCAGCAATCTAATCATCGCTCTCAAGTCGGGTCAGGAAATCAGCATCCGATTACTGTCCAACGGCCAGGCTTCCACGGCTCCGGTGGATTTCGTGGTGAATTACCAACCGAGGCAGAGCTTTCTAATCGGTTCAACCGATGCGCTCGCCGGAAATGCGGCCGGACGCTCGGATCCACCCGCGCAAGGGAAGCCCATCGACGTGGCGTTGCGGGAAGAGGAAGACCTTGCGAGTCCGCAGTGGGTAAATGGGATGGAGAAGCAATCGAGAAATGGTGGCGGTGCAGCATCGACCGAGCCGGTTCTGGTCGCTCTCGGCACTGTGCAGGACCGCGGAGAACAAATGCTCGTGGCGTACTCCGTCGTGAACACGAGCGGTCACTGGATAGAAGTGCTGCCTCCGCAGGTGGAGTTGCGAAGCCCCGGTCACGATGCTGGCAAGAAGAAGAAGCAGAAGCAGACCTTGGCCGACCAGGTGCCTGTTGCCGATTTCCGGCTGAGTGCACGGCGGCTAGCTCCGGGGCAGCGGGCGGATGGCGCAGTCGAATTCTCCCGGCCTGGCTTCAAACAGAGTGCCGACCTGCTCGTGTTGGAAATCGCAACAGCAAGCGCAGTGGATCATCCGCTGTTACTGCAGTTGCCGTTCGTCGCGCCCGGAGAGTGAGATCACGAGGACTTCAACAAGGGTGAGGTGGAGTATGGCGTCAACAGGAACAGTCCAGAATACGGATCAGCCGGAGAAGATCGGGGCTATCGACGCTGCCGCGGAAGGGACTGAAGGAATCTCGCCGGGGCGCATCTCTAAGCGCCCTTTCGTGCTCAAAAAGAGTCGCGGTCCGAGCGGCGGGCACCTGGCGATGATGCTGATTGTCGCCGGGATGCTGGCAGTGCTCGCGATCGCAATGGTTGCGTTGCTCTCAAGCACGGGCAAAAGCCGAAAAAGAACGATGGAAGAGGCCGGGAAGCCGAATCTCGGCCAGGCGCATTCAGGAACAACTGCCGGAGACCTTGTTCCGAATAACAAGGTGAAACCTACGCCCAACGGCGCATCTGAATCCGGCGCCGTGAATGCGTCCGATATTGAGCGGACGAAATCGCCGCAGCTCGCACAGTCCCAATCTTTGGGAAAATCGGCGCAGTTGCCGAAGAGTCTCGGCGAGATTGGCAAGTTTGAGGAACCCGACACCAGTCCGAATCACAGAGGAAGTGGACACCTCCGCCTTACGGAAGTGAAAGCGCGCAGAATCAGCAGGCGGAGAAGAAGACTGAGGACGCGCTCAGCCAGCCTTCCCTTGTATTCACTGCGCATGAGCAATCAGTTCCTCATTTAGGATCGGAAAGCCAGACAGCGGGGCCGAACAATCTCGGTCTTGCGCCTGGCTACCATGTGGCGGCGCGACTCGAATCGATGGCCTCAACCGCTGTGCACGCTCCGGTCGTTGCTGTCGTCGAGTACAACTATGAGCGCGACGGCGAAGTGATCATTCCTGCTGGCGCGCGCGTCATAGGGAAGATCACCCAGGCCGATCCCTCGGGTCTAATGAACATCACCTTTTCGTCCATCGAATTCCCGGGTGGGTCTAGCGTTCCCATTGATGCTGTCGGTGCTGACATGAATCTCCAGGCGATTAAGGGACAGGTCACCGGAAAGCAGCGGGGCAAAAGCATGCTCGTCAGGTCGCTCTCTGGAATCGGCGAGACGGCGGCCATGATGGTCGGGGCCCCGAGCGCAAACAGCGCTTTTAGCGAAGACGATCTGATGAGAATGCAGGTTGCGAACAACATCGGAAACGCCGGCGACCAACAGATCATGCAGATGCTGACCATGGAGCATATTGCCGTCAGCCTTTCTGCCGGAACTGAAGATCTACATTGTGTTTGAGAAGTCTGCGGTGGCGAATCCCCGGGGCTCAGACAAAACGATTCAAATTCCACACGAGGGTATAGGTCTGGGCCAATCGGCGAATGCAGAGCAACCATGATGAGGTCTTTCGAAAGAAGAAAAGCTGCATACCTGGCTTTTGTTGAAAGACAGGCTGGGCGGCTTGAGACACGACTGGGCCGATGGTGATGTTTTTCAAAAGAAGAAAAGCTGCATACCCGGCTTTTGTTGAAAATAGGCGGTGTGGCTGGGCCTCAGTTGAGCCAATATCGCTGGATACGGGCACCACAACGTACCGCTCAAATATAATCCTCACTTAAATGGGTTCAACACCACTCAAAGCTTTACAAAACACTTTTCCGTCCGAAGTCAGGTTCCGGGGAAAGTGGAGGGCATACCAGACTCGTCTGCTTGATAGGCTCGACACCTATCTGGCGGATAAGCGGCTACATGTAGTTGCTGCTCCGGGCTCCGGGAAAACGATTTTAGGTTTGGAGGCAGTTCGCCGGATCAACCAGTCAACGTTGATTCTGGCGCCTACCATCACCATTCGCGATCAATGGGCTGAACGCCTACGGCAGCATTTTCTTCCGGAGGGATCCCCCCAACCGGGCTGGGTTTCAACCAACATCAGGCAACCTGAGTTCCTGACAATCGCAACCTATCAGGCATTGCACTCACTCTGTTCAGGAGGAGCAGAACCGTTTGAAGACAAATCTGACGAGGAGGAAAATGGCACTGCTGTAGCGATGGCGAACGGAAATGGAGGTGGAAGCGATAGGCCGGTAGCGCAGGTCGAGTTTCCGGAATGCCTTGTCGGGTTCAAGACGCTTGTCGTGGATGAAGCCCATCACCTGAAAGCCGAGTGGTGGAGAACTTTGACCTTCGTAGCGGACCATCTAAAGCCAACCGTAGTTGCGCTTACCGCTACGCCACCTTACGACGTTTCCCCCGCGGAGTGGCAACGCTATGAGGAGTTGTGCGGTCCGATTGACGCGGAGGTCGCGGTTCCTGAGCTTGTGTTGCAGGGCGATCTTTGCCCACACCAGGATTACGTGTACCTAAGTGCCCCAGATGTACTCGAACAGAAAACGCTCGCTGAGTTCAGAGATTCGGTCAATTCATTTGTCGAACGGCTTCGTTGCGACCACCGGTTTGCTGCTGCGGTCGCTTCACACCCCTGGTTAGAAAAACCAAACGGCAACATCGAAGAGATTCTCGATGATCCGGAATATCTGTCGAGCATGGTCATTTATCTCAATGCTGTTGGAGAGGAAATTCCTGGCGAGGCTCTGCGGTGCCTCGGTGTCGGTTCGAAGAAGATTCCGCCAATTGGACTGGATTGGATCGAGACTTTGCTTACGCACGCGCTCTACTCCGATGCGGAAAGATTCAAAGAAGTCGATCCAGAACTGAGAGCGCTGAGGCATGAGTTGGCGCAGATGGGCGCTATTGAGCGGCGCAAGGTGGTACTGCGCAATCCTTCAGATCAGGCGAAGCTCCTCACGACATCGAAGTCCAAGCTGCGTTCAATCGAACAGATCGTTCGAATTGAATCTCAAGCACTGAGAGACCGGCTTCGTTGCGTTATCCTTACTGATTTCATTCGGAAGTCGGAACTGCCTACGTCGCCCGGCGACGTGCCGGAGTTTGAAGATATAGGAGCTGCGCCGATCTTCGAGTGCCTCAGACGCGCTAAAATCGCTGGGGTTCGCCTCGGTGTGCTCTGTGGATCTCTTGTGATTGTGCCGCAATCGGCCGTGGAGCTTGTTATCGGTTCAGCGGCTGCTGCTGGTATCCAGAAAGAAGACCTTTGCTTCGAGCCGCTGCCGCACGATACCGGGTATTCGCTCGTAAATATCGCAGGTGAGTATCGCCACGAAACCGTCTGCTTGATCACGTCAGTATTTGAACTCGGCGGAATCACGGTTCTTGTTGGTACCAAGTCCTTGCTAGGTGAGGGATGGGATGCGCCGACAATCAACACCCTGATTCTCGCCAGTTTTGTAGGATCGTACGTGCTCTCCAATCAGATGCGAGGGCGGTCGATCCGGATCGATTCCTCGTGCCCGACGAAAACTGCAAATGTTTGGCATCTTGTCTGCGTCGAGCTAGGGGCGTTTGGACCCGGCGACGACTATGCATTGCTGACCCGTCGGTGCAGCGCGTTCGCGGGCGTAAATGCTACGACTGCCCGCATCGAGAACGGCACGGAGAGATTGGCGCTCGGCCATCCTCCATACTCGGGACAACAGATAGTCAACCTGAATTCCGCAACCGTATGTCGTGCACTTGATCGCGATGGCCTTCGCAAGAGTTGGGGGGAGGCGCTAGCGGCTGGACAGTTCAAGCAGATGACTGACGGTGTGAAGGTTGAGGGCGAGATACTTCCGCGGGGATTCGTGTTCAGAAACACGATTGCTGCGATTCTGATACAGGCAGGATTCATTTTCCTGAATCTGTTCTCACTGCTATTGAGGACATTGGGGCGGTTTCGCTCCGACGACGGTCCACTTCTGTCTTTGGCGTGGATTACCGGACTTGCTGCCGCGGCCTGTCTGCCCAATGTGCTGATCGCTTTATGGCTGCTGATTCGCCATGGCACGCCCGAACGCAGTGTGAAACGGATAGGCATGGCCGTCGTTGAAGCTCTGAAGTATGAAGGTTCGATCACCAACTTACCAGAGTTCAGGGTGTATGCCGACCATAACGCGGATGGATCGGTCAATTGCTGGATCGGGGGAGGCACCGGACTCGATCAAGCCATCTTTCTTCGAGCCTTGCGCGAAGTACTTACACCAATTGAAAACCCACGATACTTGCTCGCGAGGAAGAGGATGCTCGGCTTCTTCCAGGAAGACTACTTCCCAGTTCCGGATGTTCTCGCACGCAAGAAAGAATTCGCTGAGACATTTGCGAAGAACTGGAGCAGGAGCGTAGGGCGCGCTCATCTTGTGTTCACGCGTTCACCAGAAGGCAGGCGGGTTTTACTTCGAGCGCGTATGCATTCCCTTGCAGCAGCCTTCAAGGGTCGAGCTGAGCATGTGAGCTGCTGGAAGTGATGGTCGAGATCATTAATCAATCAAAGCAGAACCGGCCCGGCAGACTTCCGGGCCGATGATGAGGTCTTTCGAAAGAAGAAAAGCTGCATACCAGGCTTTTGTCGAAAAACATGCGGGACGCTTGAGACTTCCGCGCCGATGGTGAAGTTTTTCGAAAGAAGAAAAGCTGCGTACCTGGCTTTTGTTGAAACAGTCAGGTGACTACGACTCCCGTACACGACGCGCTGCACACTATCCTTATTGGGAGCAAAATCACATTACCTTTACAGAAGGAAGCAAGTCGATGTCCTCCGTTAACGATGTGTGACATCGGCCCACACGATACTTGGGCATGCTGTAGTTG
>CAWJVV010000015.1:0-25478 GCA_963846375.1 uncultured Acidobacteriota bacterium
GGCGATTTCATCCATTACCGCATTGCCATTGGCCTCTACTGGCTGAATATCCTCGCTCCCGGCGCCATGCTCTATTGGAGCTGGGCACACGCAACCCACAAGCAACTGATCAAGAAGGACACCCCTCCTGAGATTCGCAACAGCATCTGCCGGCGGATCCTGATTGCGCAGTCCCTCTATGCGGCGGGAGCGGCGCTGTGTCTCATCCACACCTGGATCAGCATCGCAGCCATCGTTCTCGTCCAGTTGAATTACGCGATTGCGCCACGCCTTGGGGGTCACCGCAAAACAATGAGCAAGCATTGAAATATCTATAGACCTTGGTAATGTGCGCGCAAGTAATTGCTGGCCTACACTTCCGTCATGTCAATCTTGAGTCGGCAACAGATCGCTTCTCTCACCTATCGCGAAAAAATCGCCTTGATTGACGAACTGTGGGCCAGCATGGACTGCTCACAGATCGGGACCACCCTTGACGATGCGTACGACCGCCTGATGGAACAGCGTCTGGCGGACTGCGATGCCGAAACCGACGTGCTCATCACGCTCGATCAGGCCACCCGGCAGCTGCGCGACATGCTGCGCAGCGCATCCTCGTATCCGCTCGGCGCCAGCGACGCGGCTTAGCCGGTTTAGCGCCGCCGCGCGCGCCAGAACGAACTCGCGCTCAGGTAGAGAAACACCAGCATCAACCCCGCCGCTACCAGGAACTTGGGGTGGTTAGGGCCTTGCGCGTAGTCCGACCGCATGCGCCATGCCATTTGCCCAAACACCAGCACAAACAGCAAAAAGAAAACGCCCGTTACCTCCAGCACCACGATCCCGCCCACGCGGCGAAACGGGCGAATGAATCCGCCCACCCCCCGCGCCACATTGGCCGTCGCGCTTCCCGCCCTTTGTCCCTTGGTCTTCTGGGTGGCAGCGTTGCCGATCCCGGCCGCGGGGCGGGAGGGAGCGCTCGCGTTTCCCGCGGAGCCGGCCAGGCGCTGCCCCGCCATCCGTCCCGCTACACGAAGTCCCACGCCCAGTACTCGGCCAACGGTCTGCGGTCTCATCCCGTCTATGATGGTAGCAGTGACGGCAAGACGCAGTTTGACTTCAGCAGTTGCCCTTCCCTCGCTGCGGCATTAAGGTAGATAAAATCCCAATCCGCTTCCCGCGCATCTTAATGCGCTGGTGCCGTACCGTGGAGGTATTCCTTGACATCCCGTTTGCGTGAACTGATTCAGCAGCTTGGGGAGGCGATCCACGAGTCGGTCATCGAAAGCGAGCAGATTGCCGGAGTTGTTCAGGACATCCGCAAACACGGCTTCGACGTCCTGCTCATGCTCGAGGCCACCATCGGCCTGAACGAAGTCACCAAAGACGGCGAATCGAGTGAAGAAGAGGGCGTTGAAGGAGAAGCCCCCTTCAGCCAGAACGATCGCGAATGGCTCCGCTCCCTCCGCATCTCCGTCGAAGGCGAAGACGAGGAAAATATCACCGGCGCCAACTCCGGCCCCGATTAGCCGCAGAATCTTTCGCTTACAGCGCAAAAGTCGTACACCCGCCATTCCGCCCGCCTGGGAATGCGCTAAGTCGTCGGGAGCACCTCCGTCGGGAGCACCTCCATGAGGAGCACCTCCGTGAGGAGCACCTCCGTGAGGAGCACCTCCGTGAGGAGCATAATAGTCCCATGGCGACTCAGCCCATTCCGGATGAAGAACTCTGGACCGTTCGCGAGTACCTGCGCACGAGTTGGAGCCCCGACCGCGAGTTTGTTGACGGCCGCATCGAGGAGCGCAATTGGGCAAGAAAGCCATTCCATCATTCAGAGGTATCTCACTTTCCTCTTCATGCTCAAAAGGAAGGAATGGGGCATTCAGGTCTTTCCCGAGTTGCGTACCCAGACTCAATCCAGACGCTTCCGCGTCCCCGATATTCTCGTCACCCGCGCCGAAGACAAATTCGAGCGTTATGTAATCAGCGCCCCACTGATCGCAATAGAGATCCTCTCCCCCGAAGACCGCCTCGTCGACATGCAGGCCAAAGCCAGGAGTACCGCGACTTCGGCGTCCCCAATATCTGGATCATCGATCCCCAGCGCCGCATCGCCTACCGCTACGCCGGAACAAGTCTCGAAGAAGCAAGCGGCGAGCTCGCCGTTCCTGGCACCCCCATTCGCATCGAGCTCAGCGAGCTATTCGCCGAGCTCGATCAGTGACAGCCGCCCCGCCGCTCCCGCAACCACCCACCCCGCATGAAGCGCAGCACCTCACGGCTGTAAAACACTGAAGCGAAGGTCCGTCGCCGCGCTCGGCTGATACGCCTCTTCGTTGCGCCGAGGGCAAGTGTCGGTGTCCCCGGGATCACGCGTGCTGATCGTGTATTCGCCCGGCGGCAGATCGTAATCCCATGCCAGATCAATGCGGCTGGCAATGCAGGTGTGCGCCGCAAGCGATGACACCACGTTCAGCGTGCACACCGCCCCCTCGTGATATCCCAATGGATCCTTCTTGCACTGCTCGTCTGATGCAACTTGCGCCTGTTCAATATGCGATGCCCGTACGCGTCGTAAAGCACAAACCCTCCTGCCTTGAAATAACCCGGCAATCGGCCGCACCCCCCAATCTCAATCGCGTGATCGGTAGAATTGTTCGTCCACAGGTACAGATTGATCGGCTCGTCCCGCGTGAACCGGTGTTCTTCCATTGAAATCGCATACTCGGGCTCATGCGTGCCCGCAATCGGATACGGCCGGCCATGAGCCAGCAAATCCGGTTTGTTGCACTCAGGCGGAACAGGAGGCGCTTGGTCCCTCGCCTCATCCATCTTCGCCTGGCGCAGATTCAGCGGATCGCCATCGTAGCCACCCTGGCGCCACGCACTCACGTCCATCGAGACGCAGTCGTGCCCTTCAAAAGGCACCGTCACCGAATGCGCGATATCCTCCGCCTGCGGCCCCGTGCTTGCCGACACCCCAAACCAGCCTCCCGATCCAGGTTCAGTTCGAGCTTCGGCGTGAACATGCACCACCCTTCGCCATTGCCGGTGGATGCCACCAGCAAATGCGCCGTCTCCCCCGGTCTCAGATCGATGCGCCCGTTCGAGCGCGGCATAAAGGATTCGTTTTCGCAGTTGGGGCACGCCGGCCGCAGAAAAGGCTGATAGTTGCCGTGTTCGTCCAGCCCGCGCGTTCGCGGCACCCCGGCCAGCGAGCACGCCTGCTCCGACACATTGCTGGCGTTGTAAGCGCGAAGCGTCTTCATCGCTGTCGACGTGATCGCAGCAACCGCGTCCACGCGCAGCTGCGTCACGCTGCACGCCGGCAGAGGATCGAGAATCGCGGCCTGCCTGGGCAGTGCGGGTCCCTCGCAATCAACTCCTCCCGCGCCCGCGCATATTGCATGGCCGGTTTCCCATCGGTCCCCGGCCCCATCGGCGCAGTCACATCAATTTCGAGCGGGCCGGCGCGCTTGGGATCGAAGTCAAGATTGCCCATCGCCAGCATCATCACTCCCGGCTCGCCGTATGTGGGCGCCTCCTGCGGCCCGCCGCCTTTATCGGCGTTCGCTTCATCGCACTCTTGTATCGCGATGATCGTGCCCCCATCCGACTCCCGCTTGCGCATTTCGCTGAACGCGCATCCCGGCGCCGCCAGCCTCGAAAAATTCAATCGCAGCGAGAACAGACGGTCCCCCAGCATGGTGCGCTTGGCCCACGCGCCCAGCGCCAGCAAAGGCGACGCGGTAGAAATCTGCTCAGAGGGCAGGGGCGCCGAAACGGCAAATTTGCCCAAGCCGCCGGGACCAAACCAGTTCAACCAGCTCTGCGGGATGGGGGAAGCGCCACTATACTTGCCCGCGCGATAGCCGGTCACCGCGAATGGCCCGCAGGCGCGCACCCACAGATTGCGGACCTCCACGTCCGCTTCCTTTCGCGCCTGCCACTGCCCCGCAAAGCCCAGCCGAAACCCGGAATAGAGATCGCAGCTCACCTCCGGCCCCGCACGCGAGGTCCACACAAACAGCACGTGCGCCCACGAACCGGCATCCAGCACCTGCGGTTGCGATTCCGTCGCGTGCCCGGGATCGTCGCTTCTCCACGTCGTGTAGAAAGGCTGGTTGTTCGTATCCGCGCTCGGAAACAGCGATACCTGCGGAGGCAGGAGCGAGCAGGCCGTCGCCGTAATGTTCTTCACTTCCAGAACAAACACGTGGGTGCCGTAAGTAAAGCTCAGCGGACCTGGCAGCGCCGAAACATCCAGCATGGCCGGCGAGCAAATCTCTGTCGGCGTGGCCGCCTGCTCCGCGGCCATCATCTTGGGAACTAGGATCGGCCAGCAGCAACACAAACAGATCAGCATCGAGCTGGGCCGCATGTTGACCCTCTCGTGCACTGCATCACGGAAGCCGGCGAGCCTGTCCCCAATCACGATTCGCATCAGCCTGTTCCCTTGGACGCAGGCCCATGAGAATCGGCTACCAGCTGGAAGTGATCGCAAATCTCTGGACACTGGCCGACCTAAGGGAAGCAATCTTGCATTCATTGGCTCCGACCAGCACTTAGCGGGTGATTGTGACAGCAGCCGCCGGCCTTATTTTTTTCCGGCGGCTGTAACCACTAGCGTCACCGGCACCACCCGCGGCGAGTTACCCGCGTCGCTGGCCGCAATTGAAACGCTGCCGTTGTAAGTGCCCGCGGCGAGCCCCGATGGATTGACTGAGACGGTGATGCTTCCCGGCGTCTGGCCGTCGCCCGGTGTAGCGGACAGCCATGAAGCCGAGGTGCCGGTTGTCACCTTGAAGCCGAGTGCCTCGCCCGTGCTGATCATGGCGATCGTCTGACCCGCCGGCGGCTTGCCGCCCGCTTGCGCAGTAAAGGACATCGAAGCCGGGCTCACCGCCAGCTTGGGAACCGGCTTGGAACTCACGGTGAGGGTGACAAAAACAGCCTGGGGGCTGTTCGCCACGCCTTCTGCGGATATCGTGACCGCGCCCGTGTACGTGCCGGCGGCAAGCCCCGCAGGAGCCACCGAGATGTTCATGGAACCCGGCGCCGATCCGATGGCAGGTGTAGCGTGCAGCCACGATGCCGAAGCCGTTGAGGCGCTGTATTTGATGGGCGCGCTGCCGGCGTTGATGGTGACGGCCTGCGGAGCCTGCGATACCTCGCCGGCGTGCGTGGTGAACGACAGAGTGGCGGGCAGAAGGTTAAGTGTAGGCAACGTCGCCGCCGTCACCGTAAACGACACCTCGACGGCTTGCGAAGCGTTGGCCGCGTCGGAACTCGTCAAGACGATGGTGCCCGTATAGGTTCCCGCCGTCATCCCCGACGGATTCGCGGTGATCTTAATAGAGCCGGGCGTGGCTCCGGTGTTCGCCGCGGCGCTAAGCCAGCCGCCCTTGCTCACGGCAGTGACTGTGTAATTGATGGCGGCCTTGCCGATGCTGCTGGTGAGCACGGTCTGCGACGCGGGAGAGGTGCCGCCGGCCTTCCCCACGAATGCGAGATATGCCGGCGCCACCGCAAGGGTTGGCAAGTCCGCCGGGGCAACGTTGAACACCACCGCCACAACCTGCGGACCGCTGGAAGCATCGCTGCTGGTCACCGTGATCGTGCCTGTGTGAGGCCCAGGCGCCAGGCCTGCCGGATTTGCGGTCACGGTGATCGGCCCGGGCGCGGTGCCGGATGCAGAAGTGGCGCTGAGCCAGCCGCCGGTGCTCGAAGCATTCACAGAGTAAGCCAGCGCCGCGCCGCTGCTGCTGCTGATGGTGATGGTCTGCGCGGAGGGAGGTTTCTCTCCGGCCTTCGCTGCAAACGTCAGCAACTCGGGCGCCACCGTAAACGTGGGAACAGGGGTGACCGTGAACGTCACCGGCACGGGTATCGGGCTATTGGCCGCGCCCGGACTGTCCACAATGACAGTGCCCGAGTACGTGCCCGCCGAAAGTCCCGCAGGATTCGCCGAGATGCTGATGGCCTTGGGCGTCGTGCCGGTTGTCGGCTTTACGCTCAACCAGCCCTCCGTGCTTGCAGCCGAGAGCGAGTAACCGAGGGTCGTGCCATTGCTGGTGCTGGTGCTTATCAACTGCGCCGGAGGCGCCACGCTGCCTGCCTGTGCCGTGAACGAAAGCGTTGCGGGCGCGAGCCCAAGCGCCGGTGGTGCCACCGTCAGAGTGATGGCCACGGGTATCGGGCTGTTAGCCGCGTCTGTACTCGCCACGATTACGGTGCCGGAATATGTGCCGGCCAACAGCCCTGCCGAATCGGCGACGATGCTGATGGAACCTGGCGTTTTACCCGACCCCGGCTTTACGGTGAGCCAGCCTCCCGTGCTGCTGGTCGAGACGGAATAGCTCACGGGTTTGCCGCTGCTGCTCACCGCCAGCGACTGCGTACCAGGCGCTCCGCGTCCCGCCTCCAAATCGAAGGACACCGTGGCAGGCGTGAGCGAGAGCGCGGGAGGAGCCGCCGCCTTGGCCGCGCTTCCGGCGACGACTACGGCAGCTGTGCCCATCGCCCGCGCGCCCGCCGCATGCAGTTTGGGATTAGCGGCTGCGGCCCGCATCTGCGGCACCATCGCAAATATGGCGAACACTATGGCGAAAACGGTCCTTCTTGTATGAGATTTCATGGCGTCTACCTCGTAGCCTCTAAGGGACTGTAAGTACTCCGGGTTGCTTTGGGCCTGCGGCCTTGCGCACAACCGGCCAGAGTTGGTGTTGACGTTGGTTGGCTGTTTGCCACGGCGGCGCGTGGCAGGGCGGATCTATCTCGCCCATCCACTTGATCGGGACGCACCGGCCGTTCCCCCATGCCGGCATGGCGACTCACCGGCGCGCGCAATGAAGGAAAGGCAAGGACGCGCCTTGCGTCGGTTTGTTTTTCGACTTTCCGCGGAACCATCCCCGGCCCTCCCGGGACGTTTCCAAGGCCAAGAAGTCAGCACTGCGAGACTTGCAAAATCGTTGCCGGGCCCTCGTCTGAGAAAGCTGATTCAGCGAGCGGCTCTGTCCGTGCATTTGTGCGCTCGGCCCGCCACACCTGACCCCGCACGGGAGAGACATGGTTTCGTCACCCAGGACGAATACAACTTTGTGGTGAGCCTTTGGTTGAGCATACTTAGGTTTTGGTTCCACAAACAAGGTCACGTTGGACCTTTGATTAAGCAAGAGCCATGGAGGGGTGAAACGGAACCGCCGCTGCCAGGGAGTGAAGAAAACACGCGACTTGCGATCGGGTACGCTTTCTGGCTCAAAACTTTAGTCATATGACCGAAAGTCACAAAACGGCGCACGCCTTCACAGCTTGCTGAAAAATCGTTCCGACGCGGGCTCACTCATCCCCGCATCGCAAGCCGTATCGGAACCTGTACCGGAAGCTGTGCCGCGTCTCGATGAAAAAAAAACGACTTGGGTTGACATTCGACCCAAGTAATGCCATACTCAGGTCGAATGTCTACCTGAGCGGACGCGAGTCGCATCGGCGCGCTCCTCAGCGGTCAATGTGCCCTGGGGCTCACAGTCCAGGGCGACAGAGGCATGGAGGATATCGGATGTCCCTTGGCAAGCATTTGCGCGTATTCCGTTTCGGCTTGTGCGCGTTACTTAGTCTTCCCATCACTTCACAGCAGGTCAAGAACCAGGCGCGTACCATTCCCCAGCTGCTGCGCACCGAGCATGTCGCCAGTGTCTCGTTCGCCAAGATTGAAGGCGGCAAGACCGTGCTGGCCGAGGCGTACGGCGATGCCGGCCCCGGAGTTCCTGCGACCAGCAGCACGCTTTACAACATCGCGTCCATGTCGAAGCCGATTTCGGCAGAGGTGATTTTAAGGCTGGCTTCGGCAGGCAAGCTCGCGCTGGATGAGCCAATGTTTCCGTACTGGGTCGATCCCGATCTTGCCGCGGACCCCAGGGCAAAGCTGCTGACGGCCCGCATGGCTCTGGAGCATCAAACAGGCTTCCCAAACTGGAGGCAGGAAACAGGCGGCAAGCTCGCATTCCTTCGCGACCCCGGAAAGGGGTTCAACTACTCCGGCGAGGGCTACCAGTACGTAGCCCGGTTTGCGGAGAAGAAGACGGGAAGGCCGTTCGAGCAGCTGGCTCAGGCTCTGGTGTTCGATCCGGCCGGCATGCAGCGTAGCCCGTACACCGAGCGACCGTGGATGGACGGACACATCGCGGAGCCGACAAGCCCCGACGGTACGTGGCTGAAGCCGCAGGTCGCAACAGAGTTCGTCGCTGCCGACCTGGTCTATACCACTCCAACTCAGTACGCCAGCTTCATTGAAAGCCTGATGAACGGAACCGGCGAGTCCCCGGCCATCCGCGGGCTTCGCGAAAGTGTTCTGACTGATCGCAAGCCGGAGCTTTGTGTCGGGAACTTGGCGGCATTGTGTCCAGACCAGGTCGGCATGGGTCCCGGCTGGGAAGTAATCAAGACCCACGGCAAAACCTTTCTTATGCATACGGGCATGGACCCGGGGGTGTTCACGCTTGGCTACTTCGATCCGAGTGCGCATTCGGGTGTCGTCATCTTTACGAATAGCGTCAACGGTCCGCGCATCATCCTGCCGATTCTGCAGATGCTGAATGCCGACCCTGACTTCATTGCGTATCTGGCGGCGCAAGTATAGGAGCGGGGGGAATGAAAAGAGTGAAAGCGCCAGCGCCGAGACAAAGTCAAGCTGTGAAGGCCGTTCTTTCGTATGCCCAGCCGCTTCTACTCGTATGCATCGTTGCCTCTGCCGCGGCTCTCTGGGCGCAACAGGCCGACGCACGGATGTCGGCACGCATACTCATGAGCCCTACGGCTTTTAAAGGTACCGACGGCAAGATGCACGTTGCGTACGAACTGCACGTAACAAACTCTTCCGCCACCAAGGAACCGTTGGACCTGACGGAGCTCCACGTATTCGCGCAAGGCTCAATGGCCGGCGGGGCTTCCTACAAAGGGCAGGATCTATGCGCACTTGCCAAGCCCAAGTGTGCAGAGGGCGCGGCGCAGGTCACGATCCCGTCGGGCGGGCGCACGGTGCTGCTCGTTTGGCTTTCCTTTCCAGCAAATGCTCCTGTTCATGCAATCTCGCACAGCCTGAACTTCAAGGACATGCGAGGAAGACAATATACGCTGCGGGGTGTAAGAGTGGACCTCGCTCCACAAGATGCTCTTCAAATCGGGCCGCCGGTGGGCGGCGGCCGTTTCTGGTTGGCGACTGAGGGACCCGGAAACGTTCAATCGCATCACTGGGGAAGCCTGCAGTCAACAAACGGAGCTGTGACTGTTGCTCAGCGCTTTGCCATTGACTTTGTCGGGCTAAACAACGCCGGCCACGCACTGCCGGTCACGCTGGATACCCCGCAGGCATCGCTGAATCCCGAATGGTTCGGCTATGACGCCGACGTGCTTGCTGTGGCTGACGGCCTGGTGCGCGATGCGCGTGATGGGCAGCCTGATAATCAGCCCCTTGCAACTCATCCGGAGCCGACCGACCTTACCCCGCGAGGGCTTTACGGTAACTTCGTCATCCTGGAGATTGCACCCGGCATATTTGCTCACTATGCCCACCTTCGACCGGGCAGCGTGCGTGTCCGCGCCGGAGATCATCTTCATCGAGGAGATGTGATCGCACATCTGGGTGATAGCGGCAACTCGGCAGTCCCCCACTTGCACTTCCACATCAGCAACAAGCCTTCATTTGCAGATTCGGAGGGCCTGCCCTATCGCATCTCTCGCTTCACACTGGAAGGCAAGGCAGGAAAAGAGATTGTACTGGCGCCCACCTCCACGTGGACGCCACACCCTACAGAAGAGCGGGACGCATTGCCGCTGGATAGCGACGTGATTTTGTTTCCACAAGAGTGATGTGAATAGATCGGCGGAAACGGCCTCACGGTGATTAATACTCAACGAGCGCATCATCGCCAATGCGCTCACCAACAGCGTCGGTCACCGGGCCAGAATCTATACTCGCGTCCGGATGCCTGAGCACGTACAACCTTCTGGATGGGAACGGAACCACAGGCCACTCATCCCGATATCAGAAGCTGTGCCCCGTTCATCGCGGCCTTATTGCGACGAGCGGTCTTCTGACAAGGCCGCAGAGTTCGGTGAGTGCATCGGGCTGTTCACGTCAACGCACAACGAAGATTCGCCTTGCGGAGATTGGTTTGCGACCGGTGGAATCCAGTTACCCTTCTTGCCAACCAAGTTTGCCAACCAGGGGTAGGGCCACCCATACCCCGAATCCGTCCAATCCGCGTCGAGTCCAACCTGGGGCTTACAGTTCGCGAATCGCGGTCACAGGGTTTCGGCGCATCGCTCGATGTGCGGGAAGGTAGCATGCCAGCAACGACATTGCTCCCAGCAGCATGACGACGGAAACAACGGTGACCGGATCGTTG
The DNA here is from genome assembly GCA_963846375.1 of uncultured Acidobacteriota bacterium. Lineage (GTDB taxonomy): Bacteria > Acidobacteriota > Terriglobia > Terriglobales > Acidobacteriaceae > Telmatobacter. The sequence goes on from CAWJVV010000015.1 coordinate 10,386, forward strand.
GCGCCGATTCCATACAACAGCCGCGCAATAAGACGTGTCAGTCCCAGCGCAAATGCCAATCCCACCGCCAACCCAATGCCTGTGATCCACAATCCCTGCACCAGCACGAGTCGCAGCACGTTGCCGCGCGAGGCGCCCAGGGCCATTCGTATTCCAATCTCGTGGGTCCGCATCTGTGTTCGATAGGCCACAACTCCGTAGATCCCGGTTACCGCAAGAACCAGCCCGATCAGCGCGAACATGCCCGCCAGCGCGCTCTGTATGACAGCGAAGCTGCTCGCCAGCTGGGTGGTCTCCCGCATGGGGCGCACGTCGAAAACCGGCAGCCGTGTATCGATCTCGCGGATGGCGTTTTCCACCGCCGGCGCCATGTCGGCAGGATTTCCCTCCGTCTCCACCTGCACGATCGTCTCGTACCCCGCCTGGAAAAAGCTCATATAGATCATTGGCTCCGGGGACTCATTCATGAACATATGTGTCGAATTTCTCGCCACGCCGACAACCGTGAAAAGGCGGCCCCACACCTTGAGCTTCTTTCCCAGCGGATCCTGTCCTGGCCAGTAGCGCCTCGCCGCCGCCTGATCCACGATGAGCACCCTCGGGGCCTTTTCATCGTCATCCGCTGTAAACTCGCGTCCTTCCAGAATGGGGATATGAAGGGATTTGAAATACCCCGCGGACACCTCGGCGTGGTACACCTGCAACGATTCATGGGGGTGCGGCGCATACCCTTCCGGATACGCATCCTCGCCCTTATGGCTCAGGCTCATCGGAATCCAGTCCGTATGAGACGCAGCCTTCACGCCGGGCAGTGCCGACACGCGGTCAAGTATCTTACGACGGATCAACTGTGTCTCATCGTTGCTGTAGCCGGCAATATTCAGTCCCACGGTCGCAGTGAGAATGTGGTCCTGCTCAAATCCGGGATTGGCGTCGGCGAGGTTCCGCAGCGTTCGCAGAAACAGCCCGGAGCACAACAGCAGAGGAAGAGAAAGCGCGATCTGCGCCACCACCAGCGCGCTGAGCAATCTCCGGTTGCGTAAGCCGCCGGAGACACTTGCAGACTCTGCCTTGAGTATCTCCACTGCCGGCGCGTGCGACGAACGCCAGGCGGGGAGCGCGCCGCACAGCATGCCGGCCAACAGGGAAAACACCGCAATCCCGATGACCACCTTATAGTCCATGCTCCCGTTTAGGTGGGAAAGACCCGCGCTCGCCCGAAAGAACCATGCGAATGCCTTCGAAGTCCACGTTGTCAACGCGAGGGCCACGGCTCCTGCGACGATGGAAAGCATCACGCCCTCCAGCACCATCTGCCGCACCAGTTGCATACGGTTGGCCCCGAGCGACTGCCGGATGGCAAGCTCACGCCGCCGCGAGACAAACCGCACCAGCGTGAGCGTAGCCACGTTCGCGCAGGTCAGCAACAGCACCACAGCAGCGAAGGCCAGCAGAACGGGTAGCGTCGCCGCCATGAATCCGTTGGCGCCGAAGGGCGACCGCCACATCGGATCCAGCGTGATCCGGTTCTCGCCCAGATGATCGTCCGGATACGCCGCCACAATGTTGTGCATCACGGTGTCCAGATCCTGGGCTGCCTGGCCACGGCTCACGCCGGGCCGCAATCTTCCAATCACGTTCAGCCAGACAGCACCACCACTCCGATGCGTCATCCGCCACACATCCGTCCCGAGCGGATTCAACGTTATCCACAGATCGTCACGCAGCCCGGGCATTGCTCCCACAAACCCCTCCGGCGCCACGCCGATCACCGTCACAGCATGCCGGGCGATCTCGATCGATTTGCCCACAATCGCCGGGTCTGCCGCATAGCGCGTCTTCCACAGCGAGTAACTCAGGATCACGTTGGGAACTGCATCCCCACGCGTCTCTTCTTCCGCCACAAAGAATCGCCCCAACACCGGCTTGATGCCGAGCACATCGAAATAGTTCGCCGTCACGTTCGCGATGAAGACGCGCTGCGGCTGTGCGCCGCCGGTCAGCGTGATCCAGTCGTGATGATACGCAAGCATTCCGGCCAAGGTGTGGTTCTGCTCGCGCAGATCGCGATAGTCGAGATACGAGAAGGGCGGAGTCGGAGAGAAGTTCCGTTCGCCCCGCTGCAGGCTCACAAGCTCGCCCGTGTCCCGCGCGCCGGGAATCGGACGCAACATCGTGCCGTCGATCCAACTGAATACGGTGCTGTTGGCGCAAATAGCCACGGCCAGCATCGCCGTCGCGGTGATGGAAAAGCCCGGACTCTTGCGCAGTTGCCGCAACGCATAACGGACGTCTCGCCCCAACTGTTCAAGCCGGGCCTGGCCCCACATCTCGCGCGTCACATCCTGCACCAGAGGAATGTTCCCGAACTCCCGCGCCGCCGCCTGTCGCGCTGTCTCCACCGGCTCACCTCGCTCCACTCGATCGGCAATCGCCATCTGCACGTGCGCGTCGATCTCTTCCTGCAATTCGCGCTTGCGCCGCTGAAAACCGAAGCTCGGGAAACCCTTCATGACTCGCTCTCCTCAGGCTTGACGTACATCACCGACCCAATCGCTTCCACAATCCGCTCCCAACGGCCCAGATCCGAGGCCAACTGCTTTTTGCCCTTGGCCGTGATTCGGTAATATCGGGCTTTTTGCTTGCTCTCTGACTGCCTCCACTCAGACTGCACCCAGCCCTGACGCTCCAATCGATGGAGAGCCGGATACAGCGATCCGGTCTCCACTTGAAGCACATCTCCGGATCGCAAACGTAGAGCCTGGACAATTCCGTATCCATGCTGCGGTCCCCATTGCAGGGTCTGAAGAATAAGCATGTCGAGTGTCCCCTGCAGCAGTTCGATTCGATTCTTATATTGGTCTTTTTCGCTCATGGATGTAGACACTCTACTCCCAATGGAGGTAGATCGTCTACTTCATTTTGTATTGCGCAGCGAGCAGCCTTGCCACTCAGCAGATTTAAGTACGTCAGTTCTCAGGACGAAGATTGATGATTCTGCATCGGCGCTAATTCGCCAAATCATTCACTTATGCGCATGCGTCGCCCAAAAAAGCGGGCGCGCTCTCGCGCGCCCGCTCGCCACTCCCGAAAAACGAAACCCTACTTAGCCGCCTCCAGAATGCACCCCGGAGTCGACCGCGCAATCTCCCACTCCTCTTCATTCATGTCAACCGACACATCCCCAAACAGCGGCGTGCTCAAATACCGCTCGCCCGTGTCCGGCAGCATGCACAAAATCGTCGACCCCTTCGGTGCCTCGCGCGCCACCTGCAGCGCACCCGCAAACGTGCCGCCCGACGAGACACCCACGAAGATCCCTTCCTTCTTCGCCAGTTCCTTGCTGCACTTCATCGCGTCCGCATTCGTGAATCCGCAACACCTGGCTCACCGCCTTAGAAGCCATCGCATCGCCCGTCAGCTTCGCAATAAAGTCCGGGCTCCAGCCCTGCATCGGGTGCGGCTTCCAGCTCGGATGACCCACCTTCGCCGACCCATCCTCGTTGCGCTCCTGCTCGATCCCGCTCGAGAGCATCGGCGCATCATCCGGCTCGCAAACCACAATCTTGGTCTCCGGCCGCTCCTTGGCAAGCACCCGCGCCACACCCTTCAGCGTGCCCCCGGTGCCGAATCCCGTCACCCAGTAGTCCAGCCGCTCGCCCTTGAAATCCCGAAGGATCTCCTGCGCCGTGGTCGCCGTGTGCTTATCGGCATTCGCCTCGTTCTCAAACTGCCGCGTGTAATACCACCCATGCTTCTCGGCCAGCTCGATGGTCTTCTTCACCATCCCCACCGCCCGCGCCGACGCCGGCGTGATAATCACCTTCGCCCCCAAAAACCGCATCAACTTGCGCCGCTCGATCGAGAAGCTCTCCGCCATAGTTACCACCAGCGGATACCCCTTGGCCGCGCACACCATCGCCAGCCCGATCCCCGTGTTGCCGCTGGTCGCCTCCACCACCGTCTGCCCCGGCTTCAGCTTCCCCGTGCGCTCCGCCTCTTCAATCACGCCAAGCGCCAGCCGGTCCTTCACTGACCCCAGCGGATTGAACGCCTCCACTTTCACATACAGGTTCACGCCCTCCGGCCCCAGCCGGTTGATCCGCACCACCGGCGTATTGCCGACCGTCTCCGTAATACTTGCAAACTTGCCCATCCGTTAACCTCCAAACCCAAGCAATTGTAATGGCCCAACCCGCACCCAGCGTGAACAAGCGGCGCCTCGGCCGCGCCCCATCCAACACGAGCAAGCGGTATCCCGGCTGTGCCCTCAGGCGTGCTCGATCATCCTGGTTGGCGGCAGTCTCCACCGCCTGGTCCAACGGCTTGATCTGCAACTCCAGTCCATCCAGCAACTGCAGAAGATCGGCCCGCCGCTGACCATACCAGCCCCTCAATGCCAACCCCTCGATCTGAGAGCGCCGCTGCCTGGACCACTTCCGCGAACCCGTCAGCCCCTCACTCTTGGCAATCGAATCCAACTGGTTCTTGATCCGCGTTCGCATCCGCACCAGACGGCAACGATGCAGCAGCAACTGACGCTGCTCCTCGTTGCCTGCCGATGGCTGCCAGACGGCTGGAAAACGGTTCTCCACCAGCAATCGCAAAATGTGCCTGGCATCCCGCTTGTCGGTTCGCTGCTCCCGCGGCGCCGCGGCATGGATCGCGTCGGCGTCGCCCACCAGCAACTCATGTCCGCCTCCAGCACAAGCTTGCGGAACCAGCGATCGTTGCCCGTGTCCAGGCCCACAACCACCTCCTTGCCGGCCAAACTACCATAAAACCGCACCGCCTCCTCTCGATGACTGAGAGGCATCCAAGCTCCGCTTGGGTGGGATACCCCAGCCGCCGACACCGGCAGAATCCACTGGTTTGTTTCCCTCAGTCCCTTAGTGCCAGTCCCTTCGTCCCTGACAGCCCCTGTGGAAAACCTGTCAAGTGCATATCCTGTGGAAATCGCTGTAGCCACCACAAAATTAAGCGCAAATTTTTTTGAAGAAATTGGTGTCCAGCTCCTCGAATCTGCTATAATTAAAACAGTGAAGAAAAGGCCTGCCGAATTCCGGCGGGCCTTTGCATTTGTGAACAGAAATCAGCCGAAATAAAGGCCGAAAAAATGGGGTTATTGCAAATTGCAATAGAAAGCAGGTGTTCTAAATCACACTCGCGCATTTACCAGGGTCTATCCCTATGAATCGGCAAGCGTTGTTCGTTTTTATTTCTCACGCACAAATGGGCATTTGCACAATAATCGGTGCCGGTTAGCCCTTCAGCACCGTCCGGATATGCAGCTCCTTGAGCTGTTGCTCGGTCACCGTCGGTAGGCGCATCCGCCATCAAATCAATGGCTTTGGCCGTCTTGGGGAAGGCGATAACCTCCCGCAGGCTGGGCGCGCCGGCCAGCAGCATCACGATCCGGTCCAGCCCCAGCGCAATGCCGCCATGGGGCGGCGTGCCGTACTCCAGCGCGTCGAGGAAGAACCCGAACCGCGCCCGGGCCTCCTCGTCGCTGATGCCGAGCGACGCAAAGATCTGCTGCTGCACATCCTTGCGATGAATACGGATGGAGCCCGAACCCAGCTCGAGCCCGTTCATCGCCAGGTCGTAGCAGTTGGCGCGCACGCTCGCCGGATCGGTCACCAGGTTGGCCATATCCTGCTCGTGCGGCGCCGTGAACGGGTGGTGCGCCGGAACCCAGTGGCCCGTCGCCAGGTCGTACTCGAACATCGGGAAGTCGACAATCCAGATGGGATGGAAGGCAGTCGACGCCATCCAGCACTTTGCCGCTGACTTCGGGTCGGCGTCCTGCACCACGCCCTCCGTCAGAGTGGAATGCGCCGTGCCGGTCGGCATACTTCTTGGCCAGCTCGGTGCGGAAGTTGCCCGCCGCGGCGTAGACGTTGATCTCGCGCTCGCTACAGGCGGCCCTCGAACTTGGTGTCGCTGGCCTTGACGTGGTGCGCCGGATCGCCCGCCACGATGATCACGAAGTCGGCGTCCGACGCTCCGGCCAGCTCGCGCACCTGTCGCGCGGCGTCGGGAAATCCCTTGGCCAGCCGCTTGAAGTCGTCGATGAACTTGGCGCCCTTGTTCTTGTCGAACATCGGCTGGTTGTCTTCGCGCTCCTTGCGGCTGAGCTCGCCCACATTGGGAATGCGGAAGGCCACCACCGGCAGCGCGGGGTCGATCTGCAGCGTGGCGAGGCTGTCGTCAGTGAAGGCGGAGCGAACGTCGGTCAGCCCGGGCAGGCGCAGGTCCGGCTTGTCGCTGCCGAACTGCCGCATCGACTCGTCATAGGTGATCCGCGGGAACGGCGTGGGCAGCGTGACGCCCGCGGCCGCAAAGGCCGGCCTCAAGAAACTTCTCCACGACCGCGAAGACCGTCTCCTGGCGCGGGAAGCTCATCTCCAGGTCGATCTGCGTGAACTCGAGCTGGCGGTCGGCGCGCTGATCCTCGTCGCGGAAGCAGCGGGCGACCTGGAAGTAGCGGTCGAAGCCCGAGATCATCAGGATCTGCTTGAAGATCTGCGGCGACTGCGGCAGCGCGTAAAACTCGCCGGGATGGATGCGGCTGGGCACCAGGAAATCGCGTGCGCCCTCGGGCGTGGACTTGCACAGGATGGGCGTTTCGATTTCAAGAAAGCCCTGTCCCGACAGGCTCTCGCGGATCGCGAGCGTGATCTCGTGGCGCAGCCAGAAGTTGCGCTGCATCTCCGCGCGGCGCAGGTCGACGTAGCGGTATTTGAGCCGCGACTTCTTCGTTCTGGATGGCTTCTTCGGCGGGCGAAAACGGTGCCAGCCTGGTGTCGTTCAGGACGCGCAGTTCGGTGGCCTCAATCTCGATTTCGCCGGTCGGCATTTTGGGATTGATGGCGTCCGGAGCGCGCAGGCGGACCTTGCCCACGGCGGCCACAACGTACTCGGGCCGCACCATGCTCGCCCTTCGCGTGGCCTTCGGGCGTGAGTTCCTTGTCGAGCACCACCTGGCAGATGCCGGAGCGGTCGCGCAGATCGAGGAAGATCAGGTTGCCGTGGTCGCGGCGGCGGTTGACCCAGCCCATCACGACAACGTGTTGGCCGGCGTTGGCGGCGCGCAGTTCGCCGCAGCAGTGGGTGCGTTCAAGCGTTCCCAGAAAATCGAGCACTAGCTGTCCTTCTACTTCGCTTGCGGGTGCGGCGAGAACTGCGGCGCAGCTCCGCGCGCGGAACCTTGGTCTGTGTGCCGGTGGCGAAGTCCTTCACCGTCAGGATACCGGATTGCAGTTCGTCTTCGCCCAGGATGACGATGCGGCGCGCGGTCTTGTCGGCGGCTTCGAAGGTCTTCTTCAGGCGGAAGGTGCCATCGCCGAGCTCGACCATCAGGCCGGCGCGGCGCAGTTCGCGCGCCAGCGCCAGGGCGGCGGGATTCATCGCTTCGCCCAGCGGAGCGATGTACGCATCCATCTGCGGTGGGGCCAACTCTTTTTGGGCCAGCAGTGTGAGGACGAGCCGGTCCTCGCCCATGGCAAAGCCGATGCCGGGAGCCTTGGGACCGCCGATGGCCTCGCTGAGGCCGTCGTAGCGGCCGCCGCCGAGCAGCGCGTTCTGCGCGCCCAGGCCGCCGTGGGTGAACTCAAAGGTGGTGCGCGTGTAGTAGTCGAGGCCGCGGACCAGGCGGTGGTTGCGCGTGTAAGGGACGCCGGCCGCATCGAGCGCCGCGATCACCGCGGCGAAGTGCTGCTTCGATTCCTCGTCGAGCGAGTCGGCGATCCTCGGCAGCGTCTCGATGATGGGCTGATCTTCAGGGACCTTGCAGTCGAGCACGCGCAACGGATTGGTCACGGCGCGCCGCTGGCAGTCGACGCACATCTTCGGTGCAAGCGGGATGAGCGCCTCACGCAGCGTTTCGTTATAGCGCGCGCGGTCCGCGGCCGAGCCGACCGAGTTGATGTGCAGCGTCCAGCCGGTAATGCCCAGCTCGTCGAGCAGCGTGGCCAGCATTTCCAGCACTTCGGCGTCGCGCAGCGGGCTTTCGCTGCCCGACCGACGGCGGGCCGATGACCTCGGCGCCGATCTGCGAGAACTGCCGGTAGCGGCCCTTCTGCGGGCGCTCGCGGCGGAACTGCGGGCCGATGTAGTAGAGCTTCTGCAACTGTCCGGTCTCGCCGAGCTTGTGTTCGATGTAGGCGCGGACCACGCCGGCGGTGTTCTCGGGACGGAGGGTGAGGGACTGCGTCTTCTCTGACTGCGCCCGCGCCCGGTCCTCCCAGGTGTACATCTCCTTGGAGACGATGTCGGTTTCTTCGCCTACGCCGCGGGCAAAGAGCGCGGTGTCTTCAAAGACGGGCGTGCGAATCTCGCCGAAGTTGTAACGGGCAAAGACGGCGCGCGCGGTGGCTTCGATGCGGTTCCAGAGCGCGGTCTCCGGCGGCAATAAGTCGCGCGTGCCGCGCACGGCTTTCAATGTGCTCATAACTCTTCAGTTTAAATGGCCGCGTCGGTGAGCCTAGACGCCCGACTTTCTTCGCTCAAGCGCCATTTCAACCAGCATTGGCATGCCGATATCGTGGATGACGTCGTACCCAAACCGGTCGAACTCTCGAAGAATTGTTTGCGCTTCCGGGCTCTCCAAGTGCGGAAGGGTCTTAATCTTCTTCCCGGCGGCGTCAAAGACGAGTCCGTTGATGGAACCATAACGTAAGAACGCGACCACGCCAAAGCGAACGCACTTTACAGACTCTCTCGGGAATATTCTGGTTCCGCGTACCTTTTCTCGTGCGATCCGCACCAAGGTGACAGATTCGCTTGTGCAGTTCAAGCTCTCTCGTCCCCTCCAATAGCGCCACAGTGCCGACAATCCGATTGACGCCACCAGGACCAAAATCCCGAAGCCGCGATTGAGAATCTGAGGAACGAGGATTAAAAGCACGTATAGCCCTGCCACCATACAGCCCAACATCACAAGCACTGTTCTTAATGCGCTAGCCTTTCTGGGTTGGTTCGCATGAGAGTCGGGCACTACGGTCAACTTGTCGGGATGGACTTCAATTCGAAATCCCCCATCCGCAATTACCTTGTCCTGAGCGGTTTCCGGCTCCATGTTTAGGCCCTCTTCCTGATCGCCTTCACCAACGTCTCGTCGATGCGCGTCTGCCAGCCGGGTCCGCTCGCCTTGAAGTGCTCCACGACCTCTGGCGAGAGGCGTAACGAAACCAGTTTCTTGGTGGGAGCTTTCTGCGGGCCGCGCTTGCCGCGACGAACTACTTTGCCGCCACGAATCAGGTCAGCTCCCTCGAAGAATGCGCGGGTCGCTTCGGCGTCGTTGGGATCGTAAGGACCATCCTCCGGCTCGTATGGGATTCGATCGCCTTCCTTATGTGCCCGCACGCGATTCCAATCGGTTTTACTCTGAGTCTTCTTCATATCTCTTGCGCTCCTCGCGGCTGGCGTTCCGGAATGAGATCACGCGCACATCTTCGCCCTGCTCGACGTAAACGAGAGTCAGAAGGCGCCCTTTGATCACCGCCAGCGCCACATCCATCAATCGGTATTCGTGGTCACGGCTGGCGTCGTATGTGCACTTATTGGGGTTCTCGTAGACCAGGTATGCGTCTGTGAAATCTAGCCCGTGCTTCTTCAAATTGGACTTTCTTTTTGTCTCGTCCCAAACGTACACGACTCATATTGTATCTACAATATGCTTGCGGTTCAACATCTCCCCAGTCAGATTCAAGGGTCTCGTCTCCGCTTGAAGTCCATGACATTTTGTTCAAGCTTTCTCGGCGGCCACATCCTTTAAGCCCGGTTGACGGTCCAACACATTATGAGGCCTTTCTCTTCCCCCTATTCTCGATCGCGATTCTCCGCAGTGCTCTTTCTTCTCGTGCTGATTTCCGTTATCTATCTGTCTTCCGAGGGGTTATGCCAGAGAACTCCGGTTTCCGCGTCTGCCTCGACCGCTACAGGTTCTCAAGAGTCAGGCTCCCTGTTGCCCACTGCTCCCGAACCCGCTTCTGGCGGGCAAGACTCCAAATCCTCGGAGAGGGCGGGCGGCCAGCAAGCCCAGACGCAAACCGAAAACGACAAGGCGGTCCAAACCAAGCGCATCCTGGGCGTGATTCCCAACTTTCGATCCGTGAGCACAGACGACGTTCTGCCTGCGCAGAGCGTGAAGGAGAAGTTCCTCACCGCGACCGATGACTCCTTCGACTATTCTTCAATCTTCATCCCGGTGGCTCTGGCGGGTTACGGCTACCTGCGCAACGCGACGCCCGAGTTCGGCACCGGGCCGGGGGCGTACGGCCAGTATCTGTGGCATTCGGCCGTGGACCAGACCACCGAAAACTACTTCGTCGAATTCGTCGTGCCGGCCATCGCTCATCAGGACAATCGTTATTACACGCTTGGTCACGGCGGATTCCTGAAGCGCACCGGTTATGCGCTCAGCCGGGCGGTCATTACCCGCTCCGACTCTGCCCATGAGGAGTTCAATGTCAGCGAAGTGCTGGGTGCTGGAGCCTCCGCGGCCCTTTCAACGGCCTACTATCCTGCCAGCCAGCGAACCTTCGGCAACGTAGCATCGTCGTGGGGCGTGGATGTGGGCATCGACCCGCCTCGTTCGCGATTAAAGAGTTCTGGCCGGACATCAATCGCCGGTGGATGCACAGGGTTAACTCGCCTAAGCCCCTGCAATGAGGCGTGGATCTCAGACAGGGCTTTCGATGTGTTTTTCTAGTCGGTTCAATTCCGCTGTTGGAATCTGCACAAAGAGAAAGGGCCTCGGTTGATCGTCGAGGCCCTTTCTCTTTGTGAGTCCTTACTACTTGCCTTGCGTTGCCGCCTTATGGGCGAGCCGGCTGCAGGCCGTATCGGCTGCGGTTGGATCGAGGGCGGTATTGCCCACCTCGACGAATGCAATCTTGCCGTCTTTGTCCACCACGTACGTGACGCGATTGGCCATGCCATCGGGGCGCAAAACGCCGTACTCCTTCAGCGTGGAGCGGCTGCTGAAGTCGCTGAGCAGGGGATAACTCAACTTCAGTTGGTCGGAGAAGACCCGGAGAGAGGGAATGTTGTCGGCGCTGATGCCGAAGACCTTGGTGTCATTGCCTTCAAATTTTGCGATACCAGCCTGGTACGCTGTCATTTCCTTGGTTCAGCCACCGGTGAAGGCGGCGGGGAAGAAGGCCAGAACCACAGGATTCTTGCCTTTGAAATCGGACAGCGTGACCTTGGTGCCGGCCGTCGAGCCGAGCGTGAAGTTTGGTGCTTCATCGCCCACCTTGAGCGAGCCGGGTCGCCGGGCTGCTGGCCGAGCATGGCCGCGCTCGATGCGAAGATCAGGGCGGCCGCTACCAGTATCCTCATGGAAGCTCCTTCAGGTAGAGAGTACCGCATTTGGAGGTATTGCGACGTACCGAAGGATGGGCGGACCCCCATGTGCTCCTGGCCCGTCAGTTTGACCCTGAGACGCCAGCTAGCCCTGATCCTCTTCACTGAGAAGTACATCGATGTCTCGGGCGCCATGAAGTACCTGAACTACAAGAAGGGTGGATTCCTGCTCTAAGTGCCGGTAAAAGACCATGTGCCTGACGAATCCGGGGACGAGAATCCATCGAATCCCTCTTAATTCCGGAGATCGAAATCGGCATGGCGTGCCCCGATCAGGCATGGAGAGCAGCGAATGAATGGCTTCATCCACTGCTTCCTCCCACCGCGCGGCCAGCTTCATCGTCAAGCGCGTGCCGATAATAGTCAGCCTGCTCCAGAATGGAGAGAGCAGCTGCTTCGGCAATTCGCAGTTGGATCACGATTTTTCGAGCTTCTCCCGCAAGACGGAGATCACGCTGCGCCCCCGAAGTTCATCCGCCGCGATTGAGATCTGCCTGGACTGCAGTGCCTCAATCAGTTCAGACTCGATTCGCGTGAGTCGCCGTTCCTTGTCCTGCCTGATTAGATTTCGAATGAATTCACTGGGAGTTCCAAAGTCACCCGATGCAACACGGTCTTCGACATAGGCCTTAAGAGGGTCGGGTAGCGAGATATTCAGGGAAGTCATGGCCATGCCTTCATTATATGCCAGTTTATGGCGGCAAGAGCGCATTCCAGAATGCCAACGAAATCGTAACCTGCGCATCCGATTCAACTTTCCCTCATCCAAAACGCCATGGAATACCGACTGCTCGGAGGCTCCGGCCTCAAGGTTCCTGTTCTGAGTTTTGGCGCGGCACATTTGGCGGCGGCAATGAGTTTTTCAAGGCCTGGGGCGAACACGGAGGTCGACGAAGCCCGGCGCCTGGTCGACATCTGCCTCGAGGCCGGCGTCAACCTCTTCGACACGGCCGATGGCTACTCCGACGGCCGCTCGGAAGAGGTGCTGGGCAAGGCGCTCGAGGGCAGGCGCGACCAGGTCGCTGATCTCCACCAAGGCCTACTTTCCGCCTCGGCGACGGGCCCAACGATCGTGGGCTCCTCGCGCTACCACCTGCTGGCGCGCGCTCGAGGACAGCCTGCGGCGGCTCGGCACCGACTACATCGACATCTACCACCTGCACGGCTTTGACGCGCTGACGCCGATCGAAGAAGTGCAGGAGACGCTCGAACACCTTTGTCCGCGAGGGCAAGGTCCGCTACATCGCGTGCTCGAATTTCTCCGGCTGGCACCTGATGAAGTCGCTGGCCGTCGCGGAGCGCTACGGATGGACGCGTTTTGTGGCCCACCAGGTCTACTACTCGCTGGTTGGCCGCGAGTACGAGTGGGAACTGATGCCGCTCGGCACTCGACCAGAACGTCGGCGCGCTGGTGTGGAGCCCGCTGGGCTGGGGCCGGCTCACCGGCAAGATCCGCCGCGGCCAGCCGCTGCCCGCGGAGAGCCGCCTGCACAAGACCGCCGACGTCGGGCCGCCGGTGGCCGACGAGTATCTCTACAAAGTGGTCGACGCGCTCGACGCGGTTGCCGCGGAGACCGGCAAGACGGTTCCGCAGATCGCGCTCAACTGGCTGCTGCAGCGGCCCACGGTTTCATCCATCATTATCGGCGCGCGCAACGAGGAGCAGTTGCAGCAGAACCTGGGCGCGGTGGGCTGGAATCTGACCGCGGAGCAGATGGCGCGCTGGATAAGGCCAGCGCGGCACGCCGGTGTATCCCTACTGGCACCAGCGGCAATTTTCCGGAGCGTAATCCGCTGCCGGTGTAGAGGCAGGGACCGGGGAACAGGGAGAAAGGGACAAAGGGACAAACGCGCGGCTTAGGCGCTGCGGGGGAGATCTGCGGCGAGGATGTTCATGGGCGTAAGGCCGCGCTGGCGGAGCACGCGCAGGCTCAGGGCGTCGGTGCGCTTGGCCAGACGGCGGCCATGCTGGTCGAGCACCAGGCGACAATGAAACCACTGCGGCGGCTCGATTTCGAGTGCGCGGTACAGCAGGATCTGCCGCGCGGTCGACTTCAGCAGATCCGCGCCGCGCACCACCTCCGTGATCCGCATATGCACGTCGTCGGTGACGCAGGCCAGCTGGTAGCTTGGGGTGCTGTCGCGACGCCAGACCACAAAATCGCCAAAGTCCTGGCCTGCGACATAGCGCTGCGGGCCCAGGTTCAGGTCGTCGAACTCAACTGACTCGCCCTCGGGTACGCAAAAACGCCAGTTGAATCCTTCGGGATGCTTTCCAGCTCGTGCCGTGCCGGGGCTGGGCAGTTGCGGAGCCCAGTCAGGATGGCGACGGCAGGTTCCCGGATAGATGGGCTCATCATCGAGCGGCTCGAGCTTTCCCGCCGAGCGCGCAATCACCTCGTGTGGCGCTCCCAGGGCTGATTCGAGATCGCGGCGCGAACATTTGCAGGGAAACAGGAAGCCGCCTTGAATGCAGCTTCCGCCACATCTCGAGGTAGAGGCGTGCCGCTTGCTCTGCACATATGGACCGAGGGACCGCCGCGGTCCGGGCCTTCCTGCCAGCGGATTCCCAGCCAGCGCAGGTCGTCGTAGGCGGCATCGACATACTGACCGCGGCTGCGATCGGGATCGAGATCCTCCATGCGCATCACCAGCGTGCCGCCGGCGTCGCGCGCCCGCTGCCATGCAGTCCAGAACGTGCGGGCGTGTCCCACGTGCAGATAGCCGGTGGGCGAGGGAGCCAACCTCCCTCGGTAAGCGGATGCCTGCACTGGGCTGTAACTGGCCATGCTGGCATTGAATTCATGGAGACAACTGTTCCGCGGATATGACGCACTTGGTACGCAGACATTCCGTAATTAGTGCGCATGCCGGGTAACTTAAAGCGTCCGTACCAGGGTACCGATGCCCGTGTGGATCGTTACTCGTCAGTCGCCTTCGTCGTGATGATGCGCGTGATGCTCGTATTGGTTGATCTTGGCGCTCAGGTACTCCGCATCCACTGAAACCTGCACCACGTCGAGCTCATGACCGCTGGCATCGAGGACGAAGAGGCCCATGTGCCTGCCCTCGGGGTGCATGAAGATCAGCGTCTGATCGTCTCCGAAGCGGCTGGTCTCGCGAATCACGCGTTCCCATTCGGGGCCCAGCTTGTCTTCGACATGCGATTGAGTTCTTCGCCATCCATGGCTTCGCGGAAGTCCTCGAACTCGGCCACGTGCACGTTGCTCACGCCGTACTCCGCGTTCTTGCCCATCACAAAGCTGACCAGACCCAGGAAGGGAATGCGGTGGCATGCACGTGGTATTTGGTCTCCAGTGTGGCACACGCCGTTGAATCCGCCTTCGCCCCCGCTCGCCAGAACAGCGACGGGACAGTCATCGCCACAAAACACACCAGCACAAAAACAAAGCGTCTCATCCCCGCCTCCCTTCTTGCTCTTGATGTCCTTCTGCACGTCGCCCAGCGAGTCGAGTCCTGAAAGGCCCTTCAGCTTACTAAGGTCCTCGACGTTGATGGGACCCAGGATCAGCACAATCGTCAGTTCCTTGGGCTCCGCCTCCAGCACAAACATCCGTGGCTTTGGCCGTTCACCATCTTCACCAGCACGTAGTCGACTCGCGGCCCTTGCGCTCGCGCTCTTTCACGATGGCCGTCCACTGGCTGGTCTCGAAGTACTGCGCAGTTGGTCGATCTGCTCCATCGAGTAGTCGCCTTCCTTGT
>CAWJVV010000016.1:0-291223 GCA_963846375.1 uncultured Acidobacteriota bacterium
GGTGGGAAGACTAAGTAACGCGCACAAGCCGAAACGGAATACGCAAATGCTTGCAGGGACATCCGATATCCTCCATGCCTCTGTCGCCCTGGACTGTGAGCCCCAGGGCACATTGACCGCTGAGGAGCGCGCCGATGCGAGTCGCGTCCGCTCGGGTAGACATCGACCTGAGTATGGCATTGACTTGGGTCGAATGTCAACCCAAGCGTTTTTCTTCATCGAGACGCGGCACAGCTTCCGGTACAGGTTCCGATATGGTTTGCGATGCGGGGATGAGTGAGACCACGTCAGAACGATTTTTCAGCAAGCTGTGAAGGCGTGCGCCGTTTTGTGACTTTCGGTCATATGGCTAAAGTTTTGAGCCAGAAAGCGTACCCGATCGCAAGTCGCGTGTTTTCTTCACTCCCTGGCAGCGGCGGTTCCGTTTCACCCCTCCATGGCTCTTGCTTAATCAAAGGTCCAACGTGACCTTGTTTGTGGAACCAAAACCTAAGTATGCTCAACCAAAGGCTCACCACAAAGTTGTATTCGTCCTGGGTGACGAAACCATGTCTCTCCCGTGCGGGGTCAGGTGTGGCGGGCCGAGCGCACAAATGCACGGACAGAGCCGCTCGCTGAATCAGCTTTCTCAGACGAGGGCCCGGCAACGATTTTGCAAGTCTCGCAGTGCTGACTTCTTGGCCTTGGAAACGTCCCGGGAGGGCCGGGGATGGTTCCGCGGAAAGTCGAAAAACAAACCGACGCAAGGCGCGTCCTTGCCTTTCCTTCATTGCGCGCGCCGGTGAGTCGCCATGCCGGCATGGGGGAACGGCCGGTGCGTCCCGATCAAGTGGATGGGCGAGATAGATCCGCCCTGCCACGCGCCGCCGTGGCAAACAGCCAACCAACGTCAACACCAACTCTGGCCGGTTGTGCGCAAGGCCGCAGGCCCAAAGCAACCCGGAGTACTTACAGTCCCTTAGAGGCTACGAGGTAGACGCCATGAAATCTCATACAAGAAGGACCGTTTTCGCCATAGTGTTCGCCATATTTGCGATGGTGCCGCAGATGCGGGCCGCAGCCGCTAATCCCAAACTGCATGCGGCGGGCGCGCGGGCGATGGGCACAGCTGCCGTAGTCGTCGCCGGAAGCGCGGCCAAGGCGGCGGCTCCTCCCGCGCTCTCGCTCACGCCTGCCACGGTGTCCTTCGATTTGGAGGCGGGCGCGGAGCGCCTGGTACGCAGTCGCTGGCGGTGAGCAGCAGCGGCAAACCCGTGAGCTATTCCGTCTCGACCAGCAGCACGGGAGGCTGGCTCACCGTAAAGCCGGGGTCGGGTAAAACGCCAGGTTCCATCAGCATCGTCGCCGATTCGGCAGGGCTGTTGGCCGGCACATATTCCGGCACCGTAATCGTGGCGAGTACAGACGCGGCTAACAGCCCGATACCCGTGGCCATCACTCTGACGGTGGCACCACCGGCGCTTGGGCTCGCGCCCGCAACGCTTTCGTTCACGGCACAGGCAGGCAGCGTGGCGCCTCCAGCGCAGTTGATAAGCACCAGCACCAGCAATGGCACGACCCTCGGTTACTCGCTCTCGGCTGCAAGCACGGAGGGCTGGTTGAGCGTAAAGCCGACAACCGGCACGACGCCCAAGGCCATCAGCATCTCGGCGAATCCTGCGGGACTTTCGGCGGGCACGTACTCGGGCACTGTCATTGTGGACAGTCCGGGCGCGGCCAATAGCCCGATACCCGTGCCGGTGACGTTCACGGTCACCCCTGTTCCCACGTTTACGGTGGCGCCCGAGTTGCTGACGTTTGCAGCGAAGGCCGGAGAGAAACCTCCCTCCGCGCAGACCATCACCATCAGCAGCAGCAGCGGCGCGGCGCTGGCTTACTCTGTGAATGCTTCGAGCACCGGCGGCTGGCTCAGCGCCACTTCTGCATCCGGCACCGCGCCCGGGCCGATCACCGTGACCGCAAATCCGGCAGGCCTGGCGCCTGGGCCTCACACAGGCACGATCACGGTGACCAGCAGCGATGCTTCCAGCGGTCCGCAGGTTGTGGCGGTGGTGTTCAACGTTGCCCCGGCGGACTTGCCAACCCTTGCGGTGGCGCCGGCATATCTCGCATTCGTGGGGCAGGCCGGCGGCACCTCTCCCGCGTCGCAGACCGTGCTCACCAGCAGCATCGGCAAGGCCGCCATCAATTACACAGTCACTGCCGTGAGCAAGGGCGGCTGGCTTAGCGCCGCGGCGAACACCGGAGCCACGCCCGGCTCTATTAAGATCACCGCGAATCCGTCGGGGATGACGGCGGGAACCTATACGGGCACCATCGTCTTGACGAGTTCCGACGCGGCCAACGCTTCGCAAGCCGTCGAGGTGTCGTTTACGGTGACGGCGGCGACGTTGCCTACACTTAACCTTCTGCCCGCCACTCTGTCGTTCACCACGCACGCCGGCGAGGTATCGCAGGCTCCGCAGGCCGTCACCATCAACGCCGGCAGCGCGCCCATCAAATACAGCGCCTCAACGGCTTCGGCATCGTGGCTGCACGCTACACCTGCCATCGGATCGGCGCCGGGTTCCATGAACATCTCGGTGGCTCCTGCGGGGCTTGCCGCCGGCACGTACACGGGCGCGGTCACGATATCCGCAGAAGGCGTGGCGAACAGCCCCCAGGCTGTTTTTGTCACCCTCACCGTGAGTTCCAAGCCGGTTCCCAAGCTGGCGGTGAGCCCGGCTTCGATGTCCTTTACTGCGCAAGCGGGCGGCAAGCCGCCGGCGGGTCAGACGATCGCCATGATCAGCACGGGCGAGGCACTCGGCTTCAAGGTGACAACCGGCACCTCGGCTTCATGGCTGTCCGCTACACCGGGCGACGGCCAGACGCCGGGAAGCATCACCGTCTCAGTCAATCCATCGGGGCTCGCCGCGGGCACTTACAACGGCAGCGTTTCAATTGCGGCCAGCGACGCGGGTAACTCGCCGCGGGTGGTGCCGGTGACGCTAGTGGTTACAGCCGCCGGAAAAAAATAAGGCCGGCGGCTGCTGTCACAATCACCCGCTAAGTGCTGGTCGGAGCCAATGAATGCAAGATTGCTTCCCTTAGGTCGGCCAGTGTCCAGAGATTTGCGATCAGCTTCCAGCTGGTAGCCGATTCTCATGGGCCTGCGTCCAAGGGAACAGGCTGATGCGAATCGTGATTGGGGACAGGCTCGCCGGCTTCCGTGATGCAGTGCACGAGAGGGTCAACATGCGGCCCAGCTCGATGCTGATCTGTTTGTGTTGCTGCTGGCCGATCCTAGTTCCCAAGATGATGGCCGCGGAGCAGGCGGCCACGCCGACAGAGATTTGCTCGCCGGCCATGCTGGATGTTTCGGCGCTGCCAGGTCCGCTGAGCTTTACTTACGGCACCCACGTGTTTGTTCTGGAAGTGAAGAACATTACGGCGACGGCCTGCTCGCTCCTGCCTCCGCAGGTATCGCTGTTTCCGAGCGCGGATACGAACAACCAGCCTTTCTACACGACGTGGAGAAGCGACGATCCCGGGCACGCGACGGAATCGCAACCGCAGGTGCTGGATGCCGGTTCGTGGGCGCACGTGCTGTTTGTGTGGACCTCGCGTGCGGGGCCGGAGGTGAGCTGCGATCTCTATTCCGGGTTTCGGCTGGGCTTTGCGGGGCAGTGGCAGGCGCGAAAGGAAGCGGACGTGGAGGTCCGCAATCTGTGGGTGCGCGCCTGCGGGCCATTCGCGGTAACCGGCTATCGCGCGGGCAAGTATAGTGGCGCTTCCCCCATCCCGCAGAGCTGGTTGAACTGGTTTGGTCCCGGCGGCCTGGGCAAATTTGCCGTTTCCGCGCCCATGCCCTCTGAGCAGATTTCTACCGCGTCGCCTTTGCTGGCGCTGGGCGCGTGGGCCAAGCGCACCATGCTGGGGGACCGTCTGTTCTCGCTGCGATTGAATTTTTCGAGGCTGGCGGCACCGGGATGCGCGTTCAGCGAAATGCGCAAGCGGGAGTCGGATGGGGGCACGATCATCGCGATACAAGAGTGCGATGAAGCGAACGCCGATAAAGGCGGCGGGCCGCAGGAGGCGCCCACATACGGCGAGCCGGGAGTGATGATGCTGGCGATGGGCAATCTTGACTTCGATCCCAAGCGCGCCGGCCCGCTCGAAATTGATGTGACTGCGCCGATGGGGCCGGGGACCGATGGGAAACCGGCCATGCAATATGCGCGGGCGCGGGTGGAGTTGATTGCGAGGGATCCCGCACTGCCCAGGCAGGCCGCGATTCTCGATCCTCTGCCGGCGTGCAGCGTGACGCAGCTGCGCGTGGACGCGGTTGCTGCGATCACGTCGACAGCGATGAAGACGCTTCGCGCTTACAACGCCAGCAATGTGTCGGAGCAGGCGTGCTCGCTGGCCGGGGTGCCGCGAACGAGGGGGCTGGACGAACACGGCAACTATCAGCCTTTTCTGCGGCCGGCGTGCCCCAACTGCGAAAACGAATCCTTTATGCCTCGCTCGAACGGGCGCATCGATCTGAGACCGGGGGAGACGGCGCATTTGCTGGTGGCATCCACCGGCAATGGCGAAGGGTGGTGCATGTTCACGCCGAAGCTCGAACTGAACCTGGATCGGGAGGCTGGTTTGGGGGTGTCGGCAAGCACGGGGCCGCAGGCGGAGGATATCGCGCATTCGGTGACGGTGCCTTTTGAAGGGCACGACTGCGTCTCGATGGACGTGAGTGCGTGGCGGCAGGGTGGCTACGATGGCGATCCGCTGAATCTGCGCCAGGCGAAGATGGATGAGGCGAGGGACCAAGCGCCTCCTGTTCCGCCTGAGTGCAACAAACCGGAGTTGCTGGCTCATGGCCGGCCGTATCCGATTGCGGGCACGCATGAGCCCGAGTATGCGATTTCAATGGAAGAACACCGGTTCACGCGGGACGAGCCGATCAATCTGTACCTGTGGACGAACAATTCTACCGATCACGCGATTGAGATTGGGGGGTGCGGCCGATTGCCGGGTTATTTCAAGGCAGGAGGGTTTGTGCTTTACGACGCGTACGGGCATCGCATATTGAACAGGCGGCAAGTTGCATCAGACGAGCAGTGCAAGAAGGATCCATTGGGATATCACGAGGGGGCGGTGTGCACGCTGAACGTGGTGTCATCGCTTGCGGCGCACACCTGCATTGCCAGCCGCATTGATCTGGCATGGGATTACGATCTGCCGCCGGGCGAATACACGATCAGCACGCGTGATCCCGGGGACACCGACACTTGCCCTCGGCGCAACGAAGAGGCATATGAGCCGAGCGCGGCGACGGACCTTCGCTTCAGTGTTTTACAGCCGTGAGGTGCTGCGCTTCATGCGGGGTGGGTGGTTGCGGGAGCGGCGGGGCGGCTGTCACTGATCGAGCTCGGCGAATAGCTCGCTGAGCTCGATGCGAATGGGGGTGCCAGGAACGGCGAGCTCGCCGCTTGCTTCTTCGAGACTTGTTCCGGCGTAGCGGTAGGCGATGCGGCGCTGGGGATCGATGATCCAGATATTGGGGACGCCGAAGTCGCGGTACTCCTCGGCTTTGGCCTGCATGGCGACGAGGCGGTCTTCGGGGGAGAGGATCTCTATTGCGATCAGTGGGGCGCTGATTACATAACGCTCGAATTTGTCTTCGGCGCGGGTGACGAGAATATCGGGGACGCGGAAGCGTCTCGATTGAGTCTGGGTACGCAACTCGGGAAAGACCTGAATGCCCCATTCCTTCCTTTTGAGCATGAAGAGGAAAGTGAGATACCTCTGAATGATGGAATGGTCTTTCTCGCCCAAGTTGCGCTCCTCGATGCGGCCGTCAACAAACTCGCGGTCGGGGCTCCAACTCGTGCGCAGGTACTCGCGAACGGTCCAGAGTTCTTCATCCGGAATGGGCTGAGTCGCCATGGGACTATTATGCTCCTCACGGAGGTGCTCCTCACGGAGGTGCTCCTCACGGAGGTGCTCCTCACGGAGGTGCTCCTCACGGAGGTGCTCCCGACGACTTAGCGCATTCCCAGGCGGGCGGAATGGCGGGTGTACGACTTTTGCGCTGTAAGCGAAAGATTCTGCGGCTAATCGGGGCCGGAGTTGGCGCCGGTGATATTTTCCTCGTCTTCGCCTTCGACGGAGATGCGGAGGGAGCGGAGCCATTCGCGATCGTTCTGGCTGAAGGGGGCTTCTCCTTCAACGCCCTCTTCTTCACTCGATTCGCCGTCTTTGGTGACTTCGTTCAGGCCGATGGTGGCCTCGAGCATGAGCAGGACGTCGAAGCCGTGTTTGCGGATGTCCTGAACAACTCCGGCAATCTGCTCGCTTTCGATGACCGACTCGTGGATCGCCTCCCCAAGCTGCTGAATCAGTTCACGCAAACGGGATGTCAAGGGATACCTCCACGGTACGGCACCAGCGCATTAAGATGCGCGGGAAGCGGATTGGGATTTTATCTACCTTAATGCCGCAGCGAGGGAAGGGCAACTGCTGAAGTCAAACTGCGTCTTGCCGTCACTGCTACCATCATAGACGGGATGAGACCGCAGACCGTTGGCCGAGTACTGGGCGTGGGACTTCGTGTAGCGGGACGGATGGCGGGGCAGCGCCTGGCCGGCTCCGCGGGAAACGCGAGCGCTCCCTCCCGCCCCGCGGCCGGGATCGGCAACGCTGCCACCCAGAAGACCAAGGGACAAAGGGCGGGAAGCGCGACGGCCAATGTGGCGCGGGGGGTGGGCGGATTCATTCGCCCGTTTCGCCGCGTGGGCGGGATCGTGGTGCTGGAGGTAACGGGCGTTTTCTTTTTGCTGTTTGTGCTGGTGTTTGGGCAAATGGCATGGCGCATGCGGTCGGACTACGCGCAAGGCCCTAACCACCCCAAGTTCCTGGTAGCGGCGGGGTTGATGCTGGTGTTTCTCTACCTGAGCGCGAGTTCGTTCTGGCGCGCGCGGCGGCGCTAAACCGGCTAAGCCGCGTCGCTGGCGCCGAGCGGATACGAGGATGCGCTGCGCAGCATGTCGCGCAGCTGCCGGGTGGCCTGATCGAGCGTGATGAGCACGTCGGTTTCGGCATCGCAGTCCGCCAGACGCTGTTCCATCAGGCGGTCGTACGCATCGTCAAGGGTGGTCCCGATCTGTGAGCAGTCCATGCTGGCCCACAGTTCGTCAATCAAGGCGATTTTTTCGCGATAGGTGAGAGAAGCGATCTGTTGCCGACTCAAGATTGACATGACGGAAGTGTAGGCCAGCAATTACTTGCGCGCACATTACCAAGGTCTATAGATATTTCAATGCTTGCTCATTGTTTTGCGGTGACCCCCAAGGCGTGGCGCAATCGCGTAATTCAACTGGACGAGAACGATGGCTGCGATGCTGATCCAGGTGTGGATGAGACACAGCGCCGCTCCCGCCGCATAGAGGGACTGCGCAATCAGGATCCGCCGGCAGATGCTGTTGCGAATCTCAGGAGGGGTGTCCTTCTTGATCAGTTGCTTGTGGGTTGCGTGTGCCCAGCTCCAATAGAGCATGGCGCCGGGAGCGAGGATATTCAGCCAGTAGAGGCCAATGGCAATGCGGTAATGGATGAAATCGCCGAGGAGCCGGGTGGAGAGCGGCATGAGGGTAATGGAGAATAGAAACCCAAGGTGAATCCAGGTGAGGTCGCGGGTGCCCTGCTCCATGAAGTTCAACTGGGTTTGTTGGCCGGCCCAGAAGATGCCAAGGGTAAGAAAGCTCATGCCGTAGACGATCCACTGGGGTCCCAGCGCGCCCAGCGCCTGAACGAGTTCGCGCTCGGAGTGGATTTGCGCCGCGGACGGAGTATGGAGATCGAGGACGAGCAGGGTCATGGCGACGGCAAAGATTCCGTCGCTCAGCGCGGCGAGGCGGTCGAGGTTGCGGCCCTGGATGCGGTTGTAGAGAGTGAGCATGCTGGGTTTGCCTTCGTGATTTCCCAGGTCTGCAACAGCGGGAGACCCGGGGCACCCGCCCTGGAATCAAAGGAGGGGTTTGTTGGGATTGCGGAGCAGGCGCCAGACGCCGAGGGCGATGGCAAGGAAGCCGAGACCGTAGGCGAACCAGGCTTTGTTGCCGGTGTGAAACAGCCATCCGCGGTAGATGGCATAAACTCCAAGCGCGAACAACAGGACTCCGCGAAAGGCATTCATCCGAGCGTTCTCCCGACTCCTTTTCACTCCATCGTATGCCTTGGCGGGGCGGATTGACCGGCAAGGCGTCGAATCCCTATCGTGATGGAGGAAGCGACGCGGCTGACTGCTGCGCCGTTGAGAGGATGATGCATGGCCACACTGGAAACCCCCTCCGCGCTGAAGAAAACAGCCCTCAATTCAACCCACCGTGCGCTGAAAGCCAAGATGGTCGACTTTGGCGGGTGGGATATGCCGGTGGAGTATCCGGGGAATGGGGGCGGGCTGATTGCCGAGCACATGGCGGTGCGCACGGGCGTGGGACTGTTCGACGTGAGCCACATGGGCGAGATCCAGTTCCGCGGGCCGGGTGCGCTGGATGCCGTGCAGTACATCACCATGAACGACGCCTCGAAGCTGAAGGACGGCCAGGCGCATTACTCGGCGTTGCTGACTCCGCAGGGCACGTTCGTCGACGACATCCTGGTTCACCGGCTGGGGGACAATGACTACCTGCTGGTGGTGAATGCCGGGACGACTGACTCGGATTACGCGTGGATTCGCAGCCAGGTGGGCGCGCGGCATGGCATTCACATCAGCAACTACTCGCCGTATTATTCGCAGCTTGCGTTGCAGGGTCCGCGGTCGCTGGAGACGCTGCAGAAGCTGACCAAGGTGGATCTTGCCGCAATCAAAAATTACTGGTTCACCTGGGGGACCGTGGCGGGGATTGCCAATGTGCTGATCGCGCGGACGGGCTACTCGGGGGAAGATGGGTTCGAGGTGTACATTCCATCGGACGAGCCTACCACCGTAAAGATGTGGGACGCGCTGATGGAGGCGGGCGCGGAGTTTGGAATCCGTCCCTGCGGCCTGGGAGCGCGCAACACGCTGCGGCTGGAGGCTGGGATGAGTCTCTATGGCCACGAGATCTCGACGGAGATTAATGTGCTCGAGGCAGGGCTGGACCGGTGGCTCAAGCTGGATAAGGGCGATTTCATCGGCAGGGAAGCGCTTCAAGCCGTGCATGCGGCAGGCGGGCCAAAGCGCAAGGTCATCGGGCTGGAGATGGTGGATCGCGGGATCGGACGCGACGGGTATCCGGTGCTGGACCTGGAGGGCCGGGAAGTAGGCGTGGTCACTTCAGGCTCGCCGGCTCCATTTTTGAAGACGAACATCGCCATGGCGCTGGTTCCTGCGGAGGTTGCGGCCAGCGGCAGCGATCTGCTGGTGCAGGTCAGGGCCAACGCGGTGCGGGCGAAGCAGGTTCCGCTGCCGTTTTACAAAAGGCCCAAAAAATGAGTTCGGGCGAAGCTACTGACGGACAGCCCACGCCAAACCGTCTGGCTCGCCTCCAACATCAATGTGCCCGGTAACCTCGAGGGTCTTCAGGTCCACAACGGCGACGTAATTGTCAGGTCCGCAGGCCACGAAAGCGCGATGAGCGACCGGGTCGATGAGGATGCCCGCGGCTCCATGGCCAATGGGCACGCGCTTGAATTCTTTGCGTGAAGCGACGTCGTAGATGACAAGGTCGCCGGCGCCCAGCATGGAAATCAGCACCAGCTTTCCATCGGGACTGAATTTGAGTCGATTGGCGCCAAAGGTTTTCGCGGCCAGCGTGTCCGTGACTTTGCGGGTGGTGAGATCGATGACCGAGAGCGTGCCGTCCTGCGCATTGGCGGTCCAGAGCTCGCGTCCATCGGGCGAGACGTCGAATCCTTCATCTCCTTTGCCGACGGGAATCACGGTCTCTGTCCAATCCATGCGAGGCTGCATTGCTTCCGGCGGCATGGGACCCGGCGGAGGCTGCATGGCGCCCGAAGGCCGCATCCCGGGCGGAGGCCCCATGGGAGGCAGAGTGATCTTTTCAAGAATGGTCACAGTAGCGGAGCTGACGTTGGTGGTGTAGATCCGCTTCTGGTCCGGGGTGACAAAAAGCATATGGGTGCGGTCCTGGCCGGTGCCCATGATCCAGTCGATTTTGGAGGTGGACGGATCGTAGGTCGCGATGGCTTTTGCGCCCTCGGCGGTGAACCAGATCTTGCCGCCGATCGACGCCAGGCCATGCGGGCCGTTCAAGGCGCCAGTATCGATGTCAGGGAGCGCTTTCTGCGCGACCAGGTCAATGACGGAAAGCGCGTGATAGCGTCCTCCGCCGTAGATGGAGACGTAAGCCGTCTTTCCATCGGCGGATGCAATTACTTCATGAGGATCGGGACCGACAGGAGCGCGCGCGATCACCTGCAAGCTGTCGGGATCGACAATGGCCAGGGTGTGATTGCGCTTGGAAAGTGCCAGGAGAGAGCGACTGGGCGTCGATTGAGCCGCGCCTGTGAACGCGGAGCAGAAGAATGCTGCGAGGGCGACACTGGAAATCATGACATTGGTCGATCTGGTTCGCAATTGATTCTCCTCATCAAACGGCAGCGGCGGCGGTAATTTGAATTTCTGGTTGCGAGTCCCACTTACAGGCGATCGGTGATCGAGACTGCGGTCGATATCATGTCGTGAATGAAGGGTTGAATACGCGGCCTTGAATAGATATCCGTTATGCACTCATGATCAATCGCCTGGCTGTGAAGACGTCGAGGACTCCCGGACTTAGGAACACTTAGACCCACGATCAGAAGGGTTATGAGCACAACAGCGCTGACAGGGGCAGTTACACGCTCTTCACTTACTGATTTCATCCCGCTCCTTCCGGATAACAGCTGTACATGGTACGAGCTCTGGGGTTGGGCTCTCGACCAAACTCTGTGATCACGATCAGAAGTTGAACGTCATCTGCAATACGACTATCTCGTCAAGCGTCGCCGGCGCGAATCCTTTGGCCGTAACTACCAGTGAATACTTCCCGGGCTGAACGCCGGTGAAGGTGAAGCTGCCATCGCGTCCACTGACCGTCGACGCGGGCGGCTTGCAGGCGGCCCGTAACGGCAAGACCTTAGATCCAGGCAAACAAAACTAGCAGGGGATGGGAGACCAGGACAACTCCGGCGGATCGATTTCGTTCGGAGGAATGGAGAACCGTCATCGAACTGGCTACTAAACAGAAGAGTCAGACGGTGGAAGTGTGCGGCTTCCCAGCGGCCGAACACCTGCGCCGGTCTCGAGGAAAGCAAGCCACGTGTGATCCTGCGCGAGCACTCCCTCCAGCTCCGGCTCACTCAAGACCATGCAGGCCGTGGACAGAGCATCAGATTCGGCCGCCGTGTCGGCCAGGACCCAGGCGCGATTTTGCCTTGCGGCCGGCTGACCTGTGCGCGGATCAAGGATGTGCTGTCCCTTCACGGCCAGCCCCGAGCCGCTCAACGAGGCGTGAGCCAGCAACAGCCGGTAGGGAGCGTCATCGTCGCCCAGACCGCAGGACCACCCTGGAGTGTCGGGTGGCGGATCGCCCGCCAGGATGCTGCTTCCGCCTGCGACCAGTAAGAAGGACGGGCAATCCCACTCGCACAACAACTCCGCCAGGCGATCGAGCGCGAATCCCTTGCCGATGGCGCCGAGATCGAACTGGAGTTTGCCGCTCAGGCAGCGAATTGAGAGTTCCTCGCCAATCATTTCCCACTGCGGCATTGACGCTTGTGTCTGCAGCGCCGAGGGCGTGGGACTAAACGCGCTCTTCGTGATCCGCTCCATTCTCTTTGCGATTTCAAGGCACGCAAACGCCGGTTCGCTGAGGCGCATCGTTTCACCCGGTGCGAGTTCGGCGAGGCGAGCGATGTCGTTGTTGGCGCGAAAGCGGCTCAGATGCGATTCCAGCTTGTCTACCAGAGCGAGAGCGGCCTCCGCAGCCTGCGCGGCATACGTTCGTTCCTGGTTGGCAATGCGCACCTGAAAGTGCGTGGCCATAGCGTGGTGGTTGAATTGGTGGATCTCAGCCATACAGTTTATTTGGGCGCCGGCGACCACAGAAGAATGAGCACACCCGGGCGAATACCGAAGAATTCCGGACGAGAACTGCGCAGTTGGTCTTGGTATTGGTCGGCCGCCTCAGTAGAGGTGATGTAAAAGTCGGCCTCAGGGACTTGCTGACCCGGCTGCCAGAAACCGACCCGGGAAAAGTGTCGCAGATACCAGGGCAACGGCCATGCATCGTGAGCGATGACCGCGATACGCGGCTCTGTCATTCCGTCTTGGCGGGCCAACTGTTCTATCTCGGGTGGCAGGCCAAGCAGATCATCCGAGGTGTGGGCGTACGCGTACGGGTTAGTTTCGTCGGCTGGTTGGATAAACACGCGTCGGCGGGTGTCGTGAGCGATAAGAGCCGCCGCTGAAACCGCCACGACGCCGAATATGGGAAGGGCAGCGCGCAACGGCAAGTGTGTTGCGGCGCCCTTCCAAAACCACTCGATCACTCGACCAGTGAGGAGTGCGACGGGCAGAAAGAAATTCAGGGCCAGCCAAGGGGTCTTGTAGGGAATAAGGCTGTAAGTCGCAGCCAGCAGGATTGCGTAATACGCCAGCATTCGAAAGGCGGAGTGATCGCGCTTTCTGACGGTCACGAACAAACCGATTGCAGCAAGCGCCAAGAGTATCCAGCCGGACCGCCCTGTGGCGAGAAGCCATAGGTAGTACCAGAATGGCTTTTCATGGCCTTGTCCGCCTGCGCGCGCCAGGACATCGGGGATGGCCCGCAACAGTGCGGGAAGCGCCTTCCAGTTTCTGCCGAACCAGGTGAACAGCATCACGGCGAGCAACAGAAAGGTGACAAGCGCTGCCAGCATAGCCCTGGGCCGAAGCAGTTCGAGAACGCCTTTTCCCTGCCGGTCCCAACGCCAGTAGACGAACAGCGCGACAAACAGCGCGAAGAAGTGAATCGCGGCGGTCTCTTTGCATGCGAGCATGAGCCCGGCGCATGCGCCGGCCAGCACGGCGTAAGAAACGGAGTTCCGTTGCCATGCTCGCCATGCCGAGACGATCAATCCCAACGTTGCGGCACAAAACAGAGATTCGTGAATGAAGAACCGATCGTAATAGACCGTGAGAGGGCCGCCGGCGAACAACAGCGCGGCTATCAGGCACGGTACGAAGCCGAACATTTCGACCGCTGCGCCAAAAAGCAGAATTGTGACCGTGCCCGCCAAAGCCGAGGTCAATCGCAGTTCCGATTCAGTCAGGTCGGAGAACTTTTTCGCTCCCCGCAGTCGGGCCAGCGGCACAGCAAGCGCTGCCAAAGCCGGCCCGTGGCGGTCCCGCGGATCGTAGTTGAATGGTTCTCCGGAAAGGACCTGCCCAACGATGTATGCATTGACGGCTTCATCGGTATGCATGGGCCGTACGCCCAGTTGCGGCACGCGAAGCGCCAGTCCGGCAAGAGCGATCAGAAGGAAGATGGAGCCGCGAATCCACTTTGAAGGGGTCGCGGCGTTCTCCATTACAACGTCCAGACGAGCGGGTTCAGGCAGCCTTGCCCCACACTTCAACCTCAATATAGTCGTTCAATTTGTTGGTCGTGTTGCCGTTGCTGTAGAGGCGGACATAACGGCCCTTCGCGCCCTTGGCGTCGATGAGCTTCCCCTGGTAGGTCTCGACGTAATTCAGATCCTTGCCGGCGCCCAGGCCAAGCTCGTTTTTGAAATCGTTGTTGAAGATCGTGGTCACGCCTGATTTGAAGTTGGGATCATCGGCCACTTGTACGACAACGTCGCGATAGACGCGCGCCTGCGAATGGAAGTGCCAGACGAGGAGGGCATAGACATTTGAGCTCTTGGCGAGATCGATTTGCACCCACTGCTTGCCGGGGCCCAATTCCACCCACGAGCCTTCGTCGCCGGCCTTGTCGCCATCGTTGACAAGATCCAACGTTCCGACAACAGGACTGTCGTCGCTGGCGGTTACCTTCTTGCCCTTGGCCAGGTTGACCGTGCCCGCAGGCACCATAAAATCAGGGCGCTTGCCCTTCATCGGGGGCTCGAGATTGGGCACGTTAAGCGGTACCGGCGTTCCGACGAAGAGCGGCTTAGGCAACTGGGTCTTAAGGGGCACCTTATCCTGCGCCGTCGCGACGTTTGCAACAAGCAAAACTGCGAGAATGGAAACTGTCTTCAGAAGAAATCTCACCATATGTTCAAGCTCTCACTTCTTCGCTGGTGATGGCAAGCCGGGTCTGCGCGGCTACAGCATCATTGGCTTTGTGGATGACGTACTCGCTCGAGAAAGCTTCGTCGGCGGGGCAGTTCAATTTTGCTGTGCCGCGGATCGTGTTAAAGAAGTTTTCGAGATGCGGCTGATGGGGAGGCTTGTTGAAGAACACCGGAATCTCATATTCGGCCAGCTGCGCGGTTTCCCGCACGTCCACTTTGGCGGCGTCAGTCGCCGCGGCCTGTTTGGCGCGGACATAACCTTTTTGAGCCAGGTCGTCCCATGAAACCGCAGTGGCTCGCGCCTCGCGGTAGATGGCGCACAGAGCGGGGTCTTCCGACATTTTGATGGTGCCGTCATCGCCCATAAATGTCTCGAAGTAGCCGCCGCCGGCACTGGTGGTTGTCTGCACCTGGTAGAACGCGCGCGCCACGCCCTGATCCACGGGGTACTCGTAGATGACCATCGCGTTGTCGTACCAGTCGTGGTTCTTGAAGTAGTCCAGACCGCCGCTGGCCATCACCGATTTCGGAGTTGTTCCGAGCCACCAGTTAAAGATGTCGATCTGGTGCGCGCCGAGGTCGGACAACGGACCGCCGCCAAGTCCCTTGTACCAACGCCAGTTGCGGAACTGGTGCATGTCTTTGTAGCCGTACTTGGTGAGCATTGGGGCGGGCATTTCGAACTTCTTGGGCCAGCCGAAATCTTCCTTGACCGCGCGGTTCCACTGCCCCTGTATGGCAGTCAACCGGCCGCAGAACTGGGCTTCGTGGAGAAGCCGGTTGAGCGTGAAGACATAGCGGGGATTACTGCGGCGCTGATGGCCGATCTGCAACAGCTTGCCGGTCTCGCGCATGGTCTTCACCATGGAGCGTGCGCCGTCGATGGTGTTGCTCATCATTTTTTCGCAGTACACATGGAGGCCTGCCTTGAGGCAGGTATTGGTCATCTCCGCGTGGCAGAAATCGGGCGTGGCGATGAGCACTGCTTGCAGATCTTTTTCCTTGGCCAGCAGATCTTCGTAGTTCTCGTACCCGCGAACCTCGTTGCCGAGCTTTTGCAGGTACCGCACGCCTTCGTTGCGGTGGTAATCCCATATGTCGCACAACGCCACCAGCTTGACCCCTTCGATATTCAGGAAGGATTCAAGCAGAACCTTGCCTTCCTCTCCATAGCCGATGAGAGCGATATTGAGAGTGTTCAGCGAGGAGGTTTTAACCGGAGCCTTTTGTTCGACGGAATCGGACTTGCAGCTTTCCAATAACATGGCGGCGCCGGCCACCGCAGTCGCGCTTAGGAATTCGCGACGATTCAGCTTATCTACCATTTTTTCAGGACCACAAACCTGTTGTGCTGGACGAGCAGGAACGCCGCTGCGACCAGGCCAATATGAATGCCAAGATAGGCCACGCCATCGTTCTGGTCGATCAGGACCAGGCCGATTGTGAGTGCAATGAAGAGTGCCGCCTGAACGATGAGCGACACGCGTGTGCCCAATCCAATAATAAGCATGATCCCGGTGAGAATGAAGGCCGGGCCAAGCAGCTTGTCGAACGCGATCAACGCAAATTTTGGAAACAGCGGCTCATGCGCGAACTTGTCGTTGAGCGCAGTGGGGATGCCCGCATAGTTTGCCAGCGCGTACGACTTGATATTCACGTTGACCATCACGCCGCTTGCATCCGGTTGGCCGGTTGAAGGGTCGATGAGGGGAACCGCAACCGACTTGTATGCCGCGAACTTGTTGATGCCCACGAACAGAGCGCGCGTACCGAGCCAGAGGCGCAACGCCAGAAATGCCAACGTGTAATCCCAATGGAACTTTCGGCCGGGACCTGAACTCGCCAGGTCCGCCGGCTGCCCGCGATCAAGCTCAGGCTGAATCACAGAGTTGTTCAAGAAGCGTCCTTCATCAGCCGCAAAACTGAAGCACGGCTGCGGTTAGAGATCGTTCAGCTCATCTTCCATGGTCCGCGAAATTCGCGGGTCATCAACTTCGTGGCATCCGGGTCGCCGATGATCTTTTCTTCGTTCACGTCCCAGCGAATCTTTTTTCCGGTGAGCATGGAGATCAGGCAAAGATGTCCGGGAATCGCTGAGTGATGCCCAACTTCAACCGGCGTCACGGTTGCCTGGCGCGTACGGATGCAATCGAGGAAATTCCCCATGTGATCGGGAGAGGTGTAGAGCTTTACTTTGCGAAGCTCGCGCGCCAGCTGCTTGCCTTGCTTCCAGGCGGGATTGGAGGCGTCAAATCCATCACGGTCGACCCATACCCAGCCTTCCGTACCGATCCACTTCACGCCCATCTTGATGTCGGGGTATCCGCCGGCGATAGTCATGGTGACGCCCTGCGGGTACTTCAATTCAAAACGATACTTCGGCGCGGTGTTCCAAACCGCGTTGCGCGGCGGGAGTTCCCCGCTGCCTTCCACCTCCGACGGACCGGAGTAGTCGTAGTCCAGACCCCAGTGCGCGATGTCGCAGTGGTGGCCGATCCAGTCGAGCAGCTCGCCGCCGCCGGTGTTGTAATTCCAGCGCCACGATTTGTGGGAACGCGCCCGCATGTAGGGCTCCATCTTCGAGGGGCCTACCCACATCTCGTAATCCAGCTCCTTGGGCGGATCGGTGACCATCAGGTCCCAGGCCTTGGTGCCGGAGACAATTTGCTCCAGGCTGGTTGCCGTTTCGCCTGAAGAGGACAGCTTGGTCAACGCGTCCTTGGCCACTCCGTCAAAGTCAGCGTTGCCGCCCGGCAAACCCACCTCGACGTGCGTTACCGTACCGATGAGCCCGTTGCGAACGATCTCGGCGGCCTTGTGAAACGTGGGCACGGAGCGCTGCCAGGAACCCATCTGCCAGACGATCTTGTTCTCGCGAACCGCGCGCACAATCGATTGTTGTTCGGCGATGGTGTGGGCGAGAGGCTTTTCGGCGTAGATGTCTTTCTTGCGCCGTGCCGCCTCAGTGGCAACAATCTCATGCCAGTGGTCGGGCACCGCGATCATTACCGCATCGATGTCGTCGCGGGCCAGCAGCTCGCGGTAATCGTGATAGCCTTTGCAGTCTTCGTTGCCGTAGGCGTCGTTGACCTTCTTGAGGGCGGCCTGCAGATGAGTGGCGTCGATATCGCACGCCGCGATTACCTGGCACTCCGATGCCGCCAGCAGAGCTTCTGTGTTGCCCGGCCCCTGCCAGCCCATGCCAATCACACCAACGTTGATGCGGTTATTGGCGGCCGTCGTAGCATTTTGCAGAGCGCGGGCAGGAAGAAATGCAGGGAGCACCGCGGCAGTTCCGGCAGTCTTCAGGAACCGGCGGCGATTGAACAGACGAGTACGTGCTTCAGAGCCTGGTTGTTGCGGCATGCTCCAGTGTTTATCACCTTTAGCAGCAGGGTTGCAACCGGGCGAGATGGAGTTCAACCAAGCTCGAAAGCACGCGCCCCCGGCTCCCAAGCCCCGCTTAAGCAGCGCCTTCCAGTTCGCCGCGCGTTTCCAGTTCTAAGGAACGCGCGGGGGAACCTGCAACGCCGCGTGGCTGCCGCCCGCCGCAGGCTGTCCCACTGAAGTCTTGATCGCCGCGCCCAGGTCGTCGGGGTTGAATCCAAACGGCCCCGGCTTGCTCTTGTAGAGCACCCGTCCGCCCGCTGCAATCAGGTACAACCGATCCGGCCAGCCCGTGTAGGCCGTCTCCACACGGTTGTCGAACCCATCCACAAGCGCAGGGAATTTGATGCCCAGCTTGCGCACACAAGCCCCCGCCACTCCGAATCGCTCGCCCTCGTTCTTGGGACTGGCGAAGAGCACCTTGTCGCGCACGTTCGACTGCATCTCCCACACATCGGTGGGGTGCGCCTCAGTAATGTACACCGCGTAAAACGCGACCTTGTCCTTATACTGCTCGGCCAGCTTGTTCAGGGCGGGAACCTCCCGCCGAAATGGCGGTCACGTATAGCTCCCGAACACCAGCACCACAGGCTTGTCCGTCCACAGCGACGCCATCTGAACCGGCGCCTTCGTGTCCAGCGTCTGCACCGTCAAATCCGGCGCCGCGTCTCCCGGATTCACATGCCCGAACCGCGCCTGCGTCCACATCGTCTCAAACGGAAACAGGAAGTAGGCCGGCATGGGCATGTGCATCATCACCCGCCCAAACTTCTCGGGCGGCTGGTGCATGGCCCAGTCAATGAAGGCGACAAAGCCCACCCATGCCACCAACAGCACTCCGCCGGTCCTGAGCAGCCAGCGCTTTGTTGCCGGTTTCAGTTTCATCGGCCCTCGACCTCCTGGCTCACTTGGTCATCGCATTCATCTCGAGATAGTGTTGCGACGGCACTCCAAACGCATCGGCCACGCGATTGAAAAACGCAAACATCGCCGTAATGTAAACGGCCTCGGCAATCTGCGGCTCGGTCCAGCCGTTATCGCGCAGCTTCTGTACATCCTCGGCCGTGGTGCGATAAGCAGCCTCGGTCACCTTGGCCACATACTCCAGCAGCACACGTTCGGCCGCACTCAACTCCGCTTCGTCAAGATTGCCGGCCACCAGCGCCTGCACTGTTTTTTCATCGGCTCCCTGAACCCGCAGGAAGTAGGCATGGGAGTCCAGTCAATACGGGCACCGGTTCAGATAAGAAACCCAGCTCGCGATGGCCTCTTTCTGCCGCCGGCTCAGGTGCCCCTCTGAGAAATGAATCGTATCGCCGAACTTGAGCACCTCGCGCAGAAAATCAGGCCTGTGGCTGAAACACTTCAGAATTCCCGGCATCTTCTGCCGACCCGACTTCAAACGCCACTCGTCGTAGACGGCGGCCACATCGCCGGTCGCCTCCGCATCCTCAACAATCCTGATTTTGGTTTCGGTGTCAGCCATGCTCTGGGAAGCCTGTTTGAAGCGCACTATATCACGCAGGCTGCAATGCGGAAACCAACCGTTCGGCGGAGTCCGCCCCAGCACGGGCCGTCCATCTAAATCACAATCCGCTGCTCGCCCTGCCTGCGCGTCACCCGTTCGTTATCCAGGTACTCAAGCAGCGGAATCGCATATTTGCGGCTCACCCCGGTGAGTTCCTTGAAAAGGCCCACATCCATGGTCTGGCCGCGCCGGGAACGAACTCTCTCTTTCAACTCTTCCAGCACATCCCGGTGCATGCACAGCGCGTCGTCGCCCAGGCGCACCAGCTTCTTCTCGCGCATCAGCACCGTGATCAAACGCCGCATCTCCCCTGGGTCGATCCGCAGTTCATCCGCAAGCATCCGTGGCGATGGCGACTGAAGACCCGCCGTCAGAAATACACGTTCAATGGCCGCAAGATTCTTTTCATCCTGAGATCCGGCTCCCGCGTTCTTTGCCACGGGTAGCAGCTCCTCACCCGCGACTCGAACAACGTTGCTTTGCCCAAGGTGCAGCACCGCCCAATCGACAACTTCGGGAGGCAAGCTTAACTTGCTCCTCAAGGCCGACCGCTTGACACCCGCTCCACCAAGCTGGCGGAACATCTTTTCCAGTTCCTGCCCCACCATGGCCGACACACCGAGCAACGCCTCGCGCGCGAACCACCGTCCACCCGCAAGCGATTGAATGTTTCCGCCTTGCACTGAGCCGGCAAGCAAAGTCCGGACCGCTTCGGGCTTCAGCCCCGTTTCCCCGGTGAGCTCGGCAATCGATATTCCCGACGCTGCTCGCCGCGCCACCCTCAGGGCAAGCTGCTCTTTCATACGGGCGCCCGTCAATTCGCCCAGCCACGCCTGCGTGCGCGCCTTGTTCAATCGGGGAAGCGGACGCGCATCCAGCACCGTCCCTCCTCCGATTGTCGTCACGGGAGAGCCTTGCCGCAGAACGAATCGGTCTCCCGGCAGCAATACGATCGGCCGCCCCAGCCTGAAGCGCGCAAAACGTTTTGTGTTTGGTTCCACGGGCTGGTAGCCATACAGCGATACGCTTGCCATGCACTCCGTCGCAAAGGCATGCAAATGGATGCGCGCGCGATGCTTCAACGTAGGAGCATTCGGCAAAAGACTGATCTCTGCATCGATGGTGTCGACCGCAGCGACGCTCGAAGACTCCGCAAGCGTTAGCCCCCGTTGCAACTCAGCGGCTTCCACGTGGCTAAGGTTCAGCGCCACGCGCGTAGCCGCATCGGCCCTCGTCTCCTGCCTTCCGTGCACCTGGACCCCGCGCACCTTCGCCGTTCGTCCTCCCGGCTCGATCGCCACTTCCTGTCCCGCCGTCACGCTGCCTGTCATCAACGTGCCGGTGACGACCGTGCCAAAGCCCTTCACGGCGAACGAGCGATCGAGAGGCATCCTCATCACGAACTCTGAGCTGCGCTGCGCCACCCGCGTTGTCAGGAGCGTCAGCTCTCGGCGGAGCTGGTCCAACCCCGCGCCGGTAAACGCACTCAGGCTGACCATCGGCTCCGAGGCGAGGAACGTCCCTTGCAGGAATCCCCGCACCCTCGCTTGCACATCGTTGAGCCTGGCGGCGTCCACCGCATCCATCTTGGTAATAACCGTGATGCCGCATCGGATCCCCAAAAGAGAGCAGATGGCGAGATGCTCTTCCGTCTGCGGCTTCACGCCCTCTTCCGCGGATACGATCAGCAGCACAGCATCGATTCCACCGGCGCCGGCCAGCATATTGCGCACAAAACGAGCGTGCCCCGGCACATCGATGAAGCTGATTCGGGTAGCCGGCTCGCCAGGCGCCGCCAACTCCATCGAAGCAAACCCCAGATCGATGGTGATGCCGCGGCTCTTCTCCTCGGGCAGGCGATCCGTATCCACCCCGGTAAGCGCGCGGATGAGCGCGGTCTTCCCATGATCGATGTGGCCGGCCGTTCCGATGACAATGCTGCCGGGCGCCCGATCCCGGTGAGATTGTTCCCGAGAGTCCGCCGCGGTCATCTCAGCTTCGCTCTCGCTCAATAGGCGCAGGGGAGAGAGGCAGCGCATTCAACGCTTGAATCAGATGTTCATCGTGCTCGGGTTCAACGGTACGCAGGTCCAGCAGCACGCGATCGTCCGCGATCCGGCCGATTACCGGAGGGTCAAGCCTTCGCAGCGCACTCAGGCATTCCTCGGCTGTCAGACCCGCATGCTTCAATGAAACGGCATAGCTCCTCACCCGGGCCGTCGGAGCTGTCCCTCCGCCCAACACGCTTTCAACCTCCGCGACCTCCACAAAAAGCGTGCGGTTTCGAATCGCGGCAGCCACCTGCTCGCAACGTGCCGCAATGTCGTGCGCACTCCGTTGAATCATTCTCAGAATCGGTATCTCGTTCCATGCATCGGCGAGATAGTGCTGCAATGTGCCTTCGAGTGCTGCGTAACTGAGTTTGTCCACACGGTACGTGCGGAAGAGCGGGTCTTTCCGTATCTGGTCGATGATCTCTCTTTTGCCAATGAGCATTCCGCACTGCGGCCCGCCAAAGAGCTTGTCTCCGCTGGCTGCAACCAGGTCGCAGCCTGCGCCCACACTGCCCGCCAGCGTTGGCTCGCCGGAAATCCCGTACGCCTGCAGTGATTGCAGCAGCCCGGTCCCTTGATCCTCGAAGACGGGAATACTCAGCCGCCTGCCCAGAGAAACAACTTCATCTAAGGGAGGCCGCTCCACGAATCCGTCCATGCTGAAGTTCGATTGGTGCACACGCAGAACCAATCCTGTGTTCGCTGAAGCGGCCCGCTCGTAATCGGCAATGCGCGTTCGGTTGGTGGTGCCAACCTCTTTCAAAACTGCGCCCGATTCCTGCAGGATCTCGGGGATCCGAAATCCTCCGCCGATCTCCACCAGCTCCCCGCGCGAAACCAGCACCTCTTTGCCCTTGGCCAGCGCATGCAGAGCAAGAAAGGTTGCTGCCGCGCAGTTGTTCACCACAATCGCGCGATGGGTCTCTCCAATCGATTCAATTCCTGTCGCCTGCCGGAGAAGTGCAAGCAGCGGCGCCTCCACGTGAACGTCCCGTTTGCCGCGTTCGCCGCGGGTCAGGTCGTATTCCAGGTTGGAGTAGCCGCGGGCAACCTCCAGGACATGGTCCAGAGCCTTTTGGCTCAGCGGCGCGCGTCCGAGATTCGTGTGCAGCACCACGCCCGTCGCATTGATCGCCGGTCGCAGGGAATACGCCGGCGCTGCGTTCAATTGCGCTTCAATCGCCTGCGGAAGCGTGGCAATCCGATCCGCAATCTGGTCTCGCGGGACTTCCAGCGCAATCGCCTCCCTGATCTCTTCCAGTGCGACGCGGCAGGCACCCACCACTCGATCGTGCGCGTGTGACTGCAGGAGCTGGCGCACAGGCTCTTTCAGCAGCAGATCGCTGACTGACGGAAGTTCGCGGTACAGATCATGAGGGGACATTGCCGGTTCTTTTGTCCTCATGGTCATCGCGATAAGCCCTCCGGCTGTCTCCTACTGCAGAATGATCTGGGGCTTCCCATCTGCCACTCTTCCAATCCGAGCCGCCGGCAACCCCGATTCGACCAGCGCGTTGAGCAGCTCCGGCGCCGATCCTTCCTCCACGCTGATCAACAGGCCGCCCGAGGTCTGCGGATCGAACATCAGGGTGTAAATCTCCTCCGCAATCCCATGGCCGCCATCCATCGAAACGATGCACTCGGCGTATTCGCGGTTTGCCAGCAGTCCCGCGGGAACCGCGCCCTTCGCGATCGCGTCAAGTGCCCCATGCAGCCGCGGCACCTTCGCTGTATCGATATGGAGAGCCACTTCACTGGCCATCGCAACTTCGCGACCGTGGCCCATCAATCCAAAGCCTGTCACATCCGTCACGGCGTGCACGCCGCCGAATTGCGAGACCACCCCTGCCGCGCGCTCATTGAGCATCGTCATCGACCGGACCGCTCCCTCAACCCAGCTTGCCTCGGCCTTGCCCTGCTTGAGCGCGGTCGTAATCACACCCGTTCCAATCGGCTTGGTCAGGATCAGGACATCACCTGCGCGAGCGCCCGCGTTCTTGTAAACGCGCTTCGGATCCACGAGACCTGTAACCGCATAGCCGAACTTCATCTCTGCATCGCGAACACTGTGGCCGCCCACCACCGTGCAATCGAGCCTCCCGCATCTTGTCCAGTCCGCCACGCATCACCTGCCCCAGCACATCGAGATCGCCGTCCTGAGGAAAACACACGATCGACAGCGCCGTGAGAGGCCGTCCGCCCATCGCGTACACGTCACTCAAAGCATTGGCCGCAGCAATCTGGCCGAACGTGAAAGGGTCGTCGACCATCGGCGTAAAAAAATCGACGGTCTGCACCAGGGCCAGATCGTCGCTGATCCGATACACGCCCGCATCGTCCGATTGATCGAATCCAACTAGCAGATTCGGATCCGACTGCGCCGGGAGTGCATCGAGCACAGCCCTCAAAGAGCCGGGAGCGAGTTTGCTGGCGCATCCGCCGGCCTTCACCTGTTGTGTCAATCGCATGGGGACTGAGAATCCTTGAAAGCTTTCACCACGCGATGCCACAGTGGTGACTTCGTATTATAGTTGCAGGCCTCAGTTCCCTTGGAAGTGCTTGGGCTCCGGTGATCCTCCCGGTCTTCAAAACCGGCGGTCGTCCTTGACGGGCGACGGTGTGTTCGACTCACACGCACTTCCGCCAAACTAAAAGCTAATAGCTAAAAGCTAATATTTACAGCTAAAAGCCCGTCTTCGGAGACTGTCAAAATAAATTTCCTTATATGCCTTGACACGTATATACCAACAGAGGTATATAAACAGTGTGGAATCGGTCTTCGAAATCATTGCGGAACCAAACCGTCGCGCGATCCTGAGCCTCCTCGTCTCTTCCAGCAGTCGGTTGGAGACATCGAACGTCAGCTTCGCATGCCGCAGCCCACCGTCTCCAAGCATCTGCGGGTGCTGCGCGAGGCCGGCTTTGTGGAATCGACGGTGGACGCACAGCGGCGGCTCTACAAGATCAGGCCTGAACCGCTTCAGGAGGTGGATATGTGGCTGGCTCAGTTCAGGCGGTTCTGGTCGGCCCACGTAGACGCTCTGGAGCGCCACCTGGACCGCATGGATGAATTCGAGCGCACACGGACAGCAGTGAAGAAGACAAAGGCAACCAGGAAACGGCGCGGTCAAACCCGCCAACGCGACAAAGGCGCGAACGCACCAAAGGAGAATTGAGATGAAAATCAAGCTGACCATCGTCTATGTGAACGATCAGGACAAGGCTCTGCGCTTCTACACCGAAGTGTTGGGCTTTGTGAAGAAGGCCGACTTCAGCCAGGGACCGTACCGGTGGCTCACCGTGGCCTCGGCCGAGGAGCCCAACGGAACCGAGCTGCAACTGGCGATGAACACCAACCCCGCCGCCAAGACGTACCAGGAAGCCATGTTCCAGCAGGGCCAGCCCGCGGCCATGTTCTTTACCGACAACCTGCAGGCCGATTACGACCGCATGACGGCGCTCGGCGCCGAGTTCGCCATGCCGCCTACCGACGTGACCGCTTCGAAGATCGCCAAGGTCAACGACACGTGCGGCAACCTCCTGCAGCTGACGCAGCTGATGTGGGGCTAGCAACCGGACGGCGGGTGTCGAAGGGAGAGGACGATGACCGAACAGGCTCAATACGTACCGGGACCCGCCAGCGGGGCGCGCGTGATCAAGGGCCAGGAGAGGTGGACGCTGATCCTGGTGAGAGAGCTGCACCATCCTCCGGAGAAG
The DNA here is from genome assembly GCA_963846375.1 of uncultured Acidobacteriota bacterium. Classification (GTDB taxonomy): domain Bacteria; phylum Acidobacteriota; class Terriglobia; order Terriglobales; family Acidobacteriaceae; genus Telmatobacter. The sequence goes on from CAWJVV010000016.1 coordinate 24,931, forward strand.
GTGTGGAGGGCGCTCACCGACCCGGCGCACCTGCACGAGTGGGCGCCGTTTGACGCGGACGGCAACCTCGATACGGTTGGAGCCGCGGTCAAGCTTACGTGGACGGGAACCGGTCAGGTCTCCGAGACCACCGTGACGCGCGCCGAAGCGCCCAGGGTGCTCGAGTTTGCCGATATCCGCTGGGAGCTGGCTCCGATCGACGCCGGCACGCGGCTGACGCTGTGGCACACCATCCCTCAGCGCTTCGTCTCGTGGGGCGCGGCGGGCTGGCACATCGGCCTGGACGTGATGGACCGGCTGCTAGCGGGCGACCCGATCGGGCGCATCGCCGGCGGCGATCTGATGAAGTTCGAAGCCTGGCGGCGGCTGGTGGCCGAGTACGCCGGGCAGTTTGAGAGCCAAACCGACAACTAAGCGCAACCGGAGGGTTGCCGCACTGGAGGAAACCATGGAATCGGCATTGGATCGCCCCAATTTGCAGAGTCCTGCTCTTGCAGCCGGCAAGGGCTTGGGAATCACGATCGCGTACTGGGCCGTTACCGGGCTGTTTTGCCTGTGGATGGCCTTCACGGCCTACGCCCAGCTGAAGGTGCCGGCGGTGGCGGAGGCCTTCAAACAGCTGGGCTTCCCCGGCTACTTCCGGGAGGAGCTGGCGTGGGCCAAGTTTCTGGGCATTGCGGCGTTGCTGTTTTCGGTCCCGGCACGGATCAAGGAGTGGGCCTACGCGGGCTTCGGGATTGTGCTGGTGTCCGCGTTCATTGCCCATGTGTCCATGGGCCAGGGTCCGGCGCAGTATTCGTGGGCTCCTGTTGCCATGGTTCTTCTGGTGGTCTCCTATCTCCTGCGGGGGCGAGCATAAAGTAGTCTCGAATCTTTTGCCGAAGCGAAGTTGAGCGCGCCGCTTTGGGGTTCATGTTGCCTTTTGACGCCGTTCCCCCGCCGAGAGGACTCAGAGATACAGGTGGCGGGGCCAGGATTGGACGGGGAGCTTGCGGCGGATGGAGGCGCGGGTGATTTCGACGACAGCAAGCGGGGCGAGGCAGGAGAGCAGCAGCCATGAGTATTTCCAGGCATCCGGCCCGAGGATGAGGAGGGGGGCCGTACCCATGGCGATCCAGCGGGCGCAGCGGAAGAGAAGGCCGCGCGTGGGCGTGTCGATGGGCACAAAGATCATGGCGAGGAAGGGGCTCAGACCGAAGGCGGCGCAGAGGGCGTCGGTGGCGTAGGAGCCGCGGCCGGTGAGGGCGAATCCGGCGGAGGCGGCGAGGAGGAGCAGATAGAGGGCGAGGGCGGCCGGCTTGATCCAGGTGCGGGAGCAGACGGCATTGGCCTCCCAGCTGCTTTTCTTGAGCAGGCGGGCTTCTTCAGCAGTGAGCAGGACCTGGCGGTAGGCGCAGTTGGCGGTACGGGGATCGCCGAGTTGAGCTAACGCCTGGCGCGCGGCATCCTCCGGCGATGCGCCAGCGGCGAGGGCGGCGTCGCGCGAGGCTTCAAAGTGCTCAGTGATCTCAGTGCGGACCTTGGCGGCGGCATCGCGGGATAGGTGGCGGGTTGCCTGTTTGAGCCAGAGTTCGAGTTCGGTCATGGCGATTCCTCTTTTCAGGCCTCTCCGAGGATGTGGGTGACGGCCCTGGAAAGCTGGCGCCACTCGGCTCGGTCGTAGGTGAGCACGGCGTGGCCCTTGGGGGTGATGCGATAGTAGCGGCGGGAGCGGCCGTTTTCGACGGTGGAGTAGGACTCAACCATGCCGCCGGTTTCGAGCTTGTGGAGCGCGGGGTAGAGGGTGCCTTCCTTGAAGTCGAGGACGCCGCGGGAGCGCTCTTTGATGCGCTGTGCGATGCGGTAGCCGTGGTCGGGTTCGGTCTCCAGGGCTTCGAGGATGAGGGTGGGCAGTGTGCCCTTGAAGTTCACGGTTTTATACCTCGTATTCCTAGGCATCAGGCGCGCTGGGAATGCATCGGATTCCTATGCATAGGATGCAGGAAGTGGAAGGGGATGTCAAGGGAGCACGAAGCGACTTCAGCCGAGCAGCGATCAGTTCGTGTTCCTGGTGACGATCTGGCTGGCCCAGTCCTGGCTTGCCTTGCGCAGCCACAAGACCGTGGTTTTGTCCTGGTAGTCGGCATAGATATAGGCAAACAGAACACGGTTGGCGGCGCGGACGTAAGCGACGCTGATGATCTTGGTGAGCGCGCCCTTCTGCATGCCTGCGGACGAGGCGGTGGCGCGCACGATGGTGCCAAAAGCTGCCGCATCGGGGGTGGAGAAGAGGCACCCGAGAGAGGCGGGCTCCGCAAACGAGATCTTCGCGTCGTCGAGATTGAGTTCCTGGAGTCTCCGGTTGAATGCGTCCTCGTTATCTTTGGCGTAGATGCTCACGGTCGCGTCAAAGCCTTTGCTGACGCTGTCGATGATCTGCTTGAAACCGGCTTCGGTGATGTTGCTGGATTCGAACTGGCGGGAGACGGCCACCAATGCGATGCGAGGCGGTGCTTTGACGTCGCCGGGGTGAATTGCCGTGAGATCGGCGGCATCGACGAATCCTGCGATGAGTCGGTTGGTGGGAGGGACGAACTGGTCCATGAAGTGCCGTTTTTCCGGACCCATTTCAACAGCGCCGGTCCACGGAATAGGAATGGCGATGGCGGCTCCGCCAATTTCATAGGTGGGCGAGGGAGGCTGCGTGCCAGTTGCCTGAGGTGAGGCCGGAATGCGGACGACAAGCGAGAAGAGCAAAAGGCAGGCGGCCGATGCGGGTAGACGAAACCGATGCATGGGATCTCCGGGTGACCGGAGTGTATCAGGAGCGCGTGGACGGGAGGGCTGTGGGCTGCTCCGATTTGGATGGGGAGCAGCGCTGAAGCAGGAACGCGGACCTTGCGGTCCGCGTTCCTGCTTCAGTTCGTTTTTTAGCGTGCGGTTTCGGCATGACTGAAGAAGTCATGCCCTGTTACAAAGCACCCGAGACCTGCGTGGATCAACCTCTATTGGTATCCCACATCTCCAACTGCGGAAGATGTGGGCGCACCCGGCGTCTGTGTTTCGTCACGGGCTGCGGAGCTATTTGTTGGCCTGGAGGATGACGTCGGTCCAGTGTTCGCCGGTGGTGCGGACCCACTGGACGGAGGACTCGTCTTTGTACTCGTCGAAGACGTAGAGGAAGAGGAGGCGCTGCTGGGCGCGGAGGACGATCATGCTCATGGCGACTTTTTTGGGGACGCCATCGACGGTGACGGGCATGACCATGCCGTAGGAGACGGCGTCGGGCTTGGTGAAGAAGACGCCCAGTTGGATGGGCTTGTCGAGGGTGACGGATTTGGAGGAGCCCAGGTCCTTGATGCGGCGATTGACCTCGTCCTGCTGGTCCTTGATGGTGGAGTCGATGGTGGCGCCGAACTGGGCGCCGACGCTGTCTGCGACCTGCTTGAAGATTTCGGGGGTGACCTCAGTGAATTCGGCGCCGGCGGGGGACCTGGACAAGGGCATAGCGCTTGAGTTGCGCTCCGGCGGAGGAACGAAGCGCGTTGAGCTCGTCGGAGGTGACGAAGCCGGCGACGAGTCGATTGGTGTTGGCCACGAGCGGTTCGAGCAGGACACGGTAATCGGAGCCAGGCTCGACGAGATCGGCTGAGGGCGCGGGGATGGAAAAGGATTTGAGGCCGGCGCGGAAGGTGTCGGTTGGAGGCGTGGTGGTTTGTGCGGAGAGGCGGACGGCGGGGAGCAGAAGAGTGGGGAGTAACAGAACAGAGAGAGGGCTGCTGGTGGGCATGGAGGAAGGATAGCAGCGGATCGGAAAGGCGGACCCGCGGGGAGCGGGTCCGGCTTTTCGATCCGCATGGGTTGCGGTTTGGTTTGTCCGGCTGAAAGCCGGACAAACCGAAGCGCAATACGAACGCCGCTTCGATTTTGATCGGAGCGGCGTCGGAAAAGCTTGCTGCGCGTGAATCGCGCCGTCGAGGTATCCCACATCTCCACTGCGGAGATGTGGGATGCCCGGCTTCCGTGATTGATGGACAGTGTCCGGGATAAACCCGGACCTACCATTACGCTTTTGCTAGGACGGGATTGCCGAGTTTCTCGGCAATCATGTCGGTGGCGTTGGCGAAGAAGTCTTCGCGGGCGATCTTGCCGGCGTCGACGTCGGCAAGAAGGGCCTTCTGCGCGATGTATTCGCGGTTGACGATGCCGGCCTTGGACTGCAGCATGCGCCAGGCCTTGCGGCGTTCGACGCAGAACATGACCAACTGGCGGCTGAGGGCGCGGTACTCGGTCTTCCCGTTTTCCTCGAGCGTGATGTAGACGCCGAAGTCGGGGATGAAGGAGCGGTGCTCGGGCATAGAGGTAGCGGCGGTAGACCACATCCTGCTGCGTGATGCGGACCAGCATGTTGTCGAGGGGGATGAGCTTTTCGAGCTGCTCCGGCTTGACCTTCTTGAAGGTGGTTGCGGAAGCGGGCTTCGGTGGTGCACCAGTGGGCCACGGTGTAGCGGCGGGTTTCGCCGGTGACCTTGTCCTTGGTCTCGTACCAGTCGAGGTCGTTGCTGGGGTTGCCGTTGACGTCGAGGGCTTCCTGGTAGGTTTCGCCGATGCGCGGGTTGAAGACGAACTCGGGCACGCCGCGGGAGTCGCGGACGCGCTGGGCCTGGTGAAGCGCCATGTCGTCGGCGACGCCGTGCTCGGGCTGGCAGGTGGTGAAGCACTGGCAGAAGGCGGTGCCGCGGTACTCGAGGCCGTCGAGGATGGCGCGGTAGAGCTTGGGTGCGTTGGCCATGGAGACCTGGGCGACGAACGGCGAGCCGTGGCCGGCGAGGAAGGTCTCGGCGACCGTCTTCTTCTCCGTGTTCTTGCCCTGGGTGGCGGAGCCGAAGGAGTTCATGTCGTTGCCGCCGAGCATGGGGGTGGAGTCGGAGTTCTGGCCGCCGGTGTTGGAGTAGACCTGGGTATCGAGCATGAGCGCCTTGACGTTGGGCCGGTTCTGCAGGATGACCTTGGACATGTTCTGGTAGCCGATGTCGCCCATGCCGCCGTCGCCGCCGACCACCCAGACCTTGGGCAATTCGACGATCTCCTGGTCGGTCATGACGGCGTCAGTGAAGTGGGTGAACTCGTAGTACTCGGCGGTCGGTGACGCCTTTTTCGCCGGCGAGGATGATGTCGGCGAGGCGCTCAGGCAGGACGGAGCGGCGGGCGTGGTCGACGATGAAGCTTTCGCCCATGAGCCAGCCGACGGTGATGCCGTCCTGGAAGAGGGAGTTCATCCACGGATAGGGATGGGGGTTGTTGGGCGTGGTGGAGCCGTAGACGGTGTTGCAGCCGGTGTGGGCGGCCATGGCCATGACGCACATGCCATTGGCGAGGCGGCCGTCGACGGGCTGCAGCTACTTGTGGTTGAAGGCTTCGGTCAGCAGGACGGCGGCGATGGCCTCGATGAGCTGGGCGTCGGTGATGGGGCCGTTGGCTGTCTCGTAGGCCGCGATGCGGGCCTTGGTGTCTTCTTCGTCTTCGCCGCCGAGGCCCATGATGAGGTGCTGCGATGGACTGGCGGAGAAGCGCGTAGCCGGCTGGGTCGAGGCCTTGAGGGCGGCCAGCTTGGCGACGCCGGTCTTTTCGAGATCGCCGGCCTTGGCGACGAAGCGATCGGACTTGGCGTGGAAGACGGGGCGCATGTACGCTTCGGTGACCGCGGCGATGGAGCGCAGGACGCGACTTTTCACCGCATCCGGCGCAGGCGCCGTCGCCGGAGACCAGGGCGTCGTAATTGGGGCGAACCATGAGCATGTTGCGCAGGGTGGCGGTCTTGGAGTCGGCGGGGTTGGCGGCGTTGAAGAGGCCGAGGTACTTCTGCGGCGGTGTCAGGCAGCAGGTTGAGGAAGGCGGTGCCGGTCTCGTGCTCGGCGTTGACTTCTTCAGTCTCCTGAACCATGCGGAGGGCCTGGTGATCGCCGCACGCGGTGACGCAGGCGGCGCAGCCCTTGCAGAGGTCGCTAACGAAGATGGAGAAGACGCCGCCGGAGCCGGGGGTCTTGCGCTCGGGCGAGGAGAAGATGGCGTTGACCTTCTGATAGGCCATCGGCACCTTGTCGATGATGTCGAAGAACTGCGTCTTGGCTTCAGTGCTGAAACCGTCGACAGACTCGGTGACCTCGCGGAGGATCTTCTGGCAGCGGAGTGCCGGTCTTCATTTCGGCAACCATGCGCTGGCGGGTCTGCTTCTCGATCTCCGGCAGCTTGTCGATCATCTTGCGGCGCTCGCCGGGATCGGAGACGTAGCGGGTAATGGCGGTGGTGAGGATGGTGGACAGGTCCTGCGAGGTGTTGGGCAGGGCGGTGTCGGGGCAGACCGAGATGCACTCCATGCACTGGGTGCAGTTTTCGGGGATGTAGAGCGGGGTTTCGCGGCGGGCGACGTACTTGGAGGCGGTGTCGCCTGTGGCTGCGGCGATGACGCCCATGGCGCTGAGCGGCGTGGCGGGCTGGTCATAGCCGAGGCCGGAGCGGAACTCGGCGTCGAAGGCGGCGATGGTGGAGACGGGCGGTCGCGCGGCCTGGCCGGCCGGTGGCGGCGTGGAGCGGCAGCCGCCGGTGGTGCAGGTGGCTCCGGCGCCGCCTTCGGCCGCGTAGGCGGGGACTTCTTCAAGGATGGGCAGCAGGGCTACGCCGCGGAGGGAGGAGCGGTCGGCTGCAGCGAGGTCGCCGATGGCGATCTCCTTGACGCGATCCCAGCCCTGCAGCATGACTTCCATGTTGGACTGGACGACGGCGTCGCCCTGCTTGCCGAACTTCTTCACGTACTGCTTGTGGACGACTTCCTGGAACTGGTCCTGGGTGATGCCGAACTCATCGAGAATGCCGGAGCAGGCGAAGAAGGCGCCGAGGAAGGCGTTGCCCTGCATGCGGAGCTGGAGGTCGCCGCGATTGGTGGCCTTGCGGGCGATGTCGAAGCCGGGCAGGGTGAAGACGCGGATGTTTTTCTCGATGATCTGCTTGCGGGCCCAGATGGGCAGGTTCTGCCAGGCGCGCTCGCCTTCCTCGTCGGACTCCCAGACGAGGCTGCCGCCCTCCTGCATGCCGTCGAGGGGGTTGCAGTGGGTGAAGGCCTTGGGGTCGCAGCAGAGGACGGTGGTGACGTGGCGGAGGTCGCAGTTGACGCGGATGCGCTCCTTGGCGGCGACCATGAAGTAGCTGGTGGGCGCGCCCTTCTTCTCAGAGCCGTACTTGGGGTTGGCGCTGACGTGGATGACTTCCTTGGGATTGCCGTAGTCGTCGGTCAGGCCGTCGCGCTCGAAGAGGAGGTCGTTGAGGTCGCCGAGGATGGCGCCGAGGTTTTTGCCGGTGGTGATGGCGCCCCATCCGCCGATGGAGTGGAAGCGGACGGCGACGGCCTTTCGGGGAGCAGCGAGGGGGCTTCGTCGCCGACGACGGCGTAGGGGTGGTCGATGCCGAGGACGATGAAGTTTTCGCTGTCGGCGAGCGGTCTTGCCGTCTTTGCGGGCGCGGCCGGCGGTGGCGTACTCGTAGGCGCCGAAGATGTGTTCGGGGCGGAAGTCGCGGGAGCCGAGGCCGTAGGTGCCGGCGAAGATCTGGGGAACTTCCTGGAGGGTGATCTTGGGGAGGCCCGCGGTGCCCTGAACGGCTTTGCTCAGCGCGGTGCGGATGTCCTTGCCCAGCGGGTTGTCGGGCGAGAGGGCTTCGTCGGTGCGCTCGAGGATGATGACGTTCTTCTTGCCCTTGAGCGCGCTTCGACGATGGCCGCCTCGGGGAAGGGGCGGATGACGTTGACGTGGATGGAGCCGACGCTGGAGCCGCGGGTCTCGCGGAGGTAGTCGACGGCGGCTTCGATGTTTTCCGCCGCGGAGCCGAGGGAGACGAAGACGGTGTCGGCGTCGTCGGTCTTGTACTTGGTGACCAGGCCGTAGTGGCGGCCGGTGAGGTCGCCGAAGTCCTTGTAGGCGGCTTCGAGGAAGTCCAGGATCGGCTCGGCGAAGTTGTTGCGGCGGGCCACGATGCCCTGCATGTAGTGTTCCTGGTTCTGGACCGGGCCGAGGAGGATGGGGTTGGTGAGGTCCATCATCTTGGGAACGCGGCGGCGGGTGGGCCCGAAGAGGACGCGCTGGGCTTCGGTGGGGCAATCGATGATGTCTTCGGGCGCGCCGAGGTATTCGCGGATCAGCTCGGACTCGTGCTTGTAGAAGGTGCGCTCGAGGTGCGAGGTGAGGAACCCGTCCATGATGTTCATGCCCGGGGTGAGGGAGAGCTCGGTGACGCGGCGCAGGATGAGGGCCTGGTCGGCGGCCTGCTGGGCGTCTTTGCCGAAGATCATGATCCAGCCGGTGTCGAGGGCGCCGTAGATGTCGTCGTGTCCGCAGTGGACGTTGAGGGCGTGCTTGGTGAGGGCGCGGGCGCCGACTTCGAGCACCATGGTGGAGCCTTTGCCGGGCGCGTGGTAGTACTGCTCGACGCCGTAGACGACGCCCTGGCCGGAGGTGAAGTTGACCACGCGCTTGCCGCAGACGGAGTGGGCGATGGCGCCACCCTGGGCCGCGTGCTCGCCTTCGGTCTCGATGGCGATGGTGTTGTGGCCGAAGACGTTGAGGTGGCCCTCAGCATAGGCCTGCTGGAAGAGCTCGCCGCCTTCAGTGGAGGGCGTGATGGGATAGAACACGCCGGCGTCGGCGATGCGCGTCTCGGTGTGGTAGGAGACGAGCTGGTTTCCGTTGGCGGTGACCCGGATGCCGGGATAGCGAGCTGACTTCATGGATGAATCTCCCTCGGTGCGAACGAACCAGACGGTTCACGAAGCTGAATTTTGCGGCAGTAAATCATTTTAGTTACCGCTTCCGGTGATCCGCAACGCAGGCCGCCCTGCATGGGGACATTTCGAAGTGCGCCGGGCCAAGACGTTGTGACCTGGCATTGCTGGAAGCAGTCCGGCAAAACGGTGCGATTTTTGTCTCTTCCAGTCTATGAGTGTCGAAAGTGTGTCGGGAAGGCAGGTAAGGAGACGAAATCCCGCATTGCAAACTCCACTCCGAGTATGCGCCTAATTTATGATACAACATCCCGTAATATGGTATAACCTCGCGAAACGTCTTCGCGGAGGTGCACCTCACGATCGAGACTGCGGAGATATTCGAATAACGGCTCGAGCGCGACCCGGGTGAGGTTTCCCATGGTGGCGATCTGCCCCCATCGCCGAGCGCACAGGTAGTCACTTTCCGTGGCGATCCGGAAACCGGCGCGAAGGCAGCCGCGGGCGAATCCGCTGTGGGGCAGAGGGAACGAAGCGATGACGGGTGCGGCGTGCGGTTCGGCTGCGACCTGTTCGAGGCCGCAGTCCCGCAGTTGCGCACGGAGCCAGCGGCCGAGACGCTCTTGATGGAGGAAGCGGGCCTGGGCCTGGGCGGGCGTAGCGAAGTGCACATGGAGGGCCTGGTGCAAGGCGGAGACCAGCGGCGTGGAGACGGTGGAGAGCGGCCCGCGGTGGGCCATTGCCTGACACAGGTCGAAGGTGGAGCAGAGCTGCTTTCCCGCCAGGAGTTTGAGGGCCTCCTGCGAGGCGAACACGAAGGCGAGTCCCGCATAGGAGCCCAGGGCTTTGCCGGAGACGCCGGAGGCAAGGAAGAGACGGTTGGCAAAGCTGTTGTCGACGGCCCCGATGCTGCTGACACAATCGGCGGAGACACGGATACCGGCGTCACCAGCCAGGGTGAGCAGGCGCGGCAGGTCATTGAGCATGCCGGTACTGGTCTCCAGGTGCACGGCCCAGATCCAGGAAGGCGAAGGGCTTTTTTGCAGTTCGCGGTCGATGGAGGAGAAGTCCCACGGAGAGCCCCAGTCGAAACGCAGTTGGCGGTACACGAGACCTGCGCGGTTGGCCTGTTGAATCAGCCTCTCGCCAAATTCGCCGTTGGAGAGGATGAGGCCCGGCTGGCGGTCGAAGCAGGCATGAAGATTAGCGGCTACGGCGTCGTTGGCGAGGGTGCCGGACCCGCCGAGGATTGCGGTTTGCATGCCGCCCATCAGGTTGCTGAGAAGCGATCGGGCTTCCTCATAGAGGAGCAGAAAGGAAGCGCTGCGGTGAGAGAGGGGCGGAGAGTGCATGGCGTGCGTGACTACGGGCGCGATTTCGACGGGGCCGGGCAGAAGGCTGAGCGCTTCCTGGCCCTGCAGGCGAGAAGCATACAGACGCGCGTGGCGCAGCAGCTCGGGGGGTGGGGAATCGAGGGAAAGGCGCATGGGGAAGAAGCTGGCCTCGCCGGAGGCGACTGCGGGACCCAACGCGCGGAAGCCCATTTTGCGATACAGGGAGACGCGCTCGGTGATGCCGGAGATGAGCAGGTCAGAGAATCGTTGTTCGCGGGCATACCCGTAGACCTGGAGCAGGAGACCGGGCAGGATGAGGGAACCGCGATATTGGGGATGGACTGCGAGGAGGCGCACCTCGAGTGGAGCGCGCAGCGAGGCGATGAGCGCGGGGTCGGGAAGACGGCGGGAAATGGAGAATTGAGGGCCGGGATGCACCGAAACCATGCCGGCGAGCTCGCCATTGCGGACGGCGATGAAGTAGCGATTGGCGGGATGGAAGCGGTCGATGAGACGACCATCGGAGGTGGGGAGATGCTGCCGGACCTCGTTGGCGAAGACCTGGTGATTGAGCCGGTGGATCTGCTCGAATTCCCGCGGAGAACGGGCTTCGTAGAACCGGAATTCTGCCATGTCCAGGATGTCTTCCGACGAGTCACACAACTGTAACACGCGGTTTGTGCGGGTGATTTGTGCGGGCGATTGGTCGGGGCAGCGGGGGCAGCCGTTGGCGCTGCGCGGGATCATCGCTCCTGGCTTTGCACAAGTATTTTCAAAGGGCAGCGCAGTTGCATGGCCTGAGTGCCGGGAGAGAGTATCGTACTGCCTTGACGGAGGGAGGAGCGCTCCATCCGGAGGCAGTGTGAAGTTCGGACTGGGGGATGCGGAGGGGATGCAAGGGACAGAACGGCAGTACGCGGTATACCCGAGCCTGCGGGACCGGGTGGTGCTGATCACGGGCGGGGCGACGGGGATTGGCGAAGAGCTGGTGCGGCAGTTTGCGCGGCAAGGAGCGCGGGTGGCGTTCTTCGACATTCAGGATGAGGCGGGGGTGGCGCTGCGCAATGAGCTGTCCAGTCCCGAAGGCCGGGGTGCCGGGTGCGCGACGCCGTTGTATCTGCACTGCGATCTGACCGATGTGATTGCGCTGAAGGACTCTGTGGGACGGGTTCTGACGGCGCTGGGCACGGTGGATGTGCTGGTGAACAATGCGGGCAACGACCGGCGGCATGCGTTCGAGGAGGTGTCGCCGGAGTTCTTCGACGAGACGATGGCGGTGAACCTGCGGCCTTACTTCTTTATGGCGCAGGCGGTGATTCCCACGATGAAGGCGGCGGGGCGCGGCGCGATAGTGAATCTCAGCTCGATCTGCTGGATGGTTCCTTCGACGGGGATGCCGGTGTATGTGACAGCGAAGGCGGCGATTGTGGGGCTGACGCGTACGCTGGCGCACGAGCTGGGTTCGGCGGGCATTCGCGTGAACGCGGTGCTGCCGGGAGGGATTGCGACGGAGAAGCAGAAACGGCTGGTGTACACGCCGGAGTACAAGGCGCGGATATTGGCGGGGCAGGCGCTGAAGCGGGACATCCTGCCGGAGGATGTGGCGCGGCTGGTGCTGTTTCTGGCGGCGGAGGATTCGAGCGCGATCACCAATCAGTCGTATGTGATCGATGGGGGATGGATGTGAGAGGAACAGGGAACAGGGAACAGGGAACAGGGAACAGGGAACAGGGAACAGTGGGCAGACTACCGCTTACGTTCCGAGAGCGATTTGTCGAGGTGAATCTGGCGTCAATTCCGTTTAGAGGCCCCGTGTGGGCGCGACTGCGGCGCTCATTCCCGACTGCGGGAGCGTGGGCATGAAGAAGTGCTCGAGCACCGGAATCCGCACGAAGAGCAAGACCCCGAGCACGACGACGGTGGCCGCCAGAGACGTCATCAGCATGGGTTCGCGGTACAGCTTCTCTGGATTCTGAACCGCCGAGCCTGCCTTGAACGAGAGCTTGCAGTAGACAGCCATGGTGAGCGCCACCAGCGGAAAGCCCAGGATGAGTTCCATGCGATAGCGGATTACGAACGCACCCAGGAAGAGCATGGCTGCCGAGGCGTAAAACATGACCGAAACCAGCAGCGACTCCGGCGTGTAGTACTTGAATGAGGCGCGGTAGGCTCCGGCGACATTGCGGTTGCGGATCTCCGAGAGCTCGCTGTAGCGCTTGAGGGCCATGAAGTAGCAGCCGATCATCCAATAGGAGACCAGCAGCGAGACCGGCGGAATCAGCACGCTGGTGACGGCATACCATCCCAGCAGCATGCGCAGCGGATTGTTGACCGACTCGGTGAGCACGTCGAGATACGGCACGTCCTTGGTACGCAGCGGCTGGATGTTGTATACGCAGCCCATGAACCACAGGGCGGCGGCCGTGAGCGCGAAACGCGGCGAGATGAGCAGGCCCAGTCCGGCCCCGGCGGCCATCAGCGCCACCCATTGCACGTACGCGATCGGGAGGATCACCAGTCCCACTGCCGCGGGGCGGTTGCGCTTGACCGGATGCAGACGGTCGAAGGGCGCGTCGAGCACTTCGTTGACGACGTAGTTGCTGCAGGCCACCAGCGTGACCGACAGCATTGCCAGCGCAAGACGGAAGATAAAGCGCCGGTCGAAGTGGCCGGGCAGCACGCTGAGCGGCACCACCATGCCGGGCAGGACAAACAGGTTCTTGATGGAGTGATCGAGCCGCATGATAGCAACATGGGCTCGAATGCGGTCCCGGACGGAGACCCGGTTAACACTGATCTCGACAACGGCCATTTAAATAACTCCGCAGTTGCGGCCGGCCAACTGCTCCGGGGTTCAGGCGCGGCGACTATCTAGCGGGTCCGGCGCTCGCCTGGCGTTTAAGTTTAGGTATCGAAGATTGCTGAAAATTGTCTTGAGTATGGGATCGCAATCGGGAGGCGTCAATATCACGAAGGCGGCAGGCCCAGGGTGGAATTCCGGGCCAACGAAGGAGATGACCCGGGCGGGTGAGTGGCGTTCTGAGTTCGTTTCGTCGAATATTCTCCTGTAATTTCATGACTTTGTGCTCGATTCTGCACATTTTTTGAGATAAACTCCTGATTCTGCGGTCCAAAGTGCGAATTGGGGCCGCATCCCCGGCATCGAATGTTCAAGTCAGCGGAGTAGAGCCAATGGCGCGTCCATATTGGTCAGGACAAATCCAGATCTCGCTTGTGTCCTTTGGTGTGAGTCTTTACACGGCAACGGAGAGCAAGAGCCAGATCACGTTCCACCAGATCAGCCGCAGCACCGGCGAGCGCATCCGTCACCAGAAGGTGCTGGAGAGCGCGGCCGAAGGCGGCGAGCCATCCAGCGCGGTGGGCAAAGACGAGATTGTGAAGGGCTACGAGTACAGCAAGGGCCAGTACGTGATCATCGAGCCCAGCGAGCTTGAGAACCTGCGCATTCCTTCCAAACACACCATCGAGGTCTCGCAGTTCATTGGCCGCGACGAGCTGAATCCCGAGTACATTGAGAAGCCGTACTTCGTGATGCCGCAGAACGATCTGCAGACCGAAGCGTTTGCCACGGTGCGCGAGGCGCTGATCAAAACGAAGAAGGTGGCGATTGGAAAGATTGCCTTCTCCGGCCGGGAGAACCTGGTGGCGATTATGCCGGCGGGCGACGAGCAGGGCCGCGGGCTGATGGCTTTCACCCTGCGTTTCGCCTCTGAGTTGCGCAGCGCCGCCGAGTACTTCCGCGACATCAAGCCGGCGACGATCAACGAGGATTCGCTGGAACTGGCCGAAGCGCTGATCGCGAAACGGAGCTCCAAATTCGACGTCAACAAGTTCCAGGACGGCTACGAAACCGCCGTGAAGGAGCTGGTGGAAGCGAAGTTGAAGCATCTGCCGCTCCCCGTGGACGAGGCTCCGGCTCCGCGGCCCAGCAATGTGATCAACCTGATGGACGCATTGCGCAAGAGCATTGGCGAGGCTCCGGCCGCCGCGAAGACTGGTGCGAAGAAGCCGCCGGTCAGCGAGAAAGAGCCGCCCAAGAAGGGTATCGGCATTGTGAAAGCGGCGGGCGCGAAGACCGCGGCTAAGGCCCCGGCGAAGCGCAAATCCGCCTAGCCCTGCTCTTTCTGCGGGTGGATCGTGGGCGCACCGGACAAATCGCGCGGGTATGAGGCGATTGCTTCGCATTACATCGCGGGGCGAGGCAGCAACTACAAGGGGCGTGGCATTGGCGCGGCCGAGGTTGCCGAGTGGTCGCGCATGCTGCACGAAGGCGCATCCATTCTGGATCTGGGATGCGGCACAGGGCTTCCCATCAGCCAGGTTCTTATCGAGCGCGGATTTCGCGTTTATGGTGTCGACGCTTCGTTGTCCATGATCGCCGCCTTTCGCGCCAACTTCCCTGAAGTGCCGGTAGAGTGCGCCGCTGCGGAGGAGTCCACCTTCTTTGGCCGCACCTTCGACGCGGTTGTCTCGTGGGGTCTGTTCTTCCTGCTGGAAGAAGAGACGCAGCTGCAGTTGATCCGCAGAGTCGCCGATGTCCTGAAACCCGGCGGCGGCTTTCTTTTCACATCCCCGGAACAGATCTGCAGCTGGATCGACGGCATGAGTGACCAGCTTTCTCTCTCGCTGGGTTACGACGTCTACAAGAACGCTTTGGAAGACGCTGGCTTGGTGCTGACCGGAACTCGCCTGAGCACCGGAGACAACTTCTACTACTTTGCGCAAAAACCTAAGCCGGATTGAGTCGCGCGATGGCCCCGTTCAGCAGCGAGGCGAACGTGACCCAGGCCCAGTAGGGCGCCATCAGCCACGCCGCCGCAGGCGAGATCTGCGCAAACGCGATGGTGGTGGCGCCAACGGCCAGCCACATGACCACCAGCTCAGCGAACGCCGCACGGATGGCGTGGCGGCGAAAGAAGATCCAGCTCCAGGCAAGGTTGAGCGCGAGTTGCACTGCGAAGAGGAGCATGGCGGTGATGCGCAACGGCGACGGCGCCGATTCTGCCACTCGCCACGCGGCGATTGCCATGAGCAGGTAGAGCGTGGTCCAGACAGGGCCGAAGACCCAGCTTGGCGGATTGAAAGCCGGCTTGCGCAACCCGTGATACCAACCCCGAATCTCAGGTGCGGTCCAGTGGCCGCCTATGAAGCCGACGGACTGGCAGACGAGGATCCAGAGAACAAGACCTGCGACGCGCATGTTTTCACAATGATGCGTGATTGGACCGCAAAGGTGATCGCCCGGCACAAACGGCTTCACCGGCTGCCTGGCAGGAGTGACCTCATTGCCCTTGACCTGATTGCCCTCTCGCGGCCGCTTGAGCGCCGGAAGCAGCGGTTGGCGCGCTGAACAGGTCAAGATTCTGGCTCTTCCACACCATGGCGGAATGGATGCGGTCATAGCCGCTGGGATGGTCGAAGAAGATCCACTCTTCGACAGCGCCGGGGCGCATCTTTCGATACTCGCTGAGGTGGATGGCGGCCTGGGCGAAGCCGTCGGGTTGGCGCGCGGCGTTGAGGCCGAACATATCGGCTTCCTTCTCCTGGGTGCGTGTCTGGGTGTTGAGGACAGGCGTCAGCACAAAGACGAGGATGCCGGAGAGAAGCATGACCAGGGGCAGCACGGCCGGATCGTCGATGCCTCGAATCTGCCAACGCTCGCCCCACTTGGCCAGGGCCCAGCCGAGCGTCCAACGGAGATATGCAAACGACGCGACGATCAGGATGATGAGAAAGATGATGGATTTGGTGATGTGATTGAGGACGTAGTGGCCCATCTCATGACCCATCACGGCCTGGATCTCCTCCGGTGAGCCGCGGCGAATCAGGTTGTCGTTAAGGGTGATCCGCATGGTATTGGCAAATCCGCTGACGTTGGCGCTCATACGGGTTGTCTGGCGGCTGGCATCCACCTCGTAGACATCATTTGTGGGGATGCCGTTGGCGTGGGCCAGGCGGAGGATGGGAGCGGTGATGCGCGGGTCATTGAGGAGGGTGACCTTGTTAAAGATGGGGAGGATGTAGACGGGGGCAATGGCGATGGCAACCACCATGAGCACGAGGGTTGCGGCGGAGCCCCAGATCCACCAGGTGCGGGGCAATTTGCGGACGATGGCAAACAGGATCATGACCGCGATGCCTCCGGCGATGAGGTTGACGAGGAGACTTTTCGCTTCGTCTCCCATCCAGGGTCCGAAGGTCTGCGTGGCGAGGCCGTATTTGTGTTCGCGGATGTAGTTCTCGTAGAACTCGAGCGGGAAACCGAGCACCGAGATCACGACCAGGTACTGCGCCCAATAGAGGAACCGCTGCGGCCAGCGGAACCGGGTTATGCGTTCGGCCAAGTTGCGCATGCGGGCAGACCAGCGGGTGTTCAAGAGCAGGAGCGCAATTGCCGTCGCATAGAGAAAGTCCCAGAGGATGAGCCAGTAGCCGCCTTCGAAATACGCGTTGGAACGGGCAGTGGCCGCGGGCGGGATCATGGCCATGTAAGCCTCGGTGGCGGCGTCGGGATTGAAGTCCGCGGAGGGCTGAGCTGCCGGGGGCACCCTGGTGATGTCGGTGGTTGGTTGGATGGCAGGCTGGGCCGCTGAGAACGCGGTAGCGAGGGCGAACACCATTCCAAGCGCACAGACGCGAAGGCGCGGCGCGAGGGTGCGCGGAAGATCGAACATGCGGGACCTCTTTTGAAATGAATAGGAGACCGGCAAATAAAAACGCCTTGCGGACGCGCTACGAAGGGATGTTGGGACTGCAGTTACATACGCGCGCGGCAGGGGAAAGTTCCGAGTAGCGACAGTATATTCTGGAGAGTTGCCGGTGCGAGAACTCGTGGATAACCGCCCGGGCCTGAACGGATAACCTATGAGCAAGTCGACCATCGCCATCCAGCTACCCGACGGAACCGTGAAAGAGGTTCCGGCCGGGACAACGCCCCTCGATATCGCCAACTCCATTTCGCCCCGGCTGGCCGCAGCTTCAGTCGTGGCGCGCGTCACGCCGCTGACCGGCAACGGAACTACTGGCAGCGGAAAGGAGACAGAGGGCGAGGCGGCGATGTACGCGGCGGAGGACAAGTCGGCGCCACGCCTGGTCGACCTGGCTACCCCTCTGACCGACGACGTGAAGCTCGAGCTCGTGACCGAGAGGGATCCCGAAGCGCTGAAGGTGGTGCGTCACTCGGCGGCGCACGTGCTGGCGACGGCTGTGCTGGAGTTGTTTCCCGAGACGAAGCTGGGCCACGGCCCGGCAACGGACTCCGGATTCTTCTACGACTTCTATCGCGAGAAACCGTTCACGCCCGAAGACCTGGCGGCCATCGAGATCAAGATGGCCGAGGTGGTTGCGCGCGATGAGAAGTTTGTGCGCGAGTACCAGGCCCGCGAGCAGGCGCTCGACGAGTTCAGCCGCGACGGCGACTTCATGAAGACGCACTTTGTGACGCGTTTCACCGAGCCGGGCGCGCAGGTCAGCTTTTATCGCAACGGCAGGTTCGTGGACTTTTGCCGCGGGCCACATGTGCCCTCGACGGGCCGCGTGAAGGCCGTCAAGGTGATGAGCATCTCCGGCGCCTATTGGCTTGGCAACGAAAAGAATCCCCAGTTGCAGCGCATCTACGGCACCGCGTTTTTCTCCCAGAAGGACCTCGGGGAGTATTTGGAGAGGCTGGAAGACGCCAAGCGCCGCGACCACCGCCGGCTGGGCAAGGAGCTCGAGATCTTCACCGTTAGCGAGGAGGTGGGCGCGGGGCTGCCGCTGTGGCTGCCCAAGGGCGCCACCATCCGCAGGCTGCTGGAGGAGTTCATTCTCGATCTAGAACGCAAGGACGGGTACGAGCATGTGTACACGCCGGCGCTCGCCAAGGTGGACCTGTACAAACGCTCGGGACATTGGGCCCACTACCACGAAGACATGTTTCCGCCCATGGACCTCGAAACCGAGCAGATGGTGCTGCGGCCGATGAACTGCCCGCACCACATCCTCATCTACGAGTCCAAAATGCGCAGCTATCGCGACCTGCCCGTGAAGCTGGCCGAGTTAGGGACCATGTACCGCTACGAGCGCTCGGGCGCACTGAGTGGATTGAGCCGCGTGCGCTGCATGACGCTGAACGACGCGCATATCTTTGTCGCCCCGGAGCAGATCAAGGAAGAGTTTGCAAAGGTGATGAAGCTGGTGGAGGCCGCGTATAAAGCGCTGGGCATCACCAAATACAGCTACCGGCTTTCGCTGCGCGACCCGGCGAACAAGGAGAAGTACGTCGACAACGACGCGATGTGGGAGCTGGGCGAGAGCGTGCTGCGCGAGACGCTGGACGGCCTGGGGTTGAAGTACAAGGAAAGCAAGGGGGACGCGGCGTTCTACGGGCCGAAGCTCGACATCCAGCTTGCCGATGTGATGGGCCACGAGGAGACGTACTCGACCATCCAGGTGGACTTCCATCTGCCCAACCAATTCGGGCTCGAGTACACGGGTGCGGACGGCGAGCGGCACCGCCCGGTAATGATTCACCGCGGGGTGATCAGCACGATGGAGCGCATGGTCTCGTATCTGATCGAGCTCTATGGGGGCGCATTCCCGCTCTGGTTGTCGCCGGTACAGGTGGGGCTGGTGCCCATCAGCGAGCGACACGCCGGGTACGCCAAAAAGGTGGAATCCGAGCTGCGGGGCGCGGGTTTCCGTGTCGAGACCGACATGCGCAACGAAAAGATGAACGCCAAGATCCGCGACTTTGCCAACCAGAAGACGCCGTACATTCTGGTGTTCGGCGACAAGGAAGAGGCGGCCGGAGCGGTAAGCGTGCGCACCCGCGGCAAGGGCGACCAGGGATCGACGCCGCTGGCGGAGTTCATCGCGAAGGCGAAGGAAGTGGTGGCAAGCCAGTCGACGGAGCTATAGCGAGTAGCCAACGCCTCCGATTCGGAGCATACTTTTGTCATGGCCACCCAGCCCACGTACGACAAGCGGGTAAGCGTCGAAGAATACCTCTCGATGGAGTTCGAGCACGACTGCGAATACGTCGATGGCGTCATCGAGGAGCGCGACTTGGGCGAGTTTGAGCATTCCTACGTGCAGGGTCTTGTTGTTACCCTTTTCAACAACAAAAAAAGCGAGTGGGGAGTTTACGCTCTACCGGAACAACGGGTGCAGACGCGAAAGACCCACTATCGCATACCTGATGTGACGGTCCTTCGCGAGGGCGCCAAGCGCGAGCCGATACTCACTCATCCGCCGTTTCTGGTGGTTGAGATCCAATCGCCTGATCAGCCCATGCGCCGGACGACGATCAAAGCGACCGAGTACCGCGCGTTCGGGATCGAGCATGTCTGGGTCATCGACCCGTATGCGCGCGTGGCTTACGAAGGTACAGACGCGGGCCTCGAACTCGTTCGCACAGGCGAGTTGGTCGTGCCGGGAACTCCGATCCGTGTCGTCCCGGAGGAGCTTTTTGCCGATCTCGACAAGGTGTAAAAGAATCGCTGGCCAAATCTCCACCCGGGCGTAAACTGGCTCTGCAAAACACCCCGACAATGCCCGTCGCACAGCTGACCCTCGAAGTTCGCATCGAGCATGCGCAGTCCTTGAAGGACCGGCGGCAGGTGGTGCGTTCGCTCAAAGACCAGCTGCGGCAGGGGTTCAACATCTCCGTAGCGGAGATGGACGAGGCGGTCACGTGGCAGTCGGCCACCATCGGCATCGTGGCCATCTCGCGCTCGCGCGATTACCTGCATGGGCTGGTGGAAGAGGTGGAGCGGGCCGCGCGGCGCATCCTGAACGAGCACGGCGCCGAGCTGGCCGACTCCTTCTGGGAGTACGTGGAGAGCTGATCAAGGCAGCTGATCAAGCCAGCTGCTCAAGCCAGCTTATCAAGCCAGGAGAGGGCGCCTTTCGTCACACGCCGATGTGACCTGCGGAACCTGTTCCGGATCAGAAACCAGCCTACAATGCTCCTTGCACCGGAACAACGATGCTAACCGCGCCCCGTTGCTCGGGCTCAAAGCAGTAGAACCACAGGAGATGGAAATGCACAACCGGATCGTGGTCTCATTTCTGTTTTTGGCAGGGGCGGCGCTGCCTGGCGCCGGCGCAGATGCGACGGGCTCACAGAGGGACAAGAAAGAGGTTCAAGACACGGGCCTGGTGCTGCGCCTGAATGTGCGCAACGTGCCCGTCGATGTCGTGGTTCTCGACAAGAAGGGGAACGTGGTGCGCGGCCTGAAGAAGGAAGACTTCCTCATCAAGGAGGATGGCAAGACGCAGCAGGTGCTCTCCTTTGACTGGATGGATGGCTCGAAGCCGAGGCCGGCGCCGGCCAAACTGCCGCCACTGCCGCCCAACACCTTTATGAACGCGGCAACGGTGCCGGAGCGCGGGCCGCTCTACGTTCTCTACTACGACCTGGTGAACATGGGGCTCGATGACCAGATGGCCTTCCGCAATGAGCTGATGAAGTTCATTGACGAGGCTCAGCCGGGGACGCGTATTGCGCTGTTCGTGAACGCCAAGGGTCTGCACCTGGTGCAGGGGTTCACCACCGATCACACAATGCTGCGCGAGGCAATCCTGAGAAGGGGCCCGGGGCCGAATGTGCCCAAGGTCTTCCTCTTCGGCGAGAACTTCGGAAACTCGGATGTGGGCGGAGCGCTCTCAAATCTTAACTTCATTGCCGAGTACCTTGAGGGTCTGCCGGGACGCAAGAATCTTCTGTGGATGGCCGATAACTTCCCCATTCCGGTAACGCCGACCCTGGCGGCAGGCGGCAGGACTGCTGTCGCGAGCGCCCCGGCGCAGGCGTATTCGGTGGGAGCGCAAGGCGGTCCGCAAATTCTCGATCTGACCGAGTTGGAGCGCGACAACATCAAGCACACGTACGCGGCCCTGATGCGCAGCCAGATTGCTCTCTACCCGATCGACGTAAGCGGGGTAAGCGGCGCGATAGGCGACTATGACCGGTGGAACATGATCGCCGAAGCCACCGGCGGCCATGCCTATTACAGTGACAACCGCATGCATCTTGCCCTCGAACAGGCGGTCGAGCACGGCGAAAGCTACTACACCCTTAGCTATGCGCCGACGAATACCAAGTACGACGGCTCCGAGCGCCACATTGAGGTGAGGCTTAAAGGACACGACAACGATTACAAATTGACCTATCGCAAGGGGTACTACGCGGTTTCGGACGACGACCTGGAAAAGCTCCACAAGAAAGAGCCAGTGCAGGCGCGATTCCTGGCGGCCAAGGCCACCGACACGCTCTACGCCAACATCGAGCATGGCGCGCCTATCCTGCACGACCTGTTGTTTAGCGCGCATCTGGCTGCCGAGGGAATGCCGCACATGGCCACGGCGGAGGAGATGGAGTCACTCGAAGATTCGCCGCAGTACTTCAAGACACATCAGAAGCATCCGCAGAAGGCGCTGACGCCGGTGAAGATGCAGAAGTACGTGATCGATTACGGGGTGATCGATCCGCAGCTCAAGGCCACGGTCGCGCACAATCAGAAGCCTGCGCCGCTGGAGTTTGCCGCTGCCGCCTACGACGATGACGGCCACCTGCTGAACTCGATGCTCAACCAGGGATTGCCCTCTGGCAATGGCGGCAAGCAGGAGGCGCTGTTCCACGCCGTGCAGGAGTTGCAGGTGCCGCCCGGCGCGGCGTTCATCCGGCTGGCGGTGCGCGACCTCATGACCAACCGGACCGGCACGCTCGAAGTGCGCCTGCCGTTGAAGCCGGAGACCGCGACGGCTAGTGCAGCCGCTGCAGCAAAGGGCACTGAAGCACCGTAGGTTCGGTTGCGCCGGACGCTACTCGCCTTTCCACGTTGGCGAGCGCTTTTCCAGGAAGGCGCGCGTGCCTTCGGCTTTGTCGGCTGTGCCGCAGAGGCGGCCGAAGTGCTCTGCTTCCATTTGCAGGCCTGCGTCGAGCGGCAGGTCCAGGCCTTCATCGACTACGCGGAGCATCTGGGCTACCGCGAGGGGCGCCTGGGCGGCGATCGACAGAGCCAGCGCTTCGGCACGCTGCATCAACTCCGCGGCGGGCACTACCTCGTCGACCAGCCCGATGCGGAGGGCTTCGGCGGCGGCGATGATTTCGCCGGTCAGCAGCAGCTTGAGTGCGGCGCCTCTCCCCACCAGCCGCGGCAGACGCTGGGTACCGCCGTAGCCCGGGATCACGCCCAATTTCACTTCCGGCTGGCCCAGCCGGGCATCGTCGGCCGCGATGCGCAGGGAGCAAGCCATGGCGAGTTCGCAGCCGCCTCCCAGTGCGAATCCCTGAATGCACGCGATGACCGGCTTGCCCAGCTTCTCGATATGCCGGAAGACCTGCTGCCCACGTCGCGAAAACTCCGCTCCATCCCGTGCCGTAGCGGCTGCTAACTCGGCGATATCCGCACCGGCTGCGAAGGCGCGGCCGCCGGCTCCTGTGAGCAATACCGCGCGGATGGCCGGGTCAGCCGCAAGGCGGCTGAACACCTCGTCGAGTTCCGCAAACGTGGCGGCGTTGAGGGCATTGAGGACCTTCGGCCTGTTCAGCGTGACGATTGCCAGGGGAGGACGCGAATCGAGAAGCAGCGTTTCCATGCGGAATCGAGCGTAGCACGCCAGACGAGGTGGACGGCCGTCACAGCGCTCGGGTGCGAAGTCGCGCCAGACTCCCGCCAAAAATGGCGGAGGTGATGTCGTGGGCAAGAACGTCGTGAACAGTGATTAGCGGCGGGCAAAGCGCCTGGGCATGAGGCTGGTCTGAGAAGCGGTTTCCGCCCAAAAAAGGAAACGGATGGCGGCCATTCGAGGCGCCATCCGAAAAATCACACCCAATGATGTAGAGGGTATTCAGGAGACGAATAGAAGAGTATCCCCTAGCGGGGCCAGTGTCGTGGGCCATTGGAGTGACCCCGAAGTCCACCAAAGGGATGACTTGATTATCGTTCCGTTGATCGATTCTGGGTACTTCAGTGCAGGACTGTCTGCTAACGGGCAGGATCGTCTTGGGTTGCGGCTTGCACGCTTGCTGGTGCTTTACTGTGAAGATGCGCACCTCAAGCACAACCAGAGAGGCATCTCGGTAACATGACGGTCCCGAAGCATGCAGTCCGCCGCAACGCTCGCCTGACACGAGCAAACATGGCGGCCGCACTGCATTTCGGGGTCTTGATGGTTACCTTTGTTCTGGCGTTGCTCAACTCGACAGCCCCTACTGCACTCGCGCTGGAGCCAACGACGCCGCTGGCCAACCTCGGCCGGCAGGGCTGGGCCACCGAGAATGGATTGCCACAGAACACGGTACAGGCGCTGGCCCAGACGCGCGACGGGTTCCTCTGGCTCGGCACCGAGGTGGGTCTGGTGCGCTTCGACGGTAATAGCTTTGCCGTCTTCGATCAGCGCTCCCATCCGGCGCTCCCCGGCAACGATGTGCAGTGCCTGCTGGCAGCGCAAGACGGATCGCTTTGGATCGGGACCAGCGATGGCCTGGCGCAGCTGAAAGACGGCGCGATGACGGTGTTCACCACCGCCAATGGTTTGCCTGGGAACAACATCCAGCGTTTGTTCCTCAACGGTGCGGCGGTTGTTGCAGTCACAGAGAATGCCCTTGGCAAAATCGAGGACGGCAAGGCTTCGTGGGACTCCACAATCTATGAAGAACTGAGGGTGGAGCCCCTCCAAAATTCGCGCTTTCGCATCACTCTGCCGAACGGCCGCATAGCCGATGCCAACTCAACGACGTTCGCGATTGATCAGGGGCACGGCCAATCACTCCACTTCAACGTCGGCCGCGAACTCCCCGGCACGCGCATCCAAGCTCTCTTCGCCGATCGCGAAGGCTCTCTCTGGATCGGCACCAACGGCGGCCTGGCCCGCTACGTCGCGGGCAAACTCGAAAAACTTCCCGTCACCGACCCGCTCGCTACCGCCTCGGTCCTCTCATCCTGGAAGACCGCGAAGGCAATCTCTGGGTCGGCACCGAATCCACCGGCCTGCAGATCCTGCGCGATCAGCGCTTCCGCACCTCGACCACACACGACGGCCTGGCCAGCGACAACACCACGGCCGTTGTGGAAGACAGCGCGGGCACGCTGTGGGTGGGCACCTCCGGCAGCGGCGTCACCGCTCTCCATCCCGGCTCCAACGCCCAGCCAAAAACGTGGAGCGTGCGCGACGGCCTGCTCAGCGACGTCGTGCTCTCACTGGCCGCCGCGCCCAACGGCGATCTGTGGGTGGGCACGCCGGACGGCCTCAGCCGTATCCGTCACGGCGCCGTTGCCTCATTCACTTCAGCCGACGGCCTGCCCGACGACTTCATTCGCTCGCTGCTGGCCGACTCTGAGGTTCGCTGTGGATCGGCACACGCCGCGGGCTCACGCACTGGACCGCTCCCGGCGATTTGACGACCGGCCGCATGCAGACCTTCACCTCTGCCAACGGGCTGGGCAGCGACCTGGTGGGCGCGATGGCGCGCGACTCTGCCGGGGACTTGTGGGTCGCGACACTCGCCGGTCTCGCGCGCCTGACACGGCGGCCAATCACCAACTTCACCACTGCAAACGGCCTCTCCAGCAACGTCATCACCGCCATCCTTCCGCGCGACGACGGGACAGATGCTGATCGGCACGCAGGATCACGGCTGGAATCTGTGGGACGGTCAGCACTTCACGCCGGTGAAAGAAGGCGGCCTGAACAAGACCACCATCCACGCCATCCTCGACGACGGCCTGAGCCACTTGTGGTTCGCTACCGGCAACGGAATCGCGCGCTGCGACTGCGAGCACCCCATGGGCCGGATGCAGTCGGCCGATTGCGCGCACTGGATCGAGTTCGGTCCCGCCGATGGACTGCGCAGCCGCGACACGGCTACCAACAGCCATCCCTCCGCATGGCGCGCGCGCGACGGCCATCTCTGGTTCGCCACCCCGCACGGCCTGGTGGAGGTGGATCCGCAGCACTTTCCCGTGAACACCGTCACGCCGCCGGTTGCGGTGGAGCGCTTCGCCATCGATGACGCCGACCAGCCGTTGCAGGCCAGACGCAGCAGCTGAAGGTCCCCGCCGGCCACAACCACTTCCAGTTCGACTACGCGGGATTGAGCTTCGTGGCGCCGCAGAAAGTTCGCTATCGCTACATGCTCGAGGGCTTCGACCACGACTGGACCGATGCCGGGCGCGCGCCGCACCGCGTACTACACCAACATTCCCCCCGGCACTTACACATTCCGCGTGCAGGCCGCCAACAACGACGGCGTATGGAATACTCGAGGGCGCCGCGCTCGAGTTCCGGCTCGCGCCGCACTTCTACCAGACCCTCTGGTTTTATGTGCTGCTGGCTCTCGGTCGTCCTCGGCCTGGTGTTGCTCGCGTTCACGCCTCCGCCTGCTGCGCGCCGAGCGCGAGTTTCGACGCCGTGCTGGGCGAGCGCAACCGCATCGCCCGCGAGATTCATGACACGCTGGCCCAGGGCTACGTCGGCATCTCCGTCCAGCTTGAGGTGCTGAGCGAACTGCTTCGCCTCGACAAGGTGGACGCGGCCTCGAAACATCTCGACAAAACGCGTGGCTATGTGCGCGAAGGCCTCGCCGACGCGCGCCAGTCGATCTGGGCGCTGCGCTCGCAGGACAGCGATGAGACCACGCTGCCGGTGCGCATGCGGCGCATGGTGGAGCAGGCCGGCGGCCATGGCCTCGATGCGCAGTTCGGCGTCTTGGCGCCTATCGCGCGCTGCCGCCGGGCACTGAGCGCGAAATCCTGCGCGTCGCGCAGGAGGCCATCCATAATGTGAAGAAGCATGCCGGCGCAACAAAGCTTTCCGTGCAGATGGAATACCGCCCCGGCGAGATCGCGCTGGAAGTGCGCGACGACGGGAGCGGCTTTGGATGCAGCCCGAGCGCGCAGTCGACGCGCGCCTGGCCACTACGGATTGACCGGCATGCGCGAGCGGGCAGCGGCCATCGGAGGCTCGCTCGAAGTGGAGAGCGCAGCCGGGCGCTGGGACAACCGTGAGGCTGCGCGCCCCCGCACCTGACGCGCCGAACGTGGCCAGGCTTTCAAAGGAGCAGTCGTGACACAGGAATCGATTCGCGTTCTGGTTGTCGAAGATCACCACGTGGTGCGCCAGGGACTGGTGGCGCTGCTGAATGTTGTCGATGGCATCGAAGTGGTCGGCGAAGCGGCCGACGGCGTGGAGGCCATCGCGCAGTATCGCAAACACCAGCCTGCCATCACGCTTATTGACCTGCGCCTGCCGCGCCTTTCCGGCGTCGAGGTCATCGAGCGCATTCGCATGGAGACGCCGGCTGCGCGCTTTATCGTGCTCACCACCTATGACGGTGACGAGGACATCTATCGCGCCCTGCAGGCCGGCGCACGCGCCTACCTGCTCAAAGGCATGACTACGGAAGAATTGATCTCGACCATCCGCGCGGTGCACGAGGGCCGGTCGCATATTCCTGCCGCCATTGCGCAGCGGCTTGCCGAGCGCATGGGAACGGAGGAACTCACCTCGCGCGAATTCGACGTGCTGGAGCAGATTGTGCACGGCAAGAGCAACAAGGAGATCGCGACGGAGTTGGAGATCTCAGAGGCCACGGTGAAGACGCACATCAACAGCCTGCTGGGGAAACTGGGCGTCAGCGATCGCACCCAGGCCGCGACGGCCGCCATTCAACGCGGCATTGTGCCGCTCGAATCGCTGCGCAAGCCAAAGCCATAAGTCGGGGACACGACCATGAAGACTGTTTTCTGTTTTGTTCTTTCCGTCATTTGCTGTGCGGGCGCATGGGCGCAAAAAGATACCTGGCGCCGAGCCACGGACGCCGAGCTCGGCTCGCTGCTCCCGGCGCGCGCACCCGTTGAGAAGGAACATATCGAGACCGAGATGCGCACCGCTTCGGGCATCGTCGACAAGCGCGGCCATTTCATCGCCGGGGTCATCCTGATCACCGCGGGCTACTCGGCTGAAGGAAAGTACTCACATTATCTTGTGGTGCAGGCGCCCATTAAAATCGGCGGCGTGTCGCTCAAGCCGGGCGAGTATGTCTTTGGCTACACGCACCAGGCCGACTGCGCTCACCGTGCACTTCAACGTGGCATCAACCGGAGCGCTGGTCGGCACCACCGAGGCGCACCTGTTGCCCCCGCACACGGTGGTCGAAAGCCTGCACATCTGGCCTCCGGGAGAAAAACCGCTGTTCCAGATCGGCCGCTTCGGCATTCCGTACGAGATAGACAGTGATCAGTGATCAGTATCAGTGGTCAGTGATCAGTGAACAGTGGTCAGAAAATGCCCTGCTTTCGAATGAAACGAAAAAGGCGGCCGGAAAGGCCGCCCATTCTGTCCTCTGTCTATTGTCTGCTGACCACTGACCACTGTCTTACTCGTACCGCAGCGCCTCAATCGGGTCCAGGTTGGCCGCTTTCCATGCGGGGTAGATCCCGAAGACCAGCCCGATCAGGCAAGCCACTCCAAACGATACGCTCACCCACATAATCGAGAGCGCCGCATGCAGAAAGCTGACGGCGTAGTGCAGAATCAGCGTGAACAGCGCGCCCGCGGCGATGCCGATCACCCCGCCCACGGCGCACAGCGTTACGGCCTCAATGGTGAACTGCAGAAGGATGTCCTTCTTGCGCGCGCCGATGGCCTTGCGCACACCGATCTCGCGCGTCCGCTCTGTCACCGACACCAGCATGATGTTCATAACGCCCACGCCGCCCACCATCAAGCCCACCGAGGATACGGCGACCATGAACAGAAACAGCCCGCCTGTGATCGAATTCCATAGCCGGCTCAGCGAATCGGGCCCGAAGATGGCGAAGTTATCGTCCTGGTTCACGCGCAGCCCGCGCCGCACCCGCAGCATCTCCCGAATCTCTTCGGTCACAATCGCGCGGTGGACGGGACTGTCATACTTCACCACCAGCCAGTAATCCTGAATCTCGGGATGAATCTTGCGGAAGGTCGTCAGCGGGAAGAACGCCGAGTTGTCGTTGGTATTGCGGCCGCTGCCGAACGGCTGGGGCTGCTTGTCGAGCACGCCGATAACGGTGAAGATGTCGCCATCGCACTCCACGTCCTTGCCGATGGGCGATGAACCATCCGGGAACAGAGTCTCTGCCGCATCGTGGCCGAGCACAACCACGTTGCTCGACTTCTCCTCCTCCGAGTCGGTCCAGATGCGGCCATCGATCAGCTCGATGTTCGAGGTCTCCTTCACCTGCGGCGTGGCGCCGGACAGGATGGAGTTCGAGATCTTGTGCGTACCCGCTCGCAGAGAGACCGACCCCAAACCGGTCTGCCAGTTTTGGAAGCGGAGCCGCGGGTCAACGGCTGTCACAAACGGGAGATCGCGCAAGGCGATGGCATCGTCGTATGTCAGCTTCTTGCGATTGAGTTCCTCGGTGGTGGGCCGGTTGCCGAAGGGCTCAAAGGTATAAATCCACAGCGCGTTCGTGCCCAGGGCATTCACAAAATTGTCGATGTTTGTGTTCAGCCCCGTAATGGCCGAGGAGATCAGGATCACCGTAGCAATGCCAATGGAGATCCCCAGGATGGTGAGCCCGGAGCGCAGCTTGTTCTTGCGCAGGGTATCAAACGCCAGACGCAACGATTCTTGAGCATCGATCAGCCGCATGGTTCAAGGCACCTCGCCCTGCTCCCGGGTGGCTCTGAGCCCTAGCCCCTGGTCCCTGCCTTACTCGTACCTGAGCGCCTCGATCGGATCGAGGTTGGCAGCCTTCCATGCAGGGTAGATCCCGAAGACCAGGCCGATCAGACAGGCCACTCCGAACGCCACGCTGACCCATGTGAGCGAGAGCGCGGCATGGAGGAAGCTTACAGCAAAGTGCAGGATCAGGGTAAAAATCGCACCGGCCACGATGCCGATGATCCCGCCCACCGCGCATAGCGTGATTGCCTCGATGGTGAATTGCAGAAGAATGTCCTTTTTACGCGCGCCGATGGCCTTGCGCACGCCGATCTCGCGGGTTCGCTCCGTCACCGACACCAGCATGATGTTCATCACGCCCACCCCGCCCACCATCAGTCCCACGGAGGATACGGCCACCATGAACAAAAACAGCCCGCCGGTGATCGAGTTCCACAAGCGGCTCAACGAATCCGGCCCGAAGATGGCGAAGTTATCGTCCTGGTTCACGCGCAGGCCGCGCTGCACCCGCAGCAGTTCTCGCACTTCCTCGGTCACAATCGCCCGGTGCGCCGGATTGTCGTACTTCACCACCAGCCAGAAGTCCTTCACCTCAGGATGAATTTTGCGGAACGTGGTCAAGGGAAAAAATGCCTGGTTGTCACGCGTGTTGCGGCCGCTCCCGAAGGGCTGCGGCTGCTTGTCGAGAACGCCGATCACGGTAAAGATGTCGCCCTCGCAATCAATATCCTTGCCCAGGGGCGATCCCTCCGGGAAGAGGTTCTCTGCTGCATCATGTCCCAGCACCACCACATTGCTGGAGCGTTCCTCTTCCCCATCGGTCCACAACCGGCCCTCGAGCACATGAATATCGGCGGTCTCCTTCACCTGCGGTGTCGCGCCGGTGAGGATGGTGTTGGAGATCTTGTGGGTACCCGCCCTGATCGATACGCTGCCCAACCCCGTCTGAAAGTTTTGATACGTTAGTTCCGGATCAACGGCTGCCACAAACGGAAGCTTGCGCATCGCTATGGCGTCTTCATAGGTGAGCTTTTTCCGGTTCAACTCTTCGGTGGTTGGCCGCTTGCCGAAGGGCTCAAACTGGAATATCCACAAATCATTGGTGCCCAGGGCCCGCACAAAGTTGTCGATATTGGTGTTCAGTCCGGTAATCGCCGACGAGATCAAAATCACCGTCGAAATGCCGATTGAAATCCCCAGGATCGTCAGCCCGGAGCGCAGCTTGTTTTTGCGCAGCGTGTCAAATGCCAGCCGCAACGACTCTCGTGCATCAATTAGCCGCATGCCTATAACTCCGACCGCAAAGCTGCAATGGGATCCAGAGCCGAAGCCTTGTAGGCCGGATAGATGCCGAAGAACAAGCCGACCGCCGTGGCCACAAAGAGGCTCACCACGACCGACCAGAAAGCCACCTCCGACGGGAACGAGATCGCAAAAGTAATGGCCTTCGCAATCGAAATGCCCGCAATTACCCCGATGACGCCTCCGGTCAGCGAGACCGTCGCCGATTCAATCAAAAATTGGATCAGGATATCCTGCCTCCGCGCTCCCAGCGCCTTGCGTACGCCGATCTCGCGCGTCCGCTCCGTCACCGCTACCAGCATGATGTTCATGATCACGATGCCGCCCACGACAAGCGATATCGAAGCGATGGCAGCCACCACGGCCCCAAAGTTGTTGAGAATCTGCCCCAGAAGGTTCTGGAACGTGGCGCTCGAGTCGATCGAGAACGCATCCTTGGCCGCGGGGCCCAGGTGCCGCCGCGCCCGCATGATGGTCCGCAGTTCGTCCTGCGTCGCCTCCATCACCGCCCCGCCGCTCCCCGCGTCCACGTAGATCGTCATCGTCTGGTGCGACCCATACTTGTGCAGGAACGAAGTCAGCGGGATCGCCACCCAGTTGTCCATGCTCATGCCCAGCATCTTTCCCTGGCGCTCACCCACCCCAATTACGGTGAACTCGAGACCGTCGACCCGGACCGTCTTCCCCAGTGGATCGCCCGCGCCCAGCACGTTGTCCACAATGTCGGCGCCCACAATCGCCACCGGGCTCGAATGCTCGTCTTCCACCTGCGTAAACGCACGGCCCAGCTCGACATTCAGGTTCGAGAGCCCCGGCATCGACCACGTCCAGCCGCGGATGCTGGTATCCGTCGTCGAGTGCGTGCCGTTCACCACCTTGCCCGTCGTCGTGCGCTCGGCGCCCACGGTCTGGCACGACCGGCACTCCTCCAGCACAGCGCGATAGTCCTCGTACGTCACGTCCTTGCGCTTCTGGAACTCCAGCCACTCGTCGATGGTCATGAACGTCTCGGGCATCTTGCTGATGGTGATCACCGCCGCCCCATAAGAATTCACCTTCGACGTCACGAACTCCTTGGCTCCATTGGTCAGCGTCACTACCGTGATCACCGAAGACACACCGATAATGACGCCCAGCAGCGTAAGGATGGAGCGCAGCTTGTTCGCCCAGAGGGACTGCAGCGCGAGTCGAAATGCCTCAATCAGTTGCATGATGTCGCTTTCCCGGAGAACAGTGCCGGCACTCCCGCTCAATCGTGTTCACGGCGATTTCTCCCATTGCGAGACGTTTCTCCTAGTGTACGCAAACTCAAGATGCAGAGCCCCTGAATGACATGATCGGGCCTGGAACCTGCGCGTTCCGGCCTGCCAGCGCTGCAAGTCTCGTTCGTCGCGTACCCGCCCGGGTCAAATGCGGGCCCCGGCGTCATCGCTGACGCCGGGGATTGAGGCCAGCGGCCTCCCCGCCCGGTGCGGAAGGTCACATGAGATAGGAGTTCGCTCCGGTAATGGTTAGGACGCGCCGTCGCTTGGTTTAGCCGCACGCCCGCTCCACCCCGCGAGTCTCACTCGTCACAAAATACGCAGATTCGCGCCCGACGGTTCCTTTGCCGCCGACCAGTTAAATTTGCGTTTGATCTGCGACCCGTATAACCGTGCAGCCTAGCGCTGCAGCAGATCGATCGGCTGCTCAAAGTCCGTCACACGAATGTGCCGGGCCAGCGTCGGATGCTGCCTCTCCACCGCGCGATACATCTCCCACGCCACGCGCCGATAGCTGAAGTGTCCCGCCGGCGCCGACCGCAGCTCCGAGATGTACTGCGCCTCGGCAAAATCCATCTTGAACAGGCACCGAACCTTCGTCGCCAGCGGCAGAGCATACAGCGCCGAAACCGCCGCCTCCGGAGACGTACCCGCCGCAATGCGCGCGCTGGCCGCATGCGCGCCTTCCACCGTGGCCTGGTAGTCGCCCACAATCCGGGCCTCGGCCAGTCCCGCCGCGTCGCCCGACTCCGGCGTTTCATACCCATGCACCGCCGTGAACCCCTGCTTGATCTGCACGCAGCGGCGGTGCCGGTGCATATCGCGGAATCCCCCAATGTCCATCAATATGTCGAACCGCAGCGCCGCCCCGGCATGAAACGCCCGCAGCGCTTCGTCGTGCCGCCCGCGATGCCGCAGCCCCGCCTCGATAATCTCGTTCACCCGCGCCGCAGGCAGCCCCGCCACCACATCTCGAACCTGCCGATACCCGTAGTCGCTGCCCCAGTAGATCAGCGTTGCCGCCACCTCGACTTCCAGCGACTCGGTCCGCTCCACCAGGTCGACCACCGGCGCGGCCGCAATCGCCGCTCCGCCCATCACCTCCGCGGCGATCTGCTCCACCAGCTTCCGCGTCTCCATCAGGTAGGCATTCGGCTCCGCGTACTTCACCAGCGTCGGCGCCGTCTTCACTTCGCGGGTCAGCATCTCCCCGGCCTGTTCCCCTAATGCAGGATTGATCCGGGCAATCTCCGTCACCAGCGCCGCACCCGCCCTCTCGCCCACATTCCACGCCGGGCCAGTAGCCGCCTCGCGCAGCTTGCGGCCCAGCTCCCGCACCTCCGCGGCCGGGTGCGACAGCAGCCGCGAAACCTGCGTCTCCAGCGTGCGCGCGTTCACAAT
Organism: uncultured Acidobacteriota bacterium; assembly: GCA_963846375.1. Classification (GTDB taxonomy): domain Bacteria; phylum Acidobacteriota; class Terriglobia; order Terriglobales; family Acidobacteriaceae; genus Telmatobacter. The sequence goes on from CAWJVV010000016.1 coordinate 57,655, forward strand.
CTGCCCCAGCGACGTGTTGGTCGCCAGCGGCAGCAGGTAGCGCGCTACGTCGAAGGCCCTGGCCTTCAGCGTCCGCTCATACGCATCCGGCTTCATGGCTTCGGGTCGCGCCACCCGTTCCCGCAGCGCGTCCAGAACCGCCGCCGTCGTGCGCTGGTAGGCCGTAAAGAGCCCGTCCACGGTTTCCACGTAGAGAGAGCGCGAGGCCGTATCGGCCCCAAAATCAGGCAGATACCATCCCGACTTCATAAAATTCTGGTACCGCGTCGAGCGCTCCTGCCCATCCCAGCGCGTCTCGTCCACCAGCACAATGGCCGCCATCAGGCTCAGCCGTTCCACCGCGAACGCGATATGCGCCAGATCGGCAATGGACCGGTGGCCGTATTGAAAATAAAAGGTGTTCAGGAACTGTTCGGCCCGCTGGGCGCTGATCTCCGCCAGCGATTCGCGCATCGAAAGGGCTGACCGCGAGTACTTGGCCATGGCGTACGCCAGCACCTCGGGATCGGCCCCGTGTACGGCATAGACATCGGTTTGATTGTGGGCGCCCGCGGGGAGAGAGATTTGGCTGAACTGGGTACTGGACATGAGAGACTCGACGACCAGAATACGGCATCCGGGCAGCGGATCAGGTCGAGTCAGTAACGGCCCGGTCGCACAGGCCCGGCATCCGATTCAGATTGCTTTTTGCCGTTAAACTGGTGCAGGATGGCTGGAACAGATTCCTGCCCTCATCCAATCGCGCAGCACGGGAGCTCAGGCCATGCGGGAATTCCTGGTAAGAACGTCGCACCGGCCGCGGCCACTACCATCCGGACGCTGGGTCATGACCCAGCGATGGAACGACCTGCTGTTCGCCCACTGGCCGGTTCCGGCGCCCGCCGTGTCCCGTCTGCTTCCCGACGGCCTCCAGGTCGACAGCTTCCAGGGCTCAGCCTGGGTCGGCGTCGTCCCCTTCTGGATGGACCGCATCAAGTTCCGCGGCATACCCTCCATCCCCGGCGCGCGCAGCTTTCCTGAGATCAACCTCCGCACCTACGTGCGCGATCCGCTCACAGGCGCGCAGGGCGTCTACTTCATCTCCCTCGACGCCGGCAACCTGCTCGGCGTCACCTTCGCGCGGGCCTTCTACAGCCTCCCTTACTACTGGGCCGAGATGCGCTTCGAGCAGCGCACCGAGCGCGAGTTCGCCTACTACAGCCGCCGTCGCATGGCCTCGCAGCCAGTCATCTTCAAAGCCCGCTACCGCGGCCTCGGTCCTACCCGCAAGCTGGTCGAAAGCCACCCCGGCAGCCTCGAATACTTCCTCACCGAACGTTACTGTCTGTTCACCCGCGGCCGCGACGGTCAGCCCATGCGCGCCAACATCCACCACGTGCCCTGGCCGCTTGAAGAGGCTGAAGCCGAGATCGAGCGCAACGACCTGGCCGCTGCCGTCGGCATCGAACTCCCCGACACGCCCCCTGTCCTGCACTATTCGCGTCGCCTCGCCGTGTATGTGTGGCAGCTCGAGCGTCTCCGCGCCGCCGCCAACGCCCGCCGTGTCCCCACTGCGCCGGTGCCATCCACCTGATCTGTTTCGGCCGCCGCACTCCAACAATCCGATGAACAGTACATGAATCCAATCGCACAAAGGTTGCCGCGGCAACTTAAACACACGCGCGCGCCTCTATGTAAATCGTAAGTAGATAGATTCTGCGCAAAATTCTCGGGGGAATTACCAGTGAAATCCTATTGTTGTTTCACCGCGGCAGCCGTGTGCCTGCTCGCGCCTTTCGCTGTGGCCCAAGCTCCGGCCACTATGAGTCCGAATGTAAGTTCCACCAGCGGCGCCGTTGCTCAGAACGTGTATGCCGTCGATCTGAACAATGATGGCGTCCTCGACCTGGTCCAGGACACGCTCAACCAGCCCAACGGCTTCACGGTCAGCATCGCCAACGGCGATGGCACCTTCAAGGCGCCTGTCTTTTACAGCGTGCCCGACAGTAGCACCACGACAGGCGCCAGCCCAACCCCCATTGCCATCGCGGACTTCAACAATGACGGCAAGGTTGACGTGGTGGTGGCGGTGACCGGCACCAACCAGCTTGAGGTCTTTCTGGGCAATGGCGACGGCACGTTGCAGGCGCCCAAGACGGTGACGGTGGTCATGCCCACGGGCTACTATCTTGCCCAGGCTCCGATGGTGGCAGCGGATTTCAACAGAGACGGAAACATCGATCTCGTCGTGGAGGGGTCCAGCAACGGCACTTGCTGCACCAATGTTGTTTACGTTCTGGAGGGGAACGGTGCGGGTTCGTTCGCCAATCCACTGGGAATCTACACCGCAACGGGACAGCACTACGTGGACGGGATCGTGGTGGGCGACTTTGATGGGGACGGCAAGGCGGACATTGCGCTCACCGACGACTTAGGTTTCCAGGGGTCGTACACCGGGACCACGCTCGCCGTCCTTTATGGGAACGGGGATTTTACCTTTGACACGACGACCCCGTACATCGCCGGCGGCAGCGATCAGCTCAGGATTGCGGCCGGTGACCTGAATGGCGACGGCAAGACGGATCTATACGGCGTTTACGACAGTACGACGCAGGAACTGGCGGTGTTTTATGCGGGGAGCTCGCGCACGTTTGCCAGCTACTTCACAGGCTTTCCGAGCGGCGTGTCTGTTGGGGATCCGTACTATGCCCCGTTTTTCCCCCTGCCGCTTACTCCCGAGCTGGCGATGGCCGATTTCAATGGCGACCAGAAGATGGATATCGCTTTGGCCTCAACGGCCAACTCCGGCGGAGCGAATATGATCTACGCCCTGGCCGGGGCCAACCCCGGCGAGTTCACCTTCCAGACCAGCCCTCTGCCGAACCTGGGGAGCCAGGCGTTCTTCAGCAATCCTGTGGTGGCCTCCGAGAGCAATGACACGCGTCCCAACATCGTCATCAACCAGTCAAGCAGCATTTCCGCGACCAGCTCCAGCGTCACCACCCAGCGGAACAGCACGACCGGCTATTGGGGCAATTGCACGTATCCGAAGAGGGGAAATGGCATCGGCGTCTGCTCGCCGGTTTCCGGATCCAGCTCCAATCCGGTCAACATCTCGGCTACAGCCAACTCCTTCGGCCAGCTCCGCAAGATCGAGCTCTGGGTCGACGGAACCAAGATCAGCGAGCAACACAATGCGTGGGAGCACAATGCCTGGTTTGCCTCGAATAGCGTCTTCGCTTCCGGCACGCACAACGCAACCCTCTTCAGTGCCGATGTGGACAACCGTCTCTCGCGCCTCGACTTCAGCTTTACAGTGGGCAGTAGCTCCACCTGCGCTGCACCCGCTTCCGTGGGCGTCAACATCTGCGCGCCGGTCAGCAACTCCGCCGTTTCCTCGCCGGTTCAGGTCGCGGCCGCGGCCAAAATTGCCGGAACCCTCAACCGCATGGAGATCTGGGTCGATGGGGTGAAAAAATTCACGGAAACCACCAGCCTCAGCTTCAGCACCACGCTTACCCTTCCTGCCGGCTCCCACAGCTTTGCCGTTTATGCCGTCAATAGTGCCGGCACCAAATACCTGAGCACCGTGAATGCAACCGTAAAGTAACGGCTATCGGGCGCGGCCTCCGGCCGCGCCCTGAACCCGAAAACAGTGGGACCCCACCCCCTCCCTATGTAGTTCGCTCTATGTTCGCTTCGATAAAATGCCAAGTGTTTGAAATGAAGCTACTAACATCGATTCAATGGGCGAAGAAGAAGCGAAATGCGTCGTTTATTCTCCTCTCCTCCTCAGAAAAGTCTCCGCCGCACTGGCGTCCTTGTGCAAAATTGGGTGATCTAAATCACAACAAACCCTTTGCCGCGAGCGTACATTCGATGCAGTTAAATAGTCCGCTTCCCCAGCAACGGCGCAGCCTTAAATTCACCATCATTGCTGAGGTAAGCTGGCAGTAAGGTGAAGGAAATGCGCGTCGCGATCATCGGCGGAGGAATTGCAGGAATGGCTGCTGCTTACGAGCTGGCCAAGGCCCGCGGCGAAGATCCGTCTGTCGACTACACGCTCTTCGAATCGCGCGACCGCCTTGGCGGAGCCATCGCCAGCCGGATCGTCAACGGCTCGGTTCTCGAGTGCGGTCCTGACTCGTTCCTCACGGAAAAACCTGCCGCCGCGGAGCTCTGCCGCGAGCTCGGTCTCGGCCAGGATCTGCTGCCCTCGAACGATGCCGCACGCAAGACCTTTATCGTCGTCAAAAACCGCCTCGTAGCGCTGCCCGATGGCCTCATGTTCCTGGTCCCGACCAAGCTAGTGCCGACCGCGCTGTCGCCGCTCTTCAGCCTCGGCACCAAGATCCGCATGGGCCTCGAGCTGCTCCATCCGCCGCGACCCAGCCTTGAAGACGAGAGCGTGGCCGCGATGGTCGAGCGCCACTTCGGCAAGGAAGCCGTTGACCGGCTCGCCGATCCGCTGCTCTCCGGCATCTACGGCGGCGACGCCTGCCAGCTCAGCGCGCGTACCGTGCTTCCCAAGCTCGTCGAGATGGAAACCGAGTACGGCTCGCTGACCCGCGGCATGCTCGCCGCCCACAAAAACATGAAGGCCGCCATGGCCGCCCGCGCCGCGGCTGCCGAATCCGCGCCTCCGGGAACCAAGCCTGCCGCGCCGCGCGGCATCTTCACCACCCTGCGCGGCGGCCTGCAGCAGATGATCGACGCCATCACGGCCAGGCTCGATCCGCGCAGAGTACGACTCAACACGGTCGTTTCCGCCGTCGAACGCGACGCCGACGGATGGCGTGTCACCTCAAACGGAAATCGCGAGTTCTACGATGCCGTAATCATGGCCTCGCCTGCGTGGGCTGCCGGCTCGCTCCTCGGCACGGCCGATGCCGAGCTCGGCCACGACCTGCAATCGATTCCATACTCGTCGTCCATCACCATGAACATGATCTTCGACGAGTCGCAGATCGGGCAGCTCCCCGAAGGCTTTGGATTCCTGGTTCCCGCAAGCTCGGGCCGCGCCATGCTGGCCTGCACGTTTGCGCATCGCAAGTTCGTGGGCCGCACCGCTCCGGGCAAGGCAGTTTTGCGCGCTTTCCTGGGCGGCATAAACCAGGAGAGGATGATGGACGAGCCCGACAACGTCCTCATCGCTACCGTGCGCCGCGAACTGAGCGAGATCCTGGGCCCCCGCATCATTGGTCCGCATATCGAACCCGAGTACGTGCAGGTGAACCGCTGGCGCCGCGCCATGGCGCAGTACGCCGTCGGCCACCAGGACCGCATGAAGCGCATCAACGAGCACGTGGCCGCGCTGCCGGGCCTCGCGCTTGCCGGCAACGCCTACGACGGCATCGGCATTCCCGACTGCATCCGGCTAGGCCGTCAGGCAGCCCGGCGCATGCTCGCCGCCCGCGTCCCGTCGCACGCCTAACCTCCGGAACCTCGCTCAATCAGTAGCGCCGACCTCCAGGTCGGCTGTCGCGTGGGCATTCTTGCCCACACAAGCGCCTGGCGGCGTGGACGCCGCCAGTACAGCCGCTCTGGAGAGCGGCGCTACCTTCTCATCCTTTATTGCGGGACGACTGGCAGTACGAGCGCACTCGGATGTTCCTTGTCGTGCAGAACTGTGTTGGTGGCCTTCACGAACTCGGAACTCGTGGCCGCGCTTTTGCCCGTGTTCAGGTTGCGGTCGAAGCGCGGGAAATTGCTGCTTGAGACTTCGAGCCGGATGCGATGGCCTTTGAGAAAGACGTTGCTGGTCGCCCAGAGATCGATCTTGTACTCGTAGACTTTGCCGGGCTCGATCAGATCGGGTTTGCTGGTGGATTCGCGGAAGCGCGCGCGCAGAATCCCTTCGGTGAGATTGATGGCGCGGCCGTCGGGCCACACGTCCACGAGCTTGCCGGTGAAGTCGGTATCGACCGCTGAGGACTTCGCGAAGAGGTCGAGCGTGATTGGACCGGTGACTTCCAGGTCCTGCTCGAGGGGCGGCGTGGAGTAGACCAGCACATCGGAGCGCGCTTCGACATCCTTCTGATCACGGGGGCCCGCCGCGAGATGGTTTCCATCGCAGCACAGCGGGCCGCCAACAGTCGGCACAGGATTGCCGGGATCGTAGGTGAACGTGTCGGGAGAGTCTGGACGATCCTGTAGGACTTCGGCCGTTGCTGTAAGACGGCCATTGCCGGACGCAGTATTCGCGCCGCCAACTGAACGCAGGAAGAACCTCGTCTCCTTCGCGCGCTGCAGTGGCCACGCATCCTCGAAGCGCCACTCGTTCTTACCCATCACGAAGATCTTGACCGGCTTGCCGTTGGCGAACTCGTTCTGCTTGCCGAGGAAGAGATAGTCGTAGAAGTCGAGGATGAAGGTGTTCTCGTCGAACGGCGCATTGGGCCCAAAGTCGACTTGACCAACGGTGCGGCCGTTGCCCGAGTGCCCTCCGATGATCACCATCAGGTGCTGGCCTTTGCGCGCCTCTTCGTTTCCGGCGTGCGCGCGCAGACCCATGTAGTTGCGCAGCGATCCACCAAGGAAGATGTCGTACCACGCGGCGACGTGCAGCGCGGGAACCTGGATGTTCTGGTAGTTCTCCTCGATCGACCACTGTTTCCAGTAGTCGTCGTAGAGCGGATGGGCGAGCCAGTCGAGGAAGTAGGGCGCAAGCTCTGCTGTGCCGCTCGGTGAGCCCGGATCGAAGTGCGAGTTGTACAGGGGATATTGCGTAAGCGGCAGGACCTTGTCACCTTCGACCGCATTGCTGGCCGCAACGATCTTGCGGTTGAGCGTGTCTTGCGCGAGCCCTGTTGTCCACGACTCGTTGAACCACTGCTCGAAGGCTCCGCCCTGGTAGGTCCAGTTCTCGTGATAGTTGCTGGCCGTCACGATGGGGCAGATGCCGGCCAGGTGCGGCGGATGCGCGATGGCCGCGAGCATCTGCGTCGCGCCCACGTAGGAGCCGGAGAACATGCCGACCTTGCCGCTCGAATGCGGCAAAGCCGCGGCCCACTCCACCGTGTCGTAGCCGTCGTCAATCTCGTGCTTGAACGGATACCACTCGCCTTCAGAGGCGTAGCGGCCGCGCGTGTCCTGCAGCACCATCATGAATCCACGGGCCGCGCCCTGCATGCCGATGGGCGCCATGAAGTTCTTGTTGTAGGGCGTGCGCGTCAGCAGTACGGGGAACGGCCCATCGCCGGCCGGGCGATAGACGTCGGCGCGCAGCGTTACGCCGTCGCGGGTCTTCATGGCGACGCCGCGTTCGACAACAGGCGCGGTGGACTGAGCAATGACAAAGGATGCGCAAAGCAGCGAGGCGACGGCGGATACGCGAACGAGTCGTAGGAACACGGATATCTCCCAGGGCGAAGGCCGTGTGCCATTGTAGCGGCCCGAGTTCATAGCAAGTCAGCGAGTTAGCAAGTTAGCGAGTCGGCGATCGCACCGGAGTTAGAGAGTAGGCCAACCTCAGCTGGGTTTGAAGGCGGCTTTCATCAGTGCGCGTGGCCGTGATGGTGGGAGTGGGTCTCGCCGGAGTTCATCTCTTCCATGGGCACCACGCAGCGGTCGAGGATGGTGCAGTTCTCGTGCTCGAACTGGATGGTGGTGTGGCAGATGTTGAAGTGCTCTTTGAGCACATGGTTGAGCTTTTCCAGGATGCAGGCGCTCTCCGACGGCGGGATGTCGGCGATGGTGACGTGGCAGGCCAGTGCGCGGGAGTTGGATCCGAGGCTCCAGCAGTGCAGGTCGTGCACATTCTGAACGCCGGCAACGGCCTCCATGCCGGCGCGGATTTCCTGCAGGCTCATGTCGCGCGGGGTGCCTTCGAGCAGAATGTTCAGGGTTTCGCGAACGATGCCGATGCTGGACCAGAGGATAAGGCCGGCGATCAAGAGAGATAGAACCGGGTCGATCCAATTGTGTCCGGTGAAGAGGATGCCTGCGCCGCCGGCGATGACGGCTGCTGTTGAGAGGGTGTCTCCGGCCATATGGATGAAGGCCGAGCGCATGTTCACGTCGCGCGCCACGCCCCACAAGAGACCGGCGATGACGCCGTTCATCACCACGCCCGCGGCGGCGACGATCATCATGAGCCGCGGCTGAACCGCGACCGGTGCGCTGAGCCGATGGACGGCTTCGATGCCGATCCAGATGGAGATGACGATGAGCGTTGCGGCATTGATAAAGGCAGCGAGGACGCCGGCGCGCTGGTAGCCGAAGGTGCGGGAGTGGTCGGCCGGGCGATTCTGGAAGTGGACGGCGGCAAAGCTCAGCAGAAGCGCCAGGAAGTCGGAAACGTTGTGGCCGGCCTCAGAGAGCAAGGCAAGGGAGTGGGCGCGCAGGCCCGCAAAGAAGGTGAGGGCCACGTAGAGGAGCGTGGCGACCAGGGAAAAGCGCAACACGGATTGGGTACGGCCGGATTGGGCGCCCGCGGCCGCGTGGACATGCATAGTTCTAGTGTAACCCGGGTTGGGTATGCGTTTAAATGCAGGGACCAGGGACGAAGGACCAGGGACCAGGGATCAGGGATCAGGGATCAGGGGTGGAGGTCAGCGCTCTGGTCACGCTTTGCCGTTGAGGGGGCGGGGTTCCGTGGTGGCGTGCCGGGTCTGGAAGTGTTGGTACACGGGGGCTTTGCTGCGCAGGCCTGACCAGCTTTCGGCGATCACAATGCTGTTCTGCGGGTGGCCGGGCTGGTAGCGGACGGAGCAGGGAAAGCCGGCCCGGATCTGGTCCGGATTCGCGACGCCGGGCATGTCGGTGACATCCTGCGCGCACTGATAGTCGACGCCGCCGATGCGGTATTCGTAGATGAGCAGGGTGAGGGTGCGGCCTTCTTCGGAGGGCACCTGGGAGACTTCGAGGAGGTTTCCGTCGACCAGGCGTCCGGACTGGGTGAGGAACACGCGCCGGGCCAGCTCCAGTTCCTGGGCGGTGGGGCGCTTGCGAAAGACCAGCCACGCGCCCACGGCAGCCGCGCCCGCCACCAGGGCGGCGCCTGCGGCAATCTCCCAGACTCGGGTTACTTGGAGGCTCATGGGGACTGGTCCTCAGCAGGAAAGCACACTTCAAGGATACCGCAGAGAAAATCCGGGTGTCGCTCAACCAGGTCAACTCGCCAACCGGGTAGTTGAAGCTGTAATGTGCGCTGGCTAGACTCGTGGGCAGGGAGGACGGAATGAAGATTGGAGTTCTTGGATCAGGCGACGTGGCGAAGGTGCTGGCGACCGGACTGTTGCAGCACAAATATGAGGTAAAGCTGGGCTCGCGTTCGCCTGAGAAGCTGAGCGAATGGGCGAAGAACCATCCCCAAGGGTCGACCGGGACCTTTGCCGAAGCGGCTGCGTTCGGAGAGGTGGTGTTGCTGGCCGTGAAGGGATCCGCTGCGAGTGAGGCGCTGCGCGAGGCGGGCTCCGCCAACCTGAAGGGCAAGCCGGTGATGGACGCGTGCAATCCCATTGCCGATGCGCCGCCGGTGAACGGCGTGCTGCAGTACTTTACCGATCTGAACCACTCTCTGATGGAGAAGCTGCAAACGGAGTTTCCGGAAGCGCACTTTGTGAAGGCGTTCAACTCCGTGGGGAACGTATTGATGATCGACCCAAAGCTGCCCGGAGGGAAGCCCTCGATGTTTATCTGCGGCAACGACGAAGGCGCCAAGAAGACGGTGAGCGGAATTGTCGTCGAGCTGGGCTGGGAGGTAGAGGACATGGGAGAGGTGGAGGCAGCACGCGCCATTGAGCCCTTGTGCATGCTGTGGTGTATTTCCGGCTTTCTGAAGAACGACTGGGTGCACGCGTTCAAGGTCATGCGTTAAATGCGAGTGAAGAAGTGAAGTGGTGAATGAGTGAAGTGATCGAGGTGGCTGGCTCTATTGTGCTGCGACGCTGCGCGAGGCGTCAGTGGCGGGCGCCTGGTAACCGGGATGCATCGTATCGAGGAAGTGAACTAACGCAGTTGTTTCCGCGGGTGACAGCGCGCTGCCGTATGCGGGCATGTTGCCTCCGCCCAGCAGAACCTGGCGATAGAGCTGATCCTCGGTGAGTCGTGTGGCAACGTCGTCGAGCGCGGGACCGCGGAGGCCTCCGCTGTGGCCCAGCGAGTGGCAGTTGCGGCACTGCTTTTCCTGAAACACGTTGGCGCCCTGGCGTTCGAGCGGCGTACGGTTGCGTAACAACGCGACGGGCACGGGCGCGCCGCTCCACGCGTTCATCACGGGGCTCCAGGGGGTGTAGGTCCCGAGGTGGGTGAGCTCGGCCCAGGAGATGGCGAGAAACATGACTACGAAAACACCGACGGGCCGGCGCCACCAGCTCTTTTCGCCGATGCCGGCTACGAGAGGCAGCGCGATGAGGATTGCAACGGCGACGATGGGAACGATGAGAATGAAGGGCGTCTCCATCTCCGGCGGCAGATAGGAGAGCACGGTGTAAATCCACAAGAAAAAGAAGTCGGGCTTGGGAACGGTGTTGATGATGGTGGGATCGGGCACGCCCTTGGGGCCGTAGGGACCGAAGACCGCGGCGCACACGGCGACGGCAAAGAGGATGGCCGCGGAGAAGAAGAGATCCTTCCACACCGCGCCCGGGACGAATGGAATGCCGTCGTGATGGGCGAGATCGTTGTACTCCTTGACGTAGGTTTCGCGGCGGACGATGCGGCCGGGCATGGGCCACTCGTTGACGCCTAGCTTGAGCACCATCCAGACGTGCAGCGCGGCCAGCGCCAGCAGAGTACCGGGAATGACGAAGACGTGCAGCGCGAAGAAACGCGTGAGCGTGGCGCCGTTGATGATGGGACCGCCCATGAGCAGGTCGACGAGCTGGCCACCGATGAGCGGCACGCGGCCGACGATGGAGACACCGATCCCGAGTCCCCAGTAGGCGTCCTGGTCAAAGCGCAGCACCTGGCCGGTGAATGCCATGCCGAGGGTCAACAGCAACAGGAAGACGCCGACGATCCACGTGAGCTCGCGCGGAAATTTGTACGCGCCGAAGAGAAAGACCTGCGCCATGTGGATGAGAACGACGGCGACCATGAAGTTCGATCCCCAGCCGTGCATGGCGCGGAGAAACCAGCCGAGAGGGAGCGAGTGGTTGAGGAGCTGGAGCGAGTCCCATGCGTGCGCTGCCGAAGGCACGTAGATGATGGCGAGAAGGATGCCGGTGACGACCTGCAGGATGAGCAGGGTGAGACTGGCGCTGCCGAAGACATACCACCAGCTCGCGGTGTTGCGCGGCACCGGGTGGAGCGCGGCGTCCTTGATGGGGCCTTCGAGTTGAACGCGCCTCTCTACCCAATCGTAGAGGCGTGCGTACCAGGGTCGGCTGCGGGCGGGCATGCGTTGATCCTTGTTACGACTTGGGAAACCAGTTGCGGTTGGGCCGGCGCGGTTGCGGGCGGGCACGGTCGATTGGAGGCTTTGTTGCGCAGCGTCGGCAACTGGCCGGCTTTGATGAGGAGCTTGCCGTTCTCAATCTTCTGTTCGTAGGTAAAGAGGCCGCGTTCCGGCGGGCCTGAGGCGCGGCTGCCGTCTGCATAGTAGACGCCGCCGTGGCAGGGACACATGAAGAGCTGCGACTCGGCGAACCAGCGCACGGGGCAGCCAAGATGCGCGCAGTTGATGGCGAAGACGGTAATGCTTCCTGGTTCCGAGCAGCGCACGTAGGCGGGAATGTTGGCGGTCTGGCCGTCCTGGGGATCGGTGAAGGGATTGCGGTAGGTGACGAGCCTGGTTTCGCCCGGCGGGAAGTCGGAGACGTTGCCGATGGCGATCCACGAGCGGTATTCCTTGCGGCGCAGTACCGGACCCAGCAGGTACACCACGACAGGCGTTGCAATAACAGCAGCGACCGCAGCGTTGAGCGCGATGCCCACGTTCATCAGAAACCAGCGCCGCGACTGGCGTTCGCGCTCGAGCGTCTGGTCTTGTTCCTGCGGGCTGGGTGGAGGGAGTTTCTCATCCATGGTGTTGACTCCGGGTCATGGTTTCGCCGCGGATGCTGCGGGGTTCAGGTTCGGATAGGGCTGCCCGGGCAGAAGCGGCTTCTGCGCCATCAGCCACGCACTCACGTTGGTGATGTCGTCGTCGGTGAGCGCGTGGCCCGGTATGTCGTTGCGCCAGTCGGGCTGGCCGATGTCGGTGCGGCCGGCGATGAGAATGGTGCGGATGGTCTGCTGGTTGATGAGCGCGAGGAATGAGCCGTCGAGGACGAGACCGTTCTTGCCGGGATGCTGCGGGCCGGTGCCGTGACAGCTTGAGCAGGCGGCCGTATAGACCTGCTGGCCTCTAGCGGCGTCGCCGGGGTGCGTAGCCTTATAGGGTGGCGGGGTGTCAGCACCGAATGCGTTGGGCTTGCGCCAACGGGCGCGCATGCCCTGCACCAGCGCGTCGATCTGCTGGTCGGTAAGAGGACCGCCGCTGGCCGCGCCAAATGCGGGCATGAGCGTGCCTTTGAACCCGCTGGCGATGGTGTCATGGAGCGTGGCGTCATTGACAAGCGCCTGGTACTCGGGGTTGGCGAGCTGCGCGGCCGAGCCGTCTTCACCTTTGGCGCCGTGGCAGCCCGAGCAGTTCTCGGCAAATAAGCGGTCGAAGGAGAGGACGGCCTCGGGGCGCGGCACCTCCGGTTCGGGCTTTGGTTTGCCCGGAAGTTCGCAGGCGGAAACGAGCAATGCCACGGGCGCGGCAACGAACGCGAGAAGGGCGAGTGCTTTCATTATTTCTGCTCGTCTCCCTCTTGCGGCGGATGAAGGCCGGGTGTTTCCAGGCCCAGGCGGACGGGGAGCGGGGCCTGCGCAAGGCGCTGCAGATGGCCCAGCTTGCTGACGGTGTATCCGGCGACCACTCCGAAGATAACCTGCGAGGCAGCGAAGGACCACCAGTCGATGTGCTCTGCGAAGTATGGGTTGACGATGCCGAGCACGCTGTGCAGAAGGCCTGTCCACAGCACGGGCGCAATAATGCCACCGAGCAGCATGGGCCGCCGCGACCACATGGGGAGCATAGCGCCGTAAAGCACGCCCACAAGCAGCGTGGTGGCGCCCTGGATGATGTTGGCCGTGATGAACGCGACGAGGTGGAATTGCCTGAGCGCATCGGGCGTAGGGTTGGTCCATACACCCACGCCGGCGCCGCCCAGCAGATTCACCACGTACCAGATGCTGTGGTAGCGAAGGAGGCCGTAGATCTCAGCGGGAATGAGCATGGCAATGCCGCCGGCGATGCCGCCCTTGACGCCTGCGGTGATGGGGAAGGTTTCGAGCGGAAGCTGGGCGCGGTGGGTTTCGTCGACTTCAATGCGCGCGACCTTACCGGGCGACGGCTCAATGATCACGGGCTGTTCGGTCACAACAATGTTCTCGTGCGCCTCATGCGGCAGCACCTGGCGAAACCACCCAATGGCGGAGATCAGGGCGAGAATGCCGCCGAGATATCCAAGCGCTGCGGAAGTGACGAGCGACGCGCATACGAGCGTGATGCCCAGGGACATGAGGAACGGCCATGCGGTGGGCGCAGGCAAATGCACGGCATGGGTATGCGACTCGCCCCTGGGCGTGACGTGGAGAGCGGGCTGGTTCGGGTTTGTCATTGGCGGCCCACCAGATAAACCACGGTGAATACGACGATCCAGACGGCATCGACGAAGTGCCAGTAGAGCGCGAGGACCTTGACGCGGTAGGCATGCTCGGGGCGCAGGTGGCGGGTGAGCGCCAGGCCAAGGGTAATGAGCATCATCAGCAGGCCGATGACGACGTGAGACGCGTGCAGGCCAACCAGCGAGTAGTACGTGGTGCCGAAGAGGTTGGTGTGGATGGTGAGGTTGTCGTGGACGATGAGCTTGTACCACTCGGCGCCGGTGCCGTAGAGGAAGGTGAGTCCGAGGAGGATGGTGACGGTCCACCACAGGCGGAAGGCACCCATGCGCGCGTGATCGATGGCGTGCTCCGCCAGCATGATGAAGCCGCTGGAAGAGATCAGGCAGACGCTGTAGAACCAGGGGACCTCGAGGACCTGCTTCGGAGTCGGGCCGGAGACGTCGCGGCCAAGGTAGTAGAGGTACGCGGTGACGAAGATGGTGAAGATGGCGGACTCGGCGATGATGAGGCTGGACATGGCCACCATGCCGCGCGAAGGCAGCCGCCACTCGGCTTCGGACCTTGCGTGTTGGAGCGGAACGGTGGCCATGGTTGCCTCTATTCAAATGCGGAGTCGGGATCTTCCGGGTGCTTCAGGTCCCACAGTGGACGGCGGCTGGAGACCTCAGGCTCGACGGGGAAGTTGTACGGCGGGGGCGGAGACGTCGTGGCCCATTCCAGGGTCCATGCGTCCCAGGGATCGGGACCAGCTTCGCGGCCCCGGAAATACGAGTGCACCAGGTTGTACACCAGAATGAGAATCGCGATGGCCTGGATGACGCCGCCGATGCTGACGATGAAGTTGAGAGTGTTCCATCCGCGGTCGGGCTCGTAGGTGTAGATCTGGCGCGGCATGCCGAGCAGGCCCGGAATGTGCATCACGTCGAAGGTCACGTGGAAGCCGATCACCATGAGCCAGAAATGCCACTTGCCGAGCGTTTCGTCGAGCATGCGGCCTGTCATTTTGGGATACCAGTAGTAGAGCGCGGCGAAGATCATGAAGACGATGGCGCCGACGAGGACGTAATGGAAATGAGCCACAACGAAATATGAGTTGTGCAGTTGCCAGTTCCACGCGGAGACGGAGAGCATGATGCCGGTAAGTCCGGCGATAACGAACTGGAGAAGAAACGCGATGGAGAAGAGCATGGGGGTGGCGAAGCGAATCTTACCGCCCCAGATGGTTGCAAGCCAGTTGAATGTTTTAATGCCGGTGGGGATGGAGACCAACATGGTTGACAAGGTGAAAAAGGCGTTGCCGAAGGAGGTCATGCCGATGGTGAACATGTGGTGGGCCCACACACTCAGGCTGATGAATGCGATGCCCACGGAAGCGGCAACCATGGCGGAGTAGCCGAAGATCGCCTTGCGGGAGAAGACGGGAATAATCTCGTTGGCAAAGGCGAAGGCGGGCAGAACGAGGACGTAGACTTCTGGATGGCCGAAGATCCAGAAGAAGTGGGCCCACAGGACAGCGGAGCCGCCGGCCTGGGTGTCGAAGAAGTGGCCGCCCAGATAGCGGTCGATGAGGAGCATGATCTGGGCCGCGGTGAGAGGGCTAACCGCTACCAGCACCAGAAAGGAAACCGTTGCGTAAAGCCAGGGGAGCAGGGGAACGCGCATCAGGGTCATGCCCTTGCAGCGCATGCAGAAGAACGTGGCGAGAATGTTGATGGCGGTGCCAATGCTGCCGATGCCGCTGATGAAGATGGACACGGCCCAGTAGTCGACGGTGTGCCCGGGCGAAAAGGCCTTCTCGGTAAGCGGGGCGTAAGCGAACCACGCGACATCCGGTGCTGTCCCGGTTCCTGCAAGGCCATTGCCCCCGATAAAGCTGTAGTAGAGGAGGATGCCTCCAAATGCGGCGATCCAGAAGCTGAATGCGTTGAGGCGCGGAAATGCCATGTCGCGCGCGCCGATCATCAGAGGGACAAGGTAGTTGCCGAAGCCGAAGATAAGCGGCATGCCGACCAGGAACACCATGGTTGTGCCGTGCATGGTGAACAGGCGGTTGAACGTGTAGGGCGAAACGAAGGTGTTGTGAGGAATCGCAAGCTGGATGCGGATGAGCATCGCCTCCACGCCGCCGACCAGCAAAAATGTGAGTCCGTAGGCGATGTAGAGAATGCCAAGCTTCTTGTGATCGACGGTGACGATCCAGCTGTGAACAACCTCAAGCCATGTGCCGCTCGCCTGCTGCGCGGGAGTACGGTCGAGTCCCGCCTCAATTCCGTGCGCGGCTGGTATGCCCTGTGCGTCCATCCACTCTCCGTAGTTGCCGATTCGGTTGCTACTTCAGGGTCAGGAGGTAGGCTGTGATCTGCGCGTTTTGCCGGTCGGAGAGATGCATGGCCGGCATCAAGGTTCCAGGCTTGAACGTGTTGGGGTCGGCGATCCAGGCGTTAAGGTTGCCGGGCGTATTCTCGGCGGCTCCGGCGCCGAGCGTGGCGCGGCTCATCAGGTGCGTGAGATCCGGACCGTATCGCCCATTGGCTACGGTACCCGCAACGGTATGGCAGTTGATACAAGCCTGCTGCTCGAAGACGAGTTGGCCGTTGTGAGCGTTGAGCTCGCTGTTGATCTCAGGCGACTGGGAGCCGACTCCTCCGCTCGTCGCGGGAGAATTGGGCGGAATCTTGCTTGCAGGATTCTGGTTGCCGGGGTTTGGTTGTGATAGCGGCGTCGCAGCAGGGGGACTGATTTCCGGCTGCGATTTCTGCTGTGCCGCGATCCATCGTTTGAATTCATCTTCCGTATCGACATACACGCGCAGCAGCATCTTTGCGTGTTGTGGACCGCAGAACTGGGCGCATTGCCCGAGGTAGAGTCCAGGCTGCTGGGGATCCATCCACATTTCGTTCACGTGATTGGGCAGCAGATCGGTTTTTCCCGCCAATTGGGGCACCCAGAAGCTGTGCATCACATCGGCCGAAGTGATTTTCATGAAGGTGGGTTGGGGAACACGCCCGTTGGCAACGGGGATGTGCAGCTCGTTGGCCGTCACGACGTTGTAGTCGGGGTACCGAAACTCCCACCAGAATTGATGGCCGATCACAACCAAGTTGAGCGCGGTTGCGGGTTTGGGAGCGTCCTGCACTGAAAACAGAACCCGTGCGGTGCCGAGAAACAGGATGACAATAAGAAGAACGGGAATGATTGTCCAGGAGAGCTCGATCTGGATACTGCCGAAGACCTGCGGAGGTTCATTCATATCGCCCGGACGTCTTCGGAAGCGCACGAGCGCATAGATCAGCAAACCGCTAACTCCGCTAAAGATAAGAGCCGAGATGGAGAGGACGAAGACCGAGAGGCTGGTAAGCTGGCTTGCCGAAGTTGCGTGTGGAGCGAACGTGGAGGTGGGAGACGATGCCTGCGCAGAGGAAGCACAGATCGCGGGCGCGGCGCACGCGACGAGCCGGACAAGGGCAAGAATCTGATTGAGACGAGTTCGCATAACTGGCTTTGCACTTGTATTGCGAAAACCGTTACGATGCTCCCGTTTTGGGGTCGGTTGCTCTTTTCCTGTCGGGGAGAGATTGCGGATGCGCTGCTGGTTGGCAACGCACGGGAAGGGCGCACGACCTAAACCTCAGACGCAGTCATCTTAGCGCATCCGGCGCCTGAGTTTCATTACGATCTCAAGATCATTTTTTGTATGCGCTCAGCGCATCGAGCTTTTGCTTCAGCTCTTCGAGTTTCTGGCCGGCCTGGGCCAGCTTGCCTTCTGCGGTGAGGCGCTGGTAATCGGCAAGATCGCGCGCCGCGCTGGAGATAAGTGCATTCAGGTCCGGAGGCGCCGATTTGCCCTGGGCTTGTGTCGGAGCAGCAGTGCTGGGGGCCGCTTCGGAGTTGAGCGACGATGGTGTTCCCGCGAAGAGCGACTGCAGCGCAGCTTCGAAGGAAGATCCGTAAGCGAGCTTGTCCTGCAGTGCCAGCACCACGAGGCGCAGTTCCGGCATAGGGCTGCGCTCGGCCTGCAGGTAGATGGGCTCGGCGTAGATCAGCGCCTTGCCGCAGGGGATCACGAGCAGCGTGCCGCGGCGCACGTGCGAGCCCTGCTGGTTCCACAATGTGAGTTGGCCGGAGAGCTGCGCGTTTTGATCGATGCGCGCCTCGATCTGCATGGGCCCATCGATCAGGCGCGTCTTGGGGAAGTCATAGGCGATGGCGGTACCGTAGTTCGCGCCATCGCTTCGTCCCGCAATCCAGCCAATCAGGTTGTTGCGATTGGCGGGCGTGAACGGCAGAATGTCCACGAATTCCATGTCAGACTGGTCGGGCAATTTCATGAGCACGAAGTTCGGCTGCATGGGCTGAGCGGCCTGCTCGTTGTTTTCGCCCATGCCGACCTCGGACGCGACGGTCCACAGGTCTTCGCGGTTGTAGAAGACCACCGGATCGGTCATGTGATAGAGGCCGTAGACCTGCGCCTGCAGCTTGAGCAACAGCTCCGGGTAGCGCACGTGCCGCCGCAGATCCTGAGGCATGGACGACACATCCTTGAAGAGCGATGGGAAGATGGCGCGCCAGGCGGCGACGATCGGGTCCTGCGAATCGAAGACATAGAACGTGGTCGCACCCGTGTAGGCGTCCACCACGCACTTGACGCTGTTGCGCATGTAGTTAATGGCGCGATCACGCAGCACGTAGTGGCTGGCGTAAGGGTACGTGTCTGCAGTGGTGAAGGCATCGAGCATCCACGAGAGCCTGCCGTCGTCGCCGACCACGATATACGGGTCGCCTTCGAAGGTGAGGAACGGCGCCAGCGCGCTCACGCGATCCTGCACGCTGCGGCGCATGAGCAGCCGGCTTTCCGAGCCGATGTCATCGCTGAATGGAACCTTGCTCAGGTCGCCGCGATCGAACGCGATGAGGATGCGGCGCATGAGGCCGCCCATGGCGATGCCGCCTGACCCTTCATAGGACGTGACGCTATTGGTCTCGCCCTGCGGGTAGTTGAATTCATTTTGCCGCGTCTTGACGTAGACGTCGGTGTTGGTGAGCTCGCCAAAGTAAACTTCGGGCCGGCTTACATGAATATCCTTTGCCGTGCTCTGAATCGGCATATTGCTGAGCAGCAGGTTGGGCAGGCCCTCCGGCGTGAAGCCGTTCACCGGGTTCATGGTGATGCCGTAGCCGTGTGTATAGATGAGCTTTTCGTTGATCCAGTTGCGGCTGCTTTCGGGCAGCTTCTCAACATTCAGCTCGCGCGCGGCCAGCATGACTTCGCGCGTCTGGCCATCAATGGGGTAGCGATCAATGTCGACGTCAGGAAAATCGTAGTAGGTGCGGATCTCCTGGATTTGGCGGAGCGTATCGCGGAGGGCCTGCCAGTCCCAGAGGCGAATATTCTGCAGCGTGGCCTGGTTGTTGGCCGGATCGGCCGCCCCCACGGAAATCTCGGCGGGAAACTCGCGCTGGGTGATGCGATCCAGTCCGTATGCCTGGCGGGTCAACTCGATGTTATGGGCGATGTACGGCTGTTCGCGCACCAGCTGGTTGGGCTTGACGATGAAGCTGGAGACGTACCAGGCTGCGATCTGCACGAGTAAGTAACAGACGATCGCCGGCACCGGGGCCAGCGCGAGCCAGCTCAGCCGGGGACGAGTAACCCAGTTGAGGGCGCTGATGGCGGCGCCGAAGATCAGCGCGCAGCTCACCAGCAGCATTCCTCCCAGGATCACATGGGCATCGGTGTAGGTGACGCCGGCGAAGACGGTATGGTCCTGGAGCAGGAGTTCAATGCGGCCGATAAAGACGCGGGCCGCCAATACCAGCAGGAGAAACGAGGCTGCGATGGAGAATGTGCGCCAGGGCAGCGGAATGGATCGATCGAAACCTCCGGTGGAGATCCGGCTGCCGGTGGAGATAAGCACCAGGAACACGCCTGAGGCGCACATCAGCACCGCGAGCATAAGCAGCCATCCCGAGAGCGTTTGCCAAGCCGGCAGCGTGAAGAGATAAAAGCTGAGCGGGTGCGCGAAGATGGGGTCCGCGGGACCGGAAGCCGCTGCCGGCTGATACCAGTAGAGGGCGAAGCGGGGCCATTCGGCTTTCATGGCGGCGCCCGCGCCCAGCGCGACGAGCAGCGCGATCAGCAAGCCGCCGATGCGCATCGCCGCTTCGACCGGCAGATTAATGACCCGCCGGCCGATCACCATGGTTCCGGCGCTGCGAAGGTCGGGTGCAGCCACGCGCAACAGCAGCCGGAACCACGCGTAGAGAATGACGAACGTGACCGCTGCAAAGAGAGAGAAGACGGCCCAACTCAGCGCTACGGTTTTCCAGAAAACATTGGCGTAGCCGAGCGACTGGAACCAGAGCGTCTCAACATAGTATGAGACCGCGGTGCGCGTGCTGAAAAGGAGAACAACGATGAGGAACAGGAGGAACAGCCACAGTCGGCGATGTCGCGGGCGCATGCTCGAACGCGACGGCAACAGGATGGTCTCGTGCATTGTTGGGCCAGCTTCCGCCGGAAACAGGGGAAAGTCTCTGGCACTCGCAATTGTAACGCCGAAGCTGTAAGCAAACTGTTGCGGGGACTACATCCGCGCCGCGTTCTCAATCTCATCCCACTCATCGGGACCGATGTTCATTCTGGCGGCGGCCACGTTTTCCTCGAGATGTTGCACCTTCGACGTGCCGGGAATCGGCAACATGACCAGCGAGCGATGCAGGAGCCACGCGATCGAGAGCTGCGGGACAGAGATGGAATAGCGCTGCGCGATCTGTGCCAGCGCGCCCGCTCCCGGCTGATCCGGTTTCATGAGCTTGCCCCCGGCCATGGGATACCAGGGCATGAAGCCGATGCGCTGGCTTTCGCAATATGCAAGCGCCTCGTCGTGACGGCGGTCGGTGATGGAGTAGCGATTTTGAATAGTCACAACGGGCACGATCTTCCGCGCTTCCTCGATCTGTTCCGCCGTCACCTCGCTCAGGCCGATGTGCCGGATCTTGCCTTGTTCCTGCATCTGCTTGAGGGCGCCAAGGCTCTCTTCTAACGGCGTGCGCGGATCGATGCGGTGCAGCTGGTAGAGATCGATGCGCTCGAGTTTCAGGCGCCGGAGGCTCATCTCCACACATTGGATCAAGTAGCCGGCACGGCCCACGTACTCCGTCTTCGCGGGGCCTTGCCGTGTAATGCCGCCCTTGGTGGCGATGACCAGCCCCGCAGGATAGGGATGCAATGCCTCGGCGATCAAGCGCTCGGCGATCTCCGGGCCATAAGCATCCGCGGTGTCGATCAGGTTCACGCCCAGGTCGACGGCACGACGCAGAACACGCCGCGCTTCAGCAGGATCGCCCGGCTCACCCCAGGCCCCCTCGCCAACCAGGCGCATAGTTCCGTAGCCAAGCCGGTGCACCGGCAGATCGCCGCCGATGGAAAGTGTGCCGCTCGCTGACGCAGAGAGTTCGCCCATGGCTGATCAGATGCTAATCACCGGCCCCGCCGTGGCACAATCGCAACATGGACCAGCGCGGAACTGTCCTCTTCCGCCCTGCGTATGAACTAGAGAGAAAGGGAGAGTTCCCATGAGCGGCGTTCCGTATCCCAACACCCAGGCGATCTTCTTTGAGCAGTACCAGTCCGTGCGTCGCGATGAGGTGGTTGGAATCCTGCTGGCGCTGTTTCTCGGCACCTTTGGCGCCCATCATTTTTACCTGCGCCGTACCGGTCTCGGCATCCTGTACTGCTGCTTCTGCTGGACCGGCATCACCGCGTTACTGGGGTTTGTCGAGTGCTTCTTCATGCCGGGGCGCGTCCGCGAATTCAACGCCATCCAGGCAGCCGGTATCGCCGCGGCGCTGGGCATGTCCGTTCCCCTGGGATGGAGCTACCCGCCGATTAACGTCAACGTGAGTGTACCTGCCGCCGCCGCGACCGCGTCCACTCCCACCCCTGTCTCGACACTCCCGCTGACAGGAACGCTGCTGGCATGCGCACGTTGCCACACCACCAATGTGGCCGGATCGCGCTTTTGTTCGACATGCGGCGCGGCCCTCTAATCCCGCCAGATCATGTCAGCTTTTGAAGGCCCATCAGTAGTAGTCGGCGCAACTCAGATAGTAGCCGCATTGCGTGCAGACGAGCTTGCAGCGATGGCCCGTCAGCTTGTATCCGCATGTGGGACAAATCTGGCAATGATGATCCACTGAACCGTTATCAGCGGAGCATAGGGCCGTGCCGGATTGTGAAAACTCCGCGGCAAACTCGGGGAGGAGGGCGGCGGGAAGGTGCGGGAGCATGGGTGAGAGGTTAGCATGGAGGAAGGGGCCTTCCCGGCGCGGAGCGTCTGGGCGGTGCCCGAAGCATTAACCCCTGGGTCCGGCAAAATGCCGCCTGCACTCATTCCCCGGTGCAGGCATCTCATGGCCCAGCGGCAACCACGATTGAAACCCCCACACGAGGAGGATTTGCATGGCAAGCAAGGCAAGTGCGGTTTGGACGGGATCACTGAAGGAAGGCAAAGGCACCATCTCCACGGCAACGGGCGTTCTCAACAACGCCAACTACTCTTTCGCCACGCGCTTCGAGGGCGCCGCGACGGGCACCACTCCGGAAGAGCTGATTGCAGCGGCGCACGCCAGCTGCTTTTCCATGGCTCTGGGCGCGCAATTGGGCGGAGCCGGACTCACACCGGAATCGATCGAGACGCACGCGGCCGTAACACTGGCCAAGGTTGATGGCGGTTTCGCTGTAACCAAGATTGCGCTCACCACGACCGCGAAGGTTCCGGGCGCTTCCAAGGAAGTCTTCGACAAGGCCGCAGCGGACGCCAAGGCCGGCTGCCCCATCTCCAAGCTGTTTGCCAACAACACGCAGATCGAGCTGGACGCCAAGCTGGTGTAACTGCGCTATCCTTCCCACGACCAGGGCCGGCCGCCATGCGCGCCGGCCACTGTGCTTTCCTGGGGTGAATCGTGAAGACATACAGGTTCACTGCACGCATCCAGGCTGGCGATGGTGGGGGAGCGGGCGTAGTCGTCCCATTCGACGTCGAGTCAGAGTTCGGCAGCAGGGGTAGGCTTGCGGTCAAGGCTACGTTTGATGGGGTTCCCTACACCGGTTCGCTGATGAAGTGCGGTCCGGGGCAGCACATGCTGGGGATTCTCAAAGCGATCCGGGAACAGATCGGCAAGAGGCCGGGAGACCCAGTAGACGTGGTGCTGTGGAAGGACGACAGCGAACGAACCGTGGAGATTCCCGCCGAGTTTGAAGCTCTGCTGAGAAGAGAAGGCCTTCTGGCCGATTTCGAGCGGTTGAGCTACACAAACCGCAAGGAGTACTGCCGTTGGATTACCGACGCCAGGAAAGAAGAGACACGGGCGAGCCGGCTTACGAAGTCGATCGTCCTGCTGAAAAAGGGTGTCAAAACCCCCGGATAGATCGGTGCTTAGGCAAACTCCAAGCCTTGCTGCGATCGATCCGCAGCCTCGTCTCAGTGGGGGCTGCCTAAGTTGACACAGCAGGCGGCATTTGCGAGACTTAGAGATGCTGCCGGACCGGCAACTCCAGCCGGTTCTGTGTCTCGTGCCGAAGTGGCGGAATTGGCAGACGCGCGTGGTTCAGGTCCACGTACTCGCAAGGGTGTGGGGGTTCGAGTCCCTTCTTCGGCACCAATCCTCAAAAGTGAAGTTTCTTAAGGCGTAAAGATCGCGGCCGGCTGCGCGTCGGCGGAGTATGCTTCCGCCAACTGATGCTCCACAATAGCCTTGGCTGAATGGTCCTCCGGCACGGCTCGCTACTGCGAAACCACCATCTGCGATGTGCTGCCCAGGTTGAGCGAGAGCTTGGGAGCAAAAGGGATCTGAATCGTCAGCGGATACGACACGACTACTTTGACCAGATTTCCCGGCGCGTTGGTCGTGCCCGAAGAACACGACGACCAGGTTGTCGGCGTGCTGCTGCTGGCTGCGCACCAGCTGGTAGTCACCGTGATGTTCGACGAGGTGATGCCGGTGTAACCGAGTCCTTTGACATAGGTGCTGATGTCCGTAGTGGACGCATTGCATTTCGACAGGCTGGGTGTGTTAGTGCACGAAGTTGATCCCCGCACCATCGCATAGCGCGTCGCCTGTCGCGCGGCATCCGAGCAGAATTGATAGCTGTAGAGCCCAATGGACAACTGACAAATGCCGATCAGCAGGGCGAACAGCACCGTGCATGAAATGGCCATCTCCACGGCGTTGAGGCCACTCTCGTCGCGTAGTCGCGCCAAGACGGAATGTGCCAGTCTCTTCATTGCACCACTCTCTGAATTGACTGTCCCTTGACCGTGTAGGAACTCGGCAGGCCTGGCAATTGGATCTTTGCAGACACCGTTGCCGAAGTATTCACCGTCAGGGTCTGTTCGATGTGGGAGTTGGGGCAGTCCGTGTTCAGGCACGTCGCGGCGCTTCCATCGGAGCACGCACACGCGGAAGACGAAGTAGTGGACACCGTGAGGGTCGGGGCCTCACTCGAGGCCGCAAGGGCAATTCCCGATGTGTCCTGCGCGGTATAGCCGTTCTCGCACCCGTATTGCGCCCCGGCTTTGGCGGCATTGGCCACGGCAATGGAGGCATAGACAACCCGCCCCATCTCAACCGCTCCGACCAGCAGCGTAACCAGCACCGGAACCACTAATGCCGTTTCAACGAGCGATTGACCGCCTTCGCCGTTTCTCTTTTTTCCGAAGCACTTCCAACGCATCTTTCGTCCCTCACTCTTCATGCGACTACTCCACCAGCGCCACAACGCGATTCGGCGTAGTGCTTGGGTGCGCCTTATCGTAGCTGGGAATCGTGATCGTCGAGGACTTGTCATACATCGTGTCGGCCACGATGCCTGTTGCGGTGATGCCGCCGCCATGATCCTGCAGATAGACCTCAGCGCCGGGCGCGTAGATGTAGCCGTCCAGCGTCTCGTTATTGCTGCCGAATTGCACCTGCAGGTCATTGGTGTTGTTCGACGGCTGCATGATCGCTATTCCGTTGTAGGTTCCCGAAGTGGGCGCGGTGATATTGAGCAGCGAGTTGCTGTTCTGATTGAACGATCCCCCGTAGATGTCGATCGTGCCGCTGTTCACGGTGACGGTGGCGCCTGTGCCGATCGTCACACCGCTTTCGAACATGTAGACCCCGGAGCCGAGGGTGACGCCATTGCCGATGGTCACCGCGTTGGTGTAGCAGATGGCACTTCCCAACCCCGGTGCAGTCGGCGCATTCGCGGTGGTGATGGTGGTCGCCGACGAAGTCGTCGTACAACCGCCGTTGGTTGGCGTAGGCCCAGTGATGTTTCCCCAAGGACTCTTGCGCGGCACGGTGTTGATCGTGGCCGCAGTCGGCTTGGTCTGGTGCGAAGGTGGAGAGTTGCCCACGACGTCAAGAAACTTGGCGTTCACCGTGCCGCCATTACCGGTATCGCCAAATGCGTCGGAGGTATTCGAATTCACGTAGATTCCGCAGCCGGTTGCCTCAATGTCGTAGGAACCCTGCAGATGGAGAGCCGGCCCGGATGGATGCATGATCCAGATGCAGGCCGCGCCCGCCGTGGGCACGCCGGCTACCGCGCGCGCCTTCACCGTCATCGTCTTAAACCCGGCGATGCCCATGAAATAGGTGTGCACCGGCTCGCTCACGATCGCCTCAAGGAACGCGGAGCTGCCTGAGTTGGGTCCGTCGGCGGGAGGATCGCTCACCGTCACGGTCACCCCGTTATTTCCGTCAGTAAAACCATTGGCGCTCGAAGCTGCCTTGGCTGCGGTCGCCGCAGAGGTCGTCGAACCGTTGTAGAGATAGTCCATGGTGCCGGCCAACGCTGCTGCGTCCGCCGCCACCTGCAGGCGCCGCTTGGCGCGGAAGATCACGCCCGTGTCCACCGACAGCGCCGTGCAGCCCAACAGCATGGAAAACCCAACCGCAGTCATCACAAGCGCCTGACCCGAATCTGCTTTCAGCCATCGTTTCCAACCAGGAATAATGGGCATGGCCATTGCTGCAATCTCCACTGCCGGATTAGCAACAGCCTTGCCAATTCAGACAGCGTCCAAATCTACAGGGGTTAGCGGCAGCTCTTGCTCGGCGAGTGTGTACGGCAGTACACACTTGCAGGCGCCGCGCATGCATCGTCTACACCCCTCAATCGCTCAGCCGCAAATGAAAAAGGCCGCCAGACTCGCCGGCGGCCCCTCTCGTGTTGCAAAAATCGATCAGCTATCCGCCTTCTTCCAGCGCAGCACCGGCTTGCGGGCCGCGGTTACCTCGTCGAGCCGCGAGACGCGCGTCGAATGGGGCGCCGTCTTCACCAGCTCCGGCGTCTCCTCGACCTCTTTCGCGATGGACCGCATCGCCTCGATGAAAAGGTCCAGCTCCTCCACCGATTCGCTCTCCGTCGGCTCAATCATCAACGCGCCCGGCACGATCAGCGGAAAGCTGACGGTGTATGGATGGAAACCATAGTCAATCAGCCGCTTGGCAATATCGCCTGTCTTCACGCCCTTGGCCGCCTGCCGCTTGTCGCTGAACACCACCTCGTGCATCGAGGGCGTCTTGTACGGCAGCTCGTACAGGTCTTCAAGCTTGTTGCGAATGTAGTTCGCGTTCAGTACGGCATCTTCCGTGGTCTGGCGCAGGCCATCCGGCCCGTTGGCCAGGATGTAAGCCAGCGCGCGAATGAACATGCCGGTGTTGCCGTAGAAGGCGCGCACGCGCCCCACGCTTTGCGGCCGGTCGTAGTTCCAGTGCCTCGCGCCGTCGTCAGCCTTCACCAAAACAGGCGTGGGAAGAAACGGCTCCAGAAACGCCTTGCATGCAACGGGGCCTGAACCCGGACCGCCGCCGCCATGCGGGGTCGAGAAGGTCTTGTGCAGGTTCAGGTGCATCACGTCCACGCCGAAGTCGCCGGGCCGCACCTTGCCCACCAGCGCGTTCATGTTCGCGCCATCCATGTAGAGCAGCGCGCCCTTGGCGTGCAGAATCTCCGCGATCTTGTGAATCTGGTTCTCGAACACGCCGATGGTCGAAGGATTGGTGAGCATCAACGCCGCGGTCTCTTCATCCACCTGCCGCGCCAGCGCGTCCAGGTCGATGCCGCCCACTACATTCGACTTCAGGTTCTCCACCTGGTAGCCGCAGATGGCCGCTGTAGCGGGGTTGGTGCCATGCGCGGAGTCGGGAATCAGCACCCTCTTGCGCGGGTTCCCCTGCGACTCATGCCACGCACGCACCAGCAGAATCCCGGTGAACTCGCCGTGCGCGCCCGCCGCCGGCTGCAGCGTGATGGCATCCATGCCGGTGATTTCAAGGAGGCACTTCTGCAGGAGATCGATGACGTCCATGATTCCCTGCGCCAGCGAGTCGGGCCGGTAGGGATGCGCCTCGGCCAGCCCCTCAATGCGCGAGACAAACTCGTTTACCCGAGGGTTGTACTTCATGGTGCACGAGCCCAGCGGATACATGCCCAGGTCGATGGCGTAGTTCCACGTGGAGAGCCGCGTGAAGTGCCGGATGATCTCGATCTCGCTCAACTCCGGCAGCTCGCCGGCCGCCTCTCGGTGCGCCTCGCCCAGCAGGCTCTTCGCATCGACTGCGGGCACATCGAGCGGCGGCAGCCTGTACGCCTTCTTGCCCGGCGCAGACTTCTCAAAGACCAGCCGCTCATTCTGCGTCTGGTGCGGCCGAACCTTGCCGGTGGTCTTGCGCGGTATCTCTAATTCGCTTGTTGCCATTCGTTACCTCGAAACTCAATCTTGTTCACAAACGCGTTAAGGATGTGGCGTTGGGCCGCTTTGTTGTCGACAGCGACGTAGTTGTGTGGTCCTTCAACTCAGGTTTCC
The DNA here is from genome assembly GCA_963846375.1 of uncultured Acidobacteriota bacterium. GTDB lineage: Bacteria > Acidobacteriota > Terriglobia > Terriglobales > Acidobacteriaceae > Telmatobacter. The sequence continues at coordinate 85,095 of CAWJVV010000016.1, forward strand.
TACGAATCTCGATCCAATATTCCTCGCGCACGTCCTCGTCAATCTCTACGGGCCAGTCGCTTTTGTAAAGTCGGTCGGTGCCATCTTTACGCGGACCTGAAATCCAATATTGCTCTCCGGTCTCGAGACAAAAGTAGTTCGCTTTGAAGCCGCGTCCCTTGAAGCTTTGAAATGATTTTTCGCGATAGTGAAGCGTTGAACCTGTGCGACTGAATGTCACACGACCAATTCGAGCGGAACCGTGAAGTCCTCCGCCTTCGCTTTCGGGGCCATATCCATAGCGATCCACGAATTCCCCGCCCTTGTTTTCGATGTACATAATCCGCGGGGGATAGATTTTTCTGGCCATATGATCACCCGCAGTTCCTACGCTTCCACCAGCCCTGCAGCCATCACCGCAGCAGCCTTGTCGATCTGTTCTTTCGCGATCATCTCCGTCGCGCACCACAACGTGGCGTCGGCCAGCTCCGGATACCACCGGCCCAGCTCCACGCCGCCCACAATCTTGTTCTCCAGCAGCCGCTGGCCCCACAGCGCCGGAGACTCTTTGGTCTCAAGAACGAATTCGTGGAAACGCGGGGCGCTCTGGAACAAAAGCTTCGTGCCCGGCTGCGCGCTCAGCTCCTGCGCCGCGTAAGCAGCCTTGGCCAGGTTGTGCTCGGCCAGTTCGCGGATGCCTTCCTTGCCATAAACGGTCAGGAAGATTGTCGCCATCAGCGCCACCAATGCCTGGTTGGTGCAGATATTCGACGTCGCCTTTTCGCGACGGATGTGTTGCTCGCGCGTGCTCAGTGTCAGCACAAAGCCCCGGTTGCCCTGCGAATCCGTGGTCTGCCCCACGAGCCTCCCGGGCATCTGGCGCAGATACTGCTCCTTGGCCGCAATCACGCCGCAAAACGGCCCGCCATAACTCAGCGCCACTCCAAACGACTGCGCCTCCATGCTCACGATGTCGGCTTCCAACGGCGGCCGCACCACGCCCAGCGAAACCGCCTCGGCGATCGAAACAATCAGCAGCGCGCCCTTCTTGTGCGCAATCTCCGCGATGGCCGGAATGTCTTCAATGATCCCGAAGAAGTTCGGGCTCTGCACCAGCACAGCCGCGGTCTCTTCCGTCACCTGCGCTTCGAGCGTTGCCAGGTCGATGCGGCCTGTCTCGTGGTCATAGTCCACCAGCGATGTCGGCAGTCCCTGGTGCTTCGCATACGTTGCCAGCACTTCGCGGTACTCCGGATGCACGCTGCGCGCGACCACAGCCTTGTGTCGCCCGGTCACGCGCACCGCCATCATTACCGCCTCAGCCGCGCCCGTGGACCCGTCGTACATGCTGGCGTTGGCAACATCCATCCCGGTCAGCTCGGCAATCATCGTCTGAAACTCGAAGATGGCCTGCAGCGTTCCCTGCGTGATCTCAGCCTGGTACGGCGTGTAGCTGGTGAGAAACTCGCCGCGCTGCACCAGGGCGTCAATGATCACGGGCCTGTAGTGCCGATAGGCTCCCGCGCCCAGAAAGCTGGCATAGCCGGTGGCGTTCTTCTCGGCGGCGGCCTTGAAGTAGTCGATGATTTCGCTCTCGCCGTGTTGCCGCGGCACATCCAGGTCCCGCGTCAGCCGGTACTCGGCCGGAATCACGGAGAACAAGTCGTCGATGGCGGCCGCGCCGATTTCGGCGAGCATCTGCTCCCGTTCGGCCGGAGATTTGGGTAGATAGCGCATCAGGGTCCTTTTGAGATAAGGCAGTTATTAAGTGACCGAGTGATCAAGTGAAAAAGGGAGTAACTGGCTCAATCACTTCATCACTCAATCACTGCCTTTCTCACTGTTCTTCCGAAATAAACTTCTCGTACGTGGCGGCGTCCAGCAAGCCATCCACTTCGCCGGGATTCGACAACTCTACTTTGATGATCCAGGTCTCGTGCGGAGCCGCATTAATCTTGTCCGGCTCGGTCTTCAGAGACTCGTTCACCTCCGACACCGTGCCGCTAACCGGCGAGAACAGGTCGCTCACCGCCTTCACGCTCTCCACCGACCCGAAGGTCGCGTGTGCGCTCACAGAATCACCCACCTTGGGCACGTCCACATAGACAATGTCGCCCAGCGAGTTTTGTGCATAGTCTGTGATGCCAACCGTACCAATCTTGCCATCCACCGCGATCCACTCATGCTCGCGGGTGTAGCGGTAGTTTGTGGGATACGCCATGCAGGCTCCTCGTTCAGAAATCACGACATTTCCAGTTTAAGGCGTCCGGCAGGGGTGGCCTGAGCGCCCGGGCCGTGCACCGGAAAAGGGGCAAATTCCGACACGCTCTCTCCGCGGGGAATGGACGGCAACCACTTATTTCACGAATCCCGCATATGGTTCCAGCGGCAGAAAGATGGTGATCTCCAGCATTCCGGCGCGATTGAGCGGGAGGCTCGCCATCGCCTCCAGCACCTCGGCTTCATTGCCCGCCTCCCAGAGAATCGCCGCGCCCGGAGTGTCCCCGCGCTTCCATATCTGCCGCAGAAGGCCGGATGCGTAAAGCTCCTTGCATCGCTGCGCCTCGCCGCTTAGCAGCTCCGGCGTAAAGGCCTCAGGTGGAAAGGCGTCCGTCCGTCGTCTCGAAATGGAAAGAAATTGCATGCCCGGATTGTAGAGCACTCGCCGATTGTGCAAGGCCGGCCGCCCTCACCGTCCGATCAGATCCCGGGAAGAGACATGGTAGCTAACCAGTCGGTATTGATCGCCCGACTTGAGCCACACAAAGCTCTCGTCGCCGGTGGCGTTCTTCGAGAAGTGCGTCTGGCAATGAGACCGGAGGGTCGTGCCCAGTTTGTTCACATCCACGTTGATTCCGCCAGGCTCGCAGTCAAGCGGAGTGCCCAGCTTGCTCGCGACCATGGTAAACAATGCGTCGGACCTCTCGCGCGTCATCGACATGCGGTAGTTTTCGTCGGCGTTGTTGTAGATGCCGGCCAGGTCGCCCGCTGCCATCTGCTTGTGGAGCGCCGTCGCGAGTTTGAGGCTATTGTCCTGCGCCTCCTTGAGCATACCGAAACAGCCGCTGAGTGCAATTGCACTGATCAAGAGCGCGAAGGAGGGAAGCAGTTTGCGCATCGGTATCTCCCCGAATCAGATTGGTGGGTCTCTCTCTGGTACTTTCCTACTGCGCGAAGAACTTGCCATGGCCACCGTTCGCCCACGGATCGTAGTGCGCCGCGAAATTGGCCCGGTTTTTCACCGATGGATGGTTGTAATCCCAGAACTCGACGATCGGGTTGGGATCGGGATCGTCGAGCCACGCCTCGCCCAGGTGATTGAAGCCAGAGATGGCCGTCTTCTGCGGGTCGGCCACCAGTCCATGGATCGCCTCCTGACCATAAACATCCGCCTCGTGTTCAAAGTGGCGGCTCATCGTGTTGCTGGCCGGCGTCAGAAAGAAACCAACGATCGACAAGGCCAGGATCAGCGTCAGAAATCCGGCCCGGCTCGACACGGATTCGGTTTGCCAGCGGGCGCCAAAGCGCCGCACCATCCACTCCGCGAACCGCGCACTGACCCAAAACACGAAGAACAAGGCGACGGCCATGATCGAGAGCATCTTCGGAATGTGGTTCAAAACGTAGTGTCCGCTCTCATGCCCAAAGACGAACATGACCTCGTCGTCCGGCAGTCTGTCCGTGGCGGTATCCCACATGACAAAGCGCTTGCTTGCGCCCATGCCCGTGACGTAGGCATTCAGGCCGTTGCTCTTTGCGCTGGCCATCATCAGGAACATGCGATTCGGCGGAATATTGGTTCCGGTCTTGGCCACCACCTTCTCCAGCTTGTCCACCAGCTCGGCATGCGTCTTGGTGAGCGGTTCAAATTTATTGAACAGAGGATCGATCACCACGGGTGTGATCACGATTGTCGCGCACGCCAGCGGCATCACAATCACCCAAATCCAGATCCAGTAGAACCGCGGCGAAACCCGTACGATCCAGTTGAAGAGCAGCAGGATCAGCGAACCGAAGACGACAGCGAGCGCCAGGCTCTTGCCCTGGTCGCCGAACCAGCTTCCCCAGCCCTGCACGCTGATTGCATAGTGCCGGCTCACAGCATGCCCAATGGCATCGAGCGGCAAGCTGGCCAGTGCAGTCAGTACGAAAAACAGCGCGAAGAAGATCAGTCCCTGGATCCAGCGGAATCGCGACACGCGCTGCACCCAGCGGCCGGCTCCAGCCGCAGCCATGGTTGCCAGCAGTAGCCACAGCACCGCCAGCCCCCAGAACGTCCCCGCAACCTCCAAAGCCAGCCGAATCTTGTTCAGCGTGATGGCCTTGGCCAGCTTGTCGGGCGGCAGGTCGTAGGCTTGTTCCGACTTTGGTGCAGGGGGAGCCGTTTCCTTCTCCGCAGGTTTCGCACTGTCGGCCGCCGTGGACTGTCCTCTAGCGGAATGCGATGTGCCGAGCAGCAGGAGCACAACAAAAAAAGCGGCCGTGAAGGCGCGCAAGAATCTGGAGGGTTTCATCGCATGCAAGAGTATCAGCGGGCGTAAACCGTTTGCATCGCGTTCTGCAGGAAGAAGTACCCGGCGGTTATCAGGCCGATACATGCCACCGTCCAGCGCATGGCCCGCTGATTCACCTTGGGGCTGAAGCGCGCGGCCAGGTAGCCGCCGATGGCGGCCAGCACCGCCATCTCCAGGCAGAAGGACCACGCCACGCGGCGCGCCAGAATGAACGACAGCGCGGGGATGCCGATCGACACCGCCGCCGTGAGCACCTTCAACGCATTGATCTCATGAATGTCGCGGATGCCACAGATGCCGAATAGCGACATCACCAGGAACCCTCCGCCCGCCCCGAAGTACCCAACGTACACGCTCACAATCACCATTCCGATAAGCAGCCACGCCTCGTAACGCCGTCCGCCCGATAACGCGGCAAGCCATTTTCCCAAGGGGAAGCTCACAATGAACATCACGGCGGCAAACAGCAGCAGCCATGGCAGCATCAGCCGGAATCTTTGGTTGGGTGTATGTAGCAGAAGATAGCCCCCAAGCCATCCCCCCAAACCGGATGCGATAGCCAGCGGCAACAGCTTCCAACCGTAGGCACGCAGCTGCTTCCGGAACGCAACCAGCGACGTAAGCTGTCCCGGCCACAAGGCAACCGTGTTGGTGGCCTGGGCCGTCACAGCTCCGATGCCCCCAATCGTCGTGCCCGAGATTAAGGCCGGCAGAGATAGAAATGACCCGCCTCCGGCAATCGTGTTCAGAATGCCGGCCAGGAACGAAGCCACAGGGAGCCATAGTGTCTTGATGAAGGGCAGGAGCGAGGCGAGCATGCTTCAATGTACTGCCCCCACGCATAAAAACCCATAAAGCCGGAGAATTTTGCCATCGTTACAATCGAGCTCTGGCTCGATCTCAATCGAATATCCGCGCCTGTTACACTCCCCATGAAAAGCAATCCCGGAAAGCCTGCCCGGAGTCGCATATAAAATGAAGCACCTGCCGCTGTTGTTTTGTCTCGCCTGCGCATTGGCTGTTCAGGCCCAAACCTCGCAAAATCCTGCCACTCCCACCGCCAAAGCCGCCACAGCTCATCCCGCGGCTGCCCATCCGGCTGCCGGGGCCGCCAAGTTGCCGCCCGGCATTCCCCCGGTTTCCGGGCCGTTGAATACGGCATTCTCGCTCAAATACCAGGAGATCAAGATCGGCACCGGCGCTGAAGCCGCTTCCTTCAAGGTGTACAAGGTCTTCTACACCGGATACCGTGCCGCGGACGGCGTGAAGTTCGACACCTCCGATGACCACCGCAACCCCATCATGGGCGCAGACGGCAAGCCGGAGATGGATCCCGACGGCAAACCCAAGCTCGGCGATCCTGAGCCTCTGGCCTTTGCGCAGGGAACGGGCCGCCTGATCCCGGGCTTCGACCAGGGCTTCATCGGCATGCACGTTGGCGGCAAGCGCCGCCTCTTCATCCCATGGCAGCTCGCTTACGGCACGCGCGATATCCCCGAGCAGCCAGCCAAGAACGGCCAGCCCGCCCATGTAGGAATTCCGCCCAAGTCCGACCTTATCTTCGATGTAGAGCTGGTTGACGTAAGCGAATTGCCGCCGCAGCATCCACCCATGGGCGCTGCTCCCCCGGTCCCGAAACCCGCGGCTCCGTCCAGCCAGGGCGCACCGGCTGGATCGCCCGCGCCGGCGCCCGCGCCATCCACCCAACCGGCTCAGCCCCAACCCACACAGCCGCAGTCCCAGCAGTAGCCCCCGCCCGCCTCCAACGAGCCGGGCGCGATCGGCATCTCATCAACTGATCCACTCGGTACCGGTTTCCGAGGCCCAACCTGGGCGACAGAAGGGGAGGCAGATGCCTGGCAAATCCATCAAGAGCGAATTCCAAAAACTCGACGCGTCAACCGACGAGGAGCTCGACGCTCTCGAAATCGACCTGACCCAGGACGATGGCGACGACCTGCGGACCGACGATGGCACCGGGATCGTCAGTGACGACGTGGCACAGGAGCGCATCGAGGAACTCACGGAAGTTGGTCCCGATGCAGGCGATCGCGGCGTTGTGAACGTTGCGCCCGGCCGCGACGACACCAGCAACACCCTTCGCCGTCACAATCGCAGCTACGAGGCTGCACGCGCCGAAGAGACGGCGGAAGCCAGCTTGGACGAGCCCCGCGACGAAGAGGTGGGCGAGCGGATCATCGACGAGGACGACGTCGCCTGAGCCCCGCAAAGCACAAACGGCGTTCCCCGCGGGGAACGCCGTTTGTATTTCAGCAGACCATCCGGCTTTCTTACTGCTTCTCGGCTGCACCCGGGAAGATCCCCGGCAACGGCTCGCGTAGCTTCTGCTCCATCTCCGGATTCGGCAGCGGTTTGCGCGGCAGCATGTGTTCCCGCTGAGCGGCGTTGTACAGGAAGATCGCCTCCACCGTCGCAATCTGCTTCAAATCCGCCGCCTGCAGCCGCTCATACACGTCCTGGTTCGAATGGTGCGTCCGCGTTTCGTAGTCCAGCTCATCCTGGATGAACTGAAATCCCGGAATGCCCACCGCATCGAAGCTCAGGTGGTCGGTGCCGCCGGTGTTGCGGTTGGTGATAGTGGTAACACCCAGGTCCTTAAGCGGCTCCATCCACTGCGCAAAGATCGACGCAATGGCCGCGTTGCCCTGCGTATAGATGCCGCGAATCTTTCCGCTGCCGTTGTCCACATTGAAGTAGCCCGAGATCAGCTTCTGTTCCGGCTTCACCTCCAGCGGCCCGGCAGCCCGCCGCATGAACTCCGGCAATTGCATCTGATCAGGCGCCGTTGACGTCTTCGCCGAACCAAAGTGCTGCGTGCAATACCCCTTCGATCCGAACAGTCCCTCCTCTTCGCCGGTCCACAGAGCAATGCGGATCGTACGCCGCGGCTTCACTCCAAGCGCCTTCAGGATGCGCACCGCCTCCATGGCCACAATCGTGCCCGCGCCGTTGTCGGTCGCGCCCGTGCCCGCAATCCAGCTGTCCAGATGCCCCCCGACCATCACCACCTGGTCTTTCAGCTTTGGGTCGGTTCCGGGAATCTCCGCAACCGTGTCGAATCCATGCTCGTGGTCGCCTGTGAACTTGGTCTCAACGTCAACCTCCACACTGCACGGTGCGTGTGCCTGCACCAGCCGATAGAGCCGGCCATAGCTCTCAATTGCCGCCACCACAACAGGTATCTTCACCTGCTTGTCCGCAAGATACGGAGTCCGCCCCAGCGTCGCCCCGTTGTCGTCAAAAAGCGTTCCGCCCGAGCCGCCGCCCTCCGGCGCGCTCCGGCTCGGCTCAATCACCGCCGCCACCTTCTCATCGGCAAAGAACTGCGCAATCTTGTCCACCATGCGCAGCCGCTCCATCCGCTCGCGCATCCGCGCCTGCATCTCCGGCGGAATGCCGCCCGCATTGGCATTCACGGGAAACTCCGACAAGTCCTCAAGCTCCTTTTCCGTGTAGCGGGAGAAGAGCGCTTTGTCTATCGGCGGCACATCGCGCATCGCGCCGAACAAAACCACCTTGCCCTGCAGCTTGCCCTTGTACTGGTCGAAGTCCTTGTCGTTCTGAATATTCACGAACACCACATCGCCGGTCACCGGACCATTCGTCGAAGGCGACCAGGGCGTGGCCTGCACAATCAACACTGCCGTGTCCGGCATAACCATGCGCGCCCAGGTATTCAATTGCTGCCAGCCCAGCCCGAACTCGCCCCAATCCTCCAGGTGCGCATTCTCAAGGCCGACCTTCGTCAGCGTGTCGCGCGTCCACTCATTGGCCTTCATGGCATTCGGCGAGCCCGTCAAACGCGGTCCGATCCCATCCATCAGGGCCGAGCCGAATTCCATCACGTGCGAATGGTTCAGCCCTTCATCACGAATCCGCTGGTACATCGCCAGGTCCAGCGTCTCGGTTGCCGGTTGAACCTCCGCGTACGGATCGGTTACTGCAGGCGCGGCAGCTGCCGGCTTGGGCCTGTCTGCTGCGTGAAGGCTGATGACGACTCCCAGAAACACAGGGACAAGACAACGACGGTGCAATGCGCGCATGTTTGCAATCGCTCCAAGGTGCAGGGTTTGTTTCTGCTTGGGGAATTGTAGGCCATGGATCCCGGCACCGCCCACGAAAATGGGCGGCCCAAAGGCCGCCCATTTCTTCTTTGAGGTCGCTTCAAGCCCCGGGGTCCCAGCGACAGGTCTTCGTCGCGGGGGTGGCTAGTCGCTCTTGGAATTGTGGTCCGATCCGGTCGGCAGATCCAGCGCGACTAGCACAAAGATCGTCTTGCCATCCTTCGGCTTCTCAAACCCCACAATGTGCTGATGCCGCTTCGAACCAGCCTTCAGCTGCAAGTCCGCGCCCGACGAAAAATCGTCGTTGTCGATATGCACATTCGAGTTCTTGCCCTCATCCGCGCAGGTCAGCCCCTCCTGCGTTACCGTGGGCGTACCCACCGGCGTCTTGTTCTCGCACGTCAGCACATCGCCAAAGCGCCCCAGCGCCTTCTTGTAGAACGCCGCCACCTGGTCCTTGTTGTCCGTGGTCTCATAGTTCACGGCCCGTACCCGCAGCTGCCACTCGCCAAACCCCAGATGAACGTCCGCCGACTTGTGCTTATCATCGTTCGTCACCTGGTCGGCGCCGGGATATACCGGGAGTCCCAGGTCCGCCGCGGAAACCTGGTCGGTGTTTACGTGTACGCCACCGAATGGCGTATCCACCTGGACGGTCTTATCCTCTCCGTTCGCGCCCTTGTCCACGTGGACCCGGCACCCGGCAACTCCTGCCGCCAGCACTAATGCGGCGGCAAGCAAACAGATTGATTTATGAGTCATGGCAAATCGCCTCTCCCCAGCCATACGCGAAGCGCTTACAAATTGTTCCTTTGGGAACCGCGCGGCGCTCGCAATCGGCGCGAGTCATTTCTATCACGATCTACCGGGGAGCTTAGGCAGGGCAGGCGCAAAGTCTCCAAAAGAGAACGCCCAGACGCCTCGGGCAGGATTCAGTGCGATGCGTGCCCGTCGTGGTCGGCGCCGTCTTCCTTGGTGCTCGTCCCCCAAAGAATGCACACGGTAAACACGGCGACAATCAACGTCACTACGAAGAACGGCGAAGTTATGTCCATGAGCGATCCCTCATGCCTAGAGTACCAAAGCCCGGACCGGTTGCATGCACCGGCCCGGGCCCGGGTATTGCACATAAGGATCGATATCTATCGTTTATCGATGGAGCGTCGGCCCCCAGCGTATGTAAACGGCCGGTGCGCCCCACCAGGTCGCGCTCCTTCTGCTTCCCGAGAAGTATTAGTTATCAATGCGCTATCAGGACTAGCAGCCAAGGAGACTGATTTCTTTTTTTACTACCCGAAGAACTGCGTCTTCAAACAACCGGCAGGCGCATTCCCTTCAAACATATTGAGGGTGATCCTCGCCAATAAGGAAATATGTGACCGTGGTCACTGTACCCCGCGTTACCAGCAGACACGCAGACTGATCGTTTCAGGAAAGGTCCTCATCATCCCAAAAGAAAAGGCGGAGCCGAAGCCCCGCCTTTCTGGTTGATTCCCGTACTACTGCTCCTTCGGACCGCCCTCCGGGTAATCCACTCGAATCGTCAGAATCTCGTAAGGCTTGATCGGCGCTTTTACAGTCTGGCCGGGAGCCTTCCCTGCATCGCCGGCAACCTCGAGCGGCGAACCCTCCGGCGTCTCCATCAGGTTGGTTACGCTTGCGCCCTTCGCGCCCGGCGGCACATGAAAGTCCACCGTCGCATCCTTGCCCGCCCACTCGTACGCACGGAATATCAACCCCTTCGCATCCTCGGCTTTCTTCACCGCGGTCAGCACCACGTTTTCCGGCGTCACCGAAGCGAACGAGTGTTCCGCCGGCAGCGATCCCGCATGCGCCGTCGTCACGCTTGCCGCCAGCGGATAGTTGTACTCCCATCCGTGCCGCACGGTCATGGCGTCTTTCCACGTTCCCGCATGCGGATACAGCGCGAAATGGAAGTGATGATGCCCCATGTCTGCCTCAGGATCAGGCCACTTGGGCGACCGCAGCATCGTCAGGCGCAGCAGATTGCCGACGCCGTCGTAGCCGTACTTAGTCTGGTTGATGATGGAAAGCCCGTGCTTGCCGTCGCCCAGATCCGCCCAACGCATCGCCGGAACTTCAAATTGTGCCTTCTCCCACGAGTTATTGCGCGTCGTCGCACGGTCGATCGTGCCGTAGGGAATCTCGTACGTCGCGAACGGCCCTGAAGCCGCCAGCGCAAACGCAGCCTTCAGCAGTACGTGCGACTCGTGCCAGTCGATCTCGTTGTCGATATCCACCATGTCGCCGTCAGCCGAGAGGCTCAGCGTCTGCACGAACTTCGAATTCTGCCAGTGCCGCGTCACCCGAATCCCCGGCTCCGCCGTCTTCACTAACTCCACCGAATCCGCGTGCTCAATCGTCATGGGCGCCGCATCAAGCGTCCCTGGATCGATGTTCCATGCGTCGTAGTCTTTCGGAGTGTCTTTGAAGAACTGCAGTTGATCGCCGCATGCGCCGGATGCCAGCATCTCGAACTGTGTCTTCTTCTGGTAGATGCTCGTGATACATCCGGTCCCCTTGTCGACGGTGACCCGCAGCGTTGCGTTCTCCAGCGTGATCGTATTGCCAGTGTCCTTGGCCTCAGCGCCGCTCTCGCCCTTCTGCACAGCCGCCTTGCCACCAATCCACACTACCTTGTAGCCAAGGGCCGGCACCTTCAACACATGTAGCCGCACATCAGCCCCGGCGCCCGCTGCATCCGTTTTGGAATCTACCACCTGCGCGCCCGTGGCGCTCACGGCGCCTTTTACTCCGACCACGTGCACCTTCACCTCACCCGAGCGCTCCCACCCCAGCGGATTGTGCACCACCACAGGAATCCCCGCTCCCTCCGTGTTCACACGCTCATCCACGGTCTGGAGGGCCTTGTCTGAGATCGCATTCGTTGACAGCTTTACGTAGTCGTAATCTTTCTGCGCATCCTTGTAGATGATCCCAATGCCGGATCCTGCCGCCAGGTCGTGGAACTGGTTGAACAGCACCTTCTTCCAGTCTTCCGTCAGCTCATGCGCCGGGTACTCGCGCCCGTCGAGCCACGCCAATGACGCCCACTTCTCCGCGTTTAGCACCTGCTCTTCGCTGTTGCGCATGTTTTTCTTGTGGTTCGCCTGTGACGTCATCACCCCGCGGTGATATTCAAAGTACATCTCGCTCTTCCACGTCGGAATCGATACTTTGCCCTGAACCGCCGGCGGATACTCATATCCCTTCGCCATCGACTGGTAGTTCCACTCCCGGCTCTCCGGCGCAACCTGCTTCTCGATGCTCGAGAAGAACGTCTGCGCAATCCCGAACTGCATCTTGGGCATCACCTTCGGCGGTGTCGAAGCCTCGGCCCAGTGATCACCCTCATCCAGAATCGCGCGCGTAGGACCGCCGCCATGATCGCCGATTCCGTACAGATCCATGAATTCCGGCATGCCCGTCGACCGCTGCCGCGCCTGCACCGTGTCGGCTGCGAGCCGCATCGGGCTCAAATTCCCGTTGGCATAGTCATGCGGAAAATACGCCAGCACCTTCGATCCATCCGGCGACTCCCACCAGAACAGCTTGAACGGCAGCTGATTCGTGTCGTTCCACGTCATCTTCTGCGTCACGAAATAATCCACGCCGCTCTTTTTGTAGATCTGGGGAAGCTGCCAGGTGTATCCGAACGAATCCGGATTCCATCCAATCCGCACGTCCACGCCATACGCCTGCTTGTACCAGCGCTTGCCCACGAGCAGTTGCCGCACCAGGCTTTCGCCATCGGGCATGTTCAAATCGGGCTCAACCCACATGCCGCCCACAACCTCCCAGCGGCCCTCCTCAATGCGCTTCTTGATCTCCGCATTCGTGTCCGGATACTTCTGCGCCATCCACTCGTTGTAGGCCGCCGCGCTCTGCGTGTACGTGTAATTCGGATACTCGTACATCAGTTGCAGCGCTGTTTGAAACGTGCGCTTCACCACGTCCACCGTCTCGGTCCACGGCCACAGCCACGCCGCGTCGATATGGGAATTGCCGGTCAGGTGCCACGTCATCGTCTGCATCAGCGGCAGCAGGCCTTCAAGTTTCGTATGAGCCGCCTTGAGGCTCTCGTCAAATTCGCCCTGGTTATGCGCGTCTAGGGCCTTCATATCGACAGCCGCAATCGCCCCATTCAGCATGCCCATGCTGTTGCCGTTCTCGACGCCTTTGGCCAGCGTCGGAATCAGCACCGCCGCCGACAAAAACTCCTCGCGCAGATCCTCTGGATTCGGCCGGTTCTCCGGAAAGTCGATTTTCAGCGTCGCGCCGCGCACACCTTTCGTATCCACCGTGTGCAACAGCTTGAGGGCCACCGTCACTTTCTCCCCCGGCTTGGCGCTGTCAAACAGCACCACCGGCTCCAAGTCATCCCCCAGCGCCACGCGCCGTCCATTGAAGTAGAGGATCTCGGGCATCGGCCCGTTGGCTTCTGCATGGAACTGGAACCAGATCCGCGCGCCCGTCAGGTCGTAGCCCGCCAGCGTCTCCGGCACCGTGTAGGTCTGCCGGAACCACACCGCGTTGTTCGGCGCCCGGCCCGGCACCGCGAAGCTCTGCCAGCCGGAATCGTCGAGATTCTCAGCCTCGCCATGCGCCAGGTCGCCCGAGTGCATTTTCCATGCGCCATCCGGCAGCTCACGCATCATTGTCAGGCGCGTAATGACCTTGCGGGATTCATCCGGCAGGTTCGATGCCACGCGATCGATTTCGGCCTTTACCTTGGCCTCTTCGACAAGGGTCTGCGCTGAGACTCGTCCCGCCACCAGCGCGGCTCCAATCACAAATACTCCAATGCACCAAATCGAAAAAGCGTTCCAGTATGTTTTGGGATGCCCTGTCATCAGCGATTCCTTTCGCGGAGAATCTTACGCCATCGCCGCACGATCGCTCCCACCCGCCCGCATCGACTGACCACGGAGTGGTAACGATTCCAAGCGACTCCACATTCTCTCAGATGGACCCCTTGCGCGCGGAACGGAAATCGTTCCTGCGCCAGTCGTGTACCGGGATATTGGCCTCAGTGCTCTCCCTTGCTCCGCTCCAGCCACTCCACGTATCCCAGCAGCGCACCCCAGTGATAAAACCGGTCGCTCGACGTCATATCGTCCCCCGACCCCGTCACCGCGTTGTAGTTCTCGTGCACATGCCCCTTCTCCGTCCACTCGTTCGCAAACAGCGCATACGACTTCTCCGCAAACTCCTTGCGCACGTCCGCGTCGGCATAGTTTCTGAGCCCGAGATAAACCAGAAAATTCATCGGTCCCCAGATCCGTCCCCGCCAATACTGCTGATCCTTGAACGCCGGGTCGTTCCGCGCAATCGACGGAATCACGTACTCGCCCCAGAACTCCTCGGGATTCCGCAAATGCTCCTTCACCATGCGCCCCGCCTGCTCCGGCGTTGCCGCCTTCGCCAGCAGCGGATAAAAATTCGTCGGCGACAACCGCGGGCTCTTCTCTCCCGTATGCAGATTCACGTTCAGAAAAATCCCCGCCTTCTCATCCCACATCGTCTTCACCTTCGCGCGATACTTCTCCGCCCGCTCGCGCAGCTCCTTCTCCTCCGCGCTCTTTCCCAGCCGGCCCGCAATCTCCGCCAGCGCATCGCAGTCGGCCACGTACAGGCTCATCATCCCCACATCGCCGTACTCCAGCAGATGCGTCTTCGCGTTGTACACCGTCCCGTCGTACATCGGACTGTTGTCCAAGCCCGACTCGTACACCGCCCCCTGCCACGTCCCCACCGAGCCGTCGTCCAGATTGCGCGGCTGGTTGTCCGCATCGCTCCCCAGCGTCAGATACCCCTCCAGATCGCGATGCTCCGCACCCCACCGGTTCCACTTCAGCAGCGGCTCAAACGCGTCCTCCAAAAACCACCGGTCGTGAAACCGCTCGTACAGCGCGAGCACCGTGAGCGCCCCCACCGGCGGCTCGCTGCGGTCAAAGCTCTTCCAACCTCCCGCCCGCGCATAGTTGGGAACAAACCCCGCCGGCGTCTCCTCTCGCAGTGTCTCCAGAGCATTCGCATACGCCAGGTCTTTGTCGCCGATGCCGGCCATCGTCGCCGCAAAAAACGTGTCCCAGTCAAACAGCACATACCCGCCCCACCCCACGCTCCAGACCCGCGATACCGGCGAGATCACCCGCCCCTTCTCCGGCTCGTAGATCGTGTCCCACCCCAGCGTCGTCTCAATCGCATCATTGATAGACGATAGGTCTGTCTCCTTTGAGCGGGTCTCGCGATAAGCGCTTGCTAACTCGAGACGGAGCGAAATCTCCCTAAGCGTCCTGCGTTTACCCGTACTGATTCCCAATGGCGCCGTCAACTCTGCCGCGAAATAGGGCGAGGCAACAGGCGCGTTCACGATTCCGAGTTCGTTGTGATCGCAGGTGCAATAGATCGGAACCGCGCGATCCTTGCTCTGCGCATCGATGCGGCTAGGAATGTAGTTGTCTCTGGGATGGCTTGCAGTCCAGGCGTCGTCGATGGTTCGTTGAACTGTCCCGACCGAGTCCCACAGGTAGTTCACACTGAACATGACCGTCGGCGGTAGCGCGCTCTTCGACTCCAGCGGCGTCACCAGCATCACAAGGTCATCCCCGTCGTGCGCGCTCTCCACGCGCCACTTATGCCCCTTCCAGGCAAAGTCCGCCCGCGTATAGCTTCCATCCCATGCATGCGGCCCCGGTGTCACCACCTCCGCATCGTTGCCGAACCGCCCGATCAGCGCATCCCCCAGCCACGCATCCCCATTCAGCGTGGAGTTGTGCTTCATGCCCACATGGATCGCCAGCCCCTCCGGCAATAGCACCTGCGTCGCCACGCTGTGCACGTCCCACGTGTTCCATCCCCGCGCCAGCCGCTCCTGCACCTTGGCATACTCCGCCGACCGCGCCCCAACCACATCGCCACCCGGCGCCACATGCGTCATCTTCTGTGAACTCAACCGGCAGCACAGTAATCCCAATCCAATCGCTACTGACCAACGCCATCTTGCGTGCATCCGCCCTGCCTTTCTGGTTCCAGCCTTAGTCGCAAGGATCACCGCCTGCGCCATGAAGAAGTAAGGCGCAGGTTCACCGCGATCGTTTCGTTGAAAACTCCGCCTCACCTCCTACAGCGTATGCCGCCGGTCGTTGCCTGCCACCAGCGGCCGCCATTTCCCCATTCAAGCCCGGGCCGGGCGGCTTGCGTTACTCGCCCCGGCCGTGCCATCACTGCCTCTTCGTCTCCTGGTCCAATCCATGAGAATGTGGGCGCATAAGATGAGCAGTAGCTATCGACAGAGGGGCAAAATTCGGCCCCGCGTCATTCGATTTCTGTGTTTTAGGTACCTGGTTTGCGCATAGTCAACGACCATGTCTGCTCATCAGGCGCTTACTGTGCCTGAGATTGACCGAAAGGTAGTTACCTGAGGGTCATCTTGCTGCCCCAATCGGGCCCCGGTCGAACCACACGAGGTATTCTCCGCTCTATTTATTTCGTCGTAATGTTCCTGTGTAGCTGAGGGGAACCGGGGGAGTGGGCCAAATGCAGGTACTGTGCAAGAGCAGCAAGGATCACGTTGAGACCAGTTGCAGCGTTTGTGGCCAGGGGTTCATTTTGTTCTGGGAACGCCAGACGAAGATGGAAAGGGCCACAGCGATGCAGGAAGTAGCAAAGACGCTGCGCGGCCACCACACCCGCAAGGATGGGCCGGATGCTCACCCTAATCGTGGTTTCCTGGTACCGGAGTGGAATGGGCCCCTCGCGTTTTCAGGCGCGGCAATTTTAGGCAATGCACCCAGTTGGGCTCTTTAAGGCATCTTACCTAGTGGGATTTACAGCCTGCCGAGGAAGCAGGCGGGAAAGCGGAAAAAGGGAAGACCTGCCCTAGTTACCGCATTCATCAATTGCAAGAACGGATGGACGAACTGGCGCAACTCGACCCTGTGCCGATAACAAAAGCAAGTCCACCCGAAACGGTTTGGAACGCAGCTTTCGGATCTCTTTCGTAGCATCCCGCACGACGAGACCTTTCCTGCAATCCACGAACTTCCGATGCTGGTCAGCGACTACACCCTTTGCGGTCATCGCTGCCAGCATCGTTCTCTTTTGCGCGCTGGAATTTTCAGTCGGGTATGCGCGTATCCACAGCGTGAGCTTCCCACAGTTTCAGATCGCTCAGCAGAGCTTCAGCGTGCGCGCGGATTATGTCCATCGCATCCTTGCCCAGTTTTAACCGCAGCGGGGGTCGGGCCGGCACTCTGCGCATAGGCATCGATCTCGGTCATCGGGTCAGGCTTACGGCCAAAAACAGCAAGGGCTGGGATTGCTCTCAGCCCTTGCTTACCTGCTAGATTCTGCCGGAATCCGGCCCGAGGCTTAGAGAGGCTGCACGTCGGCAGCCTGCCAGCCCTTGGGCCCCTTCACCACGTTGAACTGCACGGCTTGGCCTTCCTGCAGGCTCTTGAAACCACTAGAGTTGATCGCAGAGTAGTGCACGAAGACATCTTCGCCGTTCTGACGCGAGATGAAGCCGAAGCCCTTCGCGTCATTAAACCACTTCACAGTACCTTGTTCCATTTTGATCGTGTTTCCTGGATTGAATTGCGCTGGATGAATCGGGGACCACTGGCAGAATCCTTGCTTGGTTGGGCGAGTACTGCTCACGCCCGGTTCGACTCTAACGCTGTGCTGATTGTACCATTCCCCCAACCTGATTCGGCCTAAATTCTTTTTCATCTATTCGATTTAGGGAATTACGAAGGTCCCCAAACCGCGCGGAATCAACGCCCGCTGCCATTCCTGTTGTGTGATAGGGTGGAGGGTCGCCATGCCACTGAACCCCGTCCCCGGCCTCCTCGCGTTAGCTTCCGAGCACCTGGCGATGGAGTTCGATCACCTGCCCGCCAGCCCGGCGCCGGCGGCCGGTTCCGTCGCGGCGATGGCAGAGGTGCTGAAGGAGACCGCCCGGCGGATGGGTGACAATTACCCGTACTTCCATCCTTTTTATGCCGGGCAGATGCTCAAGCCGCCCCACCCTATCGCCCATGCGGCGTACGCCCTGGCGATGGCCATCAATCCAAATAACCACGCCCGTGACGGGGGCCGCGCCAGCTCCGAAATGGAGGTCGAGGCGGTCGCACAGATTGCCGCCATGTTCGGCTGGAAGGCCGAAGGCTATCTGGGGCACCTCACCTCCAGTGGAACCATCGCCAACCTGGAGGCGCTATGGGTGGCTGGCCAGATCAATCCCGGGAAGCGGATTGCGGGCTCCGAGCAAGCTCACTACACGCACCACCGCATCTCCGCCGTCCTCAAACTGGACTACGCCGCCATTGCTACGGACGCCCTAGGCAGGATGGACTTGAATGCCCTGGAGGCGGAGCTCCGTAAGGGCGACGTGGGCACAGTGGTCGTGACCCTGGGCACCACGGCTATCGGCGCCGTCGATCCGCTGCCCGAGATCCTGGAGCTCCGGAAGCGCTACCCTTTCCGAATCCACGTGGATGCGGCCTATGGCGGCTATTTCAAGTTGATCCCCGACGCGCTCGACGAGCCCGCCCGCCGCGGATTTTCCCTCATCGACCAGGCGGACTCGATCGTCGTAGATCCCCACAAACATGGTTTGCAGCCCTACGGCTGCGGCTGCATCCTGTTTCAGGATCCGGCTGTTGGGCGTTTCTACAAGCACGACTCACCCTACACCTACTTCACCTCCAAGGAGTTGCACCTGGGCGAAATCAGTCTGGAGTGCTCGCGAGCGGGGGCGTCGGCAGTAGCGCTCTGGGCTACCCAGCGGCTGCTTCCGCTCACAGCCGATGGTGATTTCGCGAAGGGGTTGGCGGCCGGCCGCCGGGCCGCGCTGGAAATGCAGCGGCGCCTGGGCGACGACTCGGCGGGGCGTTTCTGCCTGCTGCGGTCGGGCGCCCCGGAATTGGACATTGTCGTTTGGAAGATCGGCGCGGGGTCGCCGGAAACGTCTTCAATTTTGGCTCAGCGCATCTTTGACGCCTGCGCCGCGCGCAATCTGCACCTGGCCCTTGTACAATTGCCGCAACACTGGTTTGATCCCTTGGTCAAACCGGTTCCCCTAAGTTAGTCACCTGTCTGCGGTCCGTCCTTATGAAACCTGAGCACGAACTCTGGTTGGAGCGCATCTGGACCGAATTTGCAGAAGCCGGACGAGAAGTGCTGGCGAGGTAAGGGAGAGCCCATGGCGGAGCCGACGAGTTTTGTTGCGGCAATGAAAGAAAACGTTGTCATTCGTGCCGGCTCCTGCGCCATTACTGTTCTTCCCCAATTCGGCGGAAAGGTCGCCTCCATCCTCTGCAACGGACACGAACTCCTGCAGGCTCCGCTCGCGCCCATCGCCCCTCGAACCAGGACCATGCCGTTCGATGCCGGCGACGCCAGCGGCTGGGACGAGTGCCTGCCGTCGGTCGCAGCCTGCGAGCTCCCGTTCGCAAGCAGTGTTGCCAAGATTCCAGATCACGGCGACCTGTGGCGCGTGGCCTGGCAGGAGATCGGTGGCAACGGCAACGAAAATTCCATCAAGCTGCGGGCCGCGTGCTTCTCGCTGCCACTTGAGCTCGAACGCGCACTCACATTGACCGAGACGACCAAGGGCCATCGCCTTAGCGCGGAGTACAAATTGACCAACACCGGTAAGGAGCCGGCGCCATGGTCGTGGGCTGCGCACCCCCTCTTCACCGCGATGGCTGGTGATCGCATCGTTTTGCCGGCGACGATTCAGTCTTTGTCGATCGAAGGCTCGCGAAGCAATCGGCTCGGCAAGCCTGGCCGGAAGGTGAGCTGGCCAATGGCAACAACGGCCGAAGGGGGTGCTACCGACCTTAGCGTCGCCCATCCTCCAAGCTCCGGAATCGGAGACAAGCTATTCGCCGGCCCGCTGTCACCGACCGAGAACTGGTGCGCGCTGGAACGGCCCTCCGCCGGAGTCGGGATTCGCTTCACGTTCGATACGGCAGAATGTCCATACCTGGGCTTATGGCTTTGCTTCGGAGGGTGGCCGCAACGCACCGGCCCGACACAGACATGCGTAGCGTTGGAGCCGTCTACCGCCCCCGTCGATTCGCTGGCGAAGAACGGACCATGGTCTCGGGTCTTGAACCCGGGCAGATCCGTCGATTGGAGAATGAACGTCGATCTTGAGTTGCTTTAATTTGGAGCGGTATGCACGATCCTGAAGCATTGCGTTCCCTGCACCGGGACCGGTTTGGCGTCGATCCCAACATCTTTGCGGCGCCGGGCCGGGTGAACTTGATTGGGGAACATACCGATTACGCGGAAGGCTTTGTCATGCCCGCGGCGATCGACTTCGCCACCCTGGCTGGCATCTCCCCGCGCAGCGATGGCAAGGTCGTTCTTTATTCAAAAAACTACGGTGACGTGCGCGTATACGATGCCGCCGCACTGCCCGCCAATCGTTCCGGACACTGGAGCGACTATCCGCTCGGTGTGCTCGCGATCTTTGCAGGGGAAGGACACAAGATTCCCGCCTTCAGCCTCAGCCTATGGGGCGACGTTCCCCTTGGCTCCGGGCTTTCCAGTTCGGCTGCCGTAGAGGTGGGTACCGCCATTGCCGTCGAGGCGCTGCTCGGCATTCAATACCCCGGCCCGGTCCTCGCCCGGCTCTGCCAGCGATCGGAGAACGAATTCGTCGGCTCCAACTGCGGCATCATGGATCAGTTCATCTCCGCAAACGGTGCCAGGGATAACGCACTGCTCCTCGATTGCCGCGATCTCAGCTACAAGCTGGCGCCGATTCCCAACGAAGTGGCCCTGGTTATCGCTAACACCATGGTGCAGCACGCCGTCACCGGCGGGGAGTACACCAGCCGCCGCGCCCAGGTTGAAGAGGCGGCGACGGCCATCGCGAAGCATCGGCCCGAGGTCAAATTCCTGCGCGACGCAACGCTCGATGACCTCAAGAAGTGGGGCAAAGAAATGAGCCCCGAAGCGCTGAAGCGCGCCCGCCACGTCATTACCGAGAACGTCCGCACGGTTGCCGCGGCTGAGGCGCTCATTCACAACGATATGAAGGAGCTGGGGCGGTTGATGGCCGAAGCGCACCGCAGCTACAGTCAGGACTTTGAAGCCAGCTGTCCCGAAGCCGACACCATGGTTGCGCTCGCCCAGGATCTTCCCGGCTTGGTCGGCGCCCGGCTCACCGGTGGCGGCTTCGGAGGTTGCACGGTCAACCTCGTGCACGCTGACCAGGCACGAAACTTTGCCTCCGCGTTGGGCTCCCGCTACGAGAAGGCCACGGGAATCAATTCGCAAATCCACATTTGTCACGCATCGGATGGCGCGCACCGCGTCGAATAGAGCATCAAAGTTTTCAGAAGAGACGTAGCCAAACCTGGTTTTGATGGGATAAAACGATTCAGTCGCAATGTCCCAATGGTGGGTAACCTACAGGCTCCAGTGTTGGCCTACCACCGTCGGGTCATTTCAATTCGGAATTTTTCGTTTGAGAATTGCCATATTTCCAGTGCGATTCTTGCTAAAATCGGTTGGACTTCCAGCCGATTTTTGATGTCAGTAGTTCGCCGCACACGTTTGACTTTGTTCCGCCGCGATTTAATGGACCATCTGCCTGGCGCGCCCGGCACCGCGTCAGAGGCTTTCGGGTAAATCATGCAATCCTCGACTACGAAACCCTTTACGTACGAAGCTTTCCCCCAATCCGGTCAAGTCGCCTATTTCTCGATGGAGATCGCGATCAACCCTGCCATGCCCACCTACTCCGGTGGTCTGGGGGTACTGGCCGGCGACACACTTCGCTCGGCAGCCGATCTCGGCGTGCCGCTCGCCGCGTTCACGCTCCTGCACCGCAAGGGCTACTTCAAACAGCACATCGACAGCCAGGGAACCCAGACCGAAGAAGTGCAGTCTTGGAATCCGGCCGACTTTTGCACCGAAGAATCCGCGCGCATCACCGTTTCGGTTGAAGATCGCACCGTAACAGTGCGCGCCTGGCGCTACGATCTCGTAGGCCGCGCCGGGCACATCGTTCCCATCTACCTGCTGGACACAGACCTGGACGGCAACTCCGGCTGGGATCGCGGGCTAACCGATCATCTCTATGGCGGCGACACCAACTACCGCCTGCAGCAGGAGATCGTTCTGGGGATGGGCGGCGTGCGGATGGCCAATGCACTGGGCCTGCATGTAAACGTCTATCACATGAACGAGGGCCACGCCGCATTGCTGACGCTGGCGCTGCTCGAAAGCCAACTCGGCGGCGGTCCCCTGGGCGCGGCCACCGATGCCGACCTTGAGGTGGTGCGCAACAAGTGCGTCTTCACCACTCACACCCCGGTACCCGCCGGTCACGACCGCTTCTCTACCGAGCAGACCATCCGCATCCTGGGCGGCGAGCGCACCTCGCGCCTGCAAAAGCTGGGCGTCTACAAGGACGGGCTGCTCAACATGACCCTGCTCGCGCTGCGCTTCTCGCGCTACGCCAACGGCGTGGCCATGCAGCACGGCAAGGTTTCGCGCGAGATGTTCCCGGAATTCAAGATCGACTCCATAACCAACGGCGTGCACGCGCCCACTTGGGTCTCCGAGCACGTCCAGGCCATGCTCGATGAGCATATCCCGGCGTGGCGGCGCGACAATCTCTACCTGCGTAACGCCATCGACCTTCCCGTATCCGCCATGATGGCGGCGCACGCCCGGGCCAAGGAAGAGCTGCTTGCCGAGATCGGTTCCCGCACTGGTCTGGTGCTCAATCCGCGCATGCTCACACTCGGCTTCGCCCGACGCGTGGCGACCTACAAGCGCGCCAACCTGCATGTTCACCGATCCCGAGCGGCTGGTGCGCATTGCCGAAGCCGCCGGCGGCCTGCAGATTGTCTACGCGGGCAAGGCCCACCCGCAAGATGAGCCCGGCAAGCAGCTCATCCGCGATGTCGTGGACAAGGCTCACGCCCTGAACAGCAACCTGCTCCAGGTGGTGTACCTCGAAAACTACGCCTGGGATCTCGGCGCCCTGCTCACTGCCGGCGTCGACGTCTGGGTCAATACCCCGCGCCGTCCTTACGAAGCGTCTGGAACAAGCGGTATGAAGGCGGCACTCAACGGCGTCCCCAGTCTCTCCATTCTCGACGGGTGGTGGATTGAAGGCTGCATCGAGGGCGTCACCGGCTGGGCGATCGAAGACGGCGCCACCGACGGCGACGAGGCTCTCTCTCTCTATCACAAGCTGGAGACCGCCGTGGTGCCGCTCTATCTGCGGGCGCCTGAGAAGTGGGCACAGCTGATGCGCACCACTCTGGCCTTCAACGGCTCCTACTTCAACACCAACCGCATGGTGAAGCAGTACACCCGGAATGCATATTACCCGTTGAAACTGGTCGAAAACCCTAATGTGGAGGAGCCGGTCTACGTTGAAGCGCAGCAGATGAGCAACCGGTAATCCTCCTGTTCAAGCAAGTCCAAACGGGGTGCGGCTTCCGCGCCCCGTTTTTTTGAGTGTCGGTCACTCCGCGGTTGCCGCACTCTCCGGCTGCGTGTCGTGGACCGGGAACAGAATCCCCAGGCCCATGGATCGCAGTCCATGCTTCCATCCGGATAAGCATCCGAGTTTGAGCGGGCTTAAGGGGTACTGGCGAGCAACATTATCAGAATGTGAGCTTTCGGCCGGCTCCGCGGGCACTTTCTGCGTCGTTTTCGGTTCCGGCCGCGTCTGATAGATGAACGAGCAGAATTCTCCATGAAGACCACACGCTAGCCCTTGGTCTTCATCTACCATTGTAGATTCAGCGGATTTTGCACGAGACCCGTGGCGGGTTTGCATTGGGTCGAAGCTCTCCCGGACGGGCTCTTCTTTTTCCCCAACTTCCTGATCCGGCGTTGAGAGCTCTCGGCCCCGGTTAACCGGCTCTGGAGCGAGAACCAGCCCTATGATGTGGATTGTCCGGCTTGCGCTAAGGCGGCCCTACACTTTTGTCGTCTTCGCGTTTTTGATTTTGATCCTTGGCATCTACTCCATCGAATCGATGCCGACGGACATCTTTCCCAACATCAATATCCCCATCGTCACGGTTGTCTGGGGCTACTCCGGCCTGAGCCCCGAGCAGATGGCCAACCGCATCGTCACGGTCAGCGAGCGGTCCATGACCACCACGGTCAACGATATCGAGCATATCGAGTCGCAATCCTTCAACGGTGTCGCAGTCATAAAGGTCTTCTTTCAGCCTCGCGTCAACATCGCCAACTCCGTCGCCCAGGTCACCTCGGTCAACCAGGCTATCGTCCGCCAAATGCCGCCCGGAACGCTGCCTCCGTTCATCATTCAGTACAACGCCTCCAGCGTTCCCGTGATTCAGTATGGCCTGGCCGGCCAGGGCCTGGACGAGACGCGCCTCTTCGACCTAGGCCAGAACACCATCCGCCTGGCGTTGAGCACCGTGGAAGGCGCGCAAAGCCCCTATCCCTTCGGCGGCAAGCAGCGCCAGATCCAGGTCGACATCGATCTGCACGCATTGCAGGCCAAGGGCCTCTCGCCCGCCGACGTAGTCAACGCCATCAACGCGCAGAACGTGATTGCACCCTCCGGCACCATGAAGATCGATCGCTTCGAATACGCGATCGAAACCAACTCGACGCCCTCCGTGGTTGCCGAATTGAACGACCTGCCCATCCGCACCGCCAATGGCGCCATCATCTACGTCCGCGACGTGGCGCATGTGCGCGATGGCAGCCCGCCGCAAACCAACATCGTGCGCGTCGACGGCCGCCGCGCCGTGCTGATGAACATCATGAAGACCGGTTCGGCCTCGACTCTTGAAATCATCGACGGCGTGAAGTCGAAGGTCGAGGGTGTGCGCGGCCAGCTTCCGCCGGAGATGAAGGTCTCCCCTATCAACGACCAGTCCATCTTCGTGCGCGCGGCCATTAGCGGCGTCGTTCGCGAAGCCGTCATCGCCGCCTGCCTCACCGGCGTCATGATCCTGGTCTTCCTGGGTAGCTGGCGCTCCACGATCATCATCGCCGTCTCCATCCCGCTCTCGATTCTCTGCTCACTGGCCGCCCTGGCTGCCCTCGGCGAAACCATCAACATCATGACGCTCGGGGGGCTGGCCCTGGCCGTCGGCATCCTGGTTGACGACGCCACCGTCGAAATCGAAAATATCAACCGTAATCTCGAAGCGGGCAAGGAGATCGAGCAGGCCATCCTCGATGGCGCCGCGCAGATCGCCACGCCCGCGCTGGTTTCCACGCTCGCCATCTGCATCGTCTTTGTTCCCATGTTCTTCCTTAGCGGCGTGGCCAAGTATCTCTTCGTCCCCATGGCGGAAGCGGTGGTCTTCGCCATGCTCGCCAGCTATCTGCTCTCGCGTACCGTGGTGCCCACCATGGCCCGCTATCTGCTTCACGAGCACGACGAAGAAGAGGCCGCGCAGCGCCATCGCAGCCGCAATCCCTTTACTCGCTTTCAGCTCGCCTTCGAGTCGCGCTTCGAAAAGATCCGCATCGGCTATCTGCGGTTCCTCACCCTTGCCGTCGATCACGCCGGTCTCTTCCTGATTTTGTTTATCCTCTTTTCCGTCGCGTCGGCCGGTGGCCTCACCTTCTTTCTTGGCGAGGACTTCTTCCCGTCCGTCGACTCCGGCAGCTTTAAGATTCACGTTCGCGCTCACACCGGGACACGCATCGAAGAAACCGCCGCGCTCTGCGATCACATTGACGCCACCATCCGCCAGAACATCCCGTCCAGCGAGCTCCTTAACATCATCGACAACATCGGCCTGCCCTACTCCGGCCTGAACCTGTCGTACTCCACCTCTGCCCCCATCGGCCCGGCCGATGCCGACATCCAGGTGCAGCTCTCTGAAAAGCACCACCCCACCGAGCCCTACGTCGATCACCTTCGCGAAGTCCTGGCGCGCGAGTATCCCGGCGTCACCTTTTACGTGCTCCCCGTCGACATCGTCACCCAGATCCTCAACTTCGGCCTCGCCGCACCCATCGATATCCAGATCATCGGCCCGAATCTCCAGGCCAATCGCGCCCTCGCCGAGACAATGCTCAATGAAGTCCGCTATGTCCCCGGCGCCGCCGATTCCCGTATCCAGCAACCGTTCGATTACCCGCGCATGACCGTGAACGTCGACCGCACGCGTGCGCAGGCCGTTGGCCTTACTGAGGCGAATGTGACGCAGTCCATCCTCATCGCGCTCAGCGGCAGCTTCCAGACGTCGCCCAACTTCTTCCTCGATCCGCGCAACGGTGTCAGCTACAGCATCGCCACGCAAACCCCGCAGTACCACCTCGACACCGTTGCCGACCTGCAGAGCCTGCCGATCTCCGGCGCCAGCACCGCGCCCGTCCAGCAGGCCTTCAGCTCTGGTGGCAGCCTTACCAGGCTCGCTTCCACCGCTGCGCCGGGTGCGACCGCTCCTGTACAGATCCTGGGCAACGTGGCCAACATCGAACCCGGCACCGAGCTCGGCACCGTCAGCCACTACGACGTGCAGCCGGTCCTCGACATCTTTACCAACGTCAACGGCACGGATCTCGGCACCGTCACCCGCGCTATGGAGAAGATCGTCGAACGCCACAAGAAAGACCTGCCCCGCGGCTCCAGCTTCATCCTTCGCGGCCAGAGCGAGACGATGTACAAGTCCTACTTCGGCCTCATCGGCGGATTGGCCATGTCGATCCTGCTGGTGTACCTGCTGATCGTCGTCAACTTTCAGTCGTGGCTCGATCCGTTCCTCATCATCTCCGCGCTGCCCGCCGCGCTTGCCGGCATCGCCTGGTTCCTATTCCTCACCGACACGCGCCTCAGCGTGCCCGCGCTCACCGGCGCCATCATGTGCATGGGCGTGGCTACGGCCAACTCCATTCTCGTGGTCAGCTTCGCGCGCGAGCAGCTCGAAGTTCTCGTCGGCGATGCGCGCAAAGCCGCGCTCAACGCCGGCTTCGTCCGCTTCCGCCCGGTGCTCATGACCGCGCTCGCCATGATCATCGGTATGCTGCCCATGGCCATCGGTCTGGGCGAAGGCGGCGAACAGAACGCGCCCCTCGGCCGCGCCGTCATCGGCGGCCTGTTGCTGGCCACCATCGCCACCCTCTTCTTTGTGCCGGTGTTTTTCGCGGTTGTGCACGGCTGGCTCGAACGCCGCAAACGCATGCACGCCGCACCTTCGACCGCGACCCTCGACGAGTTCGACAAGCTTCCGGAGTAACGTATATGAACAGTCCCACGTCCAAACCGCAACCGGTCGCCCGGCGCCTCTGAACATCACGAGAGCGCGCCCGAACATCCGCCTGTCAATGGGCGCGGCGCGTCCATCGCCCTCGTCCTTGTCGCCATTCTCGTGATTGCCCTCGCGGGCTACGGCATCTGGAGACGCCACCACAACGATGAGGTCCTGGCCGACACCACGCAGCGCGATGCGGCGCCAACCGTGATCGCTCTCCCCGCAAACGTCGGCGCGCCCACCGATACGTTTCAGCTGCCTGGCAACGTGACCGCCTGGAGCTGATGCGCCCATCTACGCGCGCACCTCCGGCTACCTTACCAAGTGGTACTTCGACATTGGCGGCCACGTGAAGAAGGGCGATCTGCTCGCCGAGATCGCCACGCCCGAGCTAGATCAGCAGGTGTCGCAGGCCGAGGCAGATCTGGCCACCGCCGAAGCCAACGCCTCCAATGCCAAGATTCAGGCCGACCGCTACAAGGGTCTCGTGACTTCCGACGCTGTCTCGCGGCAGGACACCGATACCTTCGTGACGCAGGCCGCATCAACTTCGTCCGCCGTGAAATCGGCGCAGGCCAATGTCGATCGCCTCAAGCAGCTGCAGAGCTTCGAAAAAATCTATGCGCCGTTCGACGGCGTCGTGACCGCCCGCAACATCGATACCGGCCAGCTCATCAACGAGGGCGCGGCCAACGAGCTCTTCCACCTGCAGGCGCATCAGCACATTGCGCGTCTACACCAACGTGCCTGAGGTCTACACTTCATCGGTCAAGCGCGGCCAAAGGATCCCTCTCAGCTTCTCCCAGTACCCCGACCGTAACTTTGAAGGCACGCTCGTGCGCACCGCCGATGCCATCGATCCCACTCAACCGCACCTTGCTGGTCGAAATCGACGTCGACAACCGCAAGGGCGAGCTGATGCCCGGCTCTCTGGCGCAAGTTCACTTCAAGGCAAAGGCCGTCGGCCAGACGTTCGTCGTTCCGGCTTCGGCCATCGTCTTTCGCACTCAGGGTATTCGCGTGGGCACGGTGGTGAACGGCAACACCGCCCACCTGGTTCCCGTCACGATTGGCCAAGACAACGGCGCAACCGTCGAAATTATCGCCGGCCTCAACGCCAACGACCGCGTCATCCAAGATCCGCCCGACTCCATCATTGAAGGCGAGAAGCTCAATGTCGAGAGCTCCAACCCGGAGAACGAGCGGCAGACGCCAGCTAATCCGCAACCCGCACCCAACGGAGGCAAGCAGTAACCATGCAGCGCCTCTCAGAGATCCGTCATCCTGAGCGCAGCGAAGGACCTGCATTTCAGGGAGCCTGCTCACGACAAGCGCCGGGTGCCCCATCCTTGCGGCGGTTCTCAGCCGCAAGGATGGGGCACCTCAAAGCCGGGCTCGCTGTGGCCCCTCTTGCGTTCGCCCTTCTGATCGGCTGTAAGCCCGTAGGCCCCGACTACCAGAAATCCCGCCTTCACCGCGCCCGCCGCTTACAAGGAGACCGGCGCACCCTCGTCATTCCTCCGCCAGCTCCGGCCGACGGCTCCTGGAAACCCGCCTCACCCTCCGACGGCATGCTCCGCGGCAAGTGGTGGGAGGTCTACAGCGACCAGCAGCTCAACCAGCTTGAAGATCGCATCGCCACCAATAACTTTTCCCTCGAGCCAGGCGATGGAAAACTACGTCGCCGCCCGCGACCAGGTCATCGCCACACGCGCCAACCTCTACCCCACGCTTTCCGCCGGCCCCAGCATTTCGCACGCGCAAAACTCGCGCAACCGGCCCCTGGTCACCTCCAGCACCAAGAGCAGCTACAACGATCTCGCGCTCACTGGGCAGGCAGCGTGGGAGCCCGACTTCTGGGGCCGCGTCCGCCGCAGCGTTGAGGCCGCCCGCACCACCGCCCAGGCCGATGCCGCCGACGTCGCCAACATCGATCTCTTGCTGCATGCCGAGCTCGCCGCCGACTACTTCCAGCTTCGCGGCCTCGACTCCGACATCGCGCTCCTCAAGCGCACCGTCACCGACCTCGAGCAGCAACTCGACCTCACCCAGCGCCGTCTCAACGGCGGCGTTGCCACCAGCGTTGACGTCGCCCAGGCCCAAACGCAGCTTGAAACCTTCCGCGCCCAGTTCGTCGATCTCGGCGTAGCCCGTGCCCAGGTTGAGCACGCCATCGGCACCATCGACACCTACGACCTGTCGCAGTTCAGCATTCCGTTTTCGCCCCTCGACCTGCCGCTGCCCAAGGTCCCTACCGGCGTGCCGTCGCAGCTTCTCGAGCGCCGCCCCGACATCGCCACCCAGGAACGCCTCGCCGCCGCTGCCAACGAGCGCATCGGCATCGCCATCTCCGCTTATTACCCCACAATCAGCCTCAACGGCGCAGGCGGCTTTGAAAGCACTCACGGCGGCACCTGGATTCAGGGCCCCAGCGCCCTCTGGACGCTCGGCGCCTCGGCCACAGAACTGCTCTTCGACGCCGGCCAGCGCCACGCCCTCACCGACCAGGCCCGCCATCAATACGAGGCCCAGGCCGACGCCTACAAGAACGTCATCTACTCCGCCTTCGAGGATGTCGAAGACAATCTCTCCGCGCTCCGCATCCTTGACCAGGAGAACGTCGTCGAGGTCCGTGCCGTGGCTTCCGCGCAGCACTCCCTCGACATCTCCAACCAGCGCTACAAGGGTGGGGTCACCACCTACCTTGAGGTGCTGACCGCGGAGACAACACTGATCAGCAACGAGCGCACCCTCACCGACCTGC
Source organism: uncultured Acidobacteriota bacterium (assembly GCA_963846375.1). GTDB lineage: Bacteria > Acidobacteriota > Terriglobia > Terriglobales > Acidobacteriaceae > Telmatobacter. Next base: position 114,694 of record CAWJVV010000016.1, read on the forward strand.
AAGCTCGGCAGTTCGCCGCGTCGGTCCAGCTCATCCGTGCGCTCGGCGGCGGTTGGGACGCCAGCCAACTGCCGAAGTAGTCGAGCGTGGGGGTGCGCCATTATCCGGGTCCCCGCGAGCAGGTCTTCGTTCGTGAGGTCTAGGTCTTCCGGTGCTGGAGACATGCGGTATTACGCGCAATGTTCTCAGGCGGCCTTGGCCGCGTCCCACTTCGGTTTCATCTCGCGACCCCATTTCTTGGGATCCTGGTTGTGCATCCGCTCCATCTCTTTGGCAACATCGGGATGCTTTTCCGTCACGTGCTTCGACATCGCTTGTACCATTCCGTCCCAGCTATCCGCCGTAAGCGTTTGATCGCAGCTTCCGCCGAGTTGTCGACACGTCAAAGTTTTCATAAGTATCTGGAATGCAAGGGCGACTAAAGGGTTGCGAGACGGTCAAATCCCCCAGGGCGCCGCGAGGCTGTCTGAAAGGGCGGGATGCGCAAGACCCGCATGCAAAAATGGAAGCGTCCGCCGGAGAAACCATGTCCTCTACAGAATCGAGCGCTCCCCGCCAGCACGCATACTCCGGTCCAGCCTTGCCACAACAGCCGGAACCGAGCCACGCCGAGCGCACCCGCACTCTGCTTTCGCTCGCGACTATGGGTTCGCTGTCCTCGCTTTCGCGCAAGCATGCAGGCTTCCCTTTCGGCTCGCTGATGCCCTACGCGCTCGACGCCGCCGGCCGCCCCATCTTCCTCATCAGCAACATGGCCATGCATACGCAGAACCTGAAGGCCGATCCGCGCTCGAGCCTCTTCGTCAGCCAGGCCAGCACCGACGGCGACCCACTCGGCGCCGCGCGCGCCACGCTGATCGGAAACGCCGAACCAGTCACCGCCGACGATCTGCCTGATGTCCGCGAACAATACCTGGCCCGCCACCCCAACAGCCGCTACTGGGTCGACTTCGCCGACTTCGGCTTCTTCCGCCTTGAGCCCATCGATGTCTACTACGTTGGCGGCTTCGGCGTCATGGGCTGGGTCGCCGCCGAGGATTACGCAATCGCAGCTCCCGATCCGCTGGCCGAAGTCGCCCCCGGCATCCTCGCCCACATGAACGACGACCACGTCGTCGCAATGATCCGGCTGGCAAAAGCCCACGCGCAGATCGAGGCCACCGATGCCACCATGACGTCGGTCGATCGCCTCGGCTTCCATCTCCGCCTGAAGACCGCCGAAGGCATGAAAGGCGCCCGTATCAACTTCCCCCGCGAAGTCGCCACCGCAAAAGATACACGCGAAGTGCTCGTCAGCATGGTTCGCGCCATCCCCTAAGCGGGAGTTCGAAGGATGATGGTGGTGGGGCCTGCCTGATCCGTCTTATTCCGATATAAACTAATTTTATAGTTGACGACAGACCCCAAGCTAACTAAATTATTAATAGATCGTCTGAAGGGACAGGTTCTGCACAAGACCCTCCCCCAGGCCTCTGGCAGACCAGGTACAAACATGCCGCCCAAACGCTCCATCACGCTCACTCCCGCCGAACTCCGGCTCATGAAGGTCCTCTGGACCCGCGGCGAGTCGGCGGTCTCGGACATGGTGGCGGCAACCGCCGACGACGGCGCCCTGGCCTACACTTCGGTTCTCACCACCATCCGCGTCCTTGAGCAGAAAGGCTACGTCGAGCACCGCCAGGAGGGCCGCGCCTTCCTGTACAGCGCCTGTGTCGCCGAACAGGAGGCCAGCCGCTCCGAGGTACGTCATGTTTTGCAGCGCTTCTTCGGCAACTCCCGCGAGCGCCTGCTGCTCTCCCTGCTAGGAGATGACGAGATTACCCCCGACGAACTGCGCCGTCTCAAAGATGCCATCGCCACTGTGCCGGACGAGCCGGAAACTACTGTACAGGAGGTCAAGCCGTGAGCGAGTTCTTTCCCCTCCTTTCACAATTCTCGGCTCAGGCTACCGGAGCCCTCGTTTCCGCAGCCTGGCAAGGGGCCCTGATCGCTGCCCTGGTCGGCCTCAGCCTCAGGCTCTTTCCCCGGCTCAGTTCCGCCGCCCGCTCCGTCATCTGGCTCAATGTCTTCATCGTGCTCGCCTTGCTGCACCTTGTTCCATTCGCCCTCGGCGGTGGTCCGGCCCCGCGCCTGGCTCCCCATGCGGTTTACCTGGATTCCCGCTGGAGCCTCGCCATAGCCGGCATCTGGATGGCGCTCTCGGTCTTCCGCGCCGTGCAACTCGTCCTCAGTGCTCTTCACCTGCATGCGCTGGGCCGCCGCGCCGTGACCATTGACATCGATCCGGAACTCGATCCACTCCTGGTCGCGCCCTTCAACCGCCGGGTACGCCTCTGCGCGTCCATTGAAGTCGCCCGTCCCAGCGTCCTCGGCTTTCTCCGGCCGCGCATTCTTGTCCCTCCTGCCGTCCTCGACGGTTTGTCCCTCGACGAGTTCCGCCAGATCGTCATCCACGAGATGGAACATCTGCGCCGCGGTGACGACTGGACTAACCTCCTTCAGAAGCTCGCCCTCGTCGTCTTTCCGCTCAATCCCGCGCTGCTCTGGGTCGAGCGCCAGCTCTGCGCTGAGCGCGAACTGGCCTGCGATGATCGCGTCCTCCGCTCCGGATCCGGACGCAAAGCCTACGCTCTGTGTCTCACGCATCTGGCCGAATTCGGCCTTATCCGCAAAGGATTCTCTCTCGCCCTCGGAGCGTGGGAGCGCCGCCCGGAACTCGTGCGCCGCGTCCAGCGCATCCTCGCGCAGCCGGTCCGCACCATGGGCCGCAAACCCGCGCTAATCGTCTCCGGAGCCCTGCTGTCCGGCATCTTCGCCTGCACGCTCACGCTGGCGCACACACCGCAACTGGTCGCCTTCGTTCCGGTCGGATCCTCGCAGCAGGCACACGTCCTATCCGCCCTCGACACCGGCTCCACTGATATGATTCACGGTCTCGCTGGCGGCCAGGCCCGTGCCTTCGACGCCGTCATGCACACCAATTTGCGCGCTCACTTCGAATCTGCCTTCGCGCGCCCCGTCGCTCTGAGATCGCACCCGGCAAGGACCCTCCATCCTTGCCCTATCAAAGCTTCGCGCAAGCACCGCGGCATGCCCCAGTTCCAGCCGGTCCGGCTCGCCGAGCTCAGAATGCCCGCCGAACCCGCGCCCGCCGAGTGCCCGCGCACCTTCGCAGTCCTGGCCCGCTGGTCTGACATGCAATCCACCCGCCGCTCCATCAACGCCGTCGGGCGCATGCAACAGCCGCAGCACTTCAATATCGTCTCCGCAGTTTACGTAGTGCGCACCCCCAGCGGCTGGGTCATCATCGAGATTTAGCAATCCCGGCGCAGCAGCAACGCGCCGATTTCAGAAACAGAAAGAACTTAACCATCGGAGAATACGAACCATGTCACCAGCAACTAATCATTTAATAGCAAGCCTCAGAAAGTTCGCCGCGCCCGCCTCGGTGGCAGGCGCCTTTGCCTTGGGCGCCGCCATGTTTGCCGGACACGGCCGCGTGCACGCCGCTGCCGCCATGCCGCTCGACGACGACAGCGTATCGGCCCTCACTTCTTTGGACCACGCCATGGAAGCCGTCGCTTCCAAGGTCACTCCCGCAGTGGTCAACGTCGCCGTCACCTCCAAGGTCAACCCCGATGAGCAGCAGGGCGACGACGAAGACGACAACGGCGGCGGCGGCGGCAACGGCCGCAACCCCATGCAGCAAATCCCGCCCCAGTTCCGCCGGTTCTTCGGCCCCGGGTTCCAGTTCCAGAATCCCCAGGGTCCGCAGATCGAACACGGCATCGGCTCCGGCATCATCGTCTCGCCCGACGGCTACATCATCACCAACAACCACGTCGTCGACGGCGCCACGCAGGTCCGCGTGACGCTGAATGACCGCCGCGTCTTCAACGCCAAGGTCGTCGGAACCGACAAGCTCACCGACCTGGCCGTCATCAAGATCAATGCCACTGACTTGCCCACCATCGCCTGGGGCGATTCCTCCAAGCTCGAGCCGGGCCAGACCGTGCTCGCCTTTGGCAGCCCCTTTGGATACTTCCAATTCTCTGTCACGCGCGGCATCGTCAGCGCGCTTGATCGTCCCAACCCGTACCGCGATGACGCCCGCAAGCCCGGTGGCTTCATCCAGACTGACGCGGCCATCAACCCCGGGAACTCCGGCGGCCCGCTGGTTGACGCACGCGGCGAACTGGTCGGCATCAACACTTTCATCATCTCGTCGAGCGGCTCATTCCAGGGCGCCGGCTTTGCTATCCCCTCCAAGCTCGTCAAGTCAACCACCGACCAGATCATCAAGAATGGTCACGTAGACCACGGCTACCTCGGCGTCAACATTGAAGACGTGACCCCCGACAACGCCCACTTCTTCAACCTCAAGGATGCTTCCGGCGCCATCGTCTCCCAGGTCTCGCCTGACTCCCCGGCCAGCAAGGGTGGCTTGCATCAAGGCGACGTTGTCACTGAAGCAAACGGGCAGAAGATCCCCAACTCCAGCAGCCTCCAGCTCGAGGTCAGCGAGATGACTCCGGGCAGCCCGCTGAAACTCAACGTGATGCGCGACGGCAAGCCGATGAATGTCGACCTCACCGTGGGCCAGTACCACGCCAAGAATGAAATGGCCGCCAACGACAGCGGGCCCGCCCATCAGAAGGGCAAGATCGGCATCGCGGTCTCCGACCTCGACGACCAGACCCGCCAGCAACTTAACCTGCCCGAGTCGGTCAAGGGAGTCGTGGTGCAGCAGGTCCGCCCCGGTAGCCCGGGTGAAGACGCCGGCATCCAGCCCGGTGACGTGATCCAGGAAGTCAATCGCAAGCCGGCAGGTGACCCCGGCCAGTTCACCAGCACTATCAAGGCCGCCCCCGCCGACAAGGACATCCTTCTCCTCGTCTGGTCCAAGGGCGCCTCCACCTATCGCACCGTCCACCCCGACCCGGGCCCCGATCAAAGCAGGGTCCAGCCGGACAACGTTCAGTAGCTCTCGACTCGTTGGCTGCCCCATGTCTGCTGCAGTTGGAGACATGGGGGGGAACTCCCCCAGCACGCGAAGTTAGGGTGCGTCATCCCAAACACGGCTTCATCGTGGTTTTGGGGGAACCACAACACTTTCTCCCTGGTTCCGGCGTGTGGAAGCGCCGGGACGGAGTACAGCCTCACCCCGTCAGCTGAGCACTCGAGATCTCCCATTCGAGACCCTGGGATACCTCGGAGCCTCAACCAGGACGCGCCTCAGGGTTCACCGCCGGCAATTCTCCTCACCTGCCGGACGCTGAATCCCTGGGGCGTTTTTTTTGGAGCCTCACTGACGGCTGATCACTGGGCACTGTTCACTTCGCCGGGCAGCTTCCCCCGCCGTTACCTTCGCCTTCGTCCCCGCGCGCCGGCACAAATGCCAGTCCGTGCGGATCCATCAGCCCCGTCACCACCGGCCGCAGATCGCCAAAGTTCAAATCCAGCGCGCCCAGAAATCCAACAAAGTTGCCGTTCGCATCCGCCGCGCCGTCGGCTGCCGTAAATGCCGTCCCCGGCACAAACCGCTTCTTGCTGATCTTGTACGTAATGTTCGCCGGCGTATCGCTCACCAGGATGTACCCCTCGCTCGCCGGAATAAACAGCGTGTCATCGGCCATCGCCGTCCCAAACGGCGACGACAGCGGGATCTGCGTGTTGGTCTGGTTTGCCTGCCCGGGGTTATGCACCAGGATCAGTTCCGAATCGCCCTGGCTGTCCAACAGAATGTCGTTCGACGGCGTGAGCGTCATCGAGTCCGGATCCGACAGGTTTAGCGTCACTGAGCTTCCCGTCACCACATCGGTCGCTGTCGAATCGCCCATCAATATCGGCGTCACGGAGATCGTCGTCCCTGTAATCGAAGCCTCCACAATCGCCGGATTGGTAAACAAGTTGCTTGTGCTCGGCGTAGGATTTGACGCGCTGAAATACGCCTTGCCGTTGCGGAACGTGATGTCGTCGTATCCGCCACCTGCAGCCGGAGCCGCCGCGAAGGCGTACAGCGTCTGCTCGTGCGTCTCGGGATCAATGATCACCAGGTTCGGATTCGTATCCTCGTTCTGCATCGACCACAGCAGGTGTGTGTAAGGGTTCACCTTCAGCCCATCGTTGTGGCCCTTCACCGTGTAGATCCACTCCACTTTGCCGTCCAGGCTGTACTGCACAATCTGGTTCGACTTACCATCCAGTCCGCCCGGATCGTTGCCGTCGCCGTAGCCGATGAAGACATGGTTGCCCAAAACCGCGAGCGAGTCTGGCTTGGTGTACTGCCCCGTAACTCCCTGAGCAAAAATCGAAACCGTGTAGCCCTTCACTGGCGTTGGCATCTGCGAAACAGCGGGAAGGGAAAGGGTAGACAGCGCAAGGAACATCGAAAGGGCGATGTGCTTTCTCATGGGGAACTCTCCTGTCGGGTGGTTGCGGCGCCGCTTCGGTCCGCGAACTCTTCGGCAAACCGGGACCAGCCGCCTCGACTGCATCTTCCTCGCCCCACATCAACATGCGATGAACGTGCTTGCTTGTCGCCCGCATTTGGTGAACTGACTGCCGCGAGATCCGGGGCTGATCCGGGCCACCAAGATGTGCCGCGACGGCGATCAGAAGTCAGCGAGGGACGATGCGGTACTCAAGGCTCATCCGGTCGTGGCCCATCCCCGCATGTGCGTAGGTCCGGTGCAACACGCTGTTCAGAAAAATCAGAGCATCCCCCAACTCCAGGCCGGGCGCCCAGAAATACTCCGGCGAGAATCGTTGCCGTAAGGCCGAGTCGTCCAACTCCGTGAAATGCAGCAACCCCGACTGTGGGCGGCGGATAAACTCCAGACCTGGGCTGTCGACGCCGCATGCATCCAGCGGAATCCAGCACGTCAGCAATGCCGTCATCGGAATCACCGCTCCGGGGTCAGGAGCAAATCGGGCCCCTAACGCTCCGTCCTGATGCCAGCCTTGAAAGTGATGCCTGCGCTCGACACCCGGCCGCGGAGCAAACTTCTTCCGGATCCACGACTGCTCCCGGTTGCACATCCACCCAGAACCCATGGAATTACGAATCACCTGCTGGATGCGGGTCATGCACAGCGGGGCCAACAACTCTTCCCATTCCTCGCAACCAAACTCCAGCAGCGTCGCCGCAGGAACGGAATGAGAAAAGGGATTGAACCCGTAGCGGTCCTGAATCGGCCTTTCAGTCTCGATCGCATTGAAGCACCGCTCCGCCGCTGTCCGAATCCGGACGAGGAATCTCTTCTCCAGGACATCGCGCAAAAGAACGACACCCTGCCGACTAAGTTGCACAGATGGATCATTGGCTGCCGGCTCGCTGAGCGCATCAACTCCGGTTCCCTCCAATTTGCAAATCTTTGATCGCAGACACATGTTGGTTATTCGCGGATACAAGGATGTCTCAGGGCCCAGTCGGCTGACAAACTCCTCCCGCACGCATCGGGGTGCGGCAAAGAAACGTCCCGCAGGTCTCGATTGTGAAATCGAGAACCATCCAGACTTGCTCTTATGTAGAATCGCGGCATCTGCAAATAAGGGCAGCGTTCGCGCAGATGCTCGGCCGCACGCCGAGGAGTTCCTCGACCCCTTCCGGATCACAATCGCGTCCGGTCCTCGATAGCCGTGAAAGCGCTGGCAACGATTCTACCTGGCCTCTGCGGGGGAATTCCCAGTGCCGGTAATGACGCCGAGCAGACCGGTGAGGGCGAGAAGTTCTTTCACGCGCTTGTCAATATTGATGAGCTGCAGTTGGCAACTCGCGTTCCTGCATCCGGCGTGAAGCCGTACCAACGTGCCGATCCCCATGCTGTCGATCCACTCCAGATCCGCCAAATCGAGCACGATCAGCTTGCGGTCGGCGATCAGCCCGTGCACCTTCTGATAGAGAGTGCCGCACACACCGGCGATCAGCTTGCCGCGGCAGCGGACCAGATACCTGTTGTCTTTGGATTCGATTTCGACGTTCAGATAAAGGAGAGGGGATTCCGCGCTCATAGGGATATTCCTTTAAAAATCGATTGGTTGAAAGCGGGGTAAGCTAGTGATCTATTGTGCCACTGGCGACGCTCAGCGGGAAATAGGAAAGTACAGGAGGCAAGGCGGACTCGGGTTGCGAGGTCGACGAGTGTGAGTGCCGCCGATGGACAACCTCGCGGCAACCCTTAGTATCTCCATGGGAGATCGTACCCAGGGAGGAAGCATGTCCATCAGCGCGTTTCTTCGACTCGCCTGCAAGGGTTCTCTTCATGCAATCGGGCTGTTCGTCTTCTGCTCTAGCCTGTTCGCCAAAGCGGCACCGCCCCCAGTGGTCACGATCGACGGTGCGGTCACCATCGTAGAGAGCCCGGACGAGCCAGGCGCGGTGCGGCGCGCCACCGAAGACCTTGCGGCCGATTTCGCAAATGTGTTTGGCCAGGCTCCCGCGCGCGCGGAGCAGCTGGAGGACGCAGGCCCGGTAGCGATCCTGGTCGCCGATCGTTCCCGCGTGCACTCCGGCATCAACTGCACGTTGCCCAGCGATCCCGAGTCGTTCGCATTCACCACACTGCGGGTTGCAGGCCATCAACCGCTGAAGCAACTCGTCTGCCTCACCGGCGCCGATACGCGCGGCACCATCTATGCCATCTATGAATTCTCACAGAGGTATCTCGGCGTCGATCCCATGTATCTGTGGACCGACAAGCAGCCCGGCCGGCGCAGTTCCATTACGCTGCCGACGGATTTTGGGCGTACCTATCCGAAGCCTGTCTTTCGCCACCGTGGATTCTTCATCAACGATGAGGATTTGTTGACCGGGTGGCAGCCGGCCACGGCGAGCGAACATACCGGTATCTCGCTGGCGGTGTGGGACAACGTCTTCGAAACTATCCTGCGCCTTAAAGGCAACATGGTAGTGCCCGGCACGTGGATCTTCCCGGATGATCCGCAGGTCCATGCCGCCGCTGAGCGCGGCCTGATCATCAGCCAGCATCATGCCATTCCGCTGGGCGTAAACGTGGCGCGCTGGCCGCAGAATGTTCCCTATAACTACTCGACGCATCCAGAAATTCTGGAACGCGCATGGAGCAATGCGGTAGCAGCCTACAAGCCGAGCGATGAGATCCTGTGGAGCGTGGGGTTGCGCGGCCTGTCCGACTCGAGCTATGCGTCGCTGGATACGTCGGTTCGCGATAACGATCCGCTGCTGGGGCAACGCGTCAGCGACGCGATCGTCGACCAGATGAAGATTGTGCGCGCCAAGTATCCCGATGCGAAGTTTGTAACAGACCTGTGGCAGGAGGGCGCGCGTCTGATGCAGAAGGGCTATCTGAAGATTCCGCCTGAAGTCACGCTGGTGTGGGCCGACACCGGATACGGAGACATGCAAGATGGTGGCAAAGTGGCGGCTGGGCAGGGCGCGTACTTCCACGTGGCCATGATGAACGGCAATGCGAATCAGCTCACCGAGATGGTTCCGGTGTCGGTGATTCACGAAGAGCTTGGCCGTTACATCAAGGCCGGCGCGACGGCGTATTTTCTGGTGAACACCAGCGACATCCGCCCTGTGGCGATGACCAGCCGTGCTGTGATGGAAGCTGCCTGGAGCGGCGCGCCCGCGGAGAGCGATTCGGACGGCGCCTACTATCGGCGTTGGGCGAGCGAAGAGTTCGGAGCCAAATCGGCCGATGCGCTGACTGCCCTGTACAAGGAATATTTTGACGCGCCACCGTTGCGGGCCTCGTCGGGGGGAATGGGCTTGACGTCGGCAGGCAATGCTCCACCACCTCCGCCGGAATACAGCAGCGTAAAGCGGGTGGAGGGCGACCAGCATTATCACTCGGAGATACGCCGCCTTCTGCTCGATGCGCTCAGCCAACATCAGGTGACGGCGATTCCCAGCCAGTCTCCCAAGTGGACGCCGCCGCGCCTGGTGCCTTCCCCGGATGTGCAGGCCCGACACGATTTGCTGGCCCGCGAGGTGGAGGAATGCGCATCGGCCGAGACGCGATGGGACGCGGTATGGAAGCATGCCGTCGCGGCCAAAGATCTGATCGACGCCGATCGGCGCGACTACTACCAGGCCGAAGTGCTCACGATGATCAGTATCAATCGCGAAAGCAACCGTGCGCTGCTGCTGGTGGCGAGCGCGCTTCTGGATCTGGATGCCGGGGATCCCGATAAGGCACGCAGCGAAACGAGCGGGGCGCTGGATGCGCTGGACTCGATTCGCCAGTCGATGAAGGCAGCCGAGTATGGCAAGTGGAAGAACTGGTATCGTGGCGACTGGCTAACCGGCGTGTATCGCACGCGCGAGCTGGTACAGGCCTTCGCCGACCACCTCAGGGATCCGTTGGCGCCGCTGCCCGCGCCTGTATCGTGGAGCGGCTGGGAAGCCTACTTCCACATCATGGAGTACGAAGACGACCGCTCGGTCGATGTGCACTAGCGACGTTGAAAAAACAAAAGAGCTTCCGCCTTCCGTCGGAAGCTCTTTTGTTTTCTGAAGCCGAACCCGGAGTTCGGCCTGGTCCCAAGGAATGTGCTGCCTTAAGATATCGTTCTTTAGCGAGCAGTAGAAGTTCTGAAGCTATAGGCCACGCCGAAAGAGGCAATGGGGTACACCTTTAATGGATTGATGTCGTTCTGATATTTAGCGATTTGGGCTTGCAGGTTGGCTTGGATCTGCTGGTTGCTGGCGACGTCCACGCAGTAGACGCCGGTGGAGTCGCAGGCGGTGCCGGCGAGGGTCATGTTGAGGGACGGCGATCCGGTAAAGGCTGCGCCGAGTTCGACCGGGAACGACCAGTGGCCGCCACGGCGGGAGATCATGTTGCCCCAACCAGTGGTGGCGGTGAAGGCCTGCTTGCGGGTGTTGAGCCCGAGGCTGGCGGTTGCGGTAACCGGATTGGACTGCGACGAGTAGTAGTTGACGCTGTTGAGGGTGAAGCTCTGGCCGGGAGCTACGGTGGCGTTGGCAGTAAGTCCGTTCTGGTTATAGAAGAGGACGCCGGGGCTGAACCGGAGTCCATGGTTCGGGAAGGGATAGAAATCTAAGGAGGTGCCAGCGGAAGCCAGGTTGAGTTTTCCGGTGGCGGTGAATCCATTGGTCGTAAAGTTATTTACGGTGTAATTGAATATATTTCCTGTGCCGCGCAGGTTCATATAGCGGTTAAGAATGGTGGCCATGGTCATGTTGACGCCGAGGGGCGAAATACCGCCGCCGAACGCGATGGCCGAAAATGGCTTGCTGACCGAGGTAGGTGCGGGATGCCAGTTGCGGGTTGAGACAACGCCGGAACCTGTGGTTTCGTTGGAGTCGATGAGCGCGAGCGAAGAACTGGACTGAGCAGCGGCGAGGCCGGTCGAAAGAACGAGTACACAGAGAGAAGCAAGGCACTTCATGTTTAGCTATCCTCCGAACTTGTATGTAAGGCGGAGTGTCAACCTTCTGCCCGGGGCTGTTGCGCCGCTCGGGGACCCCCGCCAGTAACCAAACTAGTAAACCCTGGAGCCAATTGAGTGTTGAATAAACGTTACTTTTGATTTGCTCTGCAGCAAATACCCAAAAAGTAGCATGCCGTGCGACTAGCGACCGTAACGCAGATCACGGCTTTCGGATGCGGACGTGTCACGTAGGGTAATCTGGAAGGCATGCCTCTCTCCCCGCGCGAGGCTCAAAGTCCGGAAGAGCTTCGCCATCAACTATCTACGTGGTATTCGACGCAACGGCGCGACCTGCCGTGGCGACGGACACGAGACCCATATTTCATCTGGGTCTCGGAGATCATGCTGCAGCAGACGCGGGTCGCGGTGGTGGTGGAACGGTTTGAGGCCTTCGTCCGGCGGTTTCCCACGGTAGAGATTTTGGCGAATGCCTCAGAGGAGGCCGTACTGGCACTATGGAGTGGGCTGGGATATTACCGTCGTGCACGGATGCTGCATCAAGCGGCGCAGTTTGTGGCCCAGCATATGAGTGGCGTGTTGCCGCGGAGTGCGGAGGAGTTGCGGGAGCTGCCGGGAATTGGCGGGTACACGGCGGCGGCGATTGCCAGCATAGCTTATGGTGAGCCGGTGGCGGTGGTGGACGGCAACGTGGAGCGGGTGATTTGCCGGCTGGCGGGCTGGGAAGAGGCGGGCGGCAAAGGCGGCGCGGCGCAGCGCAAGAAGATTGCCCAGATGGCGACGCGGCTGCTGGAGCAGGAGCGGCCGGGAGACTTCAATCAGGCCATGATGGAGCTCGGGGCGACCGTGTGCCTGCCGCGGAATCCTCAGTGCCTTGTGTGCCCAGTGGCCAAGGGCTGCAAGACGCGCGGCGAGCACAAGACGCAAGCGCGGGCGCGGATGACCACCCGCGAGGTGGCGCATGCGCTCGTAGAGCGGACGGGAACTCGAGGCGCCGAGCGGGCGGTGCTGCTGGAGCGGCGTTCCGCAGCGGAGACGGTGATGCCCGGGATGTGGCAGCTCCCGGTGCTTAGCGAAGCGAACGTGCCCGAGCGGGAACTGCGGCTGGAGGTGAGGCACGCCATCATGCAGGTCAACTATAGGGTGAAGGTGCGGGCGGTGGCAGAGAGTGATGTTGAAAGTTTGACAGTGGAGGGCGGGGAGCGGCGTTGGGTGCGGCGCCAGGAGTTGAACACGCTGCCGTTGACGGGGTTAGCTCGGAAGGTGCTGGGCAAGGCAGGAATCCTGAAGCCCGGCCCGATGACAATTGCGAGTTGATAGCGGCATGCGGATTGCGATCGTCAGCGATATTCATGGCAATCTGACGGCGCTGGAGGCGGTGCTGGCCGATCTTCGCGACACGGCTCCCGACCTGCTGCTGCATGGCGGCGACCTGGCCGACAATGGGTCAGCGCCGGCGGAGACGCTCGATCGGATTCGCGCGCTCGGATGGCATGGTGTGGCCGGCAACACCGACGAGATGTTGTTTGCGCCTGAATCCTTGAAGAGGTACGCGGAGGCGCACCCTGGACTCAGCGCGATCTTGGCAGCGGTCGAGGAGATTGCGGATTCCGCGCGGGCTGGGCTGGGCGAGGAGCGTGTGCGATGGTTGAGCAACCTCCCTGCGACCCAAACGGATGGATCGGTGGTGCATGCCAGTCCCGGCGACGCGTGGCGCGCACCCGGGCCGGAGGCGCTGGATGCCGAACTCGAAGCGAGTTACGCCCCGCTTGATCGGCCTGTTGTTGTCTATGGGCATATTCACCGGGGATTCGTCCGATGCGCGGGAGGGCGCCTGGTAGTGAATTCGGGGAGCGTGAGTCTCTCGTACGATGGCGATCCGCGTGCGTCCTATCTGCTGATTGACAACGCCGAGAGTGATGCGACGGCGATGATTCGGCGCGTGGCGTACGATGTCGAGCTGGAATGCCGGAGGATGAAGGAGCGCGGCGCGCCGCATGCGGAGTGGGTGGCGGCGATGCTGAGAAGAGGGCGATTCCAGATGCCGTAACGAGCAGGGTGGCGGGGATCGTAACATTGGACTGGCTCGAAGGCGTTGCAATCTGCGCGCCTCGACTTCAAATCCGGAGATTTCATGCGAAAGAGATCTGCGATTTTTGTGGTGGCGGCGGCGTTGGCCGCAACGCCGTGTGTCCAAAACAATGCCATCGCGCAGACGCCGGAGGTGGAAGGCCTATCCGCGGATGCGCGCAAAGCGGCGGATTCGATTGACCCGGCGAAGATTCGCGCGCATGTGCGGTTTTTGTCGCTCGATCTGCTGGAAGGGCGCGGGCCGGGCACGCGCGGCGACAAGCTGGCGGCCGAGTACATTGCGACGCAGTTTGCCCTGGAGGGTCTGAAGCCGGCAGGGGAGAACGGCACGTATTTTCAGCGCGTGCCGCTGTTTGCTGTGCACACCATCGAGGAGAAGACGCAGTTTTCGCTGGAGCCGGCGAGCGGTGAGCCGCTCGCGCTGAGCTACGGCACCGAGATTGTTGCGAAGGACCAGACCGGGCAGTCGACGGCAGATTTCGAAACGCCCATTGTGTTCGTTGGATACGGCATCAATGCGCCCGAGTATCACTGGAACGACTATGCGGGCGTGGACCTGAAGGGAAAGGTGGCGCTGGTGATTGTGAACGAGCCGCCGTCGGAGGATGAGAACTTCTTCAAGGGGAAGCCGCTGACCTACTACGGCCGCTGGACCTACAAGTATGAGGAGGCGGCGCGGCGCGGGGCGGTGGGCGTGCTGATTATTCATCGCAGAGACCTTGCCAGCTATGGCTGGGAGGTGGTGCAGAACTCGCAGGCCATTGAGAAAAGCTACCTGCAGGGTGATCCGGATGCGACACTTCGGGCGGCGGCGTGGATTCAGCATGATGTGGCGGACCGGCTGTTCAAGGCGGCGGGGCTGGGAACGGCGGATGAGGAGATTGCCAAGGCGGGCCAGAAGGGCTTCAAGGCTGTGGAACTGCCGGTGAAGCTGAAGGGACATGTGGAGAGCCGGGTGCGGAAGTACGACTCTACAAATGTAGTAGGCAAGGTTGAGGGCGCGGCAGCGGGATCGAACGCGGTTCTGTATACGGCGCACTACGATCATCTGGGGATCGATCCCGACGCGAAGGGCGACAACATTTATAACGGTGCGGCCGATAACGGCACGGGCTGCGGAATTCTGCTGGAGATGGCGAGGGCATTTGCGCAAGGCGGCGCGCGGCCACCGCACGATGTGTTCTTTGCCTCGGTGACAGCCGAGGAGCAGGGCCTGCTGGGATCGCAATTTTTAGGGATGCATCCCCCGGTGCCGGCGAAGGAAATCACACTCGATCTGAACTACGACATGCTGCTGCCGATCGGAGTGCCGCGCTCGGTGAACCTGGGCGGGGCGGAGCGCATTGACTTCTGGCCGACCGTTCAACGCGTGGCAAAGGACTTTGACTTGCAGCTACTGCCGGATCCAAGTCCGATGGCGGGGCACTACTACCGCAGCGATCACTTTTCGCTGGCGCGCGTGGGAATTCCTGCGTTCAGCGTGGATGAAGGCGACCTGTTTGAAGGACACGACGAGACGTGGGGTCACGCGCAAATGGAGGATTACGTGGCGCACCACTACCATCAGCCGTCCGACGAGTATCAGGCGGACTGGGATTTTCGCGGGAATGCGAAGCTGGCGCGGTTCGGGTTTGTGCTGGGATGGCTGGCGAGCGACCAGGACAAGCCGGTGGAATGGAGGCCGGGAGATGAGTTTGAGGCTGCGCGAAAAAAGGCTGTGGGCTATTAGCCGATTGCCGTTCGTTATGAGTGCCCCCGGTCGCGTAGACGCACAAGTCTCCCGTCGAGGTCTCGCGGGTCAGCGCGACCGCCGTTGATGTTCAGTTTTCACCGCATGCAAGATGGCCGGAAAGGCCGAGGGCTTTTGGCAGAGGAGCAATTTTGACGCTTGTTCTGCTATCACCGAAGAGCGTGGCCGTCTTTGGGCTTCCTCCCGGCTCATGGTTGAGAACCGGGAGGGATCGACGGCTAGTTTCGCGCATGCGTCGGGTCTTCACAAACCAAGGGAAGAACTAGCGGCGATCTGTAAGTCCCATGGCCGCGGGAATGGTCATGGGCCGGGGAACACCGGCTTGAGCCACGGGCCGCACCGGCACGCCTGACTGCACCGGCAATGGCTGGTGCATGGTGACGATCAGAGCGCTGGCGGGCTTGCTTCCATTGCAGATATAGGAGTGTGCCGTGGTGGAGTCGAAGTAGACGGCATCGCCGGATTCGAGGGTGCAGCGGTTTTCACCGTGTTGCAGGCTCAGCTCGCCGTCGAGTAGATAGAGAAACTCGTAGCCGGGATGCATGTGAGCCTTCGGCTCCTGGTGTGGACCAAGGGGTATGAATTCTGCAAAATAGGGGTCCATATGACGATCAGGAACCATATAACCCAGGCTTTCGAAAAAGTAGGTGGGCGAGTCGACTCCGGTTTGGGGCAGGCGCACACGCTCCTTGCGTCGATGTACGCGGAACATGGCCTGCGGTTCGGCTTCGAAGAAGTAGGAGAGGTCTTTGGAAAAGACCATGGCGATGCGCGCGAGATTGCGGAGCGTAGGCACAACGCGTCCGGTCTCGAGCTGGGAGAGGAAGCTTGCAGACAGTCCGGTATGCCTGCCAAGTTCGACCAGGCCCATGGACTTTTTGAGGCGGAGGCGCTTGATGCGCTCGCCGATATGCTTTTCAGCGATGAAGCGCTCGGTAGTTTCTGTGTCTACCTGGGTCTTCTGGGTTGATTCTTTTGAGACGGTTGATGCCATTTCCGACATGGGGAACTCCCTCCGTTTGGTGGGAACACCGGGCGAATCTATTTGCCCGGATCAAAAACTCTTCCTATGCTACCAAAGCCCGAAGGCCAGGGCCAACTCATGTGACGTAGCGGGGCCGGATTTCTGATGACACAGAACAGCACGTTCAAACCCGAAAAAGTAATGATGAGTGGAGCGTCCGGGATGCTGGGGTCGGCCCTGCGGGAATCCTTGCGTGGGAGCGGCGCGGAGGTTATTCAGCTGGTGCGTCGCCAACCAGCGCACTCAAGTGAGATGCGCTGGGATGGAAAGGGAGTACAAGATGACGAAAAATTCAGAGAAGGATTGACGGCTGCGATTCATCTGTCGGGAGCAAACGTGTCGGCGCACCGGTGGACACGGGGCTACCAACGGGAGATCCGGGAGAGCCGGGTGGATTCGACGCGGATCTTCGCTGAGTCGCTGGCAAGGATGCGCCGGCCCCCGCCGGTTTTGATGGCGGCCTCGGCGGTGGGGATCTACGGAGATCGCGGCGACGAAGTGCTGACCGAGGCCTCTGATGCGGGAGACGGATTCCTTGCTGATGTATGCCGGGAATGGGAGGCGGCGACTCAGCCTGCTGCGGAGGCTGGCATTCGGGTGGTGCATATGCGGTTCGGGGTGGTGCTCAACGCCGGAGGCGGTGCGCTCGGCAAGATGATCCCTATCTTCCGGCTGGGCCTTGGCGGACGGCTGGGCAGCGGACGGCAATGGATGAGCTGGATCGGGATCGACGATGCGGTGGCGGCGGTGCGATTCCTGATGCGCGCGGATGGAATTGTCGGAGCGGTGAATGTGACGGCGCCGCATCCGGTGACGAATGCGGAGTTTACTCGGGCGTTGGGTCGCGTGCTGCGACGACCGGCGGTGTTGCCGGCGCCGGCATTTGCGCTGCGGCTGGCGATGGGGCCGATGGCCGATGAAGCGCTGCTGGCCAGTACGCGAGCCGTGCCGGTGCGCCTGATACAAGCGGGATTCCGATTTGCGCAGCCGACGGTGGAGGAGGCGCTGGTATCCCGGTCTCCAACGGAAGGAGATCTGGGCACCCGTCAATCTCGCAAAGTGAAAAGTGAAAACTGAATAGTGAAGAAGTGAACGGCCTATTCGTCGAGTTTGAAGATTTTGATTTGGACCAGCTTGGATAAGGAGAGGTCTTTAAAGCCGCGGTCCTGCATCTTGTGAATGAATTCGGGCGTGATGTGAAAGATGCGGATCTGAATCAAGTCATCGAACGAGGGCTGATAGCCGAGAGCGCGGATTTGGCGGATCTCTTCCGGGTCGACCTTGTGAACGCGGAAGGCGATGAGCTTTTCGGCGTCGGGCATGGGATAGCCTAGCGCGGTGATACTCGAGATATAGGCGGGCTCGACGTTGAAGATGCGCATCGCGAGCAGGTTGTCCTCGTTCATGCCCTTGACGCCGGCCTGCTGCAACGAGCGGACCCAGTCGCTCTGAACGTTGAAGAAAGCGTAGGCCTCGAGCTTCTCGGACGTGAAACCGCTGAAGCCCATCTTCTCCAGGCGATCGACAAAGGCCGGGTCGGGCGTGAAGACTGAATCGCCGCGCAGGACGTCGTCATGCACAACTCCGGAGCAGGTGAAGGTGCCGGCCTCTCCCGCCACGGTGGCGGTCAAGCGCGCGCCGTCGCGGGCAAGGTCGGAACGTGTGATGCCGGTGAGTCGGGTGAAGGGATCGTGGTTGAAGTGCGATGAACAGTGTTGGCCGTCGTAGCAGTCGTCGTTGCCCTCATAGATCCGAATTCTGAAGGCGCCGGGCTGCTCGCTCTCGCTGGGCCCGATGACGCAATGCGCATGCAGGGGCTCGAGCGGAGAGGCGGGCATAGCCAGACGAGACATGGCGATGGTGGTTGCGAATGCGAAGAGACGAAACAGGTGCATGGGAATCTCCTGTTGAAGAAGGCGTGGCTTTCCTCATGCTCCGAAGCGGTGGCGGCTCGGAGCTGGGTGCTAGAGCGAGGAGAGTTTACTTTTCGTCGTCGAGGATGCCGGAGATGCGGAGCTTGACGAGCTTGTCGAGCGTGAGATTGCCGAAACCGTGAGACTTGGCGGAGGCGATAAACGCGCCGTCGATGTTGAAGATTTTGGTCTTCACGATTTCATCAACGGTGACTCCGGGGAACTGTTGAGAGATGGAGCGTGCATATTCCGGAGTGACGCCCTGCACTCTGAGACTGATGAGTTGCTTGCTGGTGAGATTGTTGAAGCCCGCGGCCTTCATGCCGGCGATGAAGTCGGGGGTGACGGCAAAGATTTTGTAAGAAATGGCGTCGTGAATGGTCTTGATCTCGAGGCCCTCGCGCTTCATCTGGGCGATGGTATCGGGATCAACGCCCTGGACCTTACAGGCGACCAGGTCGTGGGCGCTGAGCTTGCCGAAGTCGAGTTTGTTCATGGCCGCGGCGTACTCGGGAGTGACACCCTGGATCTTCATCGAGATGTAGTCGTCGAGATCCTCGTCATAGCCGGCCGCGCGCATTTTGTCGATGTAGGTGGAGTGGCCGGTGAAGGTGGAGTGTCCTGCGGCGGGCTTTTCAGCGGCAGGCGGCGCTTCCTGGTCGGCATCGAACAATTCGATCGATGAAGCGACCGTGGAGGTGACCTGAGCGGCAACTACAGGCGCGATGGCGGGGGCGACATTAACAACGGGCGTCGGTGTGGTCACAGCCACAGTTGGAACGGTATTGACTGGGGCCGCGGGAGCTGCTGCGGGCCTGGGAGTCGGCTCGACATTTTGCGGGGGCACGGGCGCGGGTTCCTGCGGAATGAGGGCGGCGATGCGCGGTGAGGCGATGGCAACAGCGTTCCTGACCGTGGCAACGGGATGCATGCTGGCCAGCACCTGCGAGGTGGGCAGGATGAGCAGCATGAGGCCGGCGACGCCGACGGAGATGGAGAAGGCGCGCGACGGCGTGTGAGCCATATGCGCGACGGGCTCGCCGAGAATGCGATGGATGCGCATGCGCAGGGTGGAACGCGAGCCCATTACCGTCGAGGGCCATGGCCAGGCGTGGTTGGCGCGAGCGCTGCTCCTCGAGATGAAAGAGAGCGCGTGCATAGGTGATGGGGTTGGGGCAGATTTTCAAGGCAAGGTCGTCGCAGCAAAGCTCGCGCTCGGTGCGCAGGCAGCCGCCGATCCACCACACGGCGGGATGGAAGAAGAAGACGGTTTCGGCGAAGGTCTGGATGAGGTTCCAGAGGAAGTCGGCGCGGCGAACGTGGGCCAGCTCGTGAGCAAACACCAACTCCAACTCGTCGGGACTGAGCGAGGTAAGGGCGCAGATGGGCAAGAGAACGGTAGCGCGCAACACACCAACGGTGGCTGGGCCGGAGACGGAGTCGCTGATGGCGAGGGCCACGGAGCGTTTGATTCCGAGCGTCGATGCAATGCGCTGGAAGCTGGCGCTTGCGGCGGCCGGAAGGTCGGTGCTGGCTGAGGCACAAATGCGGCGAATAAGCCACCAGCCGCCCAGGCTGCGCAGCGAGAGAGCGAATACGCCTGCAAGCCAGAAGCCGTCAATCCACGGCAAAAGCGCCGGGAGCGACGGGAGCGTAGCATCCTGCGAGTTTGCCGATGCGGCTGGAACGAAAGGGGAGTCGGCATCCTGCGGCAGAATCTTCGGGGCCGGGATCTGCGCGACGTGAACCCCGGTTTGGGTGGCATGCGCGAAGACGCCGTTGGCCTTGAGCTGCAAGCCGAAGGTCACGGCCGCCGAGGCGAGCATCAGCAGCAGGGCGGCAAGCGCGACGGCATAACGGAGGTGGCTGGAGCGGCGGCTCATCAGAAAACTGGCGACCCCATAAACTGCGGCGATGGCCGCGGCCTGCCAGCAGAAGTGGATCAGGGTCCAGGCTATTGCGGGAAGAAGGTGGGTATTCATTGCTGATCCTTTCCGGAATGGAGAGACGGGGAAGCGGTTCGTTTTTCGAGCAGGGCGCGAATTTCGTCAAGCTCTTCGGGCGAGGCGGGCTCCATGGCCAAGGCATGGATGGCCAACTGCGCCGCGGAGCCGGAGAAGAGCCGGGCGCT
Organism: uncultured Acidobacteriota bacterium; assembly: GCA_963846375.1. Classification (GTDB taxonomy): domain Bacteria; phylum Acidobacteriota; class Terriglobia; order Terriglobales; family Acidobacteriaceae; genus Telmatobacter. Next base: position 135,003 of record CAWJVV010000016.1, read on the forward strand.
GAGGTCGCGCAGGAAGCGGCTCTGCATGGCGTCCTGGGAGATGGAGGAGCGATAGAGATGGGCGCGGCCGGACTCCTCGCGGAGCACCAGGCCCTTGGCATGCATGATCTGTAAGAGCTTGAGCACGGTGGTGTAGCCGAAGGCGCGCTCGCGGTTGAGCTCATCGCAGATTTCGCGCACCGTGGCGGGTTCCTTGTCCCACAGGACGCCTAGAAGCTCGAGCTCGGCTTCGGTGGGTCTGGGGATCGATGGGTACGAGGTCGTCATGATGAAGCCGACTTTATACGAAGGCCTTCGTAATTGTCAACGAAGAACTTCGTAGATGGCCGGAACTGTGACGAATGGGCAAGAGATAGGGACGAACTTAGACTTTTACCTTCAGCTCCCAGCCTTCAACCCTCGCGGGAGGCGCTCGGAAGCTATCGGCTAAGAGCCAAGAGCTGAGGTTTTTATCGCCTGCCGGAGATGGTCTTCGGGTTTCCGGCTTTTTTGGCTGCGCGCTTGGCCGCGATGGCGTGCATCTCCTTGCCGATGTGCGACTGGTTGATGGAGACCTGGATCGCGAGGTTGATGAGGTTGCCGGTGCACCAGTAGAGCGCCAGGCCTGAGGCATAGTGCCACAGGGTGAAGCCGAAGATGACCGGCATCATGATGGCCATGATGCGGCGCTGAGATGGATCCATGCCCGGAGACGGCGTGATGAACTGCGTGAGGAACATGCTGGCGATGATGATGATGGGCAGGATGTGCAGCGGATCGGGATTGGAGAGGTCGGTCAACCAGAACCAATGCGCCTGGCGCAGCTCCACCGTATTCTGCAGCACGCGGAAGTAGGCGAAGAAGAGCGGCATCTGGATGAGTACGGGCAGGCAGCCGCCATACATATTGACGCCCTCCTGCTTATAGAGCGCCATCATCTCGGTGTTCATCTCGGCGCGCTTGGGATCGGTCGCCTTGAGGTTGGCGAACTTGCGCTTGATGGCATCGACCTTGGGCTGGATGCGCATCATCTTCAGCGAACTCCTCATCATCATCAGGCGCGTGGGCAGCATGAGCATGTTGAAGAGGACGGTGAGGATGATGATGTCCCAGCCCCAGTTGGGAACGCCGTGCTCAAAGAGCAGGCGCAGCGCGAGGAAGAGCGGTTTGGCGATGATCCCGAGCCAGGAACCGAATTGAATCAGTGATTCGAGTGTCGGCCCATCCTGCTTGCCGTCGTCCCCAACGGAGTGGATGGTGGTGAGCAGGTCCATCTGCTTGGGACCGGCGTAGAGGCGCTCGCGTGTGAAGCCGCTCGTATCGCCTACCGCCAGCCCGATCACGTCGGCGGGCCGCTTCTCACTGTTGGGGTTGGACAGATCGGTGGGCAGATCGATGGTGCGATGCAGCGTGACGACCGTAGTATGCTGCGGATCATCCGGAAGAAACGCTGCGGCGAAGTAGAGGTCGGCGGTCGCGGCGTACTGATAGTCGCCTTCGAGCGTGTTGTTGTTGGACACCTTGGCGGAAGCCTCGGTGTCCTGCTTGCCCGACGCCGACCAGGCAAACATCGACGGCGTACGCGACATGCCGGGAATGGAGCTCTTGCCCTGGAACTCCTCCATGTCGCCCAGGCCTGCGGGCCACGCCAGCAGCGCGCGCACGGGCTGGCCATTGCGGCGCACCTGCAACTCGGCCGTGATCACGTAGCTCGAGTCGAAGCGGAAGGTCTTCACCACGTCCACGCCCTCTTGCGCGTAGTGGAAGGTGATGGAGTTGGGGGCGGTAATGACGCCGGTCGTTGAAGCCTGGTAAAACGCTGAATTCAGCTGATTGGTCAGCGCGTCGTCGTAGGTGAACACTGAGAGCGGGAGGCCGAAGTGCGATGCGGCCTGACCCTGCACCATGTCGAGCGGCGTCTTGCCGTCGGACTGGTAGTAGTGCTTGAGGATCCAGTGCTTGACCTGCGCGCCGCGATTGGTGAAGACGATGCGGTAGTTGGGATTCTCGACCGTGGTCTCGGTTTCAAACGCGGCAGTGACGGCGGGGGTGGCAGCGGCGGCAGGATGCGAGGGGGAAGCGGATGATCCTGCGGGGGCAGAGAGCTGCGGTGCAGAGGAAGGAGCGGACTGCTGTGTCTGAGGCGGCGCTACCGGCTGATTTGGCTTGGGTTTCTGGAAGAAGTATTCGTAACCAAGGAAGATGGCAACCGCCAGAAAGCCGATGGCGAGCATGGAGCGCAGATCGCCGCCGCCCCCCCCACCACCGGGGCCCTGCGACTGAAGATTAGGATTTTGGAATTCGGGCAAAGGATTACGTCCTGTCGGTCAGAAGGCGGCGAAATTGCCGCTGTTGTTATGGTAACGGTTCAGTGGGACACCTGATTGCGTGCGGCCGGCACGGGAACCTGGTCGAGGCCGCCGCGACTGAAGGGGTGACACCGCAAAAGCCTGCCGAGAGCCAACCCGGATCCGCGCAGAGGACCGTGCAGCGCAATGGCGGTGACAGCGTAATCGGAGCAGGTGGGTTGGAACTTGCAGCCTCCCACGCCCAGCGAATGCACGGCCGGCGATAACCATCGTTTATAGAACGCGAGAGCGGCGAGGAGCAGACGAGTCATGATGCAGGCTTGCTGGCCGAACGCGTGGGATGGTTGCTGCCAGTGCGCGCGGCTTCAATCTTGGCCTGTGTCAGGATACGCACGATCTCGGCTTCAAGTTTCGCGAATTCGATATCGAGGACCACGCGGCGCGGGTGAAAGATGAGATCGCAGTGCGCCGGCAGCAGATCCAAATGACGGCGCAGAGCTTCGCGCATCCGGCGCTTGATGCGATTCCGTTCGTGCGATTTGCCAATGACCTTCCCGACGGTGAGCCCGACTCGCGGCGTCATGGCCTGGGTGCCCGGCTGGGGCGCCAGAAACCAGCTCATCGAATTCGACTGGCGCTTGCGGCTCGCGGCGTAGGCGCTTTGATAATCGCCGTGCTTGCGAAGACGCACACCCGCCACCGTTTGTTTTGCAGGCATTGCGGAGACTCGCCACGCATTTGCTTGAAGGGAAGCTGGATTGGAGGGGGTGTTCATGGCGAAACCGGAGGGAAAGCGGGCCGGAGCAATGGGAAACAGCAGCATCCGGCCTTTTAACGGCAAGGCCGGCGCTTAGTCGCGATACCCGGCGCTGACAGAGACGCGCTTCCGGCCCGCGGCGCGGCGGCGGCTGAGTACTGCGGCGCCGCTCTTTGTCTTCATGCGCGCGCGGAAGCCGTGCGTCTTCACGCGGCGGTGACGGTTGGGTTGAAATGTTCGCTTGGGCATGGAGATCCGCTCCTGATTCTCGTTGAAAATCTGTGCCTTGTCGGCAAGATCCCATTATATCGCAGGCTGAGATTTGAATCCAGTTTGCGGTCCTGCGGTGGCCGCGTTCATGAGCGGCAACGGATGTGGTATCGTCTGTTTCCAATGTACAAAGCGGCGCGATCAGCACATAAAAAATGCGTTCAAAAATGGACATGGGAACAGCGGATTTGGTGACCACAGTCACCACCATTTTTGGCGCTTTCACCAGCGTTGGTGCAACCCGGATGGAGCAACGAAAGTTGTGTGAATGAGGCGTTGCAACAACGACCAAATGTGCTAGTATCGGGTCCGTTCAACAAAAGTTTTTTAGCGTCCCACGAAACGGAACTTTACCCCAACGCCCCTGAGCGAACACCAGCGGGGCAGATCATCGGCAGAGCGGCGGGTTAGCAGGGAAAGACGGCGAACGGTTGTGTGTTCACCGCCTGCGCAGAGCTATTGCCAAAATCGGGTAGTCACCGACGCGGGACACAGGCAAGGAAAACGCTCGATGGCATTCGCAATGACGCCGACAACAACGGCACTTAATCCCTGGATACAGATTCTGGCGGCGCTCGAAAAGAAAGTGATTCGCCAGTCATTCGAGACATGGCTCAAGCCAACTCGCTTCAGCCACGCAAAGGGCCGAACACTTTTTGTACGGGTTCCGTCCGCGGAGTTCCGGCAGCTCCTGGAAAAGTACAACGATCTGATCCAGGAGGCTATCGATCTCCATGCGCTGGAGTTCGACGAGGTGCAGTTTGTCACCCTGGAAGAGGATCCCACAGCTCCGCCGCAACGCAAGGACGGAGGCTTCGGTCCAATTTCTTCGCACGCTCCCACGGCGCCTCCCCCGCCCGCGACGCGGGTTCCGGTGCAACAGACCATCGATTGGTCCACTGCCGCGCAACTCAATTCCCGCTATACGTTCGATAATTTCGTCATCGGCAATGGAAACCAGTTTGCGCGCGCGGCTGCTTTGGCGGTCGCGGAGCGGCCTTCGCGAGCCTACAATCCGCTGTTTCTGTACGGCGGCGTAGGCATGGGAAAAACTCACCTGATGCACGCCATCGGGCACGAGGTGAAGCGGCGGCAGCCGACCTCGATCATCTCGTATGTCTCCGCGGAGAAGTTCACCAACGAGATGATCACCTCGCTGCGCAACGATCGCATGACCAGCTTCCGCGACCGCTTCCGCGGCGTGGATGTGTTGCTGATCGACGATATTCAGTTCATCGCGCAGAAGGAGCGGACGCAGGAGGAGTTCTTCCACACGTTCAACGCGCTCCACGAGAGCATGAGGCAGATCGTGATTGCATCGGACCGGCCCCCCAAGGAACTGGCAGAAATCGAAGACCGGCTGCGGTCGCGCTTCGAGTGGGGGCTGATTGCCGATATCCAGCCACCCGATCTCGAGACCAAGGTCGCAATTCTGCAGAAGAAAGCAGAGAGCGAGCAGGTTGTACTTCCCACGGACGTGGCATTGTTCATTGCGTCGAATGTGCGGACGAACGTTCGCGAGTTGGAGGGCGCTCTGGTGCGGCTGATTGCCTGGTGCCAGCTGAATCACGTAGAGATTACGCTGACCACAACGCAGCAGTGCCTGAAGCAATTCATTGATATGCAGGTGCGAAAAGTTACCATCGAATCGATTCAGCGGGCCGTGGCCGAGCAATTCGGCATGCGGGTGAGCGATCTGAAGCAGAAGAACAACTCACGGCAGGTGGTGGTGCCGCGGCAGATCGCGATGTATCTGGCCAAGCAGATGACGGAGGCGAGCCTTCCCGAAATTGGACGCCAGTTCGGCAACAAGCACCACACCACGGTGATGCACTCGATTGCCAAGATCGACGAGCAGCGCCGCGCCGACAAGGACCTTCACCGCACGCTGAACAAGTTGTCAGAACAATTGAACGGCTGATCCCCGCTTCGATGGCCGGGTGAACAAAGGGCCGCGCGTCGCGGCCCTTTTGTTGCTGCGCCTCCCCTGGCAATCATCGCTTCATCAATTCCACAAACATCTGCTGAAACTTCGGCAGGTCCAAATCGAGCTGCGCGTGAACCAGCCGCACGCCCGTCGCCGGTTTCAGCTCTTCGGTCCAGGTAAGCGTGTCGCCGTACGTCGGGCCGCGGCTCAGGTCGACATCCATATAGATAACGCTCTCCTTGGTAATGATCGACGGATCGAGCCATGCACAGGCGGTCAACTCGTCCCACAGGTAATAGCGGTCCTGACTCCAGGCCGCGATGTAGCGCGCCGTGGGCGAACTTGACCCGGCGATCTCGTCGAGCATTTTCTGGGTAAAGGGCGCCTTGATTGAGACGTCGACCGTGGTGACGTCGACGCGCGGCCACGCGGCCCGCAGCGCGATGTGCGTGGCTTCAGGATCGAACCAGAAGTTGAACTCGTGGCGCGGGCTGGTGGCGAACTCGGGATCGTCGGTCTGCGGGTTAAGGCTGCCGCCCATCACCACGAGGCCTTGCGTGAGCGATGCGAACTCGGGGTCGATGGAGATGGCAAGGGCAATGTTGGTGAGTGGGCCGGCTGCGTAGATGGTGACCTGGCGCGGATGCGCGCGCACCTGGCGGATGAGGAAATGGACCGCATCTTCGTCGATCGGTTTAAGCTTCGGCTCGCCCTCCGGCAGAGGGGGAATCTCGTAGGGGCCGTGAACCTGCAGATTTGGCGGAGTTACCGGGGTGACGGTCGAGCCATTTTCTTTTAGCGTGGTGGGGCCTTCGCCCCATGCGCCGAGCCATGTGACCTTGCCCACCAGCGCGGCCCGAAGACGGGTCTCTTCCTGCGTGCGCACCAGCGGAAAAACAGCGCCGCGTGCCACCGGAATCTGCGTGTGGCCGGTCAGCTCGAGCATGCGCAGCGTGTGCTGCGTCTCCTCGTCACGCCATGCGTTGCCGGTGACCATGGTGATGCCGAGGACCTCGACCTGTGGCGCCTGCAAAAGAGCGAGCATGGCCATCTGGTTTGAGCCGCCGGGGCCGGAGCCGTCCTGGTCAATAAGCACAAGACGCTTTTGCGCCGCGCATGCGGGTGCGGCCGCGCACACTGAGGCGCCGAGCGCCAGCAGACGGAGAGCATCAATGATCTTCATTGGGGTGTATTGTGGCATATCCCCGCAGGCTCGGGTGCCGACTAGCGGCGACCGCCGCCACCGCCGCGGCCGAACCCGCGCGGCCGCACCGGCGATGCCACCGGCAGGCTGGTTTTGCCAGCGGGGAAGACGGCAACGAAGCGGTCCTGCCCCTCGCCGGAGCTGGACGTCTCTACGCCTTCAATCTCTTTGAACGCCAGGTGCAGCAGGCGCCGTTCGCGGCTGTTCATAGGCGGGAAGGCGTAAGGGGCGCCGGTTTTGAGCACTTTTTCGGCGGCGGTGTGTGCGGCCATCCGCAGCTCTTCCGCCCGGAGAGCCTTGAAGTTGCCGGCGTCGAAGCTGACCAGGTCGTGCTCGCGCTGGTCCAGACGCAGTATCTGCGCGGCAATAGTTTCCAGGGCCCGCAGCAGTTCCCCGTTGTGTTGCGTCACCAGCGGCACGTCGGGGCCGCCCAGTTCCACATAGATGACACGCGCTTCCAGGCCCTGGGGATCGCGCGCCCCGTCGCCGGCCGTGATCCGGTATTTCAGGCGAAGGCCGCCCAGTTTGTTCAAGCTAGCCAGAAACCCGGCAATCCTTTGTGCGGCCTGCTGCAAGTCTTCTATCGGCATGACCCACCAGTATCGCAGAGGGAGGTGGGCCGGTGACAGTGCAGCCGTGAAATTTGGATTCGGCCACCTCCCCGGAACTCGGAATAGCCGCCCGGCGGTCCGAATGCGAGAATGTTCTCGATATGCCGATCGACCAACCCGTTGTGCTCACTGCCGCCCAGGCTCGCGTTCTGGGAGCGCTCGTCGAAAAGGAAGTGACGACGCCCGACTACTACCCGCTGTCAATCAACGCGTTGATGAACGCCTGCAACCAGCGATCGAATCGCGATCCGGTAACCGACCTGGACGAAGACACCGTACGGATGGCGCTGCATGGGCTGGAAGACAAAGGTCTGGCCGGGCGGGCGCGCAGCTCCGACGGCCGCGTGACCAAGTACGAGCACTGGCTGGGCGAGGCCTTCAACTTTACGCGCGCGGAGACAGCGCTGATCTGCGTGCTGCTGCTGCGCGGGCCGCAGACCCCCGGCGAGTTGCGCGGACGCACGGAGCGCATGCACCGGTTCGACGAGCTGACCGACGTAACCGCCGTGCTGCAGAAGCTGATGGAACGCGAGCCGTCGCTTGCGGCCGTCCTGCCGCGGCAGCCGGGTACCAAGGAGTCGCGCTATGCGCATCTGCTCTCAGGCCCGGTTGATGCGGCCAGCTTTGCTGCCCCGCCAGCGTATGCGGGGAGTGGGGGAGAAGGCGTTGATTCCGATCGGATCGCGCGGCTGGAAGCCGAAATGTCGGAGTTGCGCAAAGGCATGGACAACGCCAACCTGACGCCGACCGCGTACATGCCGTCTTCAGACGCCGGAGTCGATTCCCAGCGAATGGGCCGCCTCGAAGCCGAGATGAACGAGTTGCGCAAGGAGATGGCCGCTCTGCGCAACAAGGTAGACGACCTCTTTGCCTGAGTACGGGCCACAGCGTGACTGAGCGCGGCCGGCCCCGACTAAACCAGTTCGCAGCCTGCGAACCAGTAGCCGATCTCGAATGCGGCGGTTTCTTCGGCGTCCGATCCGTGGATGGCGTTCTCCTGGATCGATCCGGCGAACTTCTTGCGGATGGTGCCTTCCTCGGCGTTGGCGGGATTGGTGGCGCCCATCAGCTTGCGCAAATCGGCAATGGCGTTGTCCTTTTCCAGAACCATCAGCACCATCGGTCCAGTCGACATAAATGAGGTGAGATCGCCAAAGAAAGGCCTCTCTTTGTGAACGTAGTAAAAGCCCTCGGCCTGGGCCTTGGAGATGGATTGCTTTTTGATTGCGACGATCTGAAAACCGGCCTTTTCGATCTCGGCCAGGATAGCTCCGGTGTGGCCCTTGCGGACCGCATCGGGCTTGATGATGCTGAAGGTGCGTTGCGCCACGTGCTGTGCTCCTGATTGGGGAAATCCCGCTTGTGTTCATTGTATCGGCCAGGGCGGGCCACCCTGCGGCCTGAGGACTGCGGGAATCTGCTAGAGTGCTGGCATGTCTCGCTTCGACTCTGCTTTACTCCGGTCTTTGCTGGCCTGCGCCACCATTGGCATCATGGCGCTGAGCGCAGCGTCACAGACCGAACCCGGGGCCGGTTCGGCTTCTCCCTCAGACCTGAAGGTCTTCGATCCCTCGCTGATCGATACCTCTATCAATCCATGCGAGAACTTCTATCGCTTCAGTTGCAACGGCTGGTTCAAGAAGAACCCCCTCCCTCCCGACCAGACGTCGTATGGGCGATTCACCGAGCTGGCGGAACTCAATCGGCAGCACCTCAGGCAGATTCTGGAGGCCGCGGCCGTTGCGCATCCGGCGGCGCGCACAGCCAACGAGCAGAAGATTGGCGATGAGTACGCAAGCTGCATGGATGTGGAGGCCATTAACAAGTCCGGCCTGGCGCCCCTCAAATCGGAGCTGGACCGTATTGCCGCGCTCAAGAACAGGGAGCAGTTGGCGCCGTTGCTCGGCCACCTGCACCGCATCGGCGTGAGCGCGTTCTTCCGCATGAGCTCGACGCAGGACTACGCCGACGCCAGCCAGGTGATCAGCGAGTATGCCGCCGGAGGCCTGGGACTGCCGGAGCGCGGCTACTACACGCGCACCGATCCCAAATCGGTGGAACAGCGCAAGCAGTACCAGGAGCACATCGCGAAGATGTTGGTGCTCGACAGCGAGCCCGAGGCCGAAGCTGCCAGGGATGCAGAAAAGGTGCTGGCTCTGGAGACGCGCCTCGCCAACGCATCGCTGACCGTGACGCAACGGCGCGAACCGAAGAACGTAAACCATCCCACTGACGTGGTCACCTTCGACAAGGATCTGACGCACTTCTCTGTCGCGCGCTATGCGGAGGCAGTACACGCGCCGACCACCGGCAAGATGAACGACACGGAGCCGAAGTTCTTTGCCGAGTTCAACGCGATCATTGCCGACACCCCAATCCAGACCATCAAGATTTATCTGCGCTGGCAGTTGCTGCACGCGATGGCCGGCACCAGCACGCCGGAGGCGATGGAGCACGAGAGCTGGAACTTCTATGCGCACATCCTCAACGGCGCGGAAAAAGAGCAGGATCGCTGGAAACGTTGCACCACCCGCATCGATCGCGAGATGGGAGAGGCACTGGGCCAGGTTTATGTGGCCAAGTACTTTTCGGCTGACGACAAGAATCGCGCGCTCAAGATGACCATCGCCATTGAAGACGCTATGAGCAAGGACATCGACGGTCTTGACTGGATGAGCTCCGAGACCAAGGTGAAGGCCAAGGAAAAGCTGCACGGGGTGATGAATAAAATCGGCTATCCCGACAAGTGGCGCGACTACTCCAAGCTCGAAATCGTGCGCGGCGACCCTCTCGGCAACCAGGAGCGCGTGCGCGAATTCAACTTTGACCGCCAGATCGCCAAGATCGGCAAGCCTGTGGACAAGGCCGAGTGGTATATGTCGCCGCCGACGGTCAACGCCTACTACGATCCGCAGCAGAACAACGTGAACTTCCCGGCCGGTTACTTTCAGCCGCCCTTCTTCAGCGACAAGGAAGACGATGCGGCCAACTACGGCGACATGGGCTCGACCATCGGCCACGAGCTGACCCACGGCTTCGACGATGAGGGGCGCCAGTATGACAAGGACGGCAACCTGAAGGACTGGTGGACCAAGGAGGACGGGGAGAAGTTCAACGATCGCGCCGAATGCATGGTCAAGCAGTATGACGCCATTGAGCCGGTGCCGGGCGTGCACCTGAATGGCAAGTTGACCCTGGGCGAGAACCTGGCCGACCTCGGCGGCCTGTGGCTGGCGTGGATCGCATGGCTCGACAAGAGCGAGGCCGCCCACCTGGATTTGGATGCAAAGATTGACGGCTACACGGCCGAACAACGCTTCTGGATTGCCTACGCGCAGCAGTGGTGCACGCAAACGCGTCCCGAGCAGCTGAGGACACAGGCGCAGACGAATCCGCACGCGCCCGATGAGTACCGCACCAACGTGGTGCTGCAAGACCTGCCCGCGTTCGCCAAGAGCTTCAGCTGCAAGAAGGGCGACAAGATGGTGATCGAGAAGCCCTGCCGGGTGTGGTAGCACCTGCGGTGTGGCCACTGCGGGCTCACGCCCGCCTAAAGGATCTGCAGCGCATCACCCCATAGTCGTTGCGTCAACTCGTCAGCGGGTTCGGCGCTGGCGAGTTTGGCGGCTTGGCCGGCCCACATCTGCATACGGTCTGCTTGACCAGATTTCAAAGCCGCTCCACGCATGGCCCGCGTCAGTCCTCGCTGTCGCGGATAGGGCACTGGCGATGGAGCATCCGGAGAAGCCGCGGCGCGCGCGAATGCGTTCGCCACGCCACGGCCCGGCCGCCCGGTAAATGCGCGGGTGAGTATGGTCTCATCGGCTTCGGTTAAGGTCAGCGCAGCCGCCCACGCCGGGCTGATCTTCGCTTCAGGACAACGCAGAAAGCCGGTCCCGATCATCACTGCGCTCGCTCCCAGCACCAGGGCTGCGGCGATGCCGCGCCCATCCGTAATGCCTCCAGTAGCGATGACTGGAAGCGAAACGGCATCGGCGATCTGCGGAACGAGCGCGAACAGTCCAACCAGTTTCTGTTCGGCTTGAACTGCGTCGAACGCTCCGCGATGGCCGCCCGCCTCCATGCCCTGCGCGATGATGGCGTCGGCCCCGGCCTGCTCCGCCGCCCTGGCCTCGGACACGGTTGTCGCGGTGGCAAACCACAGAATTCCGCGCACCTTCATCGCGGAGACAAACGCAGGCGGGTAGAGGCCCATGATCGACGAGATCGCCGCGGGCCGTACGTCAAGCAGCGCTTCACACTGTGCGACAAAGTCGGGCAACACACCCTCGGCTGCTTCGGGCGGCACAGCAGGTCCCCATTGCGCAAGAAACTCGCGCTGCCGCTGCTCCAGTACCTCATCGCGTTCTGACAGCGGATCAGGAATCCAGAGATTGATCTGGAACACACCCTGGCTATGCCGGCGAAACTCAGCCGACCACTCGGCGATCTCCGCTGGCTTCATGAGCAGCGCGCCGCACGCGCCCATGCCGCCCGCGTTGGCTACCGCGATGGAGAGCGAAGGCGGACACGCGCCCGCCATGGGCGCAAGCAAAATGGGCAGGCGAATTCCCAGGCGTTCCGCAAAATCTCCGACGCGGGCAAGAGCTTTAGAATCGCCACTCATTGAAAATCTCCGGTCGACTTGGCAAATGGGAAGGCCCGCCGCAAGGGCGGGCCAACTTAAAGCTAATAGCTAAAAGCCAAAAGCTGCTCTTACGCTTTTCCGATCGCCTTGGCCAGTGTCTCGCCCATCTCTGCGGGCGACACGACGACGTGGATCCCCGCCTCGCGCATCGCCTTCATCTTGCTGGCTGCTGTGCCTTCGCCGCCCGAAATGATCGCGCCGGCGTGGCCCATCCGCCGTCCGGGAGGCGCGGTCTGCCCTGCGATGAAGCCCACCACCGGCTTCTTCACGTTCGCCTGCACCCATGCAGCCGCCGCCTCTTCCGCCGCGCCCCCGATCTCGCCAATCATGATGATGGCTTCGGTGCCGGGATCATCATTGAGCAGCTTCAACGCATCGATATGCGTGGTGCCGATAATGGGATCGCCCCCGATGCCGATGGCGGTGGATTGCCCAATGCCGCGCTGGGTGAGTTGATGGACGGCCTCGTACGTCAACGTGCCCGACTTCGAGACAATGCCCACCGAGCCCTGCTTGTGAATGCGCCCCGGCATGATGCCGATCTTGGCCATGCCAGGCGAGATGACGCCGGGGCAGTTCGGCCCGATCAGACGCGACTTCGAGTTTCTGATCTTGGCCCACACCTTCACCATGTCGAGCGTCGGGATGCCTTCGGTGATGCACACGATCAGCGGAATGCCCGCGTCCTCCGCCTCCAGAATCGCATCGGCCGCAAACGGCGGCGGCACGAAGATCATGGATGCGTTGGCGCCGGTCTGCTTTACCGCGTCGGCCACAGTGTTGAATACCGGCCAGCCCTCATGCGTAGTACCGCCCTTGCCCGGCGTTACTCCGCCCACAACCTTGGTGCCGTACTCCGCGCAGCCCTTCGCGTGGAAGGTCCCTTCCTTGCCGGTGATGCCTTGAACGATGAGTCGCGTATCGTTGTTCACTAAAACGGCCATTATGCTTTTACTCCCGCTGCGGCCTTGACGACGAGGTCTGCCGCTTCTTTCATCGTTGCGCCAACCTGGAAATTCAAGCCGGAGTCTTTCAAGATCTGCCGCCCCTCTTCAACGTTCGTCCCTTCGAGCCGCAGAACAATCGGCACCGCCACATTCAGCTTGCGGGCCGCCGCCACCACACCGGTCGCCAGACGATCGACGCGCAGAATGCCGCCAAAGATGTTGATGAAGATGGCCCTCACGTTCTTGTCTGAAAGCAGAATCTCGAAGGCATGCTCAATCTGTTCCTGCGTAGCCCCGCCGCCCACGTCGAGAAAGTTGGCAGGCGAGCCGCCGGCGTACTGAATGATGTCCATTGTCGCCATGGCCAGGCCGGCGCCGTTCACCATGCACGCGATGGTTCCGTCGAGCTTGATGTAGTTGAGCGCGTACTTGCTGGCCTCTACCTCGAGCGGATCTTCCTCGGCCACATCGCGCAGCGCCTTGATCTCAGGATGTCGAAACAGCGCGTTGTCGTCGAAGTTGATCTTGGCGTCTAGGGCGAACAGCTTATCGTCCTTGGTGGTGATGAACGGATTGATCTCCAGGAGAGACGAGTCGGTCTCAATGAAGGCGCGGTACAGGCTTTGGAAGAACGCTACCGCCTGGTTGATCTGCGTGGGCTTGAGCCCGAGAGCGAAGGCCAGCTTGCGCGCTTGCCACGCTCCAAAGCCCACCGCGGGATCGATGCTCTCTTTGTAAATCGCGGCGGGATCCTTCGCGGCAACCTCTTCAATCTCCATGCCGCCGGCCTGCGAGGCCATAAAGACCAGCGTGCCGGTGGCGCGGTCGAGCACGATGCCGAGATAAAGTTCGCGATCGATGGCCGCGGTCTCTTCAATCAGCAACCGCTGCACCTTCTGCCCTTGCGGGCCGGTCTGGTGCGTCACAAGTTGCATGCCGAGGATGTTCTTCACATGCATCTCGGCGTCTTCGCGGCTCCTGGCAACCTTCACGCCGCCGCCCTTGCCGCGGCCTCCGGCATGAATCTGCGCCTTTACCACCACGCCACCCGCACCTTCCGCAAACAGCTTACGGGCCACCGCGGCCGCTTCTTCCGGCGTATTGGCCACTTCGCCCCGTGGAACAGGCACGCCGTATTTCGCCAGGATCTCTTTCGCCTGATACTCGTGAATCTTCATTGGATTGGGACCGCCACGGCCGCTGAGATTTGGAGGATTCGGTTGCGGGACCGTGACCCCCGGTCCAGCACGACACCGCGCCAGCAGCAAGAAAATACTATCTTGCGGGACGAATGCCGGGCAAACGTGCCGTCTCAAAAAGCCGCCGGCGGATTGCTTCTTCCAGTATGATTCCGAGAGCAATTCCAAAGGCACTTTCGGGCTTGGTCTTATGAAGGTCATAGCATGAGTTATCCCGCTCCCGTGGATTCCAAGTCGCAACTGCGCAAGACCATGGGCTTCTGGGATGTGCTGCTGTTCAACATCGCCACCGTGCTGGGCCCGCGCTGGATCGCGGCAGCCGGACATAACGGCACATCATCTATCAGCCTGTGGGCGCTGGCCGCCGTCTTCTTCTTCGTGCCCGGCGCGCTGGTCATCAACGAACTTTCCTCGCGCTTCCCTGAAGAAGGCGGCCTCTACGCGTGGTCGCGCGAGGCCTTCGGCCCGTTTCATGGATTCGTGGCCGGCTGGACCTACTGGATCTACACCGTCTTCTACTTCCCCGGCCTGCTGCTGGCCTCAGCCTCCATGGCGGCCTACATTCTCGGCCCCCAGGGAGCGACGCTCGCCGAGAATCGCACATTTCTGCTGAGTGTTTCCGTGGCGCTGCTCTTCGTCGCCGTTGTGCTCAACATCATCGGCCTCAACATCGGCAAGTGGCTGCAGAACGCGGGCGGCGTGGGCACTTATGTTCCTTTGTGCATTCTGGTCGCTGTCGCGGTCATCGTGGTCTTCCAACATGGCTCGGCCACCCACTTCACGCTGCACAACATGATGCCTGCGTGGAACTGGGACACGGTCAACTTCTGGTCCCAGATTGCCTTCGCATTCACCGGCCTTGAATTGTGCTCTGCCATGAGCGAAGAGGTCCGCGACCCTTGTCGCACGCTTCCGCGCGCGGTCTTCGGCGCGGGCGCGCTCATCGCGCTCATGTACATCGTGGGCACCTTCGCCATCCTCGCGCTCGTTCCTGCTGACAACATCGACCCACAGAGCGGCGTCTTCAATGCCATCACGGTCGGCTCCATGGCGCTGAAAGTGGGCGTCCTGGGCGTGCTCGCCGCCCTCCTCGTTACCGCCGGAAACGCGGGAGGCGTCGGATCCACCGTCGCCGGCATCGCGCGCGTGCCGTTTGCCGTGGGCATCGATCGCTATCTGCCCGCGGCGTTCGGCAAAATCCATCCCAGATGGAAGACACCGTGGATCTCGATCCTCATCCAGGCGGCGCTCTCCGGCATCATTTTGCTGCTTAGCCAGGTTCACACGCGCTCTGCCATCGTCGGCTACCAAATCGTCGTCGACGCTGCCATCATCCTCTACTTCATTCCCTTCCTCTACATGTTCGCAGCCGTCATCAAACTTGCCGGCCGCAAAGACCGCATCGAAAACCCCCTCGCGGTGCTGGTGCCGGGCGGCAGGGCCGGCGTGTGGATCTGCGGAGCGCTGGGATTCATCGTGGTTCTGCTCGGAATCGGCCTCTCGTTCGTTCCGCCGGGCGGATCCGACGCGGTTGACTTCGAAGTCAAACTCATCGGCGGCACCGTTGGCACAATCCTTATCGGTCTATTCCTGTACTGGCGCGGCGTGCGCAGCAAACAGCCCGCCTGATCAGGCCTCGGAGCGTAGTCGAGCTCCCTCGCGGAGCACCTTGGGCGACAGCATCTTCATGGTGATCACCACGGCAGGGATCAGAAAGACAATCGAATTCAACACCCACATCTCGGCCCCGGCCGCCACTTGGTCCTTCAGCGGCGTGAGCGTAGTGATGCGCGGCGCGGCCGCATACGAGGGATAGAGCACCTTGCCGGAAAAAGCCAGCGTCGCCGACAGGACCGTGTTGACGATATCCGCCGTCAACAGGTAAGGAATCACCGTCCACCGCGGCCAGCGGCGATGCGAGGGCCACGGCGCCAGCACCACCCACCAGAACACCAATGAAGTGAGCAAGAAACATAGATGCTCAAATTGGTGGACGCGCTCCGACTTGAAGGTGAGTTCGAACAGTGCCGGCACGTGCCAGCCGAGATAGGCGATGTTCATCGCCAGCCATGCAAACACGGGATGGGTGACGAACCGCGTGAAGGCGCGAAACCACCGCGCGCGCAACAACGGTCCGGCAGGGAAGAGGATCAGCACGCGAGGCAGACCACGCAACAGAGGCACGGTGGGCGCGCCCAGCACAAGCAGGGGTGGCGCAACCGACATGAGAATGAAGTGCTGGATCATGTGCGCCGCGAGCAGATAGTCATCCAGCGCATCGACCGGCGAGGCGATTGCGATCCACAGAGAAAAAATGCCGGCCGTAAAGCAGGCCGCACGCCACGGCGGAAGTTCATTGCCGCGCGTTCGCCGCGCAACGGCCCAACCGCGCAAATAAAGGATGAACGTGACCGCCAACCCCACAAACGGCACAACGGGGAACGACCATGCCATCAGGAAATCCGTCGGGCGTTCTGTGGCTTCGAGGATTAGCCGTGCGAGAGGCATGCTGCCATGATTCCAGATTTCTCCCGCCTCTGCGCGGCTCGATAACCCTGCGTAGCCTGGCGATCCGGTCCGGCGCCGGCGCCCGCGAGCCCAGCGTGGCGCTGCTATACTCGACTCTGCGCTTTTGTGAGGTTATCCCCTTCCGAAGGCTCGATTATTCGGAGGTTTTTCTTGGGTTTGGGAAAGAATTCCAGCGCCGCGCAACGTCCCCGCATCCGCTCCACGACGGTGATCTGCGTGCGCCGCAACGGCCAGGTGGTAATGGCCGCCGACGGGCAGGTGACGTTGGGCGACCATGTGCTCAAGCACTCGGCCAAAAAGATTCGCCGCCTCTTCCAGGACAAAATTCTGGCCGGATTTGCCGGCTCCACCGCCGACGCCTTCAACCTTTTCGCGCGCTTTGAAACCAAGCTGGAGCAACATGCCGGCAACCTGAACCGCGCCGCCGTGGAGTTGGCCAAGGATTGGCGCACCGACAAGATGCTGCGCAACCTCGAGGCCTTGCTGCTGGTGGCCGACAAGGGGCAGACATTCCTCATCTCCGGCTCGGGCGACGTGATCGACCCCGATGAGCCACTCGCCGCCATCGGCTCCGGCGGCAGCTATGCCACGGCCGCCGCCCGCGCCCTGATGGAGAACACCGATCTGGGCGCCCGCGAAATTGCCGAAAAGGCCATGAAGATCGCAGGCGAAATCTGCATCTACACCAACGACCGCATCACAGTCGAGGAGCTGAATAGGGCTAGCGGAGTTTCTCCGTTGACATTAACAACCATGGCCATTTATCTACCCGCATCCGCTGAAGAACAAGAGCTCTCGCTCGACGAGTTGACGCCGCGCGAGATCGTCGCCGAACTCGACAAGCACGTCGTCGGCCAGACGGCCGCCAAGCGCGCCGTGGCCATCGCTCTCCGCAATCGCCAGCGGCGGCAAAAGCTGCCGCCCGATATCGCCGACGACATCATGCCCAAGAACATCATCATGATCGGCCCCACCGGCGTGGGCAAAACAGAGATCGCGCGGCGCCTGGCCAAGCTCACCAACTCGCCGTTTCTTAAAGTTGAGGCCTCAAAGTTTACCGAGGTGGGCTACGTGGGCCGCGATGTGGAGTCGATGATTCGCGACCTGGTCGAGATCGCCATCGACATGGTGCGCGAGGAGCGCCTTGAAGAAGTGGAAGACCGGCGGAGATGAACGCCGAGGAGCGGCTGCTCGATGTGCTGCTGCCTCCGCCGCCCGCCAGCGCCCCACGCGCCAGGAGGGCCAGCTCATCTCTGCCCGGCACCGAAAGCCACCAGCGCTCGCGCGAAAAGCTCCGCCAGCAGTTCCGCGAGGGCAAGCTCGACGACCGCATGGTCGAGCTCGACGTGCGCGAGCGCAATTCGCCGCAGTTCGGCATCATCTCCAACCAGAACATGGAAGACATGGAGATGAACCTCAAGGACATGCTGCCCAACATCTTCGGAGGCGGCTCCAAGAAGCGAAAGATGAAGGTCACCGACGCCTTCGATTATCTCGTGCAGGAAGAAGAGGGCCGGCTGATCGACATGGACTCGGTGAATCGCGCGGCCGTTGAGCGCGTCGAATCCAACGGCATCATCTTCCTCGACGAGATCGACAAGATCGCCGGGCGCGAGGGCGGGCACGGGCCCGATGTCTCGCGCGAGGGCGTGCAGCGCGACATTCTGCCCATCGTCGAAGGCACCACGGTCAATACGCGCTACGGCATGGTGCGCACGGACCACATTCTCTTTATCGCCGCCGGCGCCTTCCATGTTTCGAAGCCCAGCGATCTGATCCCCGAACTGCAGGGCCGGTTTCCCGATTCGCGTCGAGCTGCAATCGCTCACCGTCGACGATTTTCTGCGCATCCTCACCGAGCCCAAGGCCTCGCTCACCAAGCAATACTCGGCGCTGCTTGAAACCGAAGGCGTGCGGCTGGAGTTCGCGCCCGAAGCCCTGCGCGAGATGGCGGAGTTCGCCTTCAAGGTGAACGAGACGACCGAGAACATCGGCGCGCGGCGACTGCACACCATCATGGAGCGGGTGCTCGAAGATGTCAGCTTCCTGGCGCCCGACGTGGCCCGCCACGCCTCCGACGAGAAGCCGCCGATGCACTTTCCGCAGCCATCAAGAACGAATCGACCACGCCATTGCCTTACCTGGAGCGCATGACCGCCTCCGGCCCGGAGAAGGTCTTTCTCATACGACGACTACGTAAGCAGATGGTCGCGTCGATCGTGAAGGACCACGATTTGTCCCGCTACATCCTCTAAAAGCAGCAGACAGCAGGCAGACAACAGTCGACAGAGGTCACCACACGAACGGGACCAGCCGGAACGGGGTGCGCTTGCAGTACGCGGTGTACCCTTTCAGTTCCCGGGTGAGCTGCAACTCCTCGCTCATCGCGCGCAGCACATAAAACGGCATCAGCAACGCGAACAGCGGCAGCGCTATCCAAGACCCGAGCGCGAGCGGCGTAGCCAGCCAGATCAGCAGGCTCGCCGCGTAAAGCGGGTGGCGCACCAATCCATACGGGCCGGAATCCGCCACGCGCTGGCCCGCTTCCACCTGTATGGATCGGCCTGCAAACTCGTTCACCTGCAAAACCCACCCGCAGAAAAGGATCGCCACAACTATCGCGATGTCGCCCGCAAGCGTGAGACCCATCGAAACGGGACCGGTAATAGAGCGCGAGAGCCCGAGCCTATGATCGAGCCCCGGCACAAACAGCATGAAGAAGAAACAGAGGGCGGAATGCACGAACCCGTGCCCGCTGGCTCGGCTGCGCTCGCCCGATCGCAGGCGACGGGCAATGACAGCCGGATTCCGCACCAGCAGCGTGAGCGAGACCGCGGAGATCGGAACCCAAACGGCCAGCAGGAAGGCCGATGCCTCCCAATACTGAAACGTTCCGGCTGAAGCAAACAGAATGACTGCGAGAATCGCGAATATGGCGACCAGGCGCAGGCTCAACTTCGCTGCCAGCAGTGGGTCGGCCGGGTCCCCAGAGCTGGGGGCCGCAGGCTTAGAGATTTCAATAGCCGAAACAGCCATGGTGTTCTCCTTCGTGCTGAACACGCACGCAACGGGCGGCTATGGAACCGGATAAAGCGAATCCACTTCCAACAGAATCCCGCATTGCAGCTTCAATGAACGGGAAAGCATACTCCACCAAACGCGGAGCGCGCATCCCAATTCTTATGGACGTCAATTCGAGCTTGCCGAAGTTGACTTATTCCGTTGTATGCTCCTGTGACAACAGGGAGGAGCCATGGAACCGATCCGGGTAATTACAGTAGAGCGCGAATATGGTTCACGCGGCGGCGAGTTTGCGCACGACCTGGCGGCGCGAATGGGCTGGCGCCTGCTGGATCGGAAGTGGCTGGAGCGGCGCGGATCGCCGGTGTTCCCGGAAATGGCCGATAGCAAGTACGACGAGCAGCTGGACCCCTGGTACTACCGCTACGGCAAGGTCTTCTGGCAGGAGTCCAGTGTACTCGTCCACCAGCCCTCCGACGAACAGGTCTTCGACTCCGAGCGCATGTGTCGCTGATTCGGAAGGAGATCCTGAAGGCAGCCGAAGAGGGCAACTGTGTCCTGGTGGGCCGCGGCGCGGCCTGCGCACTGGCCGGCAAGCCCGGCTGTTTTCACATTTTTGTCTATGCCACAACGGCCGCCAAGCGCGATTGGTTTATCCAGCGCATTCCCGAACTGGCCGACCAAGCCGAACAGGAACTGGCGGCCCTCGACAAGCGCCGCGCCGCCGTTATCCGCAAGTTTTACCAGCAGGAGTGGTGCTCCCGCGGCCTCTATCACATGCTGCTCAACTCGAATATGGGCATCGACGCAATGATCGCCGCAGTCCAAGGGCGCGGTGAACATGCGCTGTGCCGGAGGCTTGAAGTCGGATAAGACGCGTCCGCAATCCAGGCGGCATTCAGACTGCGACCCGCGCCACCCGCGCGGATATCGGCGTAAAGACTTCCCAGGGAATGGTGCCCGCTGCATCCGCATGGTCGAACGCGGTAATCGTCTCGCCCTCCTGGCACCCCAGGATCACAACTTCGTCGCCGGGCATAACCCCCGGAATCTCCGTAACATCCAGAACAGCCTGGTCCATGCTGATGCGGCCCACCAGCGGCGCGCGCTGGCCGCGCACCAGCAGGCTGAAGCGGTTCCCGAGCCGCCGGTCGAGCCCGTCAGCGTAGCCCAGCGGCAGCAGCGCCAGCCGCATCGGCTCGGTGGCCACAAAGGTGCCGTTGTATCCCACTTCGGCGCCCGCCGCGATGCCGCGCAGGCTGGTGATCCGAGTCTTCCAGGCAAGAACGGGCCGCAGGTCGCTCAGCGCTCTGCGGTCAGTGCCTCAGGTTCGTGACCCACTTCGTGAGGCGGATGTAACGCGGCGCAATGCCGTAGAGCGCCAGCCCAGGCCGCAGCATGGGAATTAACCCATGACGTGCTGCCAGCGCAGCAATCGCCGTTGACTCGCCGCCCAGCAGCGCAGCCGAAGTGCCAACATTGAGCCAGGCGTGACCCGCATTCTCCTCCGTCAGCAAGGTACGGATCTTTGCGAGCGACTCGTCGAGCCGTGCCAGTTGCGCATCAGTCGCCTCGCCCGTCGAGTCGTCCGAGGCGTAAAGGTGGGTCATCACCCCGTCGAGACGCGACGGCGGACCTCGTGGTGAATCGGGCGAGCATCGCGGGCAGATCATCAAAACTCACACCCTGGCGGCTCATTCCCGTATCAATCTCCAGATGCACCGGCATCGAAGCGGCAGGCAGGCCGTTGGCTCGTGCAAAGTCCTCGAGCTCATCCAGTTGCCGTGGTTCCCACACAACAGCAGTGAGCCAATGTGCGAAGACCGCGGCAGCCTAGGCCCGGGAAGATTCCTCCCATGATCACGAGCGGGCATCCGGGCAGACTGCACGGGCTGCGACGCCCTCTTCCACGCTGGTCACGCCCAGCCACTGCGCTCCGCCTCGCACGGCAGCCGGCGCACAAATCTCCAGCATGCCCATAGGCGTCGGCCTTCACAATGGCCAGCACTCGGAGTGGGCCCGGCCAGCCGCCGAAGCAGGCGGTAGTTGTCTTCAAGAGTGCCGGTGTTGATTTCAACCCAGCAGGGACGCATGGATGGGCGGGATTTCGTGGGGAGGTCCAAGCGCCAGTTTATCGTGCAGGCGCCGGCCCTGATCACTCCGCAACCAAGCAGGGCAAGGCCACGACCGTCTCCGGGGCGCTGGTCTCCAATCTCTCAAGCAGCCGCTGCTTCCAGCTCATGCGGAACAGGCATCTCGCATGCCGCAACTCGGCTTCCGCTCGCGCCGTGCAAAGCAAAGCTCGCAGTGCCCCAGCGCGTCGCCGCTCACCCCATCCACGCACCGGCGGCCCGAACACCCGGCAGGTCATCGGCCGCCATGCATACACATCGCACCGCCCCGTCGCCGGATCAAGAGCCGGACAGGCGCGCCTCATTCGCAAACTCCTCAAACCGCTCCCGTTCTGCCTCCGACTCGCCCAGAACGCCGGTCGCCAAATCGCCCGGAAACGTCCGCGCCATGCTCCTCAATCCAAGCCCGCGCCCGCCGCTCGATCTCCGCCGCCAGCTCCGGATCGATACCGCGCAGACGACTCCATGCCGCGCGCAGCCGCGCCGCATCCAGCGCATTGATCGCGAATGCCCCATGGCAACACTGCGTGCATCCCACCCGGCAAACCAGCCAATCGCCCGCGCGCCGCGCGGCTTCGGCCAGCGCCGCATCCACGATCTGCACCAAGTTCCGTGTCGCCTGCCGGAAGCCCCATGCCGCCAAGCATATCCCAAGCGCTCGCGTCCGGCTCCAACCGCGCCTTCGGCTCATCCGAATCGTGCTATAAGCACCTCGAGGGTCCATGTGATTTACCTCGAGCACACTCCCGCGCCGCACCGCTCAACCGCTGCATCCGCACGCTCTGGTACGCGCGCGCGCCTGCACCCGGCACACCGCCGTGAGCGCATACTGCCCACCGGCCGCGTCCAGGTCATCCTCAACCTCGCGCGCGACTTTCTGCTCGACTGCCCCGAAGGCCAGACGCGCACTCCCAAGCTCCGCCCTCGCTGATCGTCGGCGCCCGCTCCGTCTACGAGATCGTTGACACCTCCGACATGGCCGACCTCATCGGCGTGGTCTTCCAGCCCGGCGGCTTTGCGCCCTTTGCCGCGCGACGCCGTCTACTCTTCAGCAATCGCACCGTCGGCCTTGAAGACATCTGGGGCCGCCCGGCGCGCACTCTGCGCGACCGGTTGCGCGAAGTGACTGCCCCGGCTGACAAGCTCACGCTTCTCGAAGCCGACCTGCTGCGCCGTTGCTACTCGGCTCGCCGGCCATCCGGTTCCACTGCACCAGGCCGTCGAGTATCGCGCTGAGCCGCTTTGAAGCGCGTTGCCACGCGTCCGCGGCAGTCGCCCGCAGCACCGGCTGGAGCGAGCGCCGCTTCTCCCAGGTCTTTCGCGAGCAGGTGGGCTTCTCGCCCAAAGTCTGGTGCCGCGTCCAGCGCTTTCAGCGTGCCGTTCAGCGCCTGCACGCGGGGCTCGATGTCCCTGGGCCGAATTGGCCCTCGATTGCGGCTTCTACGACCAGTCCCACTTCGCCAACGAATTCCGCGCCTTCTCCGGCATCGACGCCACCACCTACTCCGGCCCCGCGGCACCCCCTGGGCCAATCACGTCCCCGCCGATTGAATCTAGCCCCTGGCCCCTAGTCCCTGCTCCCGTACTTCCGATTTTTCCAAGACGCCGCCTCCACCCGCCTGCCATTCTCAAAATGCACGAGATCATCCCCAGGAGGTCACCATGACCAACCCCACCCGCCATCCACCATCATGCCCGCCCTGCGTTATCGCGATGCCCGCGCCGCTATCGACTGGCTCTGCAACGTGTTCGGATTCACGCGCCACGCCGTCTACGATGGCCCCGACAGAACCATCGGCCACGCCGAGCTCACTCTCAACGGCGGCATGATCATGCTCGGCTCGGGCAAAGACGATGAATACGGCCGCAGCTTCAAATCTCCTGCCGAGCTCGGCAACCTAGAAACCCGCAGCGCCTACATCGTCGTCCCCGATGCCGACGCCGTCCACGCGCGCGCCCAGGCCGCCGGCGCCACCATCATCCGCCCCATTCAGGACACCGACTACGGCAGCCGCGAGTTCGGCGTCAAAGATCCCGAAGGCCACTCCTGGAGCGTCGGCACCTACGATCCCTGGACCGCCCACTCCTAAGCTCAGTTCACGCAGCTTCGAGTCGCTTCAACTGGCGCAATGCCGGGGACAGTCGCTATGCTGGTCGCCGCTACTGACTTTCCCCGGAGATGGCCCATGATCATCAAGCCGAACTTCCTCAAACCAGCTCTCGCCGCCGTCGCCGTCCTCTCCCTCGCCGCGCCCAGCGTCTTCGCGCAACGCCTACTCGTCGCGCAAAAAGGCGAAGGCTCGCTCGGCATCGTCGATCCGGTGGCCGGCAAAGTCATCGCCTCGGTCCCCGAGGGCGGTATCACCGGCCACGAGGTCACCGCCTCCCCCGATGGCCGCCTCGCCTACGTCCCCGTCTACGGCAACTCCGGCGTCGGCAAGCCCGGCACCGACGGCCACAACATGGTTGTCGTGGATATCGCCTCAGCCAAGGTCGTGGGCAACGTCGACTGGGGCCACCCGGTGCGTCCCCACATGCCCATCTTCGGCAAAGACGGCATGCTCTATGTCACCACCGAGCTCGATAAAGCCATCTCCATCATCGATCCCGCCACGCTCAAGATCATCGGAACCATTCCCACCGGCCAGCCGGAAAGCCACATGCTCGCACTCTCTCACGACGGACAGCACGGCTACACCGCCAACGTCGGCCCCGGCACCGTCTCCGTCCTCGACATCCCCGGCCGCAAAACCGTCGCCGTCATCCCCATCTCCGCCAACACGCAGCGCATCTCCATCTCCCCTGATGACAAATGGGTCTTCACCGCCGACCAGACCCAGCCCCGTCTCGCCGTCATCGACACAGCCACCAACAAGGTCGGCCTGTGGGTGCCGCTTGAAGGCCTCGCCTACGGCACCGCGCCCACCCTCGACGGCAAGTTCCTGCTCGTCACCATCCCCACCAAGGGCAAGCTGGCCATCGTCGACATGAACACCATGAAAGTCGTGCGCAGCGTTACCACGCCGCCCGATCCCCAGGAAGTGCTCGTCAAGCCCGGCAACAAGACCGCCTACGTCTCCTGCGTCGGCTCGCACACCATCGCCGAGCTCGACCTGGCCACGTGGAAGATCGCCCGCACCATCGACGACGGCAAAAACTCCGACGGCATCGCCTGGGCCGGTCGGTGAAAACCGGCTGAGCTCGCGCCGGTGTCGAGGGTAGCTGCGAAATAGCGGGGGATGTAGTCGCAGAGTGATCGCAAAAATAGTTTCATAAGACCGGGAACTAGCCTCGCGCCCGCCCCGTACTCCTCATCAGCTTAGGAGAAGCGGTATCAATCTCCCAGCTTCCCCGAGGAGGTCTTATGGAACCTGTGGTTGCCATTAACTGCTCACCCACGCGGGAGTGTCTTCCCCTCGCACCCAATGCATCGGTCTGGCAAGACATCCTGGCCCAGGCCGTCACCGGAGAAACCCTGGCAGCTATGAACTACGCATCGCTGGCGGAGATTTGCCACGATCCGGCAGAGATTGCCGATGCGCTGGAACATGCCGAGGGCGAGCGAGGGCACGCCGCCGACTTTACCGCGGAAGGCCGCCTGCTGGGTATCGAAGTGACCAACAACGTGGGCGCCCGACACTGGAAGCGGCTGCGCGAGGCATTCCTGCGCTGCATCGAGGAGCGGGACTTCGTCGGCTGCCTGATTGTGCAGGAGATCATGCTGGAGTCGTTCGCCGTAGCCAGCTACGCGCGCGTGGGCCGCGTGGCGCCGGGCAGCCTCGGAACCACCTTTGCCGCGATTGCCGCCCAGGAAGAAGAGCACATCGACCACGCAATGGACATTCTGAGAACCGAGCGGGAACGCGATCCGCAGGCTTTCGACGACAAGGTGCACCGCCTGCACCTTGAGGTGATGACCACGCTGGCGAATATGCTCGCCAAGGATTGCAGCGATGGCCACTGCGAGGTATGCCATGGAAGCTGCGTCAAGCCTTCACTGCCCCATGTGAGCCTGAGCGCGTCGGAGCTTCGCGGCGCGTCTCTGCGCCAATATCTAAGCTCGCTCGACATGCTGGGACTGCCCGGGGAGGTCACACTCGCATGGGTGACACAGTTGCCGGTTTAACAAACAATGGCGGCGGGATCCCGCCCGTGGATTTTGCGCTGATCGGGCACCAGGATAGCTGGAAAGCCGCTCACGACGTGGTGGCTTTTCTGCGCGGGCCCGATCACCCGCCGCTTCCGCAGGACGAGATCCGGGATATTCTGCCGTGGATTCCTCCGCGGCCCGTTTTCCGTGTCGAAGTGGGATCTCCTTCCGGCGCCAGAGCGCGCGGCATTTACATCGATTCGTTCATTCCGCCCGACTGCCTTGACGCAGCCCACACACTCGACAACATGTCGCGGGTCCGCGCCGCTGCGGCCTGCGCCATCAAGGCCGGAGCCAAGATTGTGAGCCTGGGCGGATTCAGCTCCATCCTCATCGAGGGCAACTTTGAGCAACTGGGCGAACGCCGCCAAACCGTGTTTACCACGGGAAACACGTTGACGGTTGGCTTCATCGTGCAAGGCGTGAAGCGCATGTGCGCGCTCCAGGGCCGAAGCCTGTTGGACGCGACCCTGCTGATCGTGGGGGCAAGCGGCGATGTGGGTTCAGGCTGCGCACGGTGCCTGGCGCCGATGGTCAAGCGCGTGCTCCTGCATGCGCGCAATGGGGAGCGGCTCGGGAGAATCGCTGCCGAGCTGCAAGCGGATGGGGCCGAGACGCAGATGGCCACCGATCTGCGCCAATTCCCCCGGCAGGCCGACATCGTAATCTGCGCCGCGAGCCTCGCCTCTCCATCGCTGCTGCTGGGGCGCATGGCAGGCGATGCTTTGGTTTGCGACGCCGGGTATCCCAAAAACCTGTCGCCGGTCGCCGGGATGAGCGGCGCAACCGTCTTCTTTGGCGGGTTGGGCCAGGTTGCCGGCGGGCTGCGGTTCGCGCCGGACCTGCGCGGAGTCTTGAACCGGCATCCCTTCCCGGACGTGGTGCACGGATGCCTTCTGGAAGGCATGGCGCTGGCCCTCGAACGCCGCTTCGAGCCGTTTTCGCAGGGGCGGGGCCACATTACTCCCCAGCGCGTTGGTGAGATGGAGCGGATCGCCGCCAGGCACGGCATCCACCTCGCCCCAGCCTACAACGCCGATGGACCGCTCGAGAACGGCCACATCGGGTCTGAATTGGCCGGATCTGGATTGGCTGGCTCCGCCATAAATGACGCCAAAAGAATCGGGCCCAACCGTCACGTATCTGCGTGACGACCCCTGACACCCTTAATCATAAGAATTGTTAACCCCATTCCTTGCCGCGCACCTTTGGTGCGAGACTTGGTCCGTGGGTCTGTGTAGCATGAATCTTGTCGAGGTGAAGGAACCGGACATTCAGGAGAAAACCAGGCATCTCAGCCTGTTGCTGGTCGATGACGACGCCGAGCTCTGCGGCATGATGCGGGAGTTCTTCGCGCAGATCGGGCACAAACTGGAATGCGCCTACACCGGACGTGAAGGCCTCACCTGCGCTCTCAACGGCACTCACGACCTGGTCATCCTCGACGTCATGCTCCCCGTCCTCGACGGCTTCGGGGTGCTCACCCAGTTGCGCCGCCGCAAGCAAACGCCCGTCATCATGCTCACCGCACGGGTCCAACAGCAGGACCGCATCCAGGGCCTCGATGCCGGCGCCGACGACTACCTGCCCAAGCCCTTCGATCCCGACGAACTCCTCGCCCGCATCCGCGCCGTCCTCCGCCGCACCGAGTCCCGCCGCCCCGCCGCGCCAGACGCCATGAACATCGGCGGCGTTCGCCTCAACCCCGCCACCCGCGAAGTCTGGAGCTCCGACGAGCCCGTCGAGCTAACCGAGATGGAGTTCGACCTGCTCGAGATGCTTATCCGCTCCGCCGGCCGCGTCGTCTCCCGCGACGAAATCACCGCCGCCCTCTTCGAGCGCGAGGCCACCCCCTACGACCGCTTCCTCGACGTGCACATCAGCCATCTGCGTAAAAAGCTGGAACACGGCCACAGGCTCATTCGCACCGTGCGCGGTGTGGGTTATATTTTCGCTGGAGCCAACTAACGCGTGCGCCTCCGATCCCTCTTCGTCGTAACCCTGCTGTCGATGATCGCCATCCTCGCGCTGGCATTCCTCGTCTTCGGCGCCATCGGCAACCGCATGCAGCAAATGACCATCGACCCCACCTTCGAGCGGTTCGATGAATTACAGCTGCAAAGCCTTCAAGACGCCTACAACAGCGGCGGCGCCAAGGGGCTGGCCCAGTACGAAGATCGGCTGAATCACATCTTCAAGGGCAAGCACACGCTGGTCGACGCCCACGGCATCGACCTGGTTACCGGCGCCAACCTCTCCGCCAAACTTCCCGCTGCTCCCGACACCAAGTCGCGCCTGCGCATCAACGGGAACTGGCTCATTACGCGTCAATCGCGCGACGGCAGATTCTGGTTTGTGGCTGAAGGCCAACTGCGCCGCCTGCATATCTGGACCTTCCTTCCCTACTACTTCCTCGTCATCGGCGCCACCGCCGCGGTCTTCTGGATGGCGGCCGTGGGCGTCATCAATCCCATTCGCCGCATCGCCAGCTCAATTGCCGCATTCGGCCAGGGAAACCTCTCCGTGCGCGTCAAAACCAATCGCCCCGACGAAATCGGCCAGCTCGGCCGATCGTTCAACGAGATGGCCGAACGCCTCGAGCGCCTCATCCTCAGCGAGCGCCGCCTGCTGGGCGACATCTCCCACGAACTCCGCTCGCCCCTGGCCCGCCTCAAGTTCGCCGTCAAGCTGGCCCGTACCTCGCCCGACAGCAAAACCGCCATTGATCGCATTGAGAAGGACGTCGACCGCATCGCGTCCCTGGTCTCCGACATCGTCGAGATCACCTTTGTCGAGGGCGATCCCACCCTCCGCGGCGCCGAGACCGTCGGGATCGGCGCCGTTGTCGACGAAGTCGTGCGCGACTGCCAGGTCGAAGCCGAAGCGCGCGGATGCCGCATCGCGCTCGCCAACGAGTCGCACGGCGACGTGCTCGGCAGCCGCGAACTGCTGCGCCGCGCCATCGAGAACGTGCTGCGCAACGCCATTCGCTACTCGCCCGAAGCCTCGCCCATTGAAATCTCCGTCACTGACGACGAGCAAACCGCCTCCATCGTCATTCGCGATCACGGCCCGGGCGTTCCCGACGATTCGCTGGGTCGCATCTTCGACCCCTTCTTCCGCGTGGAAGAAGCGCGCAACACCAACGGCGGAGGATCAGGACTCGGCCTCTCCATTGCCAGGCGCGCCGTGCAGGCGCACCACGGAACCGTCGTCGCTCAGAATGCGGGCCCGGGCCTGCGCGTGTCTCTGACCATTCCACTCGTCAGCGTGCCGGTCGATCACAACGAAAGCGTTCGAGTGTGATCCACATTACATCACATCAACCAGAACCCGCATGACCAGAGGCCTTTCTCTGTTCACGGCTCACTGTTCACTGCCTTTTACATTTCTTAAGCTTCACTCTTGACACTTCTGATTTGTAATCCTCTTAATGCCTCCCTCCAACGGGGGAATCCAAAGAGGCATTCGAGGAGATACTCGTGAAGCGTCTTTCTTATTGCGCACTGATACTCGCCCTCTTGTCTGCCCCTGCATTTGCCGCGAAGAATACCCAGTCGGTGAACTTCCCCGATACGGTGAAGATTGGCGCCAGCCAACTGCCCGCCGGCGACTACTCGGTCACCTGGGACGGCACCGGATCCAACGTTCAGGTCATCTTCGCGCAGAAGGGCGTGCACCATCCCGCCACTGCCACCGTGACCGCCAAGGTCGAGCAAAGCAAGAACAATCACAACGGCTTCATCCTGAACAGCCAGGGCGGCGCCAACACCATCGAGACCCTGCAGTTCACCAAGTACAACGTCACCTTCACTCCCGCGCCCGCACCGGGGCAGTAAAAACCGGCGGGTCGTGGAAGGAGCAGCGCCTTAAAGCTGCTGAAATTGCCCAACAAAAATCACGGCGACTTCAGCCGCGGGCCGTTTGCCCGCGAAGTGTCGCCGGCAAAACCAAGTTCTTTGCCTTTCTCACTCTGTGAGCCTTCCGAATACCTCCCTGGCCCTTCCAGGGAGGATTTTTTTTGTGAAAATTCAGTTCGCAGATCCAGTACGTCCTTCACGGCCAGCTCGGCCTCAAGCTCGCACCACCCATAAGATCAATGGAGTCCCTCGTGATTGACCACGTGGAACCACCCTCCGAATACTGACACCGCGCTTGGATACGAGTTAATGACCTCCCACAAGTCGCCAACTCGATTCTTCTCGCCCAAGGCGAAAATCAGTGAAAGGTCCGAGTCGCCCACCATACAGACACGACCACGATTTCGATCTGAAAATCAGGTTTGTGGTGTCACACTGTTCACGTATATTGTGAGCAACGAAAATGCCCAACACTTGTGGGGACGTTGTGGTTTCCTTGCCACTCTATGCCCGTAAACCTATGAAGGACTTCATCGATGACCGATAGATTATTCCGACTTACATTCATCACGGTGTTTGATTTGGTACTTTATCCGATTGTTGTTGGGGCTGTTTATGCTTGGTTAACAAGCGTTCATACGCCCCTTCGACTCTACCAACGCCGGATGCTGGCGTTCGTGGCGATCTGGTTCGCAGGGGTATGTATCTTGAGCCCGCTATGCGTGGCAACGGCACTATGGATGATCCTTCCTCCTAAGACCGTCGGGATCGTAGGGGCCTTAGTGGGTCTGGGATGGACTTGGCCCAGCGTGATGCTTGTCAAGCGCATCACTTCTCAACGCGACAGCCTCAGCGTTGAAACAGAATGACCACTTGCAAAAAGCGCGACCGCGAATTCGGCAACGAGTATTCTGCGCGGGATTTCTAGGTTCCGAGCGAGTAACCGCCGATGCGGAAGTTTCTGCCATGCAAACTCCCTATGCGCGCGACGCCAAAGCGCCTCGTGCAACTTTCGTTGCAGAGCCTCCCGCTTGTCCTCCCGTGCGTCTTGGATTAAGTTCAAATCAAGTCTCCTGAGAAAGCTGTTCGATCGTTCTGCCACTCGTCTGCTTGAACGAGTCAATCCCGTCGTGGCCAGGCTTTCCCAAAAAGGCTTGAGGCCTTATTTAGATGAAGTTATTGAAGTGTCTTTTAGTTGCCATGGTCTTCTTCTGTGTGGGTTGCGGGTCGACGAAGCTAACCCCCACCACGAATTCTGCTCCTACACCGTCTGCCGATACGACAGATACTGTGATCGCCAGTCCCGTCGGTGGCGCCTCCGTCACGTCGCCCTTCCAGCTCAACGCCACCGCAACGGAATGCTCTTCCCAATCCGTCGTTTCCATGGGCTACGCGCTCGATGCCGGCGCCGCCACGCCTGGGAACGGCCCCTCGTTGAACTTGCAGGTGACTGCCGCCCCCGGCGCGCACACGCTCCACGTGCAGACCTGGGGCAACGACGGTGCAACGTGCGACGCCAAGGTGGCGATCACCGTGACCGCCCCGCCCACGTCTCCTGCACCCTCCGCCAACGGGCCCGCCATCCCGTCCAATGCGGTGGTTGTCACCGCCATCCAGTCCCTGCCCGCATGGCAGGCCGATCACGACGATGCCAGCGGCAACGGCACATCGACGGGCGTCACCAATCTGGTCGCGAGTCCGTCGCAGAGCGGATCGGCGCGCTCATTCAATACCTCCTACACCAACTACGGCGGCGAGCGGTATCACGTCGCATTCGCCGCGGACCCCGCCGCTGCAAACTTCCTCTACGACGCGTGGGTCTATGTGGCCTCGCCCTCCGATGACATCGCCAATCTCGAGTTCGATATGAACCAGGTGCTCGCCAACGGGCAAACCGTCATCTTTGGCTTCCAGTGCGACGGCTACTCCGGCACATGGGACTACACGGAAAACGCCGGCTCGCCCATCGAATATCAAGACCGGTGGCTGCATTCCACCGCCGCCTGCAATCCTCGCGATTGGACCACCGACACCTGGCACCATGTGCAGGTAACCTACTCGCGCGATGATGCGGGCAACGTGACGTATCAGTCTGTTTGGTTCGATGGCGTTGAGCAGAACATCAATGCGACCGTTCCCTCGGCCTTTGCGCTAGGCTGGAGCTCCGTATTGCTCACCAATTTCCAGGTGGACGGGATGGGCCCGTCCGGATCGAGCTCGGCGTTTCTCGATAACCTGACAGTCGCCCGGTGGTGACAATCAAGCAAAAGTTAGAGGCCCGCATCTCCAGAAATTGTTGAGACGATCAATTCTCCTTCTTTGCTCACTTTTCACTCCTTCGCTTCATTGGCGCCATTCCACCAGCCCGCGCAGCAGCGCAGCGATGCTGATTCCGGTACAATCGCGCCGACGTCCCCGTTACAGGTCAACGGTCCACAATGCAAACATCAAAGAGACTGCCCCGCGCTGCGTCCGTGATTGCCATTGTGATCGCCGGGCTCATCGTACTTGTCAGCCTGATCGGGCCGATTGTCCTTCTTCCCTTTGCCCTTCTTCCTTTCTGTGCGGGCGTAGGAATCTTGCGGAACCGGATTTGGAGCGCCTATGGATTTGCGACGTTCTGGTTCGCGCAGCTTCTGCTTTTGCCGGTGGGCCTTCTTCGTCCCTGGTACTTGACCGGACGTGCACCGCAGATGGTTGGAATGCTTCTGGGTTCTCTCGGGTTCGGAATCCTGTTTGTGCGCGCAGGACGCGCGTAGGCTGCCGCGGGCGCTCGTCGAGGCATAGCCTGGCCATGGTTCGTGGTCGCGGCGCTCAGCGTTGTCCCATTCTTCTTTGTCCAGACCTTCGAAATTCCATCAGGATCCATGCAGAACACCCTGCTCCCTGGGGACAAGATTCTCGCCCAGATGTTCCCCCTCCGGCCTCCCACGCACGGCCAGTTGATCCTCTTCTTCTCGCCGAGGGATCGCGATCAGATTCTCATCAAACGAGTCATTGCAATTCCGGGCGATCATCTACGCATCGCCAATGAGGCTGTGATCCTGAATGGAACGGTGCTCGACGAAAAGTATGTGACCCGCCAGACTCGCCTCGAGCCGTTCTATCCGAAGGACTTCCCGAATGACGTCGAGCTTCCGGACTGCGCACAAGGTCACGAAGCGTTTTCGCGCCAGGTGGTCAACGGAGAGATCGTCGTGCCGGTGCAAAGTTACTTCGTTCTCGGCGACAATCGAGACGACTCCCTCGACAGCCGCTGCTGGGGCTTTGTCAGTGCCCGCGATGTGATCGGCAAACCCCTCGTCATCTACGACTCCGTCGTGCGAACCGCCGAAGAGGGTGCGGATCCAAACCGGGATTTGCTGGGGCGTCGGCGCTGGGAACGGGTGTTCAAGACCTTTTGAGTGCTTCCTGGCCCGTTCCACGGCGCTCAGCGCGGACCTGCTAGAATCGCGGAATCGGCCGCCGCGATCATTACCCTTTGTTGGTTATCCTCGGCGAGCGTTGAAGAAAGCTTGAATTGAATTTGATAGAGGATTTGGTTCTCTTCCCACCAGAGATTCGCCGGCGCACAGGATCCGCCACAGCTTACCGGACGAAAATATCCGATCAAGTGACCAGACAATTTCACCTCGCTTACATTGGGGAGATCCTTCGGCGCGTATCCAGGCTGAGCATTTGCGGTAAACGATGCAGCGAAACCGGAATCCCCAACGCCCAACTCGTAATACAGAGAGATAGCGTACTCATCGCCCGATGCCGCTTCGACGATTGCATGTTTCGCTTCTGCGAATGGCTGGGACAACTCGCTCGGCAACAGGAGCGCTATATGCGATTTCGCTTTGACTTCTTCCACTGCAGGCCTCAGCGCCTCTGGAACGGATGCTCCAGGCGGCCCTGAACTCGTTGCGTGCCCATCCCACAAATCGGAATACAAATCGGCGAGCTCATTCATGTGGTTCCACGTGAGTTTGAGGCGGCAGTCGCTGTAGGCGACCGGACTTTGATCGCCACCTTCCCACTGCGTCGCCATCGACGTGCAACTCTTATCGCGGTACGTCTGCCAGGCCTCTTCAGCCGCGTCGAAGGGAAGCCGGGTCTTTGCTGGCGGCGCCGATTCCGCTCCTGAACTCAAACGCAGCAAAGCGCCAATGGCCCGGATGTAGGCAAGATAGTTCTTCTCAGTTTCTTTGGCCTCATCCGCCAGGCAGTGTGCTATGAGCGCGTTGCCGCCCTTCTCCGCGTTAGCGCACAGCTTTGCCTTGCTGCGAGATTGTTCCGTGGCTAGCGCATCGGTTCCCTGCTTTCGATATCGTGATTTCTGGGACCGCGTGTCTTGAGCCAAACTGAGAGAGGCGCAGAAAATGATGGCAACCATGCATCGCATCGCGATGGCCAGTCTAGCAGGGCTCGAGTTTCCGAATTGCCCAAGCGCTTCCAATCCACCCGAATCTAAGCGCGATCCCGCAGATTGGGAGCTTTGTAATCAGGGCCCGACTTTAGGTCAGGCCGAATGCAGCGAAAAAAGGGTTATCTGCGCCGCCATTAACCCCGGCGCGGAGTGCGATGCCCGCGCCGCGCGGAACACCACCCGCCGCGTTGGCACCCGGTTTGGGAATTACATCTTCGAGGGAGTCAAGTACGTAATTCCCCCATGTTTGGTTTCCCGCAGCCTTCCGGGTATACTGAATATTCGGCACGCCGCAGGCTGGTTGCGCCCTGAAGTGCGCCCCGTCAGCTGGCCTTCCCGACAAAAGCGGGATAGGACGGGCGAATCCGAGTCGGATCCGCCAACGTGGCTGCGGCCGCACGAAACACCAAAGGATTGGGAGCAGAAGTCATGGCACAGGTTTGTGATATTTGCGGCAAAGGACCACAGTTCGGCAACAACATCTCTCACGCCCACAACGTCAGCCGCCGGCGCTGGAACGTGAACCTCCAGGCCGTCAAGGCCCTGGTCAACGGCTCGGCCAAGCGCATTCGCGTCTGCACCAGCTGCATCAAAAGCGGCAAGATCGCCAAAGCATAAGAAGGGCTCCGGGCACTCGAAAACCCCGTCTGCGACGGGGTTTTTTCATGCGCTCAGCCCGGTTATGGGCGAACAAACGACGCAATTCTCTGTTTGTTCGCTCTTGGCATGAGTATTAATTGTTTATTTTCAGCACTTTATAAATCTACATAGGCGATTAAATGACGAAGATTCCCGCAAAAATTTTCCCCCCCGAAAAGTGTCGATGGGCCAGGAGGGGTATCCAGCCCGGCCTGCCGATCCGGAGAGAGCGACAGGCGACGACGGTTTGCCGACACGTCCATATGATGCAGTGTGATGCAGTTTCTGCGTGCGATCTGTATTGACGATCACAGAGGGGGATCTCGAAACCACAAAGCCGGCAACTGACGGCTGAGAGCTAAAACCTAAAAGCTAAAAAGCTAAAAGCTGCCGTACGATGATCTGCATGGATCGCCGCAGGTTCACCCAAACCCTCGCCACAGCCGTACTTGCCGCGACACAGCCCGCGATTGCCGCTCCCGCCGAAGCCGAGCCGCCCGAAGACACGCCCTTTCCGCTCTCCGTCATGCTCTGGACCGTCTTCACGAACCTGTCCTTCGACCAGCGCCTCGCGAAAGTAGCCGAAGCCGGTTACCGCAACGTTGAGCTGGTCGGCGAGTACGCCAAGTGGTCCGCCGCCGACTTTGCATCGGCCAACGAAGCCCGCAGGCGTTTCGGCATCCGCTTCGACGCTACCGCGGGCCTCAAGTATGGCGTCGGCAATCCCGCCGCCCGCGACACCTTCCTGGCTGAGTTCGAGCATGCGCTGGGTCCCATGAGAATCCTCGACTGTCCGGCGATGATCGTGCTCTCCGGGAACGTGATCGAAGGCCTCTCCCACCAGGACCAGCACCAGAGCTGCGTCGACGGCCTCAAGCGCGCCGCCGCGCTCATCGAAGGCAAGCAGATTGCGGGCGAGCCGATTCGCCTGCTGCTGGAGTGCATCGACCCGGAAGAGAATCCGCACTACTTTCTGACCTCCGCAGCCGAGGCCATCGAGATCGTCCGTGCCGTGAACCATCCGCAGGTCCAGTTCCTCTACGACCTCTTCCATGAACAGATCGCCGAAGGCAACCTGATCGAGAAGCTTGAAAAGAACATCGACGTGATCGGCCTGATTCACGTGGCCGACGTGCCCGGCCGCCACCAGCCCGGAACCGGTGAGATCAACTACGACAACATCTATCGCAAGCTCGCCGAGCTGAAGTACCGGCACATGGCGGCCATGGAGTTCAAGCCGCAAGGCGACGCGGTGGCCGAGCTAAGGAAGGCACGCGAAGGCGTGCGGCGCGCCATCGCCGGTTGAGGCTCACAACTGTCGGCCGGCATTCGTCCTAACGGGCCATTTCGAGTTCTTCTTTGGTGTACCGCGGCGTGATGTGCTGTGAGCAGTTCCAGTCAAATCCCACCACGTCGAGGACAAAGATTCGGTCTATGCGCGCGCTGGGCTCAGAAACCAGCTTCGCCTCGAGCGCCGGATCCGCGCCGGAATCCAGAATGCGGGCGCGGCCAATGACCTTCAGCCGGATCCGGTTCGGATAGTCCATCAGGAAGATCGCGAACCGGTCGTTCGCAGTGAGATTCCCCGTTGTCACGAACTGCTTGTTGCCCGCGTAATCGGCGAAGGCGAGTGTCTTGTCATCGAGCACGGCCAGAAATCCCGTCGGCCCGCCGCGGTGCTGGATATAAGGCCAGCCGTCAGGCGTTACCGTGGCCAGATAGAAGCTATCGCGCGACGAGATAAATTCCTGCTCGTCTTGCCCGAGCGTCTGCTTGCCGATGGCTTCGGTCATCCGTGCATAGGCCGCACGCGAACCATGCTGTTCCTGGAGCTTCTTGACGGGGTCAGTGAACAGCACCTCGGCGAACGATGATGGCACGACAGCCTCCATTCGAGACACAGCCAGCGTGCTGATGAGATATCCGAACCTGGGGAAAAGTTTCAGACGGCGGCCCTGACTGAGTTTCTCCGCCGATCCTCGCTCCAAAATGGCCAGCCTCGGCCGGGTTCGCCCCGCCGAGGCTGTCGTTGATTCGGCAAAAGGACCTGTAAGCCGAATTCTGTCGTGTGCGGTCATTCCTCTAGGCGCCGCGTTGCCGCGGACACTCATCAGCGACCTACCCGAAGGTTTCGACGTGTTCCGGAGCCGTCTTGACGCATCGGGCCGATGCGCAGCGCCGCCTGGCTCCCGGCGGCTGCTTCCCTCCCTATTTGGTCTTGCTCCGTGTGGGGTTTACCATGCCTGCGGCGTTACCGTCGCAGCGGTGCGCTCTTACCGCACCTTTTCACCCTTACCAGGACCGACCTTTCAGCCAGTCCGGCGGTATGTTCTCTGTGGCACTGGCCGTCCACGGGCCTTGACGCCCGCGTCCCGGACGTTATCCGGCACACTGCCCTGCGGAGTTCGGACTTTCCTCCCCCGGCGACCGCCGAAGCGGAGCCGGCAGCGACCGCCCGGTCCTCCTGCCAGACTCCATTCTACCCCGCAATCGACCGCCCTCGCGCCCTCTGGCCCTTCGAGCGCATACTTATTTCGCATCCCGCGACCTGCCTCTGGAATCAAGAGGCTACGATCTAAGATTCGACGCGCGCGCCGTCATCTTTCCACTAAGGAGAACCGGATGAAAATTGTTGTCCTGATCTGCCGCATTCTGCTGGGCCTCGTCTTCCTGGTCTTTGGCCTCGACAAGTTCTTACACATCTTTCCGCAACAGCCACCGCCTCCGGGAGCCGCCGGACAGTTCATGGGAGCACTCATCGGCACCAAGTACATTTGGTTTGTGGGGCTCTGTGAGGTGATTCCCGGCATCCTGCTGCTCATTAACCGGTACGTTCCCCTGGGGCTGGTGATTGTCGGTCCCGTCATCGTGAACATCCTGCTGGTAGGGATTCTGATGTACCAAATGGCACTGGGCTCCGGCATCGTGGTCGCCATTCTGTGGTTCGTTGTGTTCTGGAGCCACCGCGCAGCATTTTCGGGAATCTTCCAGGCCAAGGCGGCCTGACGCGGCCGGCGCTCGGAGAGCCGGCGGAAACCCTGCAGGCCTCTCTACAATCGAAGGAGACATGATTCAGTACTGCTATCTCGGCCGGATGGCCTACGACACAGCGCTGCGGCTGCAGGAAGAGCTGGTGGAGCTGCGGCGTGAGGAGCGCATCGGCAACGTGATGCTGCTGCTGGAGCACCCGCCGGTGCTCACGCTGGGCCGGCACGCCAACCGCGCCAACGTGCTGGCCTCCGATGAATTGCTGGCCAGCCGCGGCGTGACGCTGCACCAGATCAACCGCGGCGGCGATGTAACCTACCACGGCCCCGGCCAGCTGATTGGCTACCCGATCTTCGACCTGCGCAGCCTTGAACGCCCGGGCGGCGGCCGCATGGGGCCGGTGGACTTCGTCCGTGAGATGGAGGAAGCGCTGATCCGGCTGTGCGCCGTTTACGGGGTGCGCGCCGGGCGCATCGCAGGCTTGACCGGCGTGTGGGTGCACGGAGAAGATCACGTTAGAGCCGAGCGCGCGCAAGATCGGAGCGATCGGGATTCATGTCTCGCGCGGAATCACTTCACACGGATTTGCATTCAACGTGACCACCGATCTTCGCGACTTCGCACTCATCAACCCATGCGGCATCACGGATAAGCCGGTGACGAGCCTGGAACGCGAGGCTCCCTGTCCGGCCACGTTACCGAATCTGGAAGCGATGGCCGACGAGGCGGCGAGGCAGTTCGGCAACGTGTTCAAGCAGCCGGTTGTCGCCGTCAGAAATGTGGATGAGCTCCTGGCTCATGCCTGCCAAGACGGGTCCGGCGAGCAAACTCCGCCACACGAGTTTCCAGCCCAGGACACGCCGCTTCGAATCCCGGAAGATCTAGAACGGCTTCGCGGCGGCGGATCGCCGCTGGAGCGCGGCTGACAGCATCGGTTGAGCCGGATAGCGCCCCGGCCAGCGGCCCAGCGAGACATTTATAATCCGGCTGGGCTTGATCTATGGGCGAGCGCGCCGGGCCCGATCTGGCGTCATGCAACGCGGAGAGAACTCTTCATGCCGACCGATGTAGTCATGCCCCAGATGGGCGAATCGATCTTTGAGGGCACCATTACGAAGTGGCTGAAGCAGGCCGGGGAAGCGGTGCAGAAGGACGAGCCGCTGTTCGAGATCTCCACCGACAAGGTCGACGCCGAGATTCCATCGCCGGTTACAGGTGTTCTCCAGGACATCAAGGTTCCCGAGGGCGAGACCGTACAAGTGAACACCGTGGTCGCGGTGATTGTGGAGCAAGCAGCATCAACCCAACCGGCAAAGCCGGGCGCTGCAGGAAAGAGCAAGGCTCAAGCGCCGCCCGCCCAGACTCCGACGGCTCAGCCATCGACCGCGAGGGAGTCAGCAAAGCCGACGATCGCCCCTCAGGCGGCTCAACGAACACCGAATCAGGTGGCAGTGATCATGCCGCAGATGGGCGAGTCGATCTTTGAAGGCACCATCACCAAGTGGCTGAAGAAGGCCGGAGATGCGGTGCAGAAGGACGAACCGCTCTTCGAGATCTCCACCGACAAGGTAGATGCGGAGATTCCTTCGCCCGTTTCTGGAGTTCTGGCCGAGGTGAAGATCGGCGAGGGCGAGACGGTTGAGGTGAACACGGTGGTTGGGGTAATTGCCACCTCGGGTGCCGGGGAGCGGGCCATTGAGCAGGGAGACGGCAGTCCTGCGGCAGGGGCACAGCCGAGGGAGACGGAAGCACGAGCGGACGTTCCGCCCTCGCCGGCTGCGAAGCCTTCGCCGGCTGGTGAAGCAACGCCCGCGCCGCAAGTGGAGTATGCCGCGTCGCAGGCGATCCGTTCGTCGCCGCTGGTACGGCGTATGGCGCGCGAGCACAATCTCGATCTGCGACGCATTGCGGGCAGCGGGTCAAACGGGCGCATCACGAAAGATGATGTGCTGGGCTACATGCAGAACGGCGCTACTGAGGCTCCCCCGCAGACAGCGCCGTCGGTCACGGCGCCGCAGGCGCATTCAGCCCCGCCGCAGGTGGCGCCGGAGCTCACGGGCAAGCTGGAACCAATGAGCCGCATGCGCAGTATCATTGCGCAGCGGATGTTCGAAAGCCGGCACGCGATTCCCCACGCCTACTCCATCTACAAGATCGACATGACGCGCGTGGTGCGGCTTCGCGAACAGACGCGCGTGGGCTTTGAACAGCGCCATGGCGTAAAGCTGACGTTCATGCCATTCATTGCGGCGGCGGCGATCGACGCGCTGCGCAGGTTTCCGGTTGTGAACGGCTCCATTGAAGGCAGCGCCATTCGTTATCACGACCACATCCACCTGGGCATTGCTGTGGCGCTGGAGTGGGGCCTGATCGTGCCGGTGATCCGCGAGGCGGAGCGGCGGAGTTTCCGCGAACTCGCCATTGCGATTGCCGATCTTGCGGAGCGCGCACGCGCCAAGAAACTGAAGCCCGAAGAAGCGTCGGGATCGACGTTTACGCTTACTAACCCGGGAGTATTTGGCGGCGAATACGGAACGCCGATCATCAATCAGCCGGAGGCGGCGATTCTGGCGATCGGCGGTCTGAAGAAGGAGCCGGTGGTGCTGACCGATGCCGAGGGAAACGACACCATTGCCATTCGCTCGATGCAGCAGCATTGCCTGGGCTTCGACCATCGCATTATCGACGGCGCCGACGCGGGCAAATTCATGACCGCATTCAAGGACGCGCTGGAGAAATGGAACTCGCCGCTTGATTGAATCTCGGCGCGCGTTCGCCGGCGACCGCTTCTGCATCCCATGAATAGCTGCAACACGAGGTAGCACGCTTGAAGACCTGGCAGAAGATTCTCATCCCGTTTGTGATTACGATTGTGGTTGGCGGCATTTATCTGTTTATCGTTTTCCAGCACCGCCGGAATCCGGGTGTGGTCGGCAAGCAGCAACAGCAACAGCTCACCGCCGACCAGGTCGCGATTGATCGCCAGGAGTTTCCACAGCACTTTGAAGATGTGAAGGATCTGGAAGGCAAGAGCGTCTGGATGAGGAGCGGCTACTCCATGCCGTACTATCCGTATGCCGGCGGCCGCGTCCAGTTCGCTAAGCAGGTGGCTCTCATTCCGCCCATTCAGCGGCTCGACGTGAAGAAGGCGATCAAGACGGTGGCGCCGGCCAGCATTCACGACAATATCGAGCACGGTGATCACCAGGTGATGATCGTTTTTGCGCTGCCGGACAGCAAAGAGCTGTACGCAACTCCGGTAGGTTTCACAACGGGGCCGATGGAAGAGCACTACTACGATGACATGCTCTTTTATTACGACGATCCGCACACGATCTATTCGAACTGGCCCAAGGATGTGTGGCAGGCCATCGACGCACACCAGGTGAAGCAGGGGATGAGCGAACTTCGGACGCGGACCGCGATCGGCATGCGCGCGCAGCCTGATGGGCAGATCGAGGGCAGCCGGACCGTTGATTATGACGTGAATGGCAAGCATATCGTGGTGTCGTACAGCCACGACAAGGCCACGTCGATCCAGAGCCAGTGAACCAGTACCAGTGAACCGACGCCCGATCTGGCTCTCAGCCGCGCTCATCGTCCTCACGATGTTTGCCGGACTCGCGATTCGTTTTGCGCACTTCGGCCTGCCCGCGTGGCTGGTCAAATACGGCGGGTCCGCGCTGTGGGCAATCGCGATCTATTGGCTCGTCTCTTCAGTGCCGCGGGCGCGGCCAGTGGGAAGGGCCGCGGTGATTGCCGGTGTTATCGCGATCCTGGTTGAGCTTCTGAAACTGGTGCACACGCCGGCGCTTGACGCATTTCGCCGCACCTTTGCCGGTGTGCTTCTCCTGGGGCGCATCTTCTCGTACACAGACATTGCAGTGTATTGGCTGGCAATTGCGGTGGCCGCGATGATCGACCGGCGACTGCGCCGGTCACGCTAGGAATCTGAACGCCCGCGAGCCTCAGTAGGCGATCCCCGGACGCGGATGAACTATCTTTGCCACGGTCTCCTGGTTCATCTTGGCAATGTGAACAACGAAGCCCTCTTTGGGAATAAGGGAGGTAA
This sequence comes from uncultured Acidobacteriota bacterium, assembly GCA_963846375.1. Taxonomy (GTDB): domain Bacteria; phylum Acidobacteriota; class Terriglobia; order Terriglobales; family Acidobacteriaceae; genus Telmatobacter. Next base: position 176,656 of record CAWJVV010000016.1, read on the forward strand.
GTTCGAAGACGCGGAAACCCTCGCCGGTGACGTCGGACCGGCGAAAGACGCCGGGATCGGTCTCCACCACCTCTCGGCCTCCGTTAAGATTATTGACGTAGTGCTCGGCATCTGCGAGCGTGGCCTGGGAGCCGGATTTGCCGCTGGTCATGGCTTCAGCCACATAACTGTGGAGCAGCTTGGGCCAGTAGCGCGTAAGGAGATCGGTGCTGGCGAATACGTCGGCCCACACGATCTGCCCGTCCACAGCGACCACGACGCCGATCGCGCCTTCGCCGCGCAGTTCGCGGAGGATGGCACTCTGACCCTCGATTCCTCCATACTGTTCCACCATGTTGGCGACAGGCGCGCTGGAGAAGACTTTGGCATACGACGTGGTGCTGGGCGCGGGCGCCGCGTTGGCTGCTGAAAGATTCTGCGCCATCCTGGCATTGGCGTTGCCGACGTTTTCCCAGACGCGGCTCTGGTTGTGTTCAGCCATGGCGGGGACGCGCACGCTGGGCTGAGCCATTTGCACGCCCATGGATCCGAAGTTGGAACTGGACGCGACCCACCGGCCGGGCTCCACGCAGAAGACGCCCAGGTCGATGGGACCAGCCTTCGGCGGCACGATGCGGTCCGCGCCGATGACGCGATCCTGCTTGCCGCCCGTGACGATCTCGCCCGCCAGCAGAAGCAAGGGGCGATCGGAGTTGTTGGTAAGCACCAGGCGATTGACCTCAGCTCCGCGGCGCGGCGGCAGGGATTGGCCCGGGCGAACCAGACCCCGCCCATCGTCCGCTTCGGTGATAGTGACGGCGCCGCTGCGAATGCCCTCGTCGAGCGTCATGAGCTGCGATGCGTCAAAGGTGTGGTCGGCGACTACAGGAAACAGGGCAAGATTGCCTCGCACAATGGGCGGCAGTACCTTGAATGCATGGTTTTCTGCTGGGCCGCCGAGTGCGGCGGCAGTTGTAAACAGCGCGAGGATAACGGAGAACAGGGCCGTTCGAGCCGCGCGAATCTCCTTAGCAGCCAACTGCTGCTTCCGAGGTGAAGCCGAAAGTGTCAAAATCATCGAATCCTCCTGCGGGTGCAGATCGATCCCGCATGTAGAACGAGGGAGAGCGCGCGGCTTGCAGGAAAAATTGCTGGCATCGGAAAACACGCTCGCCGCTGAAGTGTCCGGCCTGGCGCCGGAGCTTCGCAGAGTGGTCGCCGCGCTTTACGCGGAGTCCGGTGGTGTGCGCTATGAGATCTCTCAAGAGGCATTTGAGGGATATGTGGCAGCGGTGGTCGAGCGGTACGGCGCGGACTTTAGCGAACAGGAGAAGTTCGTACTGGTGCGTGGATTGTGCGTGGAGGAATTGGTGCTGGCGCGCGCCTGCTCGTTGGGGAGCGAAGCCGCGTGGGCCGACTTTCTCGCGAAATACCGGGGCGAACTGTACCGGGCGGCGCAGCAGATAGCCAGGGATGACACGGCTGGGCGCGATCTGGCCGATGAGATTTATGCCGAGTTGTACGGATTGCCCAACCAGCAGGGCCGGCGCGTGTCGAAGCTCGACTACTACATGGGGCGCGGCTCGCTGGCCGGATGGTTGCGGACAGTGCTCGCGCAGCGTCACGTGGACCGATGCCGCGCGCGGTCCCGCGACGTTAGCCTGGATGAGGAAATGGAATCGGGCGTGGCGTTTGCGGCAAAAGATGAGACGCCGCCAGCCGTGGGCGATCCGGGTGTGGAAGAGGCGGTCTCAAAGGTACTGTCCGAGTTGAACAGCGAGGAGCGATTCCTGCTGGCCGCGTATTATCTGGATCGCCGAAGGCTGGCGGAGATCGGGCGACAACTGGGCATGGCGGAATCGACCGTATGCCGGAGACTGAAGAAAGTGACATCGATCGTGAGAAAACGGATTCGCAAGCGGCTGATTTCAGGCGGGGTGGATGCGCGACGGTGCGACGAGATTCTTGAGGAGATGGACGTGAGGGATTTGCAGGTGGATGTGGAGAGGAATCTGCGGCAAGAAAAGAAGATTCAAACGTTCTGAAGTCGAGACGATTTTGAGACAAGAAAAGCCAAATTCGTTGCAACGAGCGCTCGTATCAGCAGATGCGGGGCCGCATCCGGATGCGAATGTGTTGACGGCGTTCGCCGAGGATGCATTGCTGCCGCGCGAGCGGGAGAGCGTGCTGGCGCACGTTGCTTGTTGCGCGGAGTGCCGCGAGGTGCTGAGTCTTTCCGGCAGCGCCGCCGGGCCGTATGCAGTGGCTTCTCCCGCGGCTCACCGGAAACGGACGGGCTGGCGCATCGCTGTCCCATTGTTGGCGGCCGCTGCGATGATTGCGGTGGTGAGCACGCTGGTTCTGCGGCACGTGGTGAACAACCCGCAGCAGAACGCTACGGTGGCAAAGAACGCCGAGGTGACGGCCAATCAGCCGGCTCCTACGACCGCTGTTTCGCCGCCGACCGAGGCGGGGGCTTCAGCGCAGAAGGAGCGACGTCGTGAGGATCGAAGGCCGGCTCCCTTAGCGACCGGGCCAGTCGTGGTTACCCCGCCTACCCCGGTCCCTCCAGCAATTGCCGCGAATGTTGCTCCGTCCCCGCCCAGGCAGCGATTGCAGAATCCGCGGAGCGACAAACTGAGGCGGCTCGCGTGCCCATGGCCAAGCCCGCTAGCCCGCCGTCTCGGCTGGCGTTGCAAGCGCCTGCGCAAGCCAGCGCATTCGCCAACTCAGTCACCACGCATGCTCTGGGGCGCGCTTCCGCGGCCTCGATTGCGAGACCACATTGGCGCATCAATGAGCAGGGCCAGCCGGAGCGCGCATTTGGAGATGGCGCCTGGCAACCGGTTCTGCCGAACGGCAGCGCGAAGATGCACACGCTGGCTGTGTTTGTAGGCGAGGTCTGGGTGGGCGGAGAGAACGCGCAGGTCTTTCGTTCTCTCGACAACGGCACCAGCTGGCGGATTGTGGCGCTTCCCGACAAGGACGGGACCAATCACACCATCGCGCACATACGCTTTAACTCTGCGCAGGAGATTACGATCGAAGCATCCGATGGAACAGCCTGGACCACGACGGATGGCGGCGCGTCATGGAAGTGATCGCGGTCTGTATGAAGATAATTAGAGGGAGTTAGCTAAGACGATGTCGCTTCTGGAGTCCATTCCGCAACCGGTTGCTCACGCGGATAGCCCTGCACTCGAGTGGGACTCGCTTTTGGCGCTGGTCGCGGGATTTGCCGCATCTCCGGTGGGGCGCGTGGCCATCCAGTCGCTGCAGCCCTCGATGGACGAGGCGTGGATCGCTCGCCAGCACCAGCTCACAGGCGAAGTGCGGCTGCTGCTCGAGGAGCAGGTGTCGATCCCGCTGGGCGGGCTTTTCGACCCGACGCAGTTCGCCGCCAAAGCCGGAATTCCGGAGGCGGCCCTGGAAGCCGCCGAGTTGCAGGCCATCGCGCGATTGGCCAACGATATCGCCGCCTGGCAGGCGTTGCTGCAGTCGCCCCCAGCGCGACTTGGCGGGTAAACTGCCGGGGCTGGCGGAGCTCTCTGCGCCACTGACGACGAGCTTCGCCCGCTTGCCGAATCGATCGAGCGCAAGATCCAGCCCGATGGCTCGCTGGCCGACGATGCCTCGCCCGAGCTGAACCGCATTCGCCGTGAGCAGGAGCGGCAGCAGCGGGTGATCGAGGAGAGCCTGAGGGCCGCGCTGCGCAAGCTGTCGTCGGATGGGTCCACGCAGGAGGACCTGATCACCATTCGCGGGGAGCGATTTGTGATCCCGGTGCGCAGCGAACTCAAGCGGCGCGTCTCGGGTGTGATTCACGGCGCCAGTTCTTCGGGCCTGACGGTCTACGTTGAGCCGCTGGAGACGATTGAGCAGAACAATGAGCTGGTCAGGCTGCTCGAGGACGAACAGGCAGAGATTCACCGCATCTTCGTCGCGCTCACGCGGCAGGTGGGGACTATCGCCCATGCGTTGGTGGCGGGAGCACGGGTGCTGGCGCTGGTCGACAGCCTGCTGGCGCGCGCCCGTTTCGCACGTGCCTATGACTGCGTAGCGCCGGCCATCACTTCTGACCGGCTGAGCCTGGAGGCCGCCCGCCATCCGCTGCTTGAAAAGCGGCTGCGTGCTACCGGCGGCAAAGTCGTGCCGCTCACGCTGGAGTTGACCGCACAGCATCGCCAGCTCATCATCAGCGGACCCAACACAGGCGGCAAGACGGTGACGCTCAAAACCACGGCGCTGCTGGCAATGATGGCGCAGGCCGGAATTCCGGTGCCGGCAACCGCGGCCAGCTTCCCGATCTTCATGCGTTCCTCGCGGACATTGGCGACGCGCAATCCATCGAGCGGCGCTTTCAACCTTCTCGGCGCATATTACGAATCTCGATCGGTTGTCGCGGCTGGCGGATTCGCATGCACTGGTCCTGCTGGACGAGCTGGGGTCGGCGACCGATCCCGAAGAGGGCTCCGCGCTGGCGGTTGCCGTGGCCGCCTTCTTCCTGAGCGCCGGAGCGTGGTCTCTGATCTCCACGCACCATACCTCGCTAAGGTCTATGCCGCGAATACGCCGGGTGTGCTGAATGCCGCGGCCGGTGTGGATGAAGTGACGCATGGTGCCCAACTATCAGCTGCGGCTGGGTGTGCCGGGCGCGTCGGCGGGCATTGCTACGGCGGAGCGGCTGGGCTTGAATGCCGAGCATAATTACCGCTGCGCGGCAGCGGCTGGGCTCACAGCAGGTGGACATCGCGCGCTTCCTCGACCGATTGCACAAGGAACTGACGCAACTCGAAGAAGAGCGCAAGGCTACGCGCGAGCAACAGTACGCGCTGAACCAGGAACGCGCCAAGCTGGCGCGCGAAGGCGATGTGGAGATTCGCAACCGCACGCGCGAGCTCGAAAAGAAGCTCGAGTCGCTGATGAAGGAGTTCGAGTTCCAGATCCGCGAGAACGTGCGCGCAATCGAGGACCGCGCCGCACAGCAGAAACTGTCGAAGGAGGCGGAACGGCGCATCAACCGGCTGCGGCGCGAGTTCCAGGAGAGCTTCAACCAGGCGGTTGTGGCGCATCGCACCGGCGCCGACCAGGCTGATCCCAATGCGCAGCCGCACGTTCTGCGCCACGTTGCGCCAGGCGACCAGGTGCGCATCAAATCGATGAACAAGATTGCCGTGGTGCAGCGCGAAGTGGAGAAGGACGTCTTTGAAGTGGCGCTTGGGCCAATCAAGATGCGCGTGAAGCGCGACGATCTTGCCGAGGTTTCAAGCGCAGCCGCGGCGACGCAGAAAGCCGATCCGCTGGCTGCCGCGCGGAAACAAAAAGGTGTCCACGTCTCGGTCACTTCGGCCAGCACCGATGACATGCGCATGGAGATTAACCTGATTGGCCGCACGGTGGACGAGGCGACCGGGGAGTTGGAGAAGTATCTCGACCGCGCCTTCGTGGCAGGACTTCCACGGGTCCGTGTGATTCATGGGCACGGAGCGGGCATTCTTCGTCGTGGAGTGCGAGATTTCCTCAAGGGACATCCCCACGTAGCCACGATAGCCGAAGCTCCGCAGAACGAGGGCGGCCAGGGAGCGACACTGGTGGAGCTGAGACAGTAATTGCCTAATTCCCTTGGAACAATGGGCGCCCACTCAACGTAGGGTAACTCCAGGAGGGGCTTACTCATGTCGCTACGGCGGCGCTTCTCTGCCCAATTCATTCTCCTCACGTTGCTCGCGACCTGTCTTTATTCACAGGGCACTGCGGCTTGGAAGGATCCCTCTCCGCATTCCACGAGCTTTGTGAGCGTGGACAAGGCTGTCCAGCTGGAAGTGCTCGACTGGGGTGGATCGGGGCGGGCGCTCGTGCTGCTGGCCGGGGGCGGGAATACAGCCCACATCTTCGACGATTTTGCGCCAAAGCTCACGGCACTCGGCCACGTGTACGGGATTACGCGGAGGGGATTCGGCGCTTCAGGTTTCGCCGACGTTCAGGCCGACACGGATCGACTCGGCGCGGACGTACTCGCGGTAGTGGAAGCGCTCAAGCTGGACAGGCCGGTCCTGGTGGGGCACTCCTTTGCGGGGTCGGAGCTGAGCGCGGTGGCAAACGCTCATCCGGAGAAAATAGCGGGCCTCGTGTACCTGGATGCCGCGTACTCCTATGCCTTTGATGATGGCAAAGGGTCGAATGTGATGGAGATGCAGCAGATGCACGCCCCTCAGCCACCGGGGCCTGGCGAGGTGGACGAGGTCAGCTTCACCGCGCTGCAAAAATACTATGAGCGGATGAACGGCTTCCGGTTTCCAGAGGCCGAACTTCGCCAGCAACGGGAATCGACCCTAACCGGCGGAGTAGGGAAATTTGGGAATCCGCCGGGCGGGGCGATGCTGATGTCGATGATTAAGGGCGGCAAGAAATATACGGCGATTCCAGCGCCCGCGCTCATATTCTTTGCTAACCCCCACGGACTGGGCATTTGCTTGACAAGAGCACCGATCCCAGGGTGCAGAGCGCGGCCAAGGTTTTCTCCTCGGAGATGACCGTGCTGGTTGGAAAACAAGAGGAGGCGGTAAAGAACGGGGTGCCGGCTGCGCGCGTGGTGACAATAGCGGGCGCGAATCATTACATATTCCTTTCGAACGAAGACGAAGTATTGCGCGAGATACGTGATTTCGTCGCACACGTGCCCTAAGGTGGTGCACAGAGCGCACTGAAATCGTGGCGCACCGGACCTTCTCCGCAACGTCCTTGCCAGAACCTATGGGAAAAGGTTTACATTTCATTTCAGGATGCCTTTCAGCAACAGCAATTGAGATGGTCTTGGTGCTGTGAATGTATCGTGCTGTCGTGGCAAAGAGGGCGTGCCTCAAAAGGGAGCACTCATGATTCGACGTGATTTTCTCAAGACTGCGGGAGCCACCGTGGCGTGCTCCGCGGTGGGCGGCGTGGACGCTTTTGCCCAGCCGCAGCATTCCTCCGGCCGCATGATTCTACCGATGAACCGGAACTGGCGTTACAAGCCGGCGAAGGTGGACGAGGCGATCTCGCCCACCTTCAATGAGGCGGGATTCGAGCGAGTGGTGTTGCCGCATACCAACATCGAACTGCCCTGGCACAGCTTCGACGAAAAGTCCTACTCGTTTATCTCGACCTACCGCAGGCGATTCCGCCTTCCGAAGGGCGTGGCGGGAAAGCGGATCTTTGTCGATTTCGAAGGCGCCATGACGGCGTCTTCCGCGTGGATCAACGGTGTGGCCCTGGGCGAATACAAAGGCGGGTTCACGCCCTTTTCGTTCGATCTGACTCCCCACATCCACCTAGAAGGCGAGAATATCCTCGTTGTTCAACTCGACTCCTCAGAGCGGCCCGATATACCTCCGTTTGGATACGAGATCGATTACCTGACGTTCGGCGGCATCTATCGCGAAGTGTCATTGCGGGTAGTGCCCGCCACATATATCGACAATATCTTTGCGCGACCGAAGGATGTGATGGGCGACCATCCCACGGTCGAAGTCTCCTGTTTCCTTGCCTCAGACCCCAAGCAGAACGGAGACTATGAGCTAACCGCGGAGCTCCTCGAAGGCGACAAGGTCATTTCGAAGGCGTCGCAAAAGGTCGAACTCAATTCGACTGGCGCCGCCGAGAGCAGCGACGCGGCCGATCCGTACAACGCGGCGCCTCCTTACGCTTCGGTGCAGACGCGCAGAGATCCCGCGCGGCAGGACGTCACGCTCGCAGATTTCGGCAAAGTCAATCTCTGGAGCTTGGCATCCCCAAATCTTTACACCGTACGGGTTCGCCTGCTCCGAGATGGGGTTCCGGTTGATGAAGACAGCCGCCGCATTGGTTTCAGAGAAGCCAAGTTTACCGATCATGGATTCAGCCTGAACGGGGAAATCGTGAAGCTGCGCGGATTGGACCGCCATCAGACATTCCCGTTCGTGGGCCAGGCCATGCCGGCGCGCGTTCAGCGACAGGATGCCGACGTGCTCCGCAAGCAGCTGCACTGCAACATCGTTCGAACCTCGCACTACCCGCAATCCAGGCACTTTCTCGATCGTTGCGATGAGATCGGTCTTCTGGTGCTCGAGGAGATTCCCGGATGGCAACACATTGGCGACGAACCATGGAAACAGGTGGCGATCGACAACGTGGGCCGTATGATTCGTCGCGACTGGAACCATCCGTCCATCATTCTGTGGGGCGTTCGCATCAACGAGTCACGCGACGACCACGGCTTTTACATCCGCACTAATGCGCTGGCGCATGCGCTGGACGATTCCCGGCCGACGGGCGGCATCCGCTATTTCCAGGAATCGGAGTTCCTGGAAGACGTGTTCACGATGAACGACTTTGGATTCCCGCTGAAGCCGCCGAATCACCCGTTCTATCTGAATACTGAATTCGTGGGGCACACGCTTCCCACCAAGACGATCGACGAGGACGAGCGCCAGCGCGAACATACGTTAAGGCACGCGCGCATTCATAATCAGCTGGCGTCGGATCCTCGCTACGCAGGGGGAATCGGCTGGTGCGCGTTCGACTACAACACCCATGGAAACTTCGGATCGGGTGATCGCATTTGCTATCACGGGGTGACTGACATCTTCAGGGAGCCGAAAGCTGCGGCCGGGTTCTACAAGTCGCAGTGCGACCCCGCGGAAGAAGCGGTGCTGGAGCCGGCCTTCCATTGGGCGCGCGGGGACGAGTCGGTTGGGTTTACCAAGGCGGTCTTCTGCACCAATTGCGACCACCTGAAGGTCTACATGCGCAATACGCTCACCGGGGAGAATCCGTGGGAGCTGGTGGCCGAGGTCGATCCCGATCGAGAGGAGTTTGCGCACCTCAAATATCCGCCGCACATTCTCGACATGTCCAAGCTAAAGGACGACAAAATCCGCTTCGGCTGGGGCGACCTTCGCGCCGACGGATTTGTCGAGGGCAAGCAGGTCATCTCCAAATCCCTCTCCGGCGGCGGTGTCGATCGCAAGCTTGTACTGGTTGCTGATGACGGCGAATTGATGGCAGATGGGGCCGATTGTACGCGCGTTGTGGTGCGGGTCACCGATGAGTTCGGCGCAGTACGGCCTTTCGCGAATGATCCCATCTCCTTCACCCTGGAGGGGCCGGCACGCTTGATTGGGGATAATCCTTTTTCGCTGGTGGGAGGTGTGTGCGCAGTATGGGTGCGGGCGGCGCTCACGCCCGGCACTGTGCGCCTTACGGCAAAACATCCGCGCTTAGGTAGCCAGACGGTGTCGATTCTCCTCAAAAGTGCCGACGCTGAGTTGGTTTAGACGAGAACGCTGCTTCGGTCGCGGCGATTGCTTGACTTAGCCTTTGCTCGAAGGTTCATGTTCGCCTATGGAGTTAGCTGGTTTGTGACAATTCCGTGATAATTCCCGGCCGGGTCGCCGATTATCATTTAGCCACTGCGGTGCAAGGAGAATTCATGCGCAAATTTGGATTGGTGCTGCTGTTGTGTGTCGCGGCGGGGATGAGTTGGGCAGCGACAAAGAGCATTTACGACTTCACCATGCGATCGATCGACGGCGACCAGGTGAGCCTGGGCAAGTTCAAAGGCAAGGTAGTGCTGGTGGTGAATGTGGCCAGCAAATGCGGCTTCACGCCACAGTACGCGGGCCTCGAAGCGCTGTACGAGAAGTACAAGGACAAGGGCTTCGTAATCGTGGGCGTGCCCGCCAACAACTTTATGCAGCAGGAGCCGGGCACCGACGAGGAGATCAAGAAGTTCTGCACCAACAAGTACAACGTGAGCTTCCCCATGATGTCGAAGGTGTCGGTGAAAGGCGACGACAAGACGCCTCTCTACACTTTCCTGACTGATCCGGCCACCGATCCGCAGTTTGCGGGCGACATCAAGTGGAACTTCACCAAGTTCCTGTTCGACCGCTCCGGCAAGCCGGTGGCGCGGTTTGAGCCGCCCGTGAAGCCGGATTCGCCCGAGATGCAGTCTGCGGTTGAGGCGGCGCTGGGAAAGTAAAGCGCTACCTCTCATCCGGGGCGGGGAAGCTTCGCTGCCAGACGAGGCGCGCGTCGGCATTTCTTCCCAAAGCTGTGATGATTTCGTCGAGCTTGGCAAAGCAGTTCCAGACAGGCTCATTCGTCGAGAGACTCAGGCGCTCCGCAAGGATCGTCTCGAGTCTCTCGTTTCGTTTTCCTCTCCAGCACTTGTCAGCTAAAGCCACGAGAAGATCTTCAAGCGAATCATTTCCCGGTTCATCCCAGTGTCCGTGGGTGAACGCAAACCGTGCCTTCTCCCTGGGGATACCCAGGCTCTCGAGCAAGGCCGCGCCCGCTGCCTGATGTTGCTTGCCGCTTTGAGATAGCTCATTCGTCAGGATTGCCTTGCCGAGGTCGTGGGTAGCCGCGCCGAAGCGGACAAGCTCTTCGTCAAAAGCGAGGGTGGGGAAAGCTGCCGAAAGCAACTCGATTAGCGAGCAAGCCGCATCGTGCACGAGGGTGAGATGAGCAATCAAACGAGGCGGCGCGGAGACTCGCGCGCAGAGCAGCTTTGCTTCTTCCGGCAGTTCCCTGTAATGAGGACTCGGTGACTCAAGGTACGCGCACATACTGCGGATTACACTACATTCCCTTGAGCAGCTTTACGAGTCTTTCGAACCCCTGCTCACGGGCGGCTTTGTTGCCGGGGACAGTGTTGCCGGGATCCTCGCCGGCACGCATGAAGCCGTGTCCCGCGCCGTCGTAGATCATGGGGTCATACGTCTTGCCGGCCGCCTTCATGGCCGCTGTTGTGGCAGGAATGGATGCGTCCACGCGGGCATCGTCCCCGCCGTAGAAGCCATAGACAGGGGCGGTGATCGTGGAGACATCCTGCGGTCCTGTGCCATAGAAGACGAAGGCCGCGCCAAGGTCCTTGCGATGCGCCGCAAATGCGAACGACTTGGAGCCTCCCCAGCAGAACCCGGCGACGGCGATCTTGCCGTTGGCCGCGGGAAGTTTCTTGGCATAGTCAGCCGCAGCGTCCAGATCGGCCAGGACGCCCGCGGGATCGAGCGCTGAGACGGCCTTGACGCGGTCGTCCTGGCCTGGCAAGGAGTCAGAGCCGCCGCCATTGGGGCCCTTACCGCTGAGCAGGTCGGGCGCAATCACGATGAAACCCGCGCCGGCAAGCTCATCCGCCATCTCCTTGGCCCAGTCGCTCAGGCCGAAGATCTCGTGAATCAGGATGACGGTTGTGGCCTTGCTTTTGACCTCGGGATAGACCACGAGCGCCTGCACGGTGTGGTCGCCGGATTTGAGCGGCACATACTCGCGGTGCCGTGGCGAGGCTTCGAGGCGCGTTTTGGCCCAGTCCTGGGCGGAAAGGGTAACGGTCAGGGCGAACAGCAGAAACGTGGCGGCGCGGGGTAGACTTTTCATGCGCAGCAGTCTAGCGCATCTGGCGGACACTTGGGTTAAGGCTGATTCAGGAGCGGGTGGCGCTCACCAGGTAGTAGGCCATTGGCCCGAATGGGAAGCCGACGAAGGGCATGAGCAGGGGAGCAATGACGTTATTCCAGCGTGCGCGCGTCATCTTGCGGCGCCCGAAGACGACCGAGTTGAGCAGGAACTTGAGCGTAACCCAAGGAACGTGAAGGACGGAAGGCGTGACGTGGGCCTGGATGCGCTCGGCAACGACGTCGCGAAATCCGATGCGCGCGAGCTCTCGGATAAATGCATCGATCTCGCCCATCGTGTCGATGGCCCAGCAATCGAGAAGCGCGCGGAAGATGCGTTTGTGCGGACCGCGCAACTTGCCTGGTCCGATGAAACCGTCGCCAACGACGATGCGGCCGCCACGACGAAGCAGGCGGTGGGCCTCTTGTAAAAACCCAGATTTGCTGGCGCCGGCTGCATAGCAGGAGCTCTCAATGGCGTAGACGGCGTCGAAAGACGCGGTGGCGTACGGGGTGCGCCGGTAATCGCCGAGGGCGATGGAGATCCTTATGGTGTTCGCGCTGGCTTGATTCTGGAGTTGGCCCTGCTCGAGTTGCCACGGGACAAGCGTGATGCCGTGGAGCTGTGCATCTGGAAGCTGACGCGCGATGCTGCGCAACGTCGCTCCGAGGCCGCAACCCATGTCAAGGATACGCGGGGATGTCGTTTCGAGGCGGAGGCGGTGGAGCACCTCGCAGTTCATCTCCTCGAGCATGGCTTCGCGCGCGAAAGGGTTCATGCCGCGACGGTAGTAGCCGAAGTGCATGTTGAAGTGCGGGCTCCACGCGGCATAGTCAGGACCGGCTTCCTCGTAGTAGCGCTGAAAATCGTCGGTGCCGTTGGCGGCCTGGTCCTTGGCGGGAGCGGTGGTGACGGCGGTGGCAGCCATCAGTCGAGTCTCCGGCGGCGCGACTTGGGCAACAGGCGCGTGATGCCGCTGCCGATGCTGATGAGCGAATGCAGGGTGGCGGGCGGCAGCTTTTTGATCTGCGTATACCAGCCGTGAAGTTCTTCGAGAAAAACCTGCATGGCGGCGATGCGCGCCGCGACCGCGGGCTGGGCGGGACGCGCGGCGCGGGCATCGGCGGCGCAACGCCTGAGCATGTTCATGGTGGGGAGAATCTCGCGTTCCACGCGCTGCTCGACGACGGCGAGAAACAGCGTCCATACGTCGGATGACGTGCGGAAGTAGTCGCGGCGGTCGCCGATGCGGCTATCGATCTGGACCAGATCCCAATTCTGCAGCTCCTTGAGGCTGGTGCTCACGTTGGATCGGGCTACGGAGAGTTGGTCGGCGATCTCCTCGGCGGTGAGCGGTTCGGGGGAGAGGTAAAGCAGGGCATGCACCTGGGCGACGGTGCGATTCACGCCCCAGCGGGTGCCCATCTCTCCCCAGTGGAGAATGAATTCGCGGGCCGGGTCGGAGAGAACCATAGGTCGATTATATCAGATATTTCTGTTGTGACAGAAATATCTGATACGAGTGGGCAGTGAACAGAAAGGGCCTTGAAGGCTTGCGCCTTCAAGGCCCCAGACTGGGCCCACCGCAGGTGGTTATGCCATCGCTTCGCGGCCCATGGGCTCGAAGCGGAGCTGGTTTGAGTGCCGGTCCACATCGATGCGGACATGAGCGCCGTGCAGCACTTCGCCGTCAAGGATCTTCATCGCCAGCGGATCTTGCACCATGCGCTGCAGGGCGCGCTTGAGCGGACGCGCGCCGTAGACCGGATCCCAGCCGGAGGCCAGCACGAGTTGCCGCGCGGGCTCGGTAAGCTCCAGCGAGATCTGCCGGTCCTCCAGCAGCTTCTGCAGCTCCTCCAGGCGCAGGTTCAGAATCTCGTCCATCTGTGCGTGGCCCAGCGGACGGAAGATCACCATGTCATCGACGCGGTTCAGGAACTCCGGCCGGAAGTGCTCGCGCAGCACGCGCATCACCGACTCGCGCGCCATATCGAAGTCATGCTCGGTCTTGAGGGTGTCCGGCGTGAGCAGGGCAGCGCCCAGATTCGAGGTCATGATCAGCACTGTGTTCTTGAAGTCGACTGTCCGGCCCTTGGAATCGGTCAGCCGCCCGTCATCCATTACCTGCAGCAGCACGTTGAAGACATCGGGGTGCGCCTTCTCGATCTCGTCGAACAGAATCACCGTGTACGGCCGCCGTCGAACGGCTTCCGTGAGCTGCCCGCCTTCGTCGTAGCCAACGTAGCCCGGAGGTGCGCCGATCAGGCGAGCCACCGCGTGCTTCTCCATGTACTCCGACATGTCGATACGGACCATGGCCTGCTCGTCGTCGAAGAGAAACTCAGCGAGCGCGCGCGCCGTCTCGGTCTTGCCCACGCCCGTGGGGCCGAGGAAGATGAACGAGCCGATCGGCCGCTTGGGGTCGCTCAGGCCGGCACGCGAGCGCCGGATGGCATTTGCCACAACGGTGAGCGCCAGATCCTGGCCGACGACGCGTTCCCGCAGGCGATCTTCCATCTGGACGAGCTTCTTGACTTCGCCTTCCAGCATCCGCGAGACAGGAATGCCCGTCCACTTGCTGACGATCTTGGCGATGTCCTCCTCGTCTACTTCTTCTTTGAGCATGCGCGGGGTCGCACCGGCCGAATCCTGCGCGGCGTCGAGCTTGCGCAACTCGGCATCCAGTCGCGGCAGTTCACCGTACTGGATCTGGGCAGCGCGCTCCAGCTGACCCTTGCGGGTATTCTCCTCGGCTTCAAAACGCAGAGACTCGATCTTCTTTTTCAGGTCGCTGATGCGCGTGATGGCATCGCGTTCCTGCGTCCAGCGGGCGCGCAGAGCAGTGATCTGCTCTTTCAGAGCGCCCAATTCACGATCGACTTCCTCGAGCCGGCCGATGCTGTTGGGGTCGGTCTCGCGCTTCAGGGCGGCACGCTCTATCTCGAGCGAGGTCGCCTGCCGCTCCAACTGGTCGATCTCAGTGGGAACGGAGCCGATCTGGATGGCGAGCGAGGCCGCCGCTTCGTCGACAAGGTCAATCGCCTTGTCAGGCAGGAAGCGGTCGGAGATGTAGCGGTGCGACAGCGTGGCCGCGGCCACGATCGCCGAGTCTTTGATGCGCACGTTGTGGTGCGCCTCGTACCGCTCCTTCAACCCGCGCAGGATGGCGATGGTGTCTTCGACGTTGGGCTCGCCCACATACACAATCTGGAAGCGGCGCTCCAGCGCGGCGTCCTTCTCGATGTACTTGCGGTACTCGTTCAGAGTAGTGGCGCCGATGGCGCGCAGCTCGCCGCGGGCCAGCGGCGGCTTGAGCATGTTGCTGGCGTCGATCGCGCCTTCCGCCGCGCCTGCACCCACGAGAGTGTGCAGCTCGTCGATGAAGAGGATGACCTGCCCGTTCGATTCTTCGATCTCCTTGAGCACGGCTTTCAGCCGGTCCTCAAACTCGCCACGGTACTTCGCGCCGGCCAGCATCGAGCCGAGGTCGAGCGAGATGACGCGCTTGTCTTTGAGGATCTCGGGCACGTCGCCTGACGCGATACGGCGGGCGAGGCCTTCCACGATGGCGGTTTTGCCCACGCCGGGCTCGCCAATCAACACCGGGTTGTTCTTGGTACGGCGGCTCAGCACCTGGATAACGCGGCGAATCTCCTCGTCGCGTCCGATAACCGGGTCGAGTTTGCCGCGGCGGGCCAGTTCCGTCAGGTCCTTGGCATACTTTTCCAGCGCCTGGAACTTGCCCTCGGGATTCTGGTCCGTTACGCGCTGCGATCCGCGCACTGCCGTAAGAGCCTGCAGGATCGCATCATGCGTGGCGCCGGCGGCAACCAGCGCATCGTGCGCCGCGTCGCCCTTCTGGTGCGCGATGGCCAGCAGGAGATGCTCCGTGGACACGTACTCGTCCTTGAAGTTCGACGCCTCCTTGAACGCCTGATCGAGAATCTTGTTGAGTGCGTTGCTCAGGCCGGGCTGCGCCGCCGAGCCGCCCACGCGGGGAAACCGCTGCTCGATCTGGTGCAGTTCGCTCTCCAGACGCTCGGTAGGCACGCCGACCTTGCCCAGCACGGCGGGAATCACGCCCTCGCGGTCCTCTAGCAGCGCGAGCAGCAGGTGGACGGGCTGGATCTCGGGGTTGCCGAGCTCTGCCGCATGCTCCTGCGCCTGCTGGATCGCCTGCTGCGATTTGACGGTGAATTTATCCCAACGAATGGCCATGGTTTCAGCTCCTAGCTTTTAGCCTCTAGCTCCTAGCTTGTTCCTCCCGGAGCGCGAGGTGAAGCTCTTTCTTGAAAGATTGATCTGATTCTTTTGCGTTCCACAAATAAATGCGCCGGGAGACCCAACAGGGTGCACCCGGCGCTCTACTGGGTGCTTCCGCCTCACAAACTAGAGGCTAAAAGCTAGCAGCTTGAAGCTGCATTTGTCTTACCGTGCGCCGACCAGCTCGGGTTCCTGCGCCTTACTCTGCTGAGCCTGACCATCCAGCTTGGTCTGGCCGCCCACGTTGACCTTGATCTGCTTGGGCTGCGCCTCGGGCTTCTTGCTGAGTTCGAGCACCAGCACGCCGTTCTTGTAGTTGGCGTTGATATGCTCCGTGTCGACTGTCGAAGGCAGCGTAAAGGCGCGATAGAAGCTGCCATAGCGGCGCTCGATGCGGTGGAAGTTCTCTTCCTTCTCTTCCTTCTCGAACTTGCGCTCGCCCTTCACGGTCAGCGTGTTGTTTTCCACGCGGATGTCGAGGTCTTTCTCTTCGATGCCGGGCACTTCCAGCTTGAGGACGACTTTCTTGTTGTCTTCATAGATATCGACCGCCGGCACAAAGCTGGCCGTGGTCAGCGGGCCTTCGCTCTCATTCATGTCACGAAAGATCGAATTGACGCGGTTCTGCAAAGCCATGACTTCACGAAACGGATCCCAACGAGTGATAGGCATTTCTCTGTTCCTCCGATGCGTTTACAAGATTTTTGACGGTAGGCGGAGCAGCCGCTCCAGCCATTCAGTCTCTTTGACGAAACTATAGCACAAACGTTGCATAAAATATGAGCGTATACATATCACATATTGTTAATGCCGGATGTAATTGAAAATAAATGGTAAATAGGACGCTCTGGCACCAGGAAAGGCTTTTGTGTCGTGATCCGGCAGCCGGACAAGGCCGGTTGGGCTTACGCATCCGTGCAAAGTGCCAGCGCCTTATCCATTCTTTTACTTGACAGGGTAAAATTGATAGCGTACATGTTATATAAGTAAGTTGTTATGACATCTCTCGACACAACCTTCGGCGCTCTCTCCGACCCCACTCGCCGGGCGATTCTGGCCCGTCTGACCCAGGGTGAGGCCACTGTGCTGGAGCTGGTTAAGCCGTTCGCCATGAGCCAGCCCGCCGTATCGCGGCACCTCAAAGTGCTGGAGGCGGCCGGGCTGATCGAGCGGCGGATCGAGGGAACCAAACGGCCCTGCAGACTGGCCAAGGCGGGCGTGGAAGCGGCCGATCGGTGGCTGGAGATGCTGCGGGGGGCACTGGAGAAGAACTATGAACGGCTGGACGCGGTTCTGGCCGAGATGAAGCCGGAAACGAAACAGGAGGAAAATCCATGAGCATGACACTGAAGACCGAGGGCGATCTGCATATCGTTGTCACGCGGCGTTTCGCAGCATCCCCTGAAATGGTTTGGCGGGCGCACACCGAGCCTGAACTGATCAAACGCTGGCTGCTTGGACCGGAAGGATGGACGATGCCGGTTTGTATCCATGAAGCCCGGCCGCACGGGAAGATTCGTTACGAGTGGGCCCACCCCAAGCACCCCGGGTTCTATATCGAAGGCGAAAACCTGGAAGTGGAGCCGTATCGCCGGATCGTGCATGTGGAGCGGATGTACCTGCCGGATCCAACGCCGGAGAACCACGTGGTCTCGGAGTTCACGCCGGATGGCGACGGCACGCTCATGACGATGCGCATGACGCTGCCGGATGCCGAAACCCGGAAGGGGATGTTGGCGTCGGGCATGGAGAAGGGCATGGAAGCCAGCTATGTGCGTCTCGATGGCATGATCGCGGCGGGCGAGACGGTGACAGCAAAGGCCTGACAAACGGATTTTAACAGGCGGCCCGGACACGACTGCCTTCGGGCCGCCATCAATAACAAGCTCTCGAAGGTTTGTGCCCCGCGTGTCCCGCAACGCCGGCGGGGGTGAGCCGTACTATTTGCACAAACAGCCTGCACGCACTCGATGCTGTCTGCGAGCGTGGTGGAGGCGCCGTGCGGGCTGGTGGTCAGCACTGTCCAATCGGATGCGCCCTCTACAATCGGTAGCAGGATGCTCGCTCTTGCCGCCCCTCCTCTTTCCTGGCAATCCATCTGGCTTGTGATCGCGGCGTTTCTGGCCGGGGTACTCAATGCCGTGGCGGGCGGCGGATCGTTCCTTTTGTTCCCGGCGATGCTGGGCACGGGAATGCTTCCCGTGCAGGCCAATGCTAGCAACACGGTGGCCCTGTGGCCGGGCCAGCTGACCTCGATCTATGCGTATCGGCACGACATGCGCAAAAACTCGCGCCTGGTGATGCCCATGTGCCTGGCCGGGTTTGCTGGGCGGCACCGCGGGTGCATTGGTGCTGCTCAACACGCCGCAATCCACCTTTCTCCACCTCGTTCCGTGGCTGCTGCTGCTGGCGGCGACCATCTTTGCCCTTAGCCGCCCCGCACTCCGCTGGATTGAGCGACGGAAGCGGAGCCACAAGGCCCGACGGGCGCCCCGGCGAACCGTGGTCTTTTTCTCACGGTGGTGGTCTGCTTCTACATCGGCTACTTTGGCGCCGGCGCCGGATTTCTGATCATCACGCTGCTGTCGCTCTTCGGCTTTGAGGACCTGAACGAGATCAACGCCCTGAAGGTTGCAGCCACCACCATGGCCAACGGCATCGCCTTCCTCATCTTTGTGGTGGGGGGCGAGGTGGAGTGGCGTTACTGCCTGCTGGCGATGGTTTCCTGCGCCATTGGCGGCTATGCCTCCGCGCGGCTGGCGCGCAACGTGCCGCAGCCGGTGCTGCGCGGGCTGGTTATCGCCATCGGCTTCGGCATGGCGGCATGGTTCTTCTGGAAGAAGCGTTAGGCCTCCGGGATTGTCACAGCGATTCTCGAGCTGCGGCGGTATGCTGCTCGGTGAAAATGTCTTGCCCTGTTGGACTTTTCCGCGGAAAGGAATCCTTTCATGCCAACCACTTGGCGCGGCGTAACGCGCGTTTCGCGAGAACCCGCGCGATAAAATAGGAGCATGAGCCACGAGGGAATTCGCATCCAGTCCGAGCAACAGAGAACACGGGAGGAGGAAGCCCACAAGCCGCTACCCCGCATTGCCATCACTCCGGAAAAGGTGCGAGTGCTGATCACCGAGGGCAAGGGCCTTGAGATCGACTGGTCCGACGGGCACCGCAGCGCCTGGAGCTTTGCGTGGCTGCGTAACGCCTGCCCCTGTGCTACGTGCAATGACGAGCGGGGTCACCAGGGCCGCAAGCCCGGTCAGCCCAAGCCCAAAGCGGCCGAACTGCTGCCCATGTACTCGCCTCCCGCCAAGCCCGCCAGCGCTCAGGGTGTGGGCCGCTATGCGCTGCAGTTCAACTGGCTCGACGGGCACACGGCCGGCATTTATTCGTGGGATTATCTGCGCCGCAACTGCCAGTGCACCGAATGCCGGTTTGAGCGCGGCGAAACGACCGGTTCACCAAACTGAGCGTTTTGGTGAGGCGATCTGGGGGCCTTTGTTCGATTCAGACAGCCCGCCCTCCGCGGCATTGGTTTCGTCCATGAGACCGGTGGGCAGGTCATCCATGCTGCGCAGATTCTTCTCACGCCAGTAGGTCTCAAGCCCTTCCGGCCCTTTCTTCTCGGCCCATCGGGTTAAGGTGTCGCGATCCTCCCGGTAGTCGAACCTCGGGACGTTGTATCCACATGAAGTCTGCACCAATTCTACGGACTGAACGATTATCTGTCGGGCTCCCAGGGGCTCGTCGTTGTGGAAGCACCTTTCCAAGATTGTTTGATACTCTCCAGATCCGCGCTTCACCACGCGTCCCGTTCCATAAAGCCGCAGGACCATCGGGGACCCTTCAAAGGCGCAGAACATCAGGGTCAGGCGGCCATTCGCGCGCAAATGCGCCGCTGTCTCATTCCCGCTGCCCGTCAAATCGAGATAGACCACCGTGTTGTCATCCACGATTCGCAGCAACTGAGTGTCGCGCGGCGAGAGATTGACGCGGCCTTCAGCAGCGGCCGAAGCGTTGAAGAAGATCTCCTGTTTAGCAATGAATTCACGGTGTGCTGCATCGATGCTTTCGAATCGTTTGCCCATCGGGGAAGAAGCTCCGTGTCTTGTAAGTCCTTGTCCAGGTACCCTAGGTACGCGTAGTGAGCAGGTCAATGGCGTGGCGCGGGTCCTGCGCAGCGAGCAGCAGCGCCCGGTTCTCCGCTTTCAAAAATCCTTCCGCCACCGTTGAGTCAAGAAAGCTCAGCAGACCGTCCCAATAGCCGAGCGTATTAATCAGGATGCAGGGCTTATCGTGCAGCCGAAGCTGCGACCATGTGATGATCTCCAGCAGTTCGTCGAGGGTTCCATAGCCGCCCGGCAAAATCAGAAATGCGTCTGCCAGGTGAACCATGCGCGCCTTGCGCTGGTGCATCGTCTCCACAGTCTCCAGGCGAGTGAGACCCTGGTGTGCGATCTCGCGTCCGGAGAGAATCTGCGGCAGCACGCCGATGACTTCGCCACCGGCAGCAAGCGCCGCATCGGCCGTTGCGCCCATCAGGCCAACATTGGCGCCACCGTACACTAAGCCGAGACCGGCCTTTGCGATCGCCGTACCGAGAGCGATTGCGTCGGACCGGTAGGCCGGATGGTTGCCGTCGGCCGAACCGCAATACACGGCAACGCGGCGGATCGCGGGAGAAGGATTCATCTGTCGATCAGCATAGCCGTTCCCGGTTAAAACGCGCTAAGTCGCACGGCAGCCGCGCCCCTGCGGGCAAAGCGAAGGAACGATACAATCAAGCAAGGATCCTTTTCCGCCGGACTCGAATATTGTCGTCGCTCATCGCCAATCTGAATCCTGAACAACGCGATGCCGTTGAAGCTGCCGATGGCCCCCTGCTCATCCTGGCCGGGGCCGGGTCGGGCAAGACGCGCGTCATTACAGCGCGTATCGCGTGGCTGATCCGCGAGAAGGGCGTGGCCCCCGACGCGATCCTGGCGGTGACCTTCACCAATAAGGCCGCGGCCGAGATGGGCGAGCGCGTCGATCGCCTGCTGGGTCACAGCTCACTCAGCAAGCCGCTCATCTCCACCTTCCATTCGCTCTGCGTGCGCATGCTGCGCCGCGATATTGAAGCCCTCAAGGTCAACGGACAGGGCCTCACGCGCAGCTTCGCCATCTACGACGAGAACGATCAGTCCGCAATCGTCAAGCAGGTTATGCGCCGCATGGGCCTCGACACCAAGCAGCTCGACGCCGCGCACGGTGCTGGGGCGCATCTCGTGGGCCAAAAACCACATGATCGACCCGCAGGAGTTCTATCTCAACTCCACCGATCCCAACAGCGAACGGATCGCGCATATTTACCAGAGCTACAAGGCCGAGCTCAAAAAGAACAACGCTCTCGACTTCGACGACCTTCTTCTTGAAGCTGTGCGTCTGCTGAAGGTCTCCACCGAGACGCGCGAACGCTATCAGCGCAAGTATCGTTATCTGCTCGTCGACGAGTATCAGGACACGAACCGCCCGCAGTACGAGCTGATGAAGCTGCTGGCCGGCGAGGCCAAGAACGTCTGCGCGGTCGGCGATGAAGATCAGAGCATCTATTCCTGGCGCGGCGCCGATATTCGCAATATCCTCGAGTTCGAAAAGGACTTCCCCAACGCCAAGATCGTGCGGCTGGAGCAGAACTATCGCTCCACGCAGAACATTCTTGAGGCCGCGGGCGCCGTGGTGGCGAACAACCTGCGGCGCAAGGGCAAAAAGCTCTGGACCGATCGCCAGGGCGGCTCGCTGATCGGCTACTACGAAGCGCCCGACGGCGAAAACGAAGCGCTCTTTATCGCCGACCGCATCCAGAAGTTTCTGCGCGAAAACGCCGAAATTGGCGGGGGAGGGCGAGCACGGCCGCTGCGCCGTTCTCTATCGCACCAACTCCCAGTCGCGCCTGGTTGAAGAAGCGCTGCGCCGGTACAACATCCGCTACACCATGGTAGGCGGCTTCAGCTTTTACGAGCGCGCCGAAATCAAAGACATGCTCAGCTACCTGCGCCTGGTGCGCAATCCGCACGACTCCATGGCCCTGCAACGCGTCGTCAACACGCCCGCCCGCGGCATCGGCGCGCAAACGCTGTCCACGCTCGAGCGCATCGCGCTGGAGACGGGCCGCTCCACCTGGGAGGCGATTGGCGTCTCCATTCAGAACAAGCTGATTCCCACGCGCGCGCAGATGGCCCTCGACTCCTTCCGCACGCTCATTACAGACGCGCAGGCCATGATGGATCCTGACTTTGCGGGCAAGCTCTCCGCCGATGTTGCCGCGGAAGACAGCGGCGACGCGGATACCGGTTTCGAGTTCGGCGCGACGTCGAACGAAGCCGAGGCTGCGCTGGCCGATGCCGAGGCGGCTGATTTCAACTTCGGCGGCAACGAGAATCAGCTATCTCTGCTGGACCCGGCGAGCTTCTCGCCGTTCGCTGAAGAACCGAAGCGGCCATTCCTCAAAATGCCGAAACAAGCCGTCGAGCAGCCGAAGAACGGCAGCGCCAAACACGCGGGCGGATGGACGACAAGCATTTCGGCCGTGAACAAGGCCGGCGCCACGGATCAAGATGCAGGCGAAGCGGAGCGGGTCGAAGGCTTCCGCGCGCCAGGTGATGCGGCCACGCTGCCTGAGCTGATCCGTTTCCTGATTGATCGCACCGGCTACATCCGCGCTTTGGAAACCGAAGGCTCTCCTGAAGCCACCAGCCGCATTGAAAACCTGAAGGAACTGGCGAACGCCGCGCACGATGCCGACGTCCGCGGCGAGACCCTCGCGGAGTTTCTCGATCACGCTGCGTTGGCGTCAGACGCTGACCAGTACGATCCCGAATCGCGGGTCACGCTGATGACGTTGCACTCCGCCAAGGGGCTCGAATTTCCGCTCGTGTTTCTGGCCGGTATGGAAGAAGGCCTGTTTCCGCACTCGCGCACCCTCAACAGTCCCGACGAACTGGAAGAGGAGCGCCGCCTCTGCTACGTCGGCATGACGCGCGCCATGAACACGCTCGTCCTCACGCGTGCCCGTTACCGGCGTCGCTACGGCAACGACGCTCCGGAGATGAGCGTCCCATCGCGGTTCCTCCACGAAGTTCCGCCGCCGCTATTTGAAAACCTCGGCGGCAGAACGGCGGCATGGAGTACCGAGGCCTACAGTTACGGCCAGTCGCGCCGCGCAGCGTCGGGCGACCACGGCGATCGCCACTACGACTACGAGAATGAAAGCCAGGAGGCTCCGCGGTTGACCTACAGCCAATC
The DNA here is from genome assembly GCA_963846375.1 of uncultured Acidobacteriota bacterium. Taxonomy (GTDB): domain Bacteria; phylum Acidobacteriota; class Terriglobia; order Terriglobales; family Acidobacteriaceae; genus Telmatobacter. Next base: position 199,597 of record CAWJVV010000016.1, read on the forward strand.
CGCCGTCAGGCCGTCATCACGGGGCGACAGCGGTTCCATCGACAACATCGCCCGCTTCTTCGGCGGCAGGGGAACCGCGAAGCCCGGTTCGTTTGCCAGGCCCAAGATGGATATCCCCGAGAGCCAGGGAGCGACGAGCCTGAAGAAAGGCGAACGCGTGCGGCACAACAAGTACGGGGAGGGCACCATCCTCATGCGCGAAGGCGAGGGCGAAGACGCCAAGCTCACCGTGATGTTTGCGCGCCATGGTATGAAGAAGCTGATGGAGAAGTTCGCCAACCTGGAAAAGATATAACGTTACTCCAGTCCTTCGACCACCAGGCGCTCGCGACCGGGCTTCCTATCCGATGTGCCGGGCTTGTAGATCTTCGCGGCCTCGTCGCCGTTTAACACGCGGAATATTCCCTCCGCCAGCGCCAGCAACTCATCTTCTCCGGGATACACCGCCAGCGGTGCGATCCAGCCAATCGAGGCGCGGAGCCGCTCCACAAGCCGGTGCGAATACGCCATGCCGCCTGTCAGTAAAACCGCATCTACTCGCCCTTCCAGGACGGTCGCCATCGCTCCAATCTCCTTGGCAATCTGATAAGCCATCGCCGCATATACTGCACCGGCCCGCTCATCAGCTGAGTCGATGCGGCGTTCCACCTCGCGCAGATCGCGTGTTCCCAGGTAGGCATACAGGCCGCCCTCGCCAAACACCATGCGGTCGAGCTGCTTTTCGTTGAACTCCCCTGAGAAACACAGATGAATCAGTTGCCGCACTGGGAGCCATCCAGTCCGGTCCGGCCCAAATGGGCCTTCTTCCGGCGCATTCTCGTCGATCATGCGGCCATCGCAGTGTGCCGATACGGTGATGCCGCTTCCAAGGTGCACCACAATCAGCCGCAACTGCCCATAAGGGCGCTTCTGTTCGCGGGCGAACCGGTGGGCCACCGCCTTGATATTCAGCGCGTGGCCAATCGCCGAGCGCTCGATGAGCGGCGATCCGGACAGCCGTGCGCAGTCCTGCCACTCGTCTACCGTTACCGGATCGACGACATACGCATTCACCGCTTGCGCAAACTTCAAAGCCAGCACCGCACCCAGATTGCAAGCGTGGTCGCCCCGCCGCGCCAGCCGCAGCTCCGTGATCATCGCGTCATTCACCAGCCAGGTGCCGCATTCCATAGGCGGCAGCAAGCCTCCGCGTCCCCCAACCGCCGCGAATGCGGTCTTCGCATAACCTGCGGCTTCCAGGCTTGTGCGCAGGGCGGTGGCGCGGAAGTCCGCCTGCGCCAGCGCCGGCCTGCCCCGAAACTTCTCCAGTTCCGCGTCAGAGTGGGCTACGGAGCACGACCATTGACAGCAAACCCCGCCTCCTCCAACCCTGCCCACCTCATCCGGCCCGGCCTTCACAAACACCCCGGCCTTGGTGGAAGTCGACCCGGGGTTGATGACGAAAACGACATTCTCAGCGTTCACCACTTGACTCCAAAGGCCCCCAACGAGTGTACTTAAGTCAGTTCCACCTGAAAGACTTGATTTGCTTCCCTGTGAGGCATCCCGATTGGTTGTGGTCTTTTAAAGGATTCCGTGAATCATCCGTGATTCTCTTGGTTCCTGCCGCAATTGAACCCTTATTCGTCGGGCTTTAATCGGTTTTTGACGTAAATCCGGTGAGACTTATCTGTAAGTAACCCCAAATGAGAAAGCGGGAATGAGGAGCGACATGCCCAACTCAACCGTCTCGTACCTGTGGCGCGACCACGGCGCCACAAGGGGATTTCGTGCAGGTGTCTCATTACACAGTCACACCAATCAATCGCAGGAGACACTCGACTTCCTGGCAAACGTCGGCAACCAGTATCCGATGATTCGGCCCTTTCTTGCGCGCCTGGAGAACCGCTCCGAGAGCAACCACGGCGTGCGCGTCAACTATTCCGCCAGCTACTGGACCCCTCCCATGACGCCCAAGCTGGCCTTCGATCTGGAAAGCAGTCAGATTGAAGATCTCGACATCGCCTCCATGGTTTCCTTGTCCGATCACGACAACATCAAGGCGCCCATGCTGCTTCGCACCGTTCCCAGCGCGCGCCAGATTCCCGTGTCGGTGGAGTGGAGCGCGCCCTACGGCGGCATTCAGGACTTCCACCTCGGCATTCACAATCTGCCCAGCGCCAGGGCATCCGAGTGGATGCAGACCCTCGAGGACTACACCGATAACCCCAGCGATCAGCGCCTCGGCGAGATCCTGGTGGCCCTGAACGACGAGCCCAACGTGCTGGTGGTCTTCAACCACCCCATGTGGGACCTCTTCCTCGTCGGAAAAGAAAAGCACCAGTTCCTCGTCAACGAGTTCCTGCTCAAGTACGGCAACTTCCTGCACGCGCTTGAGCTGAATGGGCTGCGTAACTGGGATGAGAATCGCGCCGTCTGTCGCCTCGCTGAGAAGTGGAACATGCTGCTCATCTCCGGCGGCGATCGCCATGGCGTTGAGGCAAACGCGAACGTGAATCTCACCAACGCATCCAGCTTTACCGAATTCGTTCACGAGATCCGCCGCGAAAAGAAGAGCAACGTCCTCTTCATGCCGCAGTATGCTGAGCCGTGGAAGCACCGCATCCTCCGCTCCACCATCGATGCCATCCGCCACTACCCGGACTTCCCCATCGGCTCCCGCACGTGGGATGAGCGCGTGTATCACCCCGACGCGAACGGCGTGGTTCGTCCATTGAGCGAGTTGTGGCCCGATGGGAATCCGCCCTCCATCATGCGGTGGGGCATCGCAATGGTTATGCTCATGGGCAGCGGTCCGGTCTCCAGTGGTCTGCGCATGGCGTGGAGCGAGTCGCACCAGCTCCGCCTGGCGCTGGGCGAACAGGAAGGCTAAGCGGCCGCGTAGTTCGCTGGTTCTAACGTTCAATCGACTTGTGGACGGCGGCGTTCACAGGCGTGACCGCTGTTTCCCACTGCGAATCCATGCCAGAAACCAAAGCTGCGAATGTGACCTCCAACCCGATAGTCTCACCGCCGCGCGTCGCGTATTTTCCTGACTCGTTTCACGAAGTCAACGGGGTTGCGCACACCAGCCGGCATTTTGAGGCCTTCGCGCGACGCCGCAACCTCCCCTTCCTTTGCGTTCGCGCCGGCGATCGCGAACAGAGCCTTACTGAAGACGGCAACGTGTGGACCCTCGAGCTGCCGCGCGGTTTTCTCTCAATTGCTCTCGAAAAAGATCTTCGCTTCGATCCCGCCTTCATTCGCCACATCCCGCAGATTGAAGACGTGCTGGCCCGGTTCAAGCCCGACCTCATCCACATGACCGGTCCCAGCGAAATCGGTATGCTGGCAGCCGGCCTAGCCGGCGCGCTCCATCTTCCTTTAACGGCGAGCTGGCACACCAACGTGCACGAGTACGCCGCGCGCCGCTCCGAGTGGTTTCTGCGCATGCTGCCCAAACCCCATGCCGAGGCTACCGAACACAAGATTGAAGATGTGGCCATGGCCGTTGCCGCGCGCTTCTATTCCGTCGCTCAGGTGCTCTTCGCGCCCAATCCGGCTCTTTGTCGAGCTGCTCGAACGCACCACCGGCCGTACCTGCTACCTGATGCCGCGCGGCGTTGAAGCCGATCTCTTCCAGCCAAATTTCCGCACCCGCACCGCCCAGGACCGCACCGTAGTCTTGGGCTTCGTCGGCCGCCTCTCGGTCGAAAAGAACGTCGCGCTGCTGGCCACCGTGCAGCAGGAACTCGAGCGCATGGGCTTCCACGACTTCCGTTTCATGATTGTGGGCCACGGAGCCGAGGAAGCCTGGCTCAGAGAGCATCTTGCGCGTGCCGAGTTCACCGGCGTCCTCAAAGGCAAGGCTCTCTCCGAGGCCTACGCCAACATGGATCTGTTCGTGTTTCCGTCGCACACCGATACCTTCGGCAACGTGGTGCTGGAGGCTCTGGCCAGCGGTGTTCCTGCGATTGTTACGCCGGATGGCGGCCCGCCGACGATCATTCGCGACGGCCAAACCGGCCGCATCGCGGCTGACGAAGACTTCGCCAATGCTGTCGCCGGAGTGCTACGCGATCCTGCCACGTACGCAGCGATGCGCAAAGCCGCCCGCGCTTACGCGCTCACCATGAGCTGGGACGCGGTCTTCGACGGCGTGTATGAGGCCTATGAGCGAATCCTGTCTGCACCTGTCACCGCTCGCTGACTCGCTAACTTGCTGCTTTACTGATCTCCCCCAGCGCTCGCACCAATTTGTCCAGATCCGCAATCGACGTGTACACGTGCGGTGTCACGCGCACGCATTTGATGTTCTCCCACACGATCCCCACGGTGTGGATCTTGTACCCATCGAACAACGCGTTCTCAAGCTGCGCCGGCGTCATGCCCTCTACGCTGACTCCGCAGATAGCGCACGAATACTTCAGATTCAGCGAAGTGTGGATCTTCACCTTGGGCATCTGTTGCGCGCGGCTGGCCCAGTAATTCTTCAGATATCCAATCCGTGCCTGCTTGCGCGCCGGCCCAATGCCGCTATGAAAATTCAGCGCCTCGCCGATCCCCTGCTCCAGCGGAAAACTCCGAGTCCCCAGCGTTTCGAACTTCCGGATATCGGCCGAATGCGGCTTGTCATTGCAGGTCAGCGGCCAGATCTTCTCAATCTTGTCAGCCTTGATCCACAACATCCCCGTGCCAATCGGCGCCGAAAGAAACTTGTGCAGGCTGGTCCCGAAGTAGTCGCATCCCAGCTCCGGCACCATGAAATCCATCAGCCCGAACGAGTGCGCCCCATCGGCTAGCACCTCGATCCCGTGCGCGTGCGCCATATCGGCAATCTTGCGCACTGGCATCGTCTGCCCAACCCAGTTCACCATATGTGTCACGTGGATCAACTTCGTGCGTGGCGTGATGGCCTGCTCATACGCCTTCACAATTGCATCGTCATCCTCGATGGGGAGCTCAAAGCTGAGCTGCTTGTAGACAATCCCCTCCCGCATCGCCCGCTGCCGGTACGCCTGGATCATATTCGGGTAATCCTGCTTCGTCCCGATCACTTCGTCGCCGGCCTTCAGATCGAGCCCGTAGATCACCGTATTCAGCGCCTCGGTGGAGTTGCGGTTGATCGCAATCTCCCCTGGCTGCGCCCCGGCCAGCGCCGCCAGCTTCTCGCGCAACGGCTCCCGCCCCTGGTCCAGGATCCGCCACATGTAGTATGACGGTCCCTCGTTGGAGAGTTGGTTGTAGCGCTCTACGGCCTGCTGCACCACGATGGGCGCCGGCGACACGCCGCCGTTGTTCAGGTTGATCAGGTTCGGATTCACCGAGTACGCGCGCTGGATGACCGCCCAATAGTCCTCATCCTGTGCCGCCTCCATCGCGCTCAGCCCGGCAATGCGCGCCTCGGCCGCGCCGAACTCCGACGCGTGCGCCTGGTGAAAAAGGCTGTTGGTTGAAAAGGCGCCGGCCAGCGTCGCTGCCTGCCGGAGAAAGCTGCGTCGATCGCTCGAAATCATACCCAGCATTCTGGGGGAACAAGCCCGCAAAGCTCAACAACAAACTTACTGCGTGCGCAATCCGGTCCTCAGATCCAGCGCAAACGGCGTCTCCTTATCGGTCAGCATCTGCCATCCCATCCCGTGCAGCATGTCGCCCTCAATCATGAACAACCTCAAGCCCTCGTCCGACAGCTTCTCACTCTCCCAGGCCTGCCCGCCGACGCTCCACGCCAGGATGCTCCGGTGCCCCACAAACAGCAGCAGCTCCTGCGCAACCGCCGCCCGCACCTCCATCACCGGCCGATAAAGAATCATCGCGAACCTCTCCGGCGCCGTCGTGTCGATCACGTACGCGTACCCGCCGGAAATCGCGCACATCTCGCGCGGATTGGGCGCTGCCCAAATCCCCGTGGGCACTAGCGGATCGGCAAAACCCAGCGCGCACGTGGCCAGAAACGGCTCGGCTTCGGCAGGTTCTCCTGCCTTTGCGCCGGGATGAACCATCACCTCCAGCGCTCCGCGCTCTACCTCCTCCGCCTCGCGCGGATAGGTAAAGTGCCGCCGCGGCAGAATCAACGGTCGCGCAGCAAGAATCTCCGCATGCCAGTCGCGGGCAAACACGGCGTGGATCCTCGCGGACGGTCCGCTCATGGCCGAAAGTTTCTGATCCACACAGCCTGCTCGGGCGTGTCGGGAACCTCTTCGCCGCGCGCATTCTCAATGGCTTCCAACGCGTCCGGAGCATTCCAACCCAGCTTGATCAACACGCATGCCGACAGAACGGTGGCCCTCCCGATGCAGCCCCGGCAGTGAACTCCCACGTGCTCCCCCTCGCCCAGCCGCCGGGCCACGTCGGCCACAAACTCGCGAAATGCCCCCACATTTGCGGGCACCTGCGTGTCCTGGATGGGGAAGCTCAGGAACTCCATCCCGACGCGCTCTGCTTCAGTTTGTTCCGTTGCCAATCCCAGCCACTCGGCCTCGTGCGGTTCCAGCATCGAGATCACCGTCTCGATCCCGTTAGCCCGCATCCGCCGCATTTCGTCGTGCAGCCAGTCTTCTCCGCGCGGGCGCATCACAATCGCCAGGTGCGGAGGACGGTCGCCGTTGATCCAGAAAACTTCGTTCACTCTGTTGAGTGTATGTCGCGCCACCGCCGCCCAAAAAAGTTTGAGGGTTTCGCTCCCATCACCTTCGGCAATCCGCCAAAGGAAACAAGAACAAAACCCTCAAAGAAAACTCACGGCCACCTGACAAACGCGGCCTTGAAGCTCAAAGATTAGTGCGGCTTGCCACCCGATGATGGAGCCGGAGCCGGAGCCGGCGAAGCACGCGGGCTCGAGCTCGACGAACTGGGCGGCAGGTTCGAACCGCTGCCGATGGACCCTCCACCTCCATAGCCGCTGCTCACATCCGTATCACGCGGAGGTGGCGGCGACCCGCGATGCACCGAGACCGTCCCAATCCCCTGGCTCGCGGAGCGCGCACTGCCCGGAGCCGGCCCGCTGGGAGCCGCACTCAGATACACCGTCGTGCTTACGCTTCCATGCGACGCAGCATGCTCCGACAGCTTGTTCAGCTGCCCCAGCTCGCCGCGCGGAATGCCGAAACCAGCTGAATCGTTACGAAACACAAACGAGTTGTTCGAATTCATCTCCGAGCGCACCAGCGGCTTCGAGATCACCGGAACCATGCTCGGACCGCCCGGCTGTGGCGGATGCGGCGGCGCCACTGGAGATGTTCTTCCGCCCGCGCCAAAACGATTCATGGCCATCATGTTGGTGTTATTCAAGCCCGTCCACGCGCCGCCGGGCTGCCATCCCCAACCTGTGCCGGGACAGTAGGACCACGACCCATAGTGGTACGGCGTCCATCCCCATGGATACGGCGAAACCCACGAATAGCCGGCACCCGAGTAAAATGCCCACGCTCCCGCCGAATATGGATCCCAGGAGGCGCTGGTGAAATACGGACGCCACATTGACCCGCAACCACCTGCATCGGCGAACGCCCCGTAATACATCATGTCGCTCAGCCCGTAGCTGTAGCCCGAGTTGCCAAACGCGGACAGGTTCGCCTGCCGCACGTGGTAGTCGCTCGATTGCTTATCCCATGTATCCAACGGAGCCTGCTCCACGTTCTTCGCCACGGTCGGGTCAATGTCGCTCGCCATCAGCAGCGTCACCGTCTTCTTCTTCGACACTTCAAGCGGACCGTGCGGCGTGTCTACCGTCAGCGCCCCATCCAGAACCGCCAGATGCGCGTCATTCTCATTCAACGTCAAGCGCAGATGCGTTCCCGGTGGAACCGCAACCGTATGTTCCCCAAAGTTCAGAATGAACGAATTGCCGCGCGTCTTCAGCAGCGAAATGTACGCGATCCCCTTGATCAGGTGCACCGAGGAGATCGTGGCTCCGCCCGGGGCCCGCGACAGCTCGGGAAATTCGAGAACAGACTCCGGACCAAGCCGCACACTGCTGTTGTCCTCAAACTCCACCTCCGCCACGCCCATGGCGGTCCGCAGCCGGTTGTGTTCCACAATCGGCAGGTTGGTGATCGCGGGTTCCATCCCGCGGCCGTTGCTGCGGTCCAGGTCCACAGCCCCTTTCACCTCGCTCAGGCGCACAATGCGCACCTTCGATACGGAGGTGGTTGCGGAAACGGTACTGGCAGTCTGAGCCGGGACGGCTACGGCCAGCAACAAAACGGACAGAGTGGCTGCTGCGGGTAATGCGCGGAAGGTCATGGGGTCCGCCTCCTAATGCGGGTTCTGGCGAACGAGCAAAGCGGAACGTGCGGCTCGGCTTTTTTTCTGCCCAACGGGAAAGGCCCGAGCTCCGATGTGGAACGAATGTAGCACGAATGCCATTCAACTGACGAGAACGTTCGGCGTTGTTGTTTCGACCCTGCAAACCCACTTGCGGTTACGAAACTATTTACTTCGAAAAATGCTCCCAGCCCCGAGGCTCCAGCGCTTCCACACCCGCCGCCATTCGCAGCAGCACCCGCGGCGTGCGCGGACGCATCCGCGTTACGTGCCCAATCCGGGTCACCGCAACACCGCCAATCGCCTTGGGCAGCCGTACCGCCGGCCGCGCCGTGAAGAGCAACTCGTAGTCTTCGCCGCCATGCAATGCCTGCTCCAGAGTCGCGCCCGCCGCCACCGGGAGAGCCGCGCTCTCGATCACCGCCCACACTCCCGATTCCACGCAGATGTGCATCACGTCCGTCGAAAGCCCATCGCTGATGTCGATTGCCCCCGAAGCAATCCCCCGCTTCCGCAGCCAAAGCCCCTGCGCCAGCCGCGGCTGAGGGTAAAGGTGCTGCTTGAGCATCTCCTCAAGCCCGCGCGGAATACGCACCGGCCGTGTCTTCCGCTTCCTTGCCAGCGTCGCCACCTGCTGCAGGCCGGCGGCCGCTCCGCCCAGGGTCCCCGTGACATAAAGGTTGTCCCCCGGCCGCGCACCCGACCGCAGCAGCGCCCTCCCCGCCGGAACCGCACCAGCCAAAACCACATCGGCAACCGCAATCGAGGACTCGGCCAGATCCCCTCCGGCCAGCGGCGTTTTGCAATCGCACGCCAAGGCCAGGAAGCCGTCATAGAACCGCTCGATCCACGCCGCCTGTCTGCCTCTTGCCGCAGTCAGCTCCCCTGGCAATCCCAGCGACAGAAAGGCCGCCACCGGCCGTGCCCCCATCGCCGCCAGGTCGCTCAGCCCCCTCGCCAGCGTCCGGTGTCCAATCGACTCCGGCGCATGCCAGTCGAGCCGGAAATGCCGCCCCTCGATGCTCAAATCGGTCGTGACCGCAATCTCCTCATCGGGCTTTACCCGAAGCAGGGCGCAGTCGTCCCCGATCCCGAGCCGGAGCCCACCGCCCCCTAATTGGCTCGTGCGTTGCCGGATCGTCCGAAGGATCGCAATTTCTGCGGCTTCTCCAACCAGTTTGTCGTGCCGTTTCTTCATCTAACCCCTATTGAGGATAGGCGAACGCCCAGCGGAGAGGGGCTAGGTTACTCGTCCCTCTTCGCTTTTCGTTCGTTAAAAACAAAGGACTTGGAGCTATTTTGATTGACCTCGCGCAATCAAGGTTGATAGCCTGATCCAACGATCCTGCACACGGGGCTTTTGCTGGCCCCTTAATCCAACCCCGGCCGCTAGGCCACTAGCCTGCTGTTTGTCGAAAGTGACGGCGAATTGCGAGCCTGAAGAACAGGCCTGAGAGAATCCAGAATGAACCGCAAACGCTATTACATTCTTTTTGTGGCTCGGGATGAAGATGGTCGGGTCCGTAAGATTCCATTACCTCTGCATTATGCCTATGGATTTGTCGCTGCAGCCCTCATCGGAGCCTTCACCATCGTGGGGCTCGCCGGGTCGTATACCCGCATGCTGCTGAAAACCGAGAACTTCAACCAGGTGCGCGAGGAGCGCGAGACGCTCCGCAAGAACTACACGCAGATGGCGCAGATCGCCCACGATCGCGATGTCCAGGTGGCCTCGCTCGGCGCCCTGGCCAATGAAGTTACCGCTCTTTACGGATTGCGCCAGAGCCGCCTGTTCGACTCCAGGGCCACCAAAGCCGCCAAGATCGCCGTCGCCCAGGCGCCTGAAGCGCTCGCCCTCACTGACGATGGAAATCCGCAGAACATCAAGGCGGCGCTCGACGAGTTTTATTCCCTGCGCAACCAGGCCATGTCGGGCCGCGTCACCCGCGCGCTTGAAGGCGGACTGCCCTCCGGTTATACCGGCGACTGGACCATGTACGCCGATGCCCCGTCCCTCTGGCCGCTCGAAGGCCGCGTGACCTCCAGCTTCGGCGAGCGCCAGGACCCGATCAACGGCGAAGGCGCCTTCCACGCCGGCATCGATATCGCCGCCGCTTACGGCTCGCCCGTTCGCGCCGCCGCCGACGGGGACGTGAGCAAAGCTGGCTTCGGCACCGGCTACGGCCGCGAAATCACCATCAATCACGGCCACGACGTATCCACTGTCTACGGCCATCTGTCGGCCATGGCGGTTGTCGCCGGAGATCACGTCACCAGCGGCCAGATCATCGGCTACGTAGGACAGTCGGGACGCTCCACCGGCCCGCACCTCCACTACGAAGTGCGCGTCCACTCCGTCCCCGTCAATCCCCACAAATACCTCCGCACCAGCTACCAGGAGATCGCCGACACCACCGCCACCGCCATGCCCAGCGCCGGCCGCTAACATCCGGTAGCTTTCAAGGCTTGCGGTATGACGAAGTGCCCGGACTAAAGTCCGGGCACTTTTGCTAAATGGTTCGAAGGAGCAGACTTCGATGAGATCAGAACGGCTGGTTCTCCGGGAACAGATAAATCGGGGAACAGATAAAGCTCCGCAACGCAGTTGCTGGCGCAAATCGAGACCAGCCTCAGATGACAACCGCCGGTCCCGAAGCCGCGAAGTGGAAAGAACTCCCGTAGGGAGCGATGGATGCTAGCCCCGGATGAAGTCCGAGCCGAAGGCGAGGACGCAATCCGGGGAAAGGCGCAGTAGTGAGAACCAGCCCCGTAGAGGCGATGGAAACGGGCATCGCCAAACGCGAGGGACCGTAGCCACACCTTCAACTTGACGGTTTCTCTCTTGAGATCAGGGCCCCCAGCCAACAATCAACCGCGTTCCCGGTACTTACTGAGCAGTAACGGAAGAGTGGTCCACCAGAACGAAGCCGCAGGCGCCGCGATCGCTGCGGCATTGGCTGGCGAGTAGTTTTGAAGCCGGGATAGGTTGAGTCACAGGAGGTATCACTGTGACCCACCTTCGCCAGATGATGCTCGAAGCTCTCGAGCGTCGACCAGAGCCGCCGTTGCTATCATCGTCCGCGCCGCCCATGACGCGGCCGGCCATCGAAGTGGCCGATATCGTCCGCGTCAAGGGCAAGCAGCTTCTGGAACGCTTCAAGGCCGGACCCGGCTATCAGCTGCTGAAGGCATTTCGGGCCGTCGAGCGTTGCCGTACTGCGGCTCTCGGCGGACATAGGGATAAGTGTGTCGGTTGCCAGTACGAACCACCCTTCTCTTACAACTCCTGTCGATCACGGTGTTGCCCCAAGTGCCAGGCGCAGGCCCGCCAGCGATGGCTCGAAGCCCAGCAGCAGGATTTGCTGAACACCAACTATTTCCACGTCGTGTTTACCGTGCCCCACGAACTGAACCCGCTGGCGCTCACCACTCCGAGGCCATTCCTCGACCTGCTCTCCATTCTGCATACATGGAGTTCCAACCTGCTGCCCCATTACCATATCCACGCAGTCGTCCCCGGCGGCGGACTATCCCCAGATCATCAGAGCTGGATTTCGACCACTCATCCGCTGTTCCTGCTGCCCATTCCGGCTCTGCGCTCCGTGTTCCGCAACAAGTTCATCGAAGGACTGCGGCAGCTCTACCGCAAGGACCGCCTCGATTGCCGTGCTCCTGCCACCCATTTCAGCGACCGGGCGTGCTTCGAACAGCTGATGGAGAAGCTGGGCAAAAAGGACTGGTACGTCTATGCCAAGCCGCCCTTCGGAGGACCCGAACATGTCCTGCGCTATCTCGGCCGTTACACCCATCGCATGGCCATCAGCAACCACCGCCTCACCGCTTTCGATGGCGAGCAGGTCAGCTTCCGCTGGCGCGATTATGCCCACGGCGGCAAGCAGCGCGTCATGACCCTCGACGCGGTAAAGTTCCTGCGCCGCTTCTTTCTCCACGTGCTGCCAAAAGGCTTCGTCCGCATCCGCCCACTACGGCCTGCTCTCGAACCGATTCCGCAAACAGCTCCTGCCCCTCGCGCGCACACTGCTCCAAGCACAAGGCAGTGAGCCCCTCCCTCTGCCGCCCATGCCCCATCGCGAACTCTGGCACTGTCCCCGTTGTGGAAAAGCCATGCGCGTTGTCCAACGCTTCACTGCCGCACAACTCTACTTCGTAGGCGTCGATTCTTCATGACCGGCTTCCCCAACCCGCCCTCCAAGCTTGCTTCAGGCACGCCTCCGCAGCAGTGTGCTCACTGGATCCGGAGAAGCTCGAAAAACGCCTTCACTGCCATCCCCCTACCGCATGGCCGCACATCGCCCGCCCACCTGCTCAACGGCTTCCATCGGCAACAGCGGATACGAAGCACCCAAAATCACTCAGCCAACGAGCAAACGGCATTCAATATCCATATTCCCAACTGAGATCACCGCGATCGCGGCAAACGCCTGCGGCTTCCTTCTTGTGTGCTAATCGAAAACGCCTCGCAAACCGCCACCGCTCCGCGTCATGCCTCTCGAGGCGTTTCCGATGTAGCCTAGCCACCACTCGACCGGAACCCTCGCATTCATGCTTCGAGACAAATCAGTTCGAGTGCATCCGAACAGTTCGTCGGCCACTCCAATAGGAACAGGCCAAGTACCCAAGCAGCCACGGTGCGGCCGTAGCAGAAAGGAAACTCGATTCGGATGACGGGGTCGGATTCATGGGTGTGAAACTCATAGCGCATACCAAAAGATAGCTAAAGGCGAGAACTCTGAGGGTCATTGGCCGGAGCCCTAGATTCTCACTAGCGGTGGCTCCAGTCGGTTTCGGTGTAGAACTGAACGGTATACCAGCGGTCTTCGAGCCTGCGAACTCGATAGAGCGTATGGATTGATTCCCGAGACCATTCTGATTCTGATCACTGTGGTGATCTTGCCGCGTGTACCCAACCTTCCACCGCTGACCTTCTTGTATGTCTATAGCCTCTACGGGATCCTTTATCGTTTGCAAGATCCGCAGACAATCTATGAGGTATTTGGATATCGAAATCCGAGTGATCCCATTGACAAGACAATCACGATCTTCAGTGCTAGGACAGATAAAGAGCCGCCGAAGTTCTCCAGGGAAAGCATGTGGTTGCCGCACTCACCCGAGCAATCATAGAACGAGGCCAAGCTCCGCGCACCATCACTCTCGATAATGGCAGTGAGTTCACCGGGCGAGCCCTGGAAGCATGGGCGATTCAGTACGCCGTCGACCTATGCTTCATCCGCCCAGGGCGCCCTGTCGAGAACGGGTTCATCGAGAGCTTCAACGGCCGCTTGCGTGACGAGTGCCTGAACGTGGAATGGTTCGGCTCACTGCACCAGGCACGCGAGCGACTGGCTCAGTGGCGCGATCACTACAACCTGAACCGCCCACACAGCGCACTGGATGACCAATCGCCAGCAACCTTCGCCAGCAGTTACAAATCACCGGCAGCGTGCTTCGCCCCCACACGACGGAATACGGCAAGCTGCGGACCGCGTCAAGGGTCCGCTTCGCCGGCACAGAACGCCGCCCTTGACCCGGCTCCTCACTTGCCGGAGAATGCCAAGTATCGGGGCGAAGCACTTTTTGAAATTGCACACGCCAGAGGTTCTCTACTGAGTCTCTGGAGTCAGCTTCAAGCCCGTGAATCAAGCTCGGGAGAGCCTTGACCGCCAAAAACTCTAGTCGCGGTTGTTACAGAAAAACGGGGCGCCTCATGAATACGAAAATCGTACTCGGTTGTGTGCGGATTTAGGGGAGCAGGTCAAACAGTAGCGCAGCAGTCGCCACTGTGGACGGGCGTGCCCCTCGAAAAATGTCTTGATCTTTGTGCCACAGGGGCGGTTCTTCAAAACCAGCGATTGGCTACTCTAAGAGTGCACTGAAGTGTAGGTGAGTCTCACGGCACAGTCGGGGCGAGCGGCCGTATCGCCTGCAGCAAAATGGCACTTCGCGAGAAGTGACTATGGGTATGCGAATAAGGTGAGCCCTTTTCATATCCTTGCAAAGGGATAAGTAAACGGGTGAGCAAGCGGCGAACAGCACTTCGGGAGAAGTGACGCGATCGAGCCTCTATTTCCCGACGGTCGGGAAGAGTGCCTGCAGCGGGTGCATAACACTTCGTGAGAAGTGACCTGACCGGTAGGCGCCAGCAGTAGGAACCAGAGAGCTAACATTCAATCCCAGGAAGCAGACACCGGATGTGGTCTTGCCCCGGACGATAGCCGTTCTGCCGGCATCACAGCGTGCTAGATTGCCCGAAGAACTCTCGCTCCACATAGGCCGCAAATATGCTCCCGATTCTTAACACCTCTTCAAAGGATGGGCTCCATGGGATCGTCTCTTCTCTCTTGCGCGATGGCGAAGCTGGTCAACGCCTTCAGAAACCGTCGTAGCATCGTGGCAAATCTGTGCGCACGGGCGGCAGGTCTGCTCTTGGTGGGATTGCTGGCGCATAGCGCTTCTGCTCTTCCTGTCACCTACACAATGGTCGTTACCGGTTCGTTTCCTGACGAGTCCCCATCGGGCACGCTGGGCAAGGTGGCGTTCGGATGGCCGACGTGCGCCTGCTCGATCACTCTTAAGTTCGAGGGCGACACAGCCAACGTAATCAACTTTTCCAGTCCAGTGTCGGGCCACGAATTGCTGATGGGAACAGCGACGGTTACCGTTACCAATCCGAGCACCGGTATGGTTCTCGCGCATGGAACGTTTCTCCCCTCCGCAGGTATCTTTATCAGCATAGACAACAGTAACGGCGGCATTGGATTCGGCTCGTTCGGCGTCCTTCCGTCCGATCCTAGTTTCCCTGGCCAACCTGGCTATCCCTGGGCGATGGTTCCATTTTCCGGTGTTGGCGTGGTCGATTCAGCAGCATACACGTACGATCTCTCCAGCAACATCACCTTCACGTCATATTCAGCCTTCGCGTGCGTCGATTTTCCCGTGACGTGCGCTACTCCCTTAAGTTTGCCCACAACCGAGGGACCGCTTACTATTGCTCCCGGCAATTATGTCCGCAACGGCGCCTTTACGGCGGTGGTCCATCCGCCGGTAAAATTCACACGCTTCAGTGCCGAGACCTCCTTCAACCGGTCGACAGACGACCTGGATGTCGCCGGACGCCTTACTCTCGGCAGGAAAAGTAACGGGATCAATCCAGTCACCGACGCCGTTACTCTTGCGGTGAATGGCGTGCCATTTGTCGTGCGGGCTGGATCCTTCACCTTCAACGAAGGGGATAATCCGTATTACTCGTTTCTCGGTCAGGTTGGACCGTTTACCACGCTCAACATGCGGATCTTGCCTGTTGGCGCAAATAGTTACGAATACTTTGCCGTGATACAAGGATCGGATTTCAGCGCGATTGACCCCTCCGCTTCCGTCACGCTAACCATCGGGGATGACTCGGGCTCGACGACTGCCACGCACCTCGATGAGTGACGATGGGCACTCGGCGCTGGAATTGCGACGGCGAAGGGGAAATCCCTCTCCCTATGGTGCCCTATAGTAATAGTACGAAGGTCCCGTCTCGCTCCTTCAGGCGGGACCTTGGCTTTGGAGTTGACTCCAGAGCGCGGGAAACATTGGTTCAACGTATTCCAGCCTAGAACCCGCGAATCAGCTTGATAGGGTCGGCTGCATAAAAGCCAACGTGAGGAAGGTCGTGGTGCTTCCAAGCGTAGTTAATCGTCTGGAACCGCCTGCCGGCGCCGCCGTTGATCGATAACATCCGCCCTCCCAGATCGAACTTCATCTCGCGTAATTGGCCCCAATACGCACGAGGATAGTCGTCGTCTGGCAATCCCGGGACAATAAGCACAACATGTCCGTGTCCCTCGCTTGCGGCCAGCCCACCGATCACAAAACGTCCCAATTCGGCTTGGCTGCTTGCATCGTCAGCTGAGGCTAGCTGGTCCCAATACGATTGTGCGTGGTTGACGATATCGTTGGCACTCCCGGTGAGGAAGACGCCGCATTTCTCTGAGACGGCTTTCACAAACCCGGAACAGTCGTTGAAGTACTTGGCCCAGCAAACCTCGCACAGCTTCGTGTACGGTGACGGAACGTGCAGTGTAACGGACTCGTTTGCCATGACCCACCTCTTCGCCAAGTGGCGAAATTATCAGCGACGTTTTGAACGGCACATCACCTGGAATAGTGTCGTGGCCGGGCCGAGAATCACTTGCCCGGGGTCAAACATGCGCGGTTTCTGCGGTAAGTGCCCTACTGAAATTGGGACCTCGGAGTGGCGCGAATTCCTGTGTGGCGCAGTTCCCCGAACGCTTCAGATTCAACGGCTTCGGGCTTAGTTCGGTAGCGGTCCACAATGGACTGATGTCTAGACCGAATGCATCCACTATTTTCGAACTCCGGAAGAGACCATGCTTGCGATGATGCTTAGCCAGCTGCAGGGCACGGAATTGGAGTTCGTCACGAAAGGCTTCAGCCCGGCGGCAAACGCCGAGGAGACCCATCTTGAAAATCATCTTTCTCGACACCGACGGAGTACTGGTGACAGCGCAGACGCTTCAGGATAGGCGCGAACTCGGCCTCCGCGGCGAAATGATCGCGAACCTGGCGACGCGATTAGCCGATTCATACGTCATACGTCATTGTTGGAATGATAGGCCTCCGTGAACCCGGGCGCATCGGGGTGTGGGAAGTTTCCAATAGTTCATCCCTCTTCGCGCATGAGTGAGTGAGGTTCGCCAGACAGGGCTCGAAACCCGGCAACAGTTGCGGTCATGACCAGCATGAGCATGGACAGGATCGGCGCGAGAAGCCACGCCTGAAATGGCGGTGAGCCAATCGATGACAGCTCATTTGTGAATACCCGCAGGGCCGCGACGGATATCAGTGTGCCGATCAGGATACCGGCGATGGCCAGTTGGCCAATCTCTTTGATCGTCAAGATGAAAATATGGTGGCGTTGCGCTCCGAGTGCGATGCGAACAGCCAGTTCCCGTCGACGCTGGCGTTCGGTGTCACTCTGAACACTGATCAGGCCGATGATGCTCAGTGCAAGTGCCGTCAGAGTCGAGGTTGCAAAGATAAGCAATGCGATTCGCAGTGGAGCGAACCCGGATTGCACTAACCGCGTATCCAGCGGCGTTATCAAAGGTGAAGCCGGATCATTCCCAGGAGTAGATTTTATCTGGCCGCGCAGTTGATCCATTATCTGGCGGTTCCACATGGACGATCGAATCAGGAGCGTCCTACTGCCTGGATCCTCCTGCCACATGGGAAAGTAGATCGCAGGTTCAGCACGTTGTTCAAAGGTGCCGAGCGGCTGGGAGCTGACGACTCCGATAATCTCAGTGCGGACGCCGGTGTCATCGATCAGTGCGACGCGCAGCGCGCTGCCGCCGAAATATAAGTCGGCGGCTTCCTGATTGATCACGCCCAGATGCCGGCACTCGCCGGCGATCCTGTGCTCAGGAAACCACTGGCCGGCGATCAACGAAAGCACCAAAGCGCGAAGGTAGCCAGGTGATACGAAATTGACGTTCATTTCAATGCTTGTGGACGCAGCCGTGAGTGGTGCGCGAAAACGAGCCCCGGCAATCCCTCCGCGCGTTAATGAATTCGAATCGCTGTAATAAATTGTCGGCGAGTGGCGATGGCCCTTCGAATCGCCTGACGCTCGTTTCACCGCGCCAACGATCTCAACCGGAGCGCCGCTCGGGTCCTGGATAGTCATGCCGACCGTGTCCGGCCCATAGAGCTTCGCCGCCGCCTCTTCATCAACGACGGCGACATGGCAGGATTGAGCTAGTACTCCGAATGGACGCCCCCAAAGAGGTTGTTCATCCAAGGAGCCCTTCGAGCTTGTCAGTCCGGCGATGTCGAACTTCATATCCCGAAGCGGGCTTGCTGGCGTTTGAACTCGAAACGACCTCCATGCCGGCAGGCTCCCGGGAATGAGTGTCGTCCATGCGAGTGGGGATAGTTTGGGCATCGACTTTACGGTTTCCTCGACACCTTGAAAGTAGCCTGTGTCATCCAACATTCCCTGGGCTCGAACCGTTGCCAGAACCAGGTTGCCAACGCCGTGTCCGGTCGTGGTCCTGATGAGTGCATGGAAGCGCTCCAACAGAACTGTCGTAAAAATAGTCAGTACACAGCAGATTGTTATTTGGCCAACCACCAGAAGTGCCCTGAAGCGCGCAACCGCCGCCGATGGTGTGCCGCTCTCGCGCTGCAAGACGTTCCAGGGACGGTCGTTGGTCGTGGCAAGAATCGGCACAAATCCGCAAGCAATGACGACTCCGACGCAGGCCAATGAGGACAACAAGATTGAGATGAGACGCGGCGCATATACGAGGCGCTCCGCATCCTCTGGAAAGAGCAAGCTTGGCAGGACGCGCGCCGTAGCGATGGCCAGCATTAAGCCCAGCGCGCCGCCGACAAGCGAAACAACCATGCAGTCAGAGAGCGCTTCCATCATCAAATTCAGCCGTGTTGCCCCAAGCGAGACGTTGATGGACATTATGTGGATTCGCCTCAACGCCCGTCCCAGAAGCAGAGATGCAACCACGCAACAGGCAACAAGGAATACGGCGGCGGAAGCGAACTCGAGCATCGTGCCAATTTGTGAGAGCCCCTTGGCCATGGTGGGCGAGGCACCGCTGAAGGGAGCCAGGTAAATGCTGTCTGAATCTCCCAGCTGCCGACGAATATTTCGTTGTACCTCGCCCATCGAGACGCCATCGCGGATACGTGCCAGAACCCATACGTCCCGGGACTTCTGGTCTTGATCAGGAAAACTCGCGGTCTCGAATGGCGTCCAGAGATCAACGATCTGATCGCGATATAGACCTTCCAGACGGTCGGGAGCAATGCCCATGATGGGAAGTTTGATGTTGTTGATTTGAATTTGTTGACCGACGACGTTGACGCTGTCCCCGAATTCTCTTTGCCACAGGCGGCGGCTGAGAAATGCGCCACCGTTCTGCGGCAGACCCAAAGCCCTGGCGAGATTCGGCATGATGGCGGCGACTATCGCGATCTGCGAATGATCACCGAGCCAGACGTTCGAAGGCGCGATTCTTGCGCCCTCAATCCAAACGAACGAGCCTGAATGGCTGCGCAGCAGTTGAAATTGGTGCCGGGTGAGCGGTCCCGCCGGGTGTGTCTTGTCTTCAGCAAAGATCGAAACAATGCGGTCTTGGCCACTCGCCGGGGAATTGGGATGGATCAGCCCCTGGACGAATCCGAAGACTATGACGTTACTGCCCGCTCCGAGCGCAATCGTCAACAACAGGACGAGCGAAAGCCCAGGCGTGCGAGCAAACGCCCTGGCTGAGTTGCGAATTGTCAGCAGCGCCTGGGGGAATGCCACCGTTTTGATTCTCAGATAGGGGTTCACTCCAGCTCAGTCCATGCAGTTTCTGAGCCATCCTGCGCGGCGGGTTCTCATCTTTCCTTGCTGCTTACCGGCCAATAGAAAGAGTGTCCTGAAGGGTCTAGTCGCCGAACCATGCTGGACTCAAGTATGCCTTCCGGTGTTCACATTCGAACACCGTCGTCCGAGACCGGACCCGACCCCCATCGCGGAAGAGCGGCCCGATCGCTGAGTTCGGGATGGTTGACTGCGATTCCTTCCTCGACCCCAATTCCCGGCCGGTTTCGATGACGGCTTGGCGAAGAATCGAGAAAGGTCAGGTTGGCCCACAATACGTCCACAACCATCCGAGCTGTGCCTCAACGTATACTTCCGCGAAGGAAATGGCATTGGATAAGGTATGGATTTTCCTCGCCAACCCAGCAGAGGTCACCGCCCGAGATGGGTGCAAGTCGTCCTGCGAGTAACTCTTGTTGCGTGTGTCCTCATCGCTTTATTGATAGTCACTCTGATCGTCGCCAATCCGTCCGGTTCCGCAGCCAGATTCCAAGCGATCTTCGATCCGCTATCAACGTGTACACCATGGGGCACTATCTCCATCCAAAATCGAGCCTATATCTACCAGCAGACTGAGTGGAACTCCTCCGACTTGCAATGCGCCCGGGTCCGCGATAGAGGTTTTACGCTGACCCGTGCAAATTTCAATCTTCCCAACGGCCCTCCTGCAACCTACCCGTCCATTTATGTCGGTTGCCATTGGGGACGCTGTACCGATCCAGCCTTCAGCCATCTGCCCATTCAAGAGAGCCATCTGGCCACGGCCATCACCAGCGTCGACACAGATGAGACTACTGGTCACGATAGCTTCGACGTTGCTTACGACATCTTTTTCAACCAAACGCCGACGGCTTCGGGGCAGCCCGATGGAACGGAAGTCATGATCTGGATCAACCACAGCGGATTCCCAGAACCTGTCGGCTATGTCGGCACGGTGCGGATTGATGACGCCGACTGGCAAGTGTATACAAGTACCCAAGCAACTTGGAACATGGTTTCCTATATCCGCGACCCTGGCATATCGTCTGTGTCCAATCTCGATTTAAAGCCCTTCTTCGTCGACGCCGTTGCTCGCGGCAGCCTTAAACCCTCCTGGTACCTCATCGATGTAGAAATGGGCTTCGAAGTCTGGACCGGCGGCCAGGGCTTGGCTATCCGCAATTATTCAGTCAGGACCACCGCGCAATAGCACCGTATTGTCCGCCTCCGTAGATGCAGCCTGTTTGGCTGTCCTCCACCGGTGTCTCCGACGCACGATAAATAGGACGACCACCGTGAGCGGTCTGGATTGAGGCCATGATCGGTTCGGAACTGTGGGTTGCGAGGCAACACAGCATGATTCGCCGAACCTTTTTTTCGCAACCAAAATCACTAAACATGCGAAATAGAATGGCCGACACATGCCATTCCCTTAATTGCGAGTGAATTACCGCGTATCCGGAAGTTACTGCCCCAGGTCCCTCGCAGTTGGGAGCTGGTTTAGCAACAACTCCCTACTCCGCCCGCAGTGCCTCGACCGGATTCACCCGCACCGCCCTCTGCGTGGGAACAACCGCAGCCCCTAATCCGCAGACCAACAGTCCCAGCGCCGTCAGCCCCATCGTCCACGGATCAGCCGCCTTTACCCCGAAAAGGAACCTCTCGAGCAGTCGACCGCAAAGCAATGCCAGCCCGATGCCCATGGCAGTCCCGCACAGCATCAGCGCCAGAGTATGTCGCATCACCATCCCAACCACGCGGCTGCGATCCGCGCCCAGCGCCATCCGAATCCCTATCTCCTGCGTCCGCTGCGTCACAACATAGTTCAGCAGTCCGTACAGGCCCACCACCGTAATCAGCAGCACCAGCGCCCCAAACACCGCAATCACCCGCGTCACCAGCTTCTGCGTCCCGATGGAATCCTCCACCGCCTCCGTCATTGTCATGCACTCGCCGATGGCCAGGTGCGGATTCGCTTGCTGAATGCCCTGCCGCAGCTCCGGCACCATAACCGACGGAGGTATTTCGGTCCGCACCGCCACCTGCATGAAGCGGCCCAGCAGCGCGCGATAGATCTGTTGATCCGGCCCCAGCTGCGACATGCACAGATAGAACTCCGGCTGGCTCGCTGCCGCCACGCTGTCCTGGTGCACATCCTCCATCACGCCCACAATCGTGGCCGTGCGCGGCACCCGTCCAACGCGAATGACCTTTCCGAGCGCGTTGCCTCCGCCCAGGTAGAGATTCACAAACGTCTGGTTCACCACCACCACGGGCAAGCTGCCGGCCGTGTCCTCCGCGCTGAAGAAACGCCCGCTGCGCAGCCGCACGCCCAACGCGTCAGTCAATCCCGGCGTGGCCGCGCGCACCACCGCGCTCGCATCGCCGTGCATCCACTCCGTGGCATACACCACGGTGATCAAGTCCACCGGATGCTGAATGGGCAGCACCGTCGACAACGCCGCCGCGCGCACCCCAGGCAGCCGCCGAATCTCTTCGAGCAGTGGCTGCCACACCGCCGCGCCGACGTTGCGGTCCTTATACAGGTCATTCGGGATGGTCAGATTGGTCAGCACCAGGTGATCGCTCCGGAACCCCAGCGGCACATGGCGCAGCGCGTTCATGGTTCGCAACATCAGTCCCGCGCCAATCAGCAATGCCAGAGACAGCCCCACCTGCCCCACCAGCAGCATCGTTCGCGCGCGGTTCTGCGGCCGGTCGCCCGCCAGCGTCTTCGCGCCGCTCTTCAGCGCGGCATTCACCTCAGTGCGCGCCGCCACCAGCGCCGGGGCCGCTCCAAACGCTAGCGCCGTCACCATCGTCAGCACCGTCAGGCACGTCCATACCACCCAGTTCAAATGGATATCGCCGGCCATCGGAAGGCTCCGGCTGAGCATGTGCCGGAACATCTCCAGCATTGCCGCGGCCAGGCACAGCCCGCCCAGCGCCCCGGCAATACTCAATGCAAGACTCTCCGCCAGGAACTGCATCGCGATCCGTCCTCGCGCCGCACCCAGTGCCGCGCGCACCGCAATCTCTCTCCGGCGCGCCATGACTCGCGCCAGCATGAGACCCGCCACGTTGCTGCAGGCGATCAGCCACACCAGCCCAACCGCCGCCGCCAGCGCCAGCAGCGCCGGACGCACTTCCGCCACCAGCAGGTCGCGCAGGCCCGTCAGCCGGATCGTGTTCTTGCCCGTCTTGTCGAACTGCAAGAATTGGGCATGAACCCGCGCCAGCGCCGTCTCGACCGCGCTCACCGGAACGCCTCGATTCACGCGCACAACCGGCGCCAAATACAAATCCTTGCCGGAGGCCAGTGCCCCGCGATCCACAGGAACCCACACCTCCGGCCGCGTATCCCACAACCACAACGGATACAGGAAGTGGGGCGGCATCACCCCGACTACCGTGCGCGGCACGCCCCCCACGCGCAGCTCTTTGCCCACCACTGCCGGATCGCCCCCGAAGCTCTGTTGCCACAGCCCGTAGCTCAACACCGCCACATCTGCCCCTTGCTCGATCTCGCCCGGCGAGAACGAGCGCCCCATCATGGGCCGGGCTCCCAGCAGACTGAACAGATTCCCGCTCGCCTCTACCTCGGTGATCAGCACGGCGCCGCCGGGCCCGTCTGCAATGTTCAAGCCGCCGCTGGTGAATGCAACCTCGGCCCGACCCTGTGCCGCCTCTTGCCACTCCCGCATCTCGACGTAAGAAACGGTCAGTTCTTCCTCGGCGGCGGTCGTCTTCTCCAACGGCTGGAAAAGCCGCCCATCGGCCTTGAACGGCAGCGGCTTCAGCAGCACGGCATAGCTGATGGTGAACATGGCGGTAACAGTCCCGATGCCCAGCGCCAGAACCAGCACCGGGAACGCCGCATACCCGGGAGATCGCCGGAACTGCCGCGCCGCAAACTGAAGATCCTGTCGAACTCCGCTCGCCCATCCAGCTCCGCCCCGCATTCCGTGTGCCCTCCAGCTTCTGTGCCGTATCTTATCCGCAACCCGCTCCGTCCCACATCGCACTCTTCCCTTCGTGCCCGCCACCCGCCTGTTCACTTTTCACTCTTCACTGTCTAACGTTCACTGTCCATAGATCTCTGACCATCTCTGATCTCTGATCTCTGATCACAGATCTCTGACCACTGATCCCTGAAGTAGTAAAGTGGACGGTTGTCCAATTCAGTCCCGGGAGTTCTTTCATGCGTCTGTCGCGCATTGTCGTCCTTTTTTGTCTACTTGCTGCCCTTGGTCAGTCTTCTTTCGCCCAGGATCGCGCTTCGGAACTGCGCACGGCCTTTGCGCGCGCCCAGCATCTGCGCCATGGCATCAACGCCTCCGAGTGGTTCGCGCAGCACGCCTACGACTATTCCGCTGCATTTACCAATCGCTACACCGACGACGGCGACATCGCGCTGATGGCCCGGATCGGCTTCGACAGCGTGCGCCTCAGCATCGACCCCGTGCCGCTCGAGCGCGAGCCCCACAACCACGACGGCCTGAACACCGACTTCACCGCCCGCCTCGACCATGCCGTAGACACCATGCTGGCCAGCAAGCTGGCCGTGCAAATCGACATCCATCCCGAGTCCGACTACAAGAAGAAGGTGGTGGACAACGCCGCCGATGTGGAGCGCTTCACTATGCTGTGGCGCAAGCTGGCCGCCCACTACGCCAACCGCGATCCCAACCTGGTCTTCTTTGAAGTCATGAACGAGCCGGAGCAGCGCGACCCCTATCGCTGGGCCGGCATCCAGGCCCGCGCCGCCGAAGCCATCCGCGAGGTCGCTCCGCAGAACACCATCATTGTTGCGGGACCCAATTACTCCGGTATCGCCGACCTGCTCACCATGCAACCGCTGCCCGACGGCAACGTCATCTACAACTTCCACTTCTACGAGCCGCATGAGTTCACCCACCAGGGCGCCGGCTGGGGCGCGCCGTATTGGAGGTACACCCACAACGTTCCCTATCCCGCCACCGAAGGCTCCATGGCCGAAACGATTAAGCAGGTTCCCGACCCCCGCGATCGCTACGACTTTGAGCACTACTGGCTCGATCACTGGGACGGGCACCGCATCCGGCTGCAGATGGACGCCGCGGCCGCCTGGGGCAAGGAGTACGGCGTTCCCATGTTGTGCAATGAGTTCGGCGTCTACCGCGAGCACTCCGATCCCGAATCGCGGATGAACTGGATCCACGACGTCCGCACCGCCCTGGAAGCCGACGGCATCGGCTGGACCATGTGGGACTATCGCGGCGGCTTCGGCGTGGTCTACAAGCAGGACGGCCAGCCCGCCAAAGTCGATCCCAAGGTGGTGGAGGCATTGGGCCTGAAGCAGCAGTGAGCGATTCAGTGATCAAGTGACTGAGTGATCGAGTGATTGGCACTTCAATGAATTGTGTCTTTCATCACTCCATTACTCCATCACTCTCGGCGGCCGTGAATCTCAGGCGATTGCGGGACGTCCAATAGAATGTAAGGATACGGAGCACGCAAAGACATGCCTTTATTGAAGACTTCCAATCCTGCTCTCGGCGAGAACACCTTCCGCGGTTTTGGCGGCGGGGGTCAGTACGGCTATGGCCCCATTGATGTTGCATCGCGGATGACGCTGAGCGGCACGGTTAACAAGACCGGACTGCTGCTGATCTGCGCGTTTGCCACGGCGGCCTGGACCTGGTACCGCTTCATGGAGACCCGCGACATGAGCCAGGTGGCGCCCATGCTGCTCATCGGCCTCTTCGGCGGGTTCATCATGGCCATGGTCACCGCCTTCAAGAAGGAGTGGTCGCCCGTGACCGCGCCCATCTACGCGCTGCTCGAGGGCATGGTGCTGGGCGGAATCTCGGCTATCTTCGACCTGCGCTACCCCGGCATCGCCGTCCAGGCCGTGGCGCTCACGTTTGGGACGCTGCTGGCGCTGCTGTTTGCCTACAGCTCGCGGCTGATCAAGGTAACGGCGAAGTTCCAGCTGGGCGTGGTGGCGGCCACCGGCGGCATCATGCTGTTCTACTTCCTGCAGATGATCCTGAGTTTCTTCCATGTGCCTTTCCTGTCTTCGGTTTACGGGTCGGGGCCGGTGGGCATCGTGTTCAGCGTGATCGTGGTGGCGGTGGCGGCGCTCAACCTGATACTCGACTTCAATTTCATTGAGCAGGGCGTGAACTACGGCGCGCCCAAGTACATGGAGTGGTACGGCGCCTTCGGAATCATGGTGACGCTGGTGTGGCTGTACCTGGAGATCCTGCGGCTGCTGGCGAAGATGCGGGATCGCAATTCGTAATAAAAAAAAAACGAGGAAAGCCAGTGGCATCATGGAGTTAGAGGGTGGTTATTTCGCGAGTGTGATTTGGAACACAGTGGAACAGCGAGCGGTGGGCAAATAACAGAAAATACATGGGATCGAGCAATCCAGTGATGAAGCGAGGGCTGGATGAGTTTTGTCGTCATTGGTAATTCCTTTCTGACTGAAATCCGCCTGAAAAGCAAAAAGCCCGCTTGTCCTTGAGGACGGCGGGCCTTTTTCAACTGTTAATATTATTGTTTTCCTCTGCTTCCCTTCCGCGATCCACTCCACCGCCTGCGCGATCCGCTTATCCCGCGTCTCCTCCCGCTTGGCGGATGATCCGGCTCTGGCGCCCCCCACGGGACGGATACCTTGGAATTCGAGGTATTCCGGCCCAGCTGAAAGCATCGGAGTCCGAGGTATCTCAGCGGATCCGGGCTTGGGCCGTCTTGGCCTGAAAAGCGACTGCCCTCATTGCGGGTGAAATCGACCGGATGTTCCACTTGGCTTACCCCATGAGATGCGAGTCCTTAGTGAATCACGCCTGTTAACAGCAGGACGATGAATCCGATTACTCCGGAGATCAGATTGGCAATCAAGATGGCGCCGACAATCGGCCCCATCGCTACCCTGATGGGCTGCGCGGTTTGTACGTCGATGACCTTCGGCTTCGGCGCGTAATCGATGTGGGGAGAGCAGAGAGACAGAACCCAGGTTTCCCTCCCCGTGCCCACGTTGTACACATCAGCGATCGTCCCGTCCGGGCTCAAGCCTGTAACCTTGCCTATCACGCCGTTGTATTCATCGACCGTCGCAGTCTGCATTTTTTCGTTCTCCTTGGCTGAGCCGTTCTGCGTGTGCGGGGAGAGTATCGCGGGGCTGTGACCGGGACTACGCGTCCTTTTTTCGGATTTCAAGGAAAAGCAACAGCAAGAACAACTGCAGATTCCTCCGCCCGCTTTTCGCGGGCTGCGGAATGACACCTCTTTGGGGGATGGGGCTGGTGACGGAGTTTGCGGTTGGTGGGTCGCTCCGTGAAAGGCAACAGCAAGAACAACTGCAGATTCCTCCGCCCGCTTCTTGCGGGCTGCGGAATGACACTTCTTTGGGGAATGGGGCTGGTGACGGAGTTTGCGGTTGGTGGGTCGCTCCGTGAAAGGCAACAGCAAGAACAACTGCAGATTCCTCCGCCCGCTTCTTGCGGGCTGCGGAATGACACTTCTTTGGGGAATGGGGCTGGTGACGGAGTTTGCGGTTGGTGGGTCGCTCCGTGAAAGGCAAAGGCAAGAACAACTGCAGATTCCTCCGGCCGCTTCTTGCGGGCTGCGGAATGACACTTCTTTGGTGGATTGGGGCTTCCGTGGCGGAGTGCGTGGCTGGTGGGTCGCTCCGTGAAAGGCAACAGCAAGAACAACTGCAGATTCCTCCGGCCGCGAAGCGGCCTGCGGAATGACACTTCTTTGGGGGATGGGGCTCGGTGGCGGAGTTTGCGGTTGGTGGGTCGCTCCGTGAAAGGCAAAGGCAAGAACAACTGCAGATTCCTCCGGCCGCTTCTTGCGGGCTGCGGAATGACACTTCTTTGGTGGATTGGGCTTCCGTGGCGGAGTGTGTGGCTGGGTGGGTCGCTCCGTGAAAGGCAACAGCAAGAACAACTGCAGATTCCTCCGCCCGCTTTTCGCGGGCTGCGGAATGACACTTCTTTGGTGGATTGGGGCTTCCGTGGCGGAGTGTGTGGCTGGGTGGGTCGCTCCGTGAAAGGCAAAGGCAAGAACAACTGCAGATTCCTCCACCCGCTTTTCGCGGGCTGCGGAATGACACTTCTTTGGTGGATTGGGCTTCCGTGGCGGAGTGTGTGGCTGGGTGGGTCGCTCCGTGAAAGGCAACAGCAAGAACAACTGCAGATTCCTCCGCCCGCTTCTTGCGGGCTGCGGAATGACACTTCTTTGGTGGATTGGGGCTTCCGTGGCGGAGTGTGTGGCTGGGTGGGTCGCTCCGTGAAAGGCAAAGGCAAGAACAACTGCAGATTCCTCCGCCCGCTTTTCGCGGGCTGCGGAATGACACTTCTTTGGTGGATTGGGCTTCCGTGGCGGAGTGTGCGGCTGGGTGGGTCGCTCCGTGAAAGGCAACAGCAAGAACAACTGCAGACTCCTCCGCCCGCTTTCGCGGGCTGCGGAATGACACCTCTTTGGGGGATGGGGCTCGGCGGCGGAACGGACGCTCGTGGAGGAATTTGGGTCTTTGCGTGAGCAAGATTTCGCGGGTCAGGTGTTCATGCGGTCCTGGGCGCGGAGGTAGTCGGCGGGCTCGTACTCGTACCAATCACGGCTCAGGTCGAGCCAGGTGGGGTTTTGGGATTCGATGAGGGCAATCTTCCTTGAGCGGGTCCAGTCCTTCAGTTCTTTTTCGCGGGCGATGGCGATGACGATGTCGTTGTGGCGCTCGAACCATACCAGGCGGTCGCAGTTGTAGCGGGAGGTGAAGCCGTCGTGCTCTTTCCATTTGTGCTGGAAGACGCGTTTGTGGATGTTATTGGTGACGCCGATGTAGAGGGTGCGGCTGCGGCTGGCCATGATGTAGGTGTAGTAGATGCGGTCGGGCATTTGCCTGGGATGGTATCCGCATTAAGGCGGTGCAGGCTGTGATGGCCGTGACTACTTTGAGGGCGTGGCAGAGAAAGAACAAAAACAAGAACAACTGCAGATTCCTCCGCCCGCTTTTCGCGGGCTGCGGAATGACACCTCAGTAGCGGGTCTATTGCTCGCGAAGGGTTTGCAAGGGGTCAAGACGAGCCGCGCGGTATGCGGGCAGGGTGCTTGCGGCAATGCTGACGAGGAGCAGGAGAGCCGCCGTTGCCCCATAGGTGAGGGGATCATTGGGGCGCACATGAAACAGCATGCTGGAGACGATGTGCGAGACCGCCGCGGCCGCGGCAACTCCCAGCCCCGCGCCCAATAGCGCCAGCATGAATCCGCGGCGAACAATCATGCCGAGGACGTTGGATCGCGGCGCGCCGAGCGCCATGCGCAGACCGATTTCCAAGGTGCGCTGCACCACCATGTAGGAGAGCAGGCCGTAGAGTCCCGTGGCTGCGAGGACCAGGGCGATCACAGCGAAACTGGCGAGGAGAAGCGCCTGGAAGCGCGGCTGAGCGGCGGACTTGGAAAGGTAGTCCTCCACCGTGGATACCTGGTATACGGGTACGCTCTTGTCGAGTTCGTGAACCGCCGAGGCAATGTTGCGTTGAATCGACAGCGGGTCTCCGCTGGTGCGGATGACCAGGTATGGATTGGTGACAATGGCCTGCGCGTAAGGCAGATAGTATTGGGGATCGGCGTCCGCGGTAAGGCCTTTGCGCTTGATATCGCCGACCACGCCCACGACTTCGCGGACGGGATGCTCGAAAAAGTCATCGCCCACACGAGCCTGGATGTGCTTGCCGATCGGGTTGTCGCCGGGGAAGTACTTCTTTGCGAAGGCCTGGCTGACGATGATGGTGGGCGGGCCGGCGAGCCCGTCCCGATCATCGAAGGCACGGCCGGCGATGAGGGGTATGCCCATGGTTTCGAAGTAGCCGGGCATGGCGACGCCGGCTGATTCAGCGGGCTCATCGCCCGGGGCAAGCGGCCGGCCCTGGATGTTAAAGGAGATGGTGGCGCCGTTGCCGGTCATGGGCATGGGCCATCCCGCCGATGCGGATTGAACGCCGGGAATGGCCACGATGCGAGCCAGGAGTTGCTGATAGAAGAAGTAATGCTGATTGTGCCTGGCTTCGTCGAAGGGAACGCCGACGCGCGTGGTGAGCACGTGCTTTGGGTTGAAGCCGGGATCCACGTTGAGGATGAGGATGAAGCTGCGCATCAATAGTCCCGCGCCAATGAGCAGGACCATGCTGATGGCGGTTTGAGCGATGACCAAGCCATTCTGCAGACGGTGATGCCCTTTGCCGCCGAAGACGTTTCGGGTTCCCTCGCGCAGCGCTCCCACGGGCGCAGAGCGCGACAAACGCCAGGCCGGGTATGCGCCGAAGAGAATTCCGGTAAGCAGCGACACGGCCAGAACAAAGAGCAGTACGGGTGCGTCGATGCCGGCGACATTCATGCGCGGGATTTCGACGGGGACGAGCTTGACCATGGCGCGGATGAAGCCAAAGGCGAGCGCGACGCCCATTGCTCCCCCGCAGAGCGAGAGCAAAATCGATTCGAGGAGCAACTGGCGAACAATGGCCGCGCGGCTTGCGCCGAGGGCGGTTCGCAGAGCGAACTCCGCACTGCGGCGCGATCCGTGCGCAACCAGCAGGCCACCCACATTGGCGCATACGAGCAACAGGACCAGGGAGACTGCGCCAAACAGAATGCGCAGGGCGGGGCGCGTGTCTCCGGTGATGTGGGTGAGCTCCGGCTCAACGAGAGCCGAGGTGAAGTGCTTGTTGTTGTCGGGATACTGGCGGGCGAGGTTGTCAGCTATGAGGCTGAGATCGGCCCTTGCCTGCTGCACGGTAACGCCCGGGCGCAGCCGTCCAATCACATCGAGGCCGTCGAATCCACGCTGCTGGGTTGGTGGATTTTTGCCTTCGGCATCATCGGCAAGAGAAAGCCAGAGAGCGGGGGCAGGATTGTCGAGCGGGAACGAGAATCCGCGAGGCATGACGCCGGCGACGGTGAACGAGTGACCGTTGATGACGATGGGATTGCCGACGATATTGGTGGAAGCGCCGAACTGCTGCTGCCAGAATGCGTAGCTCAGCATGACCGCGCGGTTGCCGGGTTTTTCTTCGATCCAGCGAAAATCCCGGCCCAGCATGGGAGCCGCGCCGAGCACGGCGAAGAAGTTTGCCGAAACGGTCTGCACATCGAGGCGCTGGGACTGGCCCTCGAGTTCCATGTTCACGGTGCCTGACGAATAGGACGCGAGCCCTTGGAGGGTGTGGTTTTGCGCGCGCCAGTCGAAGTAGTCGGGATAGCTGAGCGACTCAGGAGCGATGCCGGGCAACGAGTGATCCTGCTGGCTGACCCACACAAGCCGGTCGGATTCAGGAAAGGGTAACGGCCGCAAGAGGACCGCGTTGACGAGGCTGAACAGGGCCGAGGTGGCGCCGATTCCGACGGCGAGAATGAGCACCACAACCATGGCGAAGCCGGGCGACCGCCGCAGGCGCCGCAGAGCATAACGCAGATCCTGAAGGAAGCGCTCGGCGGGCGCCCATCCCCATGCTTCGTGAGTCTGCTCTCGAATCAGCGTGGGATTGCCGAAGGCGCGTAGCGCGGCGTAGCGTGCCTCCTCCGGAGGGAGGCCGTCCTCGCGCTGCTCTTCTTCTTCCAGTTCAAGATCGGACTGAAGTTCCCGCTCCAGATCGGCATGACGTTTGCGGATTTGCCACCAGCGCATTTCAGCCCTCCTCGGCGGCGGGCCACATGACGCGCGCCACGGCTTCCGCCATCTGCTTCCACTGCGACTCTTCGATGACCAATTGCTTTTTGCCTTTTTCGGTCAGGCGATAGTACTTGAACTCGCGATTGCGATCCGGAGCGGTCTCCCACTTGGAGGTGACCCAGCCGCGCTTCTCAAGACGATGCAGGGCCGGATAAAGCGAGCCATGCTGCATCTGGAGGAAATCGTTGGTGGTGCGCTGAATGTGTTTTCCAATGTGATGGCCGTGGGCAGGGCCATAGAGGAGGGTTCGCAGAATCAGCATGTCGAGCGTGCCCTGGAGAACGGCTGTGCGCTGTGTGGTTTCTTTTGTCATGGAAGACGTTCGACCCTCAGTTCAGGGACGATGGTAGACATTCGACTATCGATTGTCAAGAGAGGGGAGTTTGCGCAGGGCGTGCCGACGAATGACTATTTTCCGGCGAGGGACACAGGTTGGTAGCCCTGACCGCGGAGGACTTTGCCGGGGAGCTTGCCGGTCATTTTGCTTTCTTCGATTACGGGGACGCCGTTTACCAAGACATATTCCATGCCTTGGGAGAGCTGGTTGGGTTGCTCGAAGGTGGCTACGTCTTTGATGGTGGCGGGGTCGAAGATGACGATGTCGGCGGCCATGCCTTGCTTTAGCACGCCGCGATCGGTGAAGCGCATGCGCTGCGCGGGCAGCGACGTGAATTTGCGGATGGCGTCTTCAAGGGTGAGGGCGTGGTCTTCGCGGACATATTTTCTAAGAACGCGGGGGAAGGTGCCGTAGGCGCGCGGATGCGGATGTTCCTGGGCGAGCAGGCCTTCGGGCGAGGTGCCTTGCGAGTCGTTGTCGACGGCGACCCAGGGTTGCTGGAGGGCGAGGGTGACGTCGGGCTGGTCCATGCCGAAGACGGCGACTTCAGTGAATGCGTTGTCTTTGATGAGCAGGTCGCAGAGGGCGTCGATGGGGTCTTCTTTCCAGAGCGCGGCGACATCAGAGAGGCGCTTGCCCTGGAGCGGGACGAGCTCGGGATTCTGGACGACGGCGATGAGGATGGCTTCGGGGCCGGGGATCTCCTGCCACTCGTTGTCCCACTTGCTTTCAGGGTTGAGCATGTCAGCGCGAATGCGGGCGCGCTGGGCGGGGTCTTTGAGGCGGGCTATGAGTTGAGCGTCGCCGCCGTCGTGGGCCCATGGCGGGATGAAGGCGGAGAAGGTGTTGAACCAGGCGGTGTAGGCGTAGGTGTCCGCGGCGATGTCGACTCCTGCGGAGCGGGCGGCGTTGATTTGCGCGATGACCTGCGGCATCTTGCCCCAGTTGGCTTTCCCGGCAACTTTGAGGTGCCAGATTTCGACGGGGATGTGGGCCTCGCGGCCGATGCGGATGGCTTCGTCGATGGCGTCGGATTCGCCGGGGCCTTCGCTGCGCATGTGCGTGGAGTAGATGCCGCCGTACTTGCTCGCTTCGCTCGCAAGGGCGATGAGCTCTGGAGTTTTTGCGTAGGGAGCGGGCGCGTACTGGAGGGCGGTGGAGACGCCGACGGCGCCGTCGTGCATGGCCTCTTCGACGAGCGACTCCATTTGGGCCAGTTGCAAGACTGTGGGTTGGACGTCGGCGTCGCCGAGGACCATACGGCGGATGCTGGTGGCGCCAACATAAGTGGCGAGGTTGATGCCCATGCCCTGCTTCTCAATGCGTGCGAAGTACTGGGCGAGGGTGGTCCAGTCGGGGGTGATGTGGAGGTGCGCGTATCCGGCACGGTCGGCGGCGATCATCTGCGTGTTGACGGGAGCGACGGAGTTGCCTTCGCCGGTGACCTCGGTGGTGATGCCCTGGTAGATCTTGGAGGGCAGGCGGGGATCGACGAGCATGGTGAGCTCGGACTGGCCGAGCATGTCGATGAAGCCAGGGGCGATGACGTCGCCGTGTGCGTCGATGGTGCGGCGGCGGGGCTGGGCGGCGAGGTTGCCGATGGCGGCGATGCGGCCCTGGCGGATGGCGATGTCGCCGGAGTACCAGGGGGAGCCGGTGCCGTCGATGATGCGGCCGTTGATTAGGACGATGTCGTAGGGCTGGATTTGCCACCCCACGGACGAAGACCTGTCCGTGGGGGCCCCGGGGATTTGCGCGGGGACGGCGGAGGATTGCTGGGCGGGCTGACCAGCTGCAGCGGAATCCCGGGTCTCCAACAGCGAGAGACCCGGGGCACCCAAGGTTTGGGCGGGGAGGGCGGTTGTGGCGGCGAGAAGAAGGATGAGGGCGAGGATGCGCATTTGGGCCTCGGGGCGGTGCGGTGGCGTGGGGGAATCGTAGCAGAACGGTGGGGGCAAAGGGACATGGGGGCAAAGGGACAAAGGGACAAAGGGACATGGGGACAAAGGGACACGCCGTGGGTGCATCTCACGGAATGGATGTGCAACGAGGAGGTATGTGAGATGAAGTGGGTTTCAGAGGATTTCAAGAACTTGCGGGAGATGTTCATCTTTGAATTGAGGATGATGTTGTCGGCCGAGGAGCAGCTGGTGCGGTCGCTGCCGAACATGGAGATTCGGGCAACGAATCCGGAGCTGCAGGAGGCATTCCGGTCGCATCTGCTGGAGACCGAGGGGCACGTGAAGCGGCTGGAGCAGATTTTGCGAGAGCAGAAGGACGTGGACAAGTCGATCACGGGCATCGGGCCGGAGAAGTGCAAGGTGATGAGCGCGCTGGTGGGGGAGTGCGACGACATGGTTATTGATGCGCGCGATGCGTGGGTGCGGGACGCGGGCCTGATTATGGATGCGCAGCGGGTGGAGCACTACGAGATGGCGTCGTATGGGACGCTGCGGCAGTGGGCGCGGGTGCTGGGTCTGGACGGCGCGGCGGAGCTGCTGGATAAGACATTGCAGGAAGAGTCGCACGCCGACCATCTGCTAACCTCGATTGCGGAAAGGGTGAATCCGACGGCGAAGGCGGCGTAGGGCCGAGTGATCGAGTGATGAAGTGATTGAGTGAACAAAGTCCCGGGGCTTCAATGGCCGGCTCGCTTGAATCTCCCGATTGTCCCGCATGGCGATGAGCGGGCTTGGGTTAGGTGTGGGCGGGGAGCAACCTGCGGGCTGAGGCGGGGAATCTGACGGGACAAAGGAGTTGGTTATGGCGGCGCGTCCTTACTGGTCGGGGCAGATTCAGATTTCGCTGGTGTCGTTTGGGGTGAAGCTGTATCCGGCGACGGAGGCGAAGAGCGAGATCCACTTTCACCAGATCAACCGCAAGACGGGCGAGCGGGTGCGGCACCAGAATGTGTCGGACGGCGAGGAGCCGGTGGAGAAGGACGACATCGTCAAGGGATACGAGTACAGCAAGGGCCAGTATGTGCAGATTGAGCCGAAGGATGTCGATAAGCTGAGGATCCCATCGCGAAAGACCTTGGAGGTGCAGCAGTTTGTGAACCTGGCGGAGATCAATCCGGAGATGTTTGAGAAGCCGTACTTTGTGGTGCCGGAGAATGACAGCCAGGCGGAGGGGTTTGCGGTGGTGCGGCGGGCTCTGGCGGAGAGCAAGAAGGCGGCGCTGGGGAAGATTGCGGTGAGCGGGCGCGAGCACCTGATGGCGATTGCGGCACCGCCGGACGAAGAGGAGCCGGGTATGATGGCGTACGCGCTGCGGTATGCGGAAGAGCTGCGCAAGCCGGCGGAGTACTTTGGCGACATCAAGACGCCGAAGGTGAATGCGGAGTCGCTGGAGCTGGCCGAGCAGCTGATCAAGCGGAAGTCGGGGAAGTTCGATCCCGATAAGTTCAAGGACGAGTATGAGGCGGCGCTGCGCGAGATGATTGAAGCGAAGATGAAGAATGTGCCGCTGCCGGAGGAAGAGAAGCCGGCGCGGAAGGCCAAGGTGATCAACCTGATGGATGCGCTGCGGAAGAGCGTGGGCGGTGGAGCCGAGGCCGAGCAGGAGAAGAAGCCGCCGGCGCGGGCATCGGGGTCGCGCAGGAGATTGAAGAACAA
Source organism: uncultured Acidobacteriota bacterium (assembly GCA_963846375.1). Taxonomy (GTDB): domain Bacteria; phylum Acidobacteriota; class Terriglobia; order Terriglobales; family Acidobacteriaceae; genus Telmatobacter. The sequence goes on from CAWJVV010000016.1 coordinate 234,906, forward strand.
CGTAACGGAGATGCCCGGCAAGCGGCGCAAGTCGGCGTAAGGGAATATGGCGACGGCACGAAAGACAGCGTCCCGCACGAAGCAGGAACCGGCAGACGATCAGCTGGCGCGCTATCGGTCGATGCGCGACTTCAAGGTGACGAGCGAGCCGAGCGGCGGGAAGGTACGCGCGGGTGCGAAAAAGGATGGCGCGAAGAAGGATGCCGCGCTGCCGTTCGTGATCCAGAAGCATGCGGCGACCCGGCTGCATTATGACTTCAGGCTGGGATGGAACGGCGTGCTGAAGAGCTGGGCCGTGGCCAAGGGGCCGAGCTTTTATCCCGGAGACAAGCGGCTGGCCGTGGAAGTCGAAGATCACCCAATGGAGTACGGCGGTTTCGAAGGGATTATTCCGAAGGGACAATATGGCGGCGGGACCGTGATGGTGTGGGATCGCGGGACGTGGGAGCCGCATGAAGACGTGAATGAGGGTCTGAAGAAGGGCTCGCTGAAGTTCACGATGCACGGCGAGAAGATGAAGGGCAGCTGGGCGCTGGTGCGGATGAAGCCGCGGCCTAACGAGCGGAGCGACAAGCCCAACTGGCTGCTGATCAAGGAGCACGACGGGGAAGAGCGAGCGGCGAGCGATGCGCCGATTACGGAGAGTGCGCCGGATAGCGTGGTGAGTGGGCGAAGCATCGAGGAGATTGCGGCGGATCGCGACCGCGTGTGGCATTCGAAGGAAGTGGCCGGCGGGGCGAAGGGCGAGCAGGTGGTTGCGCCGCGGAGAAAGGCGCGCGACTGGTCGAAGGAATTGAAAGGTGTGCCGGCGGAGACGCTGCCAAAGTTTGTGGAGCCGCAGTTGGCGTCTCTGGCCAAGGCGCCGCCGGTGGGCGGCAAGTGGGTGCATGAGATCAAGCTGGATGGGTATCGCGTGGAGATGCGCGTCGATCTACGGGATGGGGCTGCGAAGGGCAAGGTGCAGCTGCTGACGCGCACCGGGCTGGACTGGACGCATCGGATGAAGGCGCTGGCCGCGGCCGCGCGCGAATTGCCGGTGAAGACCGCGCTGATCGATGGCGAGGTAGTGGTGCTGCTGCCCAATGGGACGTCGAGCTTTGGGGAGCTGCAGGCGGCGTTTCAGGAGGGCGCGAAGAAAGTAATGACGTATTTTGCGTTCGACCTGCTGCATTTGGATGGGCACGATTTGCGCGGGCTGCCGCTGACGCGGAGAAAAGAGCTGCTGGAGGAACTGCTGGATGGGGGCGACGGCACGATCCGTGTGAGCGAGCATATTGAGGGCGAGGGCGCGCTGATCTTCAAGAAGGCGTGCGAGCTCGGGACGGAAGGAATTATCTCGAAGTTCGCGGACGGCAAGTATGTGCCGGGGCGTGCGGGGGGATGGCTCAAGAGCAAGTGCCACTATGAGCAGGAGTTTGTGGTGGGCGGATTCACGCTGCCATCGAACGGAAGTCATGGGGTAGGCGCACTGCTGCTGGGCTATCACCAGGATGGCAAGCTATTGTACGCAGGGCGCACGGGAACGGGGTTTACGCAGAAGACGCACGCGATGCTGCGCGACCGGCTGGATGCGCTGCGCGCGGCGAAGATGCCGTTTGCGAGCGTGCCGCAGGATGTGCGCAAGGGCGCGATCTGGGTGAAGCCGGAGCTGGTGGCGCAGGTGGAGTTTGCCAACTGGACGGCAGACGACGTGGTGCGAGCCGCGGCGTTTAAAGGGCTGCGCGAAGACAAGCCGGCCAAATCCGTTGTGCGCGAAGTGCAGCAGGGTGCGAATGAGACCCAAGTTGCGGAGGAATCCGCGTCTTTAATTGCGCCGCAGAGCCACGCGGCAAAACAGACCAAGGAACCTGCGGCAGCGAAGAAGGCGAGCGGGCGAGCGGGCGAGGGACGAGGCGAACCAGAGAAAATCCCGATCAAGCTGACGCATCCCGACAAGGTGCTGGATGAGGAGAGCGGCGCGACCAAGGAGTTGCTGGCGCGGTATTACATGGAAGTGGCCGAGAACATGATGCCGCACATTAACGACCGGCCCTTGACGCTGGTGCGTTGCCCGGACGGGATCGGAAAGGGCAACTTTTACCAGAAGCATTTGAACCAGATGCTGGGCGACGGCTTCAAGAGCGTTACGGTTGTGGATCGCAAGACGGGCGCGAAGCAGCCTTACATCACGCTGGCGAATATCAAGGGAATTGTGCAGTTTGCGCAGATCGCGGTTCTGGAAGTGCATCCGTGGGGGTCGCGCAACGAAAAAATGGAGGAGGCGGACCGCATCATCATCGATCTTGATCCCGATGCGGCGATTGACTGGAAGACCCTGGCGGCGAGCGCGCAGGAGGTACGCAAGCGGCTTCAGAAACTGGGGCTCAAGAGTTTTGTGAAAACCACGGGCGGCAAGGGGTTGCACGTGGTGGTGCCGATCAGGCCGGAGCATGGGTGGCCGGAGGTGAAGAAATTCACGCACGAATTTGTCCGGTCGATGGAGAAGGACGCCCCCAGGCTGTTCCTGACGACCATGAGCAAGGCGGCGCGGGCAGGGAAGATCTTCCTCGATTATCTGCGCAACGATCGCGAATCGACGGCGGTGGCGCCGTATTCTCCGCGAGCGCGGGCGGGGTTGCCGGTGGCGGTGCCGCTGAGCTGGAGTGAATTGGAGGCGAAGGAGTTGCCGCGATTCCACGTTTCCGACATCCAAGTATGGAGGAAGCGGCTGGCCCGCGATCCGTGGAAAGAGATGCTGGAGGTTGAGCAAAGTCTTCAGTTGTCGTGATTCAAAGTGAGATTTGCCGGCTTTGCAGGGGCTAAAGTGTCTGCGCTCTCACGCAGACACTTTTAGCCCAAGTGAGTCTAGGCGGGCTCTGGCGGCACGCCTCGAACAGCTTGCTGAAAAAGTCCTCAATTCGAACCGAAACCCGAAAAGCATGCCTCAGGGGCTAAAGCCCGCGTTGATTTTTCATCCGTTCTGCCGGGGATGAATCCCCGGCCTACCGCCCGAACATTTTTTCAGCAAGTTATCGAATTCGTGTCTTGTTACAAAACATGGACCCCTTCCGTACCCGCGAAAGCAGCGGGTCGCATCCAAAGAAACTTCACAGGTGAAGCTTGCGACGAATGCCCGTCTCAACCTATCGGCTGCAGATGAACGGGAGTTTTACGTTCGATGACGCAGTGGCGATTGCGGATTATTTAAAAGACCTGGGAATCTCGCATGTGTACTGCTCGCCCTATCTGCAGGCGGCGCCGGGCAGCATGCATGGGTACGACGTCGTGGACCAGCAGAAGGTGAATGAGGAACTGGGCGGCGAAGAAGGCCCACCAGCGGTTCTGCGACAAGCTGGCAGAGCTTGAGCTGGGCCAGGTGCTGGACATTGTCCCCAACCACATGGCGATTGGCGCCGGAGAATCGCTACTGGTGGGATGTGCTGGAGAACGGGCCATCGAGCCGGTATGCGACTGGTTCGATATCGACTGGAACTCGGCCGAAGTGCAGCTGCAGAACAAGGTGCTGATCCCGGTGCTGGGCGATCAGTACGGAAAGGTTCTGGCTTCGGGGCAGATCCAGATTGAGCAGGCGGGCATGGAGTTTCAGTGTTCGCTATGCCGAACACCTGTTTCCGCTGTCGCCGCGTTCAGCTGGCGCCGATTCTGCAACGGGCCGGGCGGTTGTCTCCGTGATGACGTGCTGGGATTTATCGCCGACAGCTTGCGCGGCTGCCGTTGCCCGAGGCGATGGATCGCGAATTGATCCAGGAGCGGCATCGCGACAAAGAGGTGATTTACCAGCTGCTGGCGAGGATCTGCGAAGAGCGCGGCGATGCATGCGAGGCGATCACCAAGCGCGATTGAAGGATTGAACACGGACATCGATGGATTGGATGAGCTGCTGAATCAGCAGAACTATCGATTGGCCTACTGGCGCACCGCGGACCAGGAGCTGGGATATCGGCGCTTCTTCGATGTGAACACGCTGATCGGCCTGCGCATGGAGCGGCCGCACGTGTTTGATGCGACGCATCGGCCGGATTCTGAGTGGATGGATAACGGCGTGCTGGACGGAGTGCGCGTGGATCATCCCGATGGTTTGCGCGATCCGCAACAGTATTTCGACCGGCTGCGGGCGCGGGCCGCCGGAAGCATGGATCATCGGCGAGAAGATTCTGGAGCCGGGCGAGTATCTGCGCGCAGAACTGGCCGATTGAGGGCACCAGCGGATACGACTTTTTGAACGTGTGCAACAACCTGCTGGTGCACGGCGAGGGACTGAGGGAGTTCAGCGACATCTACCGCGAGTTCACGGGCCGGAGCCGACAGGTTCGACGAGATGGCGCACGAGAAAAAACTGAACGTGGAGCAGGAGGCGCTGGGCAGCGATGTGAACCGGCTGGCGAGCATGTTTGTGGAGATCTGCGAGAACAATCGCGACCGGCGCGACTACACGCGGGCTGAGATCCGGCGCGCGATTCGCGAGGTGGCGGCGTGCTTCTCGATTTACCGGACCTATGTGGTTCCGGAACGGAACGAGATTACGGAGGAGGATCGCGCACGAGATTGAACTGCGCGGTGTCGCGGGCCAAGCGTATCGGACTGGATATTGATCCCGGACTGTTCGATTTCATCGGCGACGTGCTGACGCTGCGGTAGCGCGGAGGGCGGGAGAGCGAGTTTCTGCTGCGCTTCCAGCAGTTCACTTCGCCGGTAATGGCGAAAGGCGTTGAGGACACGGCCTTCTATTGCTTCAACCGCATGATCGGGTTGAACGAAGTGGGCGGGGCGCCCGGGCGCAATGGCATTGACGCTTGAAGAGTTTCACGCCTATTGCGCGCGGATGCAGGCGACGCATCCCGCAGACCATGACCACGCTTTCGACGCATGACACCAAGCGGGCCGACGATGTGCGCGCGCGGCTGGCGGTGCTGACCGAGATTCCGGGACGATGGCGAGCGCGGTGAACCGTTGGTCGCGGATGAATCGCGGCATTCAAGACGAGCAAATTTCCCGACCGCAACACGGAGTATTTTCTCTACCAGACACTTCATTGGCGCGTGGCCGATCAGCGAAAGAGCGGCTGATGGCCTACATGGAAAAGGCCGCGCGCGAGGCGAAGGAGCAGACCAGCTGGACACAACAGAACAAGGAGTTTGAAGACGCGCTGCGAGAACTTTATTGAGCGCATTCTTGAGTCGCGCGGAGTTTCTCGCGGAGTTGGAAGACTTTGGTGGCGCGGGTTATGCATGCCGGGGCGCATCAACAGCCTGGCGCAGACCCTGCTCAATACACTGCGCCCGGCGTGCCGGACACTTACCAGGGCAGCGAGATTTGGGACTCGCCTGGTGGACCCTGACAATCGCGGGCCGGTGGACTACGAGACGCGGCGGCGTATGCTCGAGTGAACTGAAGCAGGCATGGCCGCAGAAGAGATCATGCAGAAGAATGGAGAGCGGGCTGCCGAAGCTCTGGGTTGCGCATCAAAGCGCTGCACCTGCGGCGCGAGCATCCGGAATGGTTTGGCGCGGAGCGCCGCGTATACGCCGATGACGCGCGGACGGACCGAAGAGCGAGCATCTGCGTTGGCTATCTGCGCGGCGAGCGCGTGGCGGTGATGTGCCGCGATGGAATGCTCAAGCTGGGTGAGAAGATGGGCGTGCAACGACGGTCGAGATTCCGCAGGGACGTGGAGCAACTTGCTCACCGGTGAGACGTTCGAGGGCGGCCGCGTGCGGGTGCAGAAACTGTTGCAGCGATTTCCGGTGGCGCTGCTGGCGCAGGAATGCGGAGTAGACGATGCATCGATTTGAAGTATGGGCTCCGCTGCGCGAAGAACGATTGCGGTGCAGGTGAATGACGGCTCGACTTGCGCCATGCAGGGGCCCGACGAGCGGGGTTGGTGGCGTGCTCGATGTGCGAAGAAGCCGGCCCGGGAACCGATTACGGCTTTCTCGTCGATGACGATGCGAAGGTCTATCCCGATCCGCGCTCGCAATGGCAGCCGAATGGGGTGCATGGGCTGTCGCGCGTCTACGATCAGAGCTGCGTTTGCCTGGAGCGATGCGAATTTTCAGGCGCCGCCGCTGGCCAGCGCGATCATCTACGAACTGCATATTGGAACGTTCACTCCGGAAGGCACGCTGGATGCGGCGATTGAGAAGCTGGATTACCTCGAAGACCTCGGCATCACGCACGTCGAACTGATGCCCGTGGCCGCGTTCGCGGGCAATCATGGCTGGGGCTACGACGGCGTGGCGCTCTTCGCGGTGCATGAGCCGTATGGCGGCCCCGATGCGCTGAAGCGATTTGTGAATGCGGCGCATGGCAAGGGCCTGGCGGTGCTGCTCGATGTGGTCTACAACCACTTCGGTCCGTCGGGAAATTACACCGGCAAAGTTTGGCCCGTATCTGGTCGATGCGCATCAGACGCCGTGGGGCGGCGCCGTGAATCTTGAAGATGCGTGGGCGCACCAGGTGCGGCGCTTCTTCTGCGATAACGCGCTGATGTGGATGCGCGACTTTCACATCGATGGGTTGCGGCTCGATGCAGTGCATGCGTTCATCGACCGGTCGGCGATTCATTTTCTGGAGCAGCTTCGCGTCGAAGTCGAAGACGCTGGAGGCAGACGCTGGCGCGGCCAGCTGGTGCTGATTGCGGAAAGCGATCTGAACGATCCGCGCATCGTGACGCCGCGCGAAGCCGGCGGATTTGGCATGGATGCGCAGTGGAGCGACGATTTTCATCATGCGCTTTTCGCAGTGCTGATGCCCGAGCGGCAGGGCGGATACTACGCGGATTTCGGCTGATCGGGCAGATTGGCGAAGGCGCTCGAGCGAACTTTGTGTATGACGGATCTATTCGAGGTATCGAAAGCGAATCCATGGCACGGCCGGCGGCGCATCTGTCGCAGCACCGATTTCTTGGCTACATCCAGAATCACGACCAGGTGGGCAATCGCGCGGTCGGTGAGCGGCTGCAGGAGATGCTGGGATTTGATCGCGCCAAGATCGCCGCTGCGATGGTTCTCACGAGCCCGTTTGTTCCGATGATTTTTCAGGGCGAGGAGTGGGCGGCTTCGTCGCCGTTTCAATATTTTGCCGACCACGAGGACCCGGAGATGGCGCGGCTGGTTTCGAAGGGCGAAAGAAGGAGTTCGAGGCATTCGGCTGGGCGCCCGAGTCGATTCCGGATCCGGAGAAGCCGGAGACGTTCGAACGATCGAAGCTCAAGTGGAACGAAGTGAATGAGGGGGAACATGCGGAGATGCTGGCCTGGTATCGCGAGCTGATAACGCTGCGCAAGGGGACGCCGGAGCTGAACGAGTGCGAGCCGGACCGGACGCGGGTGCAGTATGACGAAGAGGCGCGATGGCTGGTGGTGGAGCGGGGCGGAATTCGAGTATTGTGCAACCTGGGCGAGAGCGCACATGCTTTTGATTTTTCTTCGCGCGTGCGGGTGCTGCTGGAGTCGCAAAAGAGCGATCAAGAGAGCGGCAGGTTGACGCTTGCGCCGGACGTCGTGGCGATCGTGAAAATCGATTGAGTTGCCCCCTTCGGGGACACGGCAAATCAAAAGACAGCGAAATCAAAAATTTACGTGCGCCACCCGGGCGTGCTTCCTGCGATGCGTCGAAGTTTTCGTAGTCTGGTCCGCTACCGGGCATGGATACAACTTCCGAAACCGTCTCGCATCCTACCTAGCAGAGACAGGAACCACGGCAAGGGGTTCATATCCTCGAACTTCAATCATTCCGAGGCCTTGCGAGCCCACTAAAGGATCTAACAGGTATGACTAGTTGCATTAATATTGCTGATTTTCGCTGCCGCGCCACTGCCCGGGCCCTACCGTTTGACAGCCGGCAGCCGCGCCGGCCTCGTGGCTTTGCGCTTGTGCAGCCGCAAAGCACCTGCACGGAGTGGGACGCGCGGATGCTCCAGGAAGCGGTGGTGCAGGAAGATCCCACGGTGTATGACATCGGGATTGCGCGCGAGGCGCAACGGATGCGGCATCGTTCGGTGTTCCGGCCGATCAGCATCCAGCGCAAGGCAAAGGTGCTGCGTTTCCGAAATGAGGAGCCGGTGTCGATCAGGATGCGCGCGGAAGAACGGCGCGCGGTGGAGTCCGGCAGACCGGACGGCCCCTACGATCTGCCTCCCGCAGCTTAGGGAAGACGGCAAGGCCCACAGGCCGCGCGGACTGAAGTCCGCGCGGCCTTCACTTTTTGTGCAGAAATGCCTCAGCGTTGCGCAGGTCCTGGACGAAGTCGGCGGCCTGGCGGTGGCGGTCCTCATCGGTGCGGGCGCGCAGGATGGATGCGGGATGAGTGGTGGCCAGCAGCGGTGGCCAGCCGTCGACATCCATGACAACGCCATGCGACTGGGTGACGCGAAAGGTGGAACCCAGGATAGACTGCGCCGCAGTGGCTCCGAGACAGACGACCAGTTCGGGTTTCAGGACTTCGATCTCGGCCTGGAGCCAGGGCCGGCAGGCGAAGATCTCCGCCGAGGTTGGCTTCTTGTGGAGGCGTAGCTTGCCACGCGGCTCCCATTTGAAGTGCTTGACGGCGTTGGTGAGGTAAACGGCTTTGCGCTCGATGCCCGCCTGGAGCAGGCACTGGTCGAGGAACTTGCCCGCTGGGCCTACGAAGGGGTGGCCTTCGCGGTCCTCGCGGTCGCCGGGCTGCTCGCCCACCATCATCATGCGCGGACGTTTTGAAGCTGAGGTGGTTTCACCGAAGACAGCCTGTGTGGCGTTCCGATAGAGGTCACAGCCGCGGCATTGTTGCACGGCTTCAGCGAGAACCGGCAAAGAGCGTGCGGAAGGGACGTATTTTGCCGCGCCGGGTACTTTACTCGAGAGCCGTGTCGCCATCGCACGATGGGATGCACGAAGAGGTTAGGCCGGATGTCGACCAGGATGTTTCAGGCAGCGCGCGGCATATCAAGGCCCCGTCTCCGCAAGGAGTTGGCGACTTGGATTGCCGCCTGAAACTTCTGCTGCAGGATGGCGCGGATCTCGCGGAGCAGGGGCGCATCCTGTCTGTGATCGAGGGTGGATTCGGCCATGCTCTTCAACTCCAGCCAATCGTGCCAGTCGCCCACCGTGTCCTTCACTTTGGAGTAGGGGTCCAGGCGGTGGTCGTCTTGCTCTGGGACGAGTTGCAGCATGTACCGCAGCTCCTTCACGTTCTTGCGGAATTCGTGCAGATTGGCGTGGCTGAGTTTGGGCCAGTTCTCCAGTTTTTGGGTAAGGCGCCGCGGTGACTCAGCGTCCACAAGGACGCCTGAGTGGTCCGGCGCCTGAAGATCTTCAAGCTTGCGGACGAAGCTCTTGAGGAGGGATCGCAGTTCCTTTTGGCGCCGCCGCACTTTGCGATGGAGCCGTTGAGCGTCAGAGGTTCGAATTGCGGACATGTGCTCGATGAGGCGAACGAGTCCTTCCGATGGCATGCGGGAAGAAAGGCTGGATGTCTTGGCGATGAGAACGTCCATGTCGCGCACGCGGCCGGCTATCCGCCTCAGCGGTTTCAGGAGCTTGAGAATGCGGCGATCTTTCCCGGAGTTCTCAGCCGAGAGGGCATGAACAAGGGCTTCAAGCTTGCGCGCCTGGGTACGCAGGCGGTGAACGGTCTCCTGATCGGGATCGGCGGTCAGATCCTTCAGAAGCTCGCTCAGCTTTCGCGGTGACTTTTCCGCCTTTTCTAGATCGAGAATCATTTGGTTTTTAGAATCTCGGCGCCGGGACGAAGTTGCAGGCTCTTCAAGGGACCATTTGACTACCCCGGGCTAGAGACGAGCAACAGCGGTTCGGCTTCAGTTAGATCGAACTCTTGAAAAATTAAGGAAAGAAAGCCGGGCAGAGCGGCTTCTCACGGCAGCCGAGGTAAATCGGTTAAGCGGAGCGGAGGGAGCTAACTCTTGGTTACAACAGGGGATACCGGGAGCAGGCCAGTGGAAAAAATGTTCTTGACAGGAGAATCGGCTCCGGTGCTAGTTTAGTTCGGAGTTTGAACAAATGGGCTGGGGAAGCCCGAAGTGTCGCCAAATTTCGGAGGCCGCAGATGATGGAAAGAAAGTTCAGACAAGCCGTCGTGAGCTTGATTGGGATGATCGTCCTGGGGGTCGCGTGCCAGTTCTCCTTTGCGCAGGCAGTGAACGGAACCCTGCTGGGTACGGTGACGGACGCCAGTGGCGCGACGGTATCGGGCGCCAAGATCAGAGCCACGGAAACCTCGACGTCGGTCAGCCATGAGGCCGCAACCAACGAGAGCGGCAATTACACGTTTCCCGACATGCCCCCCGGGAACTACAACGTGACGGTGGAGGCGACAGGGTTCAAGAAGGCGACGCAGGAGAAGATCGACCTGGTGAGCAACTCGGCCACGCGGGTGGACATTGACCTGCAGCCCGGCAACGTATCGGAGACCGTGCTGGTGACCGAAGCTCCGCCCGTGCTGCAGACCGATCGTGCCGATATCAGCACGAAGATCGAGACGCAGGAAGTGGTGGACATGCCGCTGGGCACGAACCGCAATTTCCAGTCCCTGATAAACCTGGTTCCGGGAGCGGCCCCCGCCACCTTCCAGCATTCCCAGTTTTTCAACTCCGCCAGTTCGCTGCAAACGGAAGTCAACGGTCTGCCGCGCGAGGGGAATCTCTACCAGGTTGAAGGAATCGACGACGACGAGCGCACCGGGTTGCTGCAGATCATCATCCCTCCGGCCGAAGCGATTGGGGGAGTCGATATCTCGACGAACAACTTTGAAGCCGAGCTGGGCCGCGCGACGGGCGCGGTGACCAACGTGACGCTGAAGTCGGGGACGAACAACTTCCACGGTTCGGTATTCGAGTTCCTTCAGAACAACGATCTGAATGCGCGGTCGTACTTTGGCGGCAAGCTTGGGCATCTGTCTTACAACTACTTTGGCGGATCGGTGGGCGGACCGATCGTGAAGAACAAGCTGTTCATCTTTGGCGACTACCTGCGCACGGTGGACCACGAAGCGGTTTCGAGCACGTTCACGATTCCGGATTCCCGCTACATTACCAACGCTGGTTTGACGACGGGCTGTTCCGATCCTTTGGGATGCATCGATTTAAGCGCTGCGTTCAACGGCACGAAGGGCCAGATTTACGATCCCGCCACCGGCGATGGCAAGACGACGCATCGAACGAAGTTTACAAACAATCAGCTTCCTTATAGCCGTGTGAACCCGGTTTCGCTGCTTGCGTTGCAGAAGCTGAATGCAGCCGCTGCGCAGTATGGAAAGCTGACCACCAAGCCGCTCAACAATCCGGCGAACAACTACACAACCAACCTGCCTTTCACCAAGACGACGGACAGCTACGACATCAAGTCGGACTTCTCCCTGACGGAGAAGAACCACTTCAGCGCCCGCTACAGCTTTCAGAGAGTGGTTACATTCCAGGCGGCGGCATTCGGGTCGTTTGTCGGCGGTCCCCAGGGCGGCGGGTTTGAAGGCACGGGGAATCAAAAGTCGTACAGCACGGGGATCAACTACGACCATGTCTTTTCTCCGACGTTTCTGACTGAGGCGCGCATTGGGGTAGCGCACCTGGGCAACAGCGCCAACCCGATCGACTACGGCAGCAACGATGCGACGACCCTTGGCGTTCCGGGCGTGAACATTTCGGGACAGCCTTTCACCAGCGGGCAAGTGGGCATCACCGTCAACGGCGGATTTTCGAATCCGCTCATCGGTTATTCGGCGTCGGTGCCGTGGATTCGCGCTGAGTCGAACATCGACTTCGTGAACAACTGGACAAAGATCCTGGGGAACCACACGTTCAAATGGGGCGTCGACGTGCGCCGTGTGCATGACGATCTGCTGCAGGACCAGACCTTCAGCCCGCGGGGAGCGTACACATTCAACGACACGCAGACATCGGACGCCAGTTCTCCGGGCACGACAGTGGCCAATTACATTGCCAGCTTCCTGCTCGACCAGCCGAGCCAGGCGGGCCGCGACCTGAACACCTTTTTCCCGCGGTACCGGCAGTGGTGGATCTTTGCCTTTGCGAGCGACAAGTGGCAGGCGACGCCCAAGCTGACGCTGGACCTGGGAGTGCGCTGGGACTTCTACCCGCCGGCGACCCCGCAGGTGGCGGGCGGATTCTCCAACTACGATCCGGTGAACAACAACCTGGTGCTTGCGGGGCTGGGCGGCAATCCGTCGAACCTGGGCATGCAGACGCAGTATCGCTATTTTGCTCCGCGCACGGGCTTTGCTTATCGCGTTCACAACAACACCGTGATTCGTGGGGGATTCGGAATCAGTTACACGCCCTTCCCCGACAACACGTATGCGTATAACTATCCCATCCGCGCCAACAACAGCTATCAGCCGGGCGGAACTTCGGGCTTTACGCCGGCGGTACTGGGGGATGGCGTGACGGTTGCGACGTTCCAGGCCGGATTTCCTGCCCCGGTTCCGGTGACCATTCCCTCGAATGGAATCATCCCGGCGAACACGTCGTTCCTCATGAGCCAGGTCTACACGTACATTCCCAAGAACTACAAGAACCCGTATGCCTCGTCGTGGAACCTGGTGGTGCAGCAGTCTCTTCCCTACAACATGTCGTTCCAGCTTGGCTACGTGGCGAATCACGGGACGGACATCTCCGGGAGCCAAAACATCAACAACCCGAGTACCTATGGCGGAGGCGCCAAATCCGATCCTGAGTACGCGACCTTCAAGCGCACGGCGGCGACAAACCAATACTTCCTGGGATTCTCGTCCAATTACCAGTCTTTGCAGACATCCCTCACAAGCGGCTATCCAATGGCCTGGTGTTCACGTCGGCATTTACGTGGGGCAAGGGTCTGGGCTACATCAGCGACGACGATGGCGGGCTGACCTTTTTCATCAATTGGCGCAGCAACTACGCTCCCAATGACTACGATCGGGAGTTCAACTACGAACAAAGTTTCACCTATGAGTTGCCGTTCGGCCACAATCACCAAATCCTGAACTCCGGTGTCGGCGATGCGGTTCTCGGCGGATGGAAGATTGCGGGTATTGTCTCGGCGGTTTCCGGATTGCCATTTACAGAGAGGGCAAGCGGTGGCAGATTGAATACCCCAGGCACAGCCCAAGAAGCGAATCTAAACGGCAAGTTCCGGAAGCTGGGCGGGATCGGACCTTCAAAGCCATGGTTTGACCCGACCGTGTTTTCGCAGCCTTCCGGCTGCACCGGGCAAAACACATGCACGTATCCCGGGCTCGGCAACACGGGCAGAAATCAGTTCCGCGGGCCGGGATACCTCCAGGACAATTTTTCGGTCTTCAAACGATTCACCTGTATCGGGAAACAGGATTCGAGGTCAGACTGGATGCTTTCCAATTAAGCAACACACCCCAATTTGCCAATCCGAATTCGAGCATCACCTCGGCTTCGAACGGCACCATCACCAGCACCCTTGGCAGCGGCCAGGGGAGCGTAAATGGCGTCGGCGGCGGGCGCACGTTGCAAGGCTCCGCCAGGTTCTCATTCTGATGCGTCTCCAATGCGGGCCGGTCACAGATGTGGTCGGCCGGCGTCTTTCTTTACTTGGGGACGTCCTGGTAATGAGAATCATAGCAATGAGTCCAAGCAGTGGAAGTGCGGGATCATGGCCAATTCCGGCGGGACTGAAAGATTTCGGAAGCTGGTTCGGAAGCCAGGCTCACATAAACGTTGAAGATGATTCATCGGCCCGGGCCTGAAGCCGCGAAGAGCTTCAGCCGGGCTCCTTTCCGAACATGGAGAATCCCCGTGATTACTCGACGCACATTTCTCAATGAGGTTGCAGTTGGGACCGCCGGACTGGCTATCGCCTCGTCGGCCAAGAGCTACGGTAGAATCCTGGGCGCGAACGATCGCCTGAACTTTGCGGTAATTGGTCTGCACAGCCGTGCTTATGCGCACCTTTCGTCGTTGAAGGCGAACCAGGCAGAGGCGCGCATCACGCATGTGTGCGACGTGGACACCAATACCCTGACGAAGTTTGCCGGCGAAACCGAGAAGGAGATGGGCGAGGCGCCCAAGCAGGAGCAGGACTTTCGCAACGTGCTGTCGGTGAAGGACGTGGATGCGATCACCATTGCCACGCCGGATCACTGGCACGCGCCGATGGCGATCCTGGGCATGCAGGCCGGCAAGCACGTCTACGTGGAAAAGCCCTGCAGCCACAATCCCGGGGAAGGCGCGCTTCTGCTGGAAGCGGAGAAGAAGTACGACAAGAAAGTGCAGATGGGCACGCAACAGCGCTCGTCGCCGCATACGATCGAGATCGTCGACAAGATTCACAGCGGGCTGATTGGGCGCGCGTACTATGCCAAGTGCTGGTATTCGAATATCAGGAAATCGATCGGCGTGGGCAAGCCTGCCCCGGTTCCGCCGCAGCTGGACTGGAACCTGTGGCAAGGGCCGGCGCCGCGGCAGGAGTACAAAGACAACGTGCAGCCCTACAACTGGCACTGGTTCCGCGTGTGGGGAACAGGCGAGACGCTGAACAACGGCACGCACGAAGTGGATGTATGCCGCTGGGCGCTCGGTGTCGACTATCCCACCAGCGTGAGCGCATCGGGCGGCCGGTATCACTTCAACGGCGACGATTGGCAGTTCTACGACACGCTCAATACGGACTACCGGTACCCAGACAAGATGCTGAGCTGGGAGTGCAAGTGCTGCGAGGGCATGAAGCTCTATGGGCGCGACCGTGGATCGACGATCATGGGCACGACCGGCACCGTGCTGGTGGATCGCGACGGATATGAGATCTACGACCTGAAGGGCAAGAAGACCGACGAGGTGCGCGCGCAAAGAGAGCAAACGTCTTCGTCGGATCTGACGGGCCGGGATTCAATGACCGATCGCCACTTTGCCAACTTTATCGCCGCCATCAAAAAGGGAGAGAAGCTGAACGCGCCGATTTCCACCGGGAACGTGGCCGTGACCATGCTGCAGCTGTCGAACATTGCCTGGGAAATGAACAAGGTGCTCACACTCGATCCGTCGGATGGCGGCAAGATTGTGCACGACGCCGATGCGATGAAGGGATGGTATCGAACCTACGAGAAAGGCTGGGAGCCGCGCGTCTGATTGCGCTCGCCGCTGAATTGAAACGCCAGGGACGCCGACGTTACTGAAAGTAATGGCGCGGAGGTTTGTCTAATTATGATTCCGCCATCGCGGCTGTTGCTCGAGGCCAGGCAGGGAGCCTCGAACAGGACTCCGCGCCAGATCAATCGAAACCTTATTCTTAACCAGATCCGCACCAGGCAGCCGATCTCGCGTGCGGACCTGGCGCGCACCTCCGGACTGCAGCGCAGCACGATTTCGAATATTGTGGAAGGCTTGCTCGCCGAAGGGTGGGTGGTGGAATCTTCGATTGGGGCGAGCCCGCGAGGAAGAAAGCCGACGCACCTTGTAGTGAGTTCCCACAAGGTGGTAGTGGCCGTCGATATTCATCCGGCGCGGACCACGGTGGCTCTGGCGGATATGTCGGGCAATATTTCGTCGGTCCGTCAACTTACCCTTCCATCGGAGCCAAAGCTCGTAATTGCAGCGATCATTGCGGCTATTCGCAAGGTCGTCGCAGACCATCCAGACTGTTCGTTCCAGGGAATCGGCATCAATCTTCCGGGACGTTTCAATCGCCGTCTTGAAAAGGCCGTCTTCGCGCCCAACGTGGATTGGCCGATCGCGCAGATCAAGTCGCAGGTGGAGCAGGCGCTGGGCCTGCTGGTGGTGGTTGAAAACGTTGCGAATGCGTGCGCACTATCCGAGGTGTGGTTTGGATACAACGATGCGAGCCGCGACCTGGTTGTCGTAAATGTCTCGGAAGGAATCGGAACGGGAATCTTTGCGAACGGGACATTGCTGCGGGGAACCGGCGAGTCGGCCGGCGAGTTCGGACACGTCCAGGTTGACCCCGGAGGACGGCAATGCGGGTGCGGCAGCCGCGGATGCTGGGAGACGGTCGCGTCGAACAGTTCCGCGCTGCGCTACTACCGGGAGCTTTCCCAACGCCCCGCGCCATCGTTCGATGAACTGATCGGGCTGGCGGAGCAAGGAGATCCGCACGCGATGAATGCCGTGGAGGAAATGTGCCGCGCACTCGGCCGTGGAATGCACATGATTGTCTCCGCTCTTGCTCCGGCGGAGATCGTGATCGTGGGCGAGATTACCAGGCTTTGGCCGCTTGCATCCGCGGTGATCAAGTCAGAGATGCAGAAGTTTCCGCTCGTCAGCATGCCTGCGCTGCGCGTGCCAACCGAGCCGGACAAAGCGCGGCTGCGGAGTGCCGTTGCGCTGGTGATGACCGAGGGGCTCGCGGTCGATCGCAAAATTGGGCGCGTGGCGGCGATTGGATAGAACTGTCATCGGTGCCCAGGCTGTCTATTCATGCCGCAAAGCCTGCATAGGGCTGACACCGGCCGCGCGTCTTGCCGGGATCCAACTGGCTGTCATTGCCACGGCGATCAACACCGCGGCCGAAGCCGCAAACGTAACGGGGTCCCAGGGTTTCAGGCCGTAGAGCAGGCTGGCGACAAGGCGTCCCAGGACCAGCGCCGCGCATGCACCCGCAACGACCCCAATCGCGGTAAGCCAAGATGCCTCACCCAGGATCATGCGCAAAACCAGCACCGGGCGCGCGCCCAGGGCCATGCGAATACCGATCTCATTGGTGCGCCTGGAAACCGCGTAAGCCATCAAGCCGTACATGCCGATGGAGGCCAGCACCAGCGCCAGGACTCCGAATGCCCCGGTGAGAGCGGCAAAGATGCGTTCGCGCTGCATCCTGGCCGCAATCTGCTCGTTCTGCGTGCGGATGTCGAGAATCGGAAGATTGCTGTCAATGGCCTTGACGATCCGGCGCAATGCGGGCTCGATGGCCGCTGACTTCATGCGTGTTGAAAGCGCGAAGGTCACGCCAGATACACCGTCCTTCGCCTCCCAGTACGGGATGTAAAAGGTCGGTTCCGCGGGCTTGCGCACGCTATCGTACTTGGCGTCTCCGCATACTCCCACAATCTGCAGCCGCGACGGATTATCGCTCGAACCGGTCTCGAAGCTCTTTCCGATTGGATTCTGGTTGGGGAAGAATTTTCTGGCCAGGCTCTCGTTCACCACAGCCACCTTGATTGACGTTTCTGTGTCGGTTGCATGGAAAGGCCGCCCGGCGATGATGGGTATGCCGAAGGTTGAAAAGAAATCTCGTCCCACGTAGTTGGAAAGAGCGCTCAGATTGCCCTCGCGCTTGCGCTGCTGGCCCTCCGGAACGATGGTATGGACGCTGATATTGCCGGAGATGAGTGGCAGCTCGGTCAAGGACACAGAGTGCACACCGGGAAGGTTGGCGAGGTTCTCTTCGATCCGGCGGTACAGTTGATTGGTCGCCTTGCCCGGATAACTGGTCGGCGGCGGCTCAATGCTGAACAGCAGCAGATGATCGGGCTGAAAGCCGAGACGTTCGTGTCCCAATCTGGAGAGAGTTTGCACAAAGAGACCGGCCCCGACCACCAACAGCATCGACAATGCTACCTGAACGACGACGATTGATTTGCCGGCGAACCGTTTGCGCCGCGGCGATGCCGTTCGGGCCGCGTCCTTGATGCCTGTGCCGACTTCGACGCGCGCCGACTCCCATGCCGGCGTGAGTCCGAAGAGCAATCCGGTAAGAAGGGAGATGAGGACCGAGAAGCCGAGAATGCGCCAGTCAAAACTGGCCGCGAACGCAGGCGGCGCCCACGAGTTGGAGAGCAGGTGCGGAATTGCGTCGCGCACCGCATAGGCGAGTGCGACACCGGCTGCTCCTCCCAGCAGCGAGAGCATCAGGCTCTCGGTCAGCATCTGCCGGAGGACTCGCCCACGGCTCGCGCCCAGCGCGACACGTACGCTGACCTCCCGGGCGCGCGCTCCGGCGCGGGCGAGCAGCAGGTTTGCCAGATTGGCGCAAGCCAGCATCAGGACTAACCCGGCAAGGCCCAGGAGCACATAGATGGGCTTGCTGAGTTCTACCTGGGGATTCTGCCCGCGGCTCCCGTCCAGCAAGAACAAATGAGGAAGAGGCTTTGACGCCCGCGCGGGCAGTGTGGCCCGGGTTGCGGAGCTGAGCGCCACGTTGAGGGAGGCCTCTGCCGCATGATCGGCAATGCCCTCCCGCGCGCGCCCCATCACGAGAACCCACCACAGTTCCGCATTCGACAGCAGCGACGGTCCTCCAGGCATGCCCATTTCCTGCGGGGCAACGGTCGGTTGCATGCTGAAGGGGAGAAAGATGTCAGGAATCTCCTGCGCCGAGTACGCGCCCGTAAAGCGCGCAGGCGCGACACCGACAATGGTGAGCGGCACCATGTTGACGAGAATTGTTTTTCCGATTGCTTGTGGCGAGCGAGAGAAATGTCGCGACCAGAAGCGGTCGCTGATGACCACCACAGGGCTGCTCGCCGGCGCTCCGTCATCGGACTCCTGAATCGCACGGCCCACCTGCGGCAACACGCCCAGCGTGCTGAAGTAGTTGCCGGAGACCAATTCCGCGGTCAACGCCTCAGCATGCTCATTGACCGTTACGGTCTGACGTTGCAGGGGCTTGAACGCAAAAAGATCTTCCAGCTGATGATTCGACTTTCGCAGTTGCAGGTAGACGGGATACGAAAAAGATGTGGAACGCTGGCCGCCGCCGGCATCGGGGTCTGATTCGCCCCACATGTCCTCCACCGCACCGTTGTTGGGCTGCGACCACCACAGCAGACGCAGCTGTTCCGGATGAGGCACCACCAGCCGGTCAAGCAGCACGTGCTGCGCGACCGTAAAGATGACCGTATTGACGCCGATCCCGAGAGCGAGCGATCCCACGGCGATGAGGGTGAATCCCGGACTGCGAAGCAGCATGCGCGCGCCATAGCGCATATCGGCGCGCAGGTGGTCGAGGAAGCGCATGCCCCACGCCGCGCGGACATCTTCCTTCCGTGCCGCGAAGCTCCCGATCTCTGCCCGCGCACGCCGCAAAGCCTCTTCCCGCGGAACTCCGCTGCGCATCAGGTCATCGGCATAACTGTCGATATGGAAGTGCAGTTCCTCGGCAACTTGCACATCCAGGCCGTTGCGCCTGGTCAACGCCTTACCCCAGGTCACGAATCGGCTGCGCAGGCTCATAGCTCCTCCGGTGCTGTTCTGAGGATGCCGGCAACGGTGTCGGCAAACTGATTCCACTTCTTGGTTTCGGCGTCGAGTCTGCGCCGACCGGCTGCGGTCAGCCGGTAGAAGCGCGCGCGCCGCTTGTTTTCGCTCTGGCCCCACTCGCCGGCAATCCAGCCCTCGTGTTCGAGCCGGTACAGAGCCGGATAAAGAGATCCCTGCTGGATTTCGAGGCGATTCTGCGAGATCTGCTGAATGCGCAGCAGCACGCCGTAGCCGTGAAGCGGGCCGAGGGACACGGCCTTGAGCACCAGCATGTCGAGGGTTCCCTGCAATAAATCGACGGGTGTGTCGTTTGCCATTTCCGGCCGCTCTCCAAGTCTGTCTGGGAGAGTAAAGCAGATTCTCCCAGACTGTCAAGGAGAGCGGCGAAATGCAGTTCTGCCCAGGGGCATCGCCTTCACAGTTGCAGCGTTATTCCATCCACAGTGCGCTGGTGATAATGCGGGGATAGTAGCGGCTGGCCTTGCCTTCGCCGGATACGATCTGGTCGCAGCAGGCCCAGTACGAGCTGCCCTCCGTCTGCCACTTCAGGTGCGCGGCATCGGCGTTGCGGAAGACTTCTGCGACGGCCGGATCGCTGTCGAGATGGAAGACCCTGCGCGTGACGTGCATGAAGATGGAGATCTTGCTCATCCACGAGTTGTTGCTGGTTGAGGAGAGCTTGATGCCGCCGTCGGCAAAGAGATTGCGCCGCTCGGGATCGAGAAGCAGCTTGCGGGTGTGTTCGCGCAGCACATCGAACATGCGTTTCTCCGCCGGTGTCGCGTAGACCTGATCCAACGTGCGCGCGGCAAAGCCGGTGTTGACAAAGTACAACGGGTAGACGCAGCCCTCAATGGCGGGGAGAATGCGGGAGGAGTAGCCGGGGTTCGACTTCTCAAAGATGGCCGGCAGCACGCCGTCGACGGCCTGGTCGGAGACGACGGAGGCAACCTTCTCAGCCAACTGCGCGCAGCGCGCTTCGCTTGCCGAGTCGCCCAATTCGCGGAACATCAGGCCCAGCGCGACGTAGCTGGCCCAGCTCTTCACGGCGATGTAGACGTTGTTGCGGGTCTGGGCCAAAGAATGATCGAGCGAATCGTAGGTGGTGATCTCCTGCCCGCCGGCGCAGCGCGTGCTGTCGAACTGCGCGAAGCCAACGTCGCCGCTGCGGTTGATCATGCTCTTCAAACACGCATGCACTACGTCCTTCTGACCCTTGAGCCAGTGGGTGTCGCGCGTCTTGGCCACGTAGCAGCCGGCAGTGAGGATCCAGTTGCAGAGCTGTTCCTGTGTCATGTAGCTGAAGCAGCCGGTCAGGTTGGCGAGCTCGTAACTGCTGCGGCCTTTCGGCGAGAAGTTGTTGTGCGCCCCCATGTCGTGGCAGAAGCTGATGCCACCGGGTTTGGTGTCGTAGGGGCGCTTGAGCTGCGCCTCGTCGGGCGGCGGAGGCGCCTGCGACGGATCGACCTGCGTGGTCGCGGTCGAGGGAGCGAAGTCGGACTTGTACACCTTCACTTCATCGGTGTAGCTGTAGCTGCGCACAAAGTTGTCGAGCAAATTGCGCACCAGCCACGGATTATGTTCCAGCTCCCAGAACACGTGATCGACGGACAGATCGAGCGTGTTCATCATGCAGTACTCGCCTTCGTTCACCACCCAGAAGGGCTTCTTGTCGACTTCGAGCAACTGCGTGCTGCCGTAGTAGCTGTGCGTGGCGTGCGCGATGAGGAACTTCTGGTCGGCGGAAAGATTGGCGGCATTGAGTCTCTCATCGAGCGCATCGGCTGAAGCAATCAGCCTGCCGGCATTGTCGAGCGCGGACTTGAGCACATCGCCCAGGCCTTTGAAGTAGCGAGTGTAGAGATAGCGTCCCTGTAGACCATTGGTCTGGAAGCCTTCGAGATAGGAGCCCAGAGCGATGGTGATGCCGTACTTTTTACCGGCGGGCACTTCGAATCCAAAACCGGGGCAGGAGCCCAGCAAGTGAACTGGGTTATAGCGCTCGCGCACGCCGTCGCTGGCCGACCAGCGCATGAACACGAACGGTCCCTCATTGATCTTCTTGCCCTTTTCCGACTTGGTGAAGTCGAAGAGCTCCGCGGCGCCGCCGGCCTCGCGGCGAAATGCGAACCCGACGCGCCCCTTGCCCAGGTCGTCTTCGAGGATCCGGCTGCCCGGCCGCGCATGGTTGAGCGCGAACATGGCGGTGCGGGTGGTTTTGCCCTTCGTGTTATCCAGTATGAGTCGCGCAATCACCGCGGGCAGCAGCCCGTCCCGCATGTGGCGGCGATTCTCCTTGTCAGGATCAGGAATGGATCCAAAGGGCGAGTAGACGGCAAAGCGAAGTCCCTCGGCCTCCCACGCATCGCTGGCCCAGCCGTAGGTGCGTGTCAATTCGCTGTCATTGAATGGCGCGGCGTCGGGCTTCACATTCTGTTCGGCGGGACCGGCCTGCTCCACCAGGAATGCGTCGGCCGAGCGGTTGACCGCGGCCGTGTAGAAAGGCAGGCACTTCAGGGTCGCGTCGGAGTAGCGATCGCCCTCCTTATAGCCGATGAAGACCTCCTGGTCGCCCGGTTGGCCGATCTGCAGGCCAATGCCCCCGCGGGTCCCGAAGTTGCCGCAAGTAAAGCTCATAAAGGCGCCCATGGGCGAGTGCTGGGCGTTAAAACTCAGATGGCAGGAGAGCGGTCCGGATTGGGTCACGATCGTATTCCTCAGCAGCGAATTATAGCCGCCCGTCCAAAGATCCGGCTGGCCGGGTTGCATAAACGCCGCCTCTCAGCTTATAGTCGCCAGAACCTCTAGTAAAGCGATATAGTTGTGACGCGAATCACCGCCCCGAGGCCCTGGCGCTCCGAAGATCAAATCGACGGCGCAGGCGTTCCCCATTTGCGGGGCAGCTGGTCCGCATCGCCGATTCAGATGACAGAAGGGCGTATGTACCTGGTAAGCACTCAGGACGAATCGGTCTCGACACAGCCGCTCTCCCTCTCAGCTGCATCGAGCCGGACGAATCAGCAGGCGGTCTTGCAGGGTGTGTCCCGCCCGAAACGGCGGAAAGGGAGCAGGCAACAATGAGCAGCAGTATCGGCAAGCTCAAGTTTTCTGAGAAATTCGGCTACGGCCTGGGCGATCTGGCCGCCAACTTTGTGTTCCAGGCGCTGATGGCTCTGCAACTGGACTACTACACCAAGACTGTGGGCCTGACCCCGGCGCAGGCTGGAACCATGTTCCTCGTGGTCGGCCTCGCGTCGGCGGTCTTCAATCCGGTCATGGGAGTCATTGCCGATCGCACCCATACGCGCTGGGGCAGGTTCCGCCCCTGGCTGCTGTGGACCGCGGTGCCCTTCGGCGTCATCGGCATTCTCACCTTCACCACGCCGAATCTCTCCTCGGGCGCCAAGATCATCTACGCCTGGATCACCTATCTGCTGCTGCGCTTGATCTACGCCATGAACAACGTGCCGTACGCGTCGCTCAACGGCGTTATGACCGACGACCCCAACGAACGCAACAGCATCGCCCAGTTCCGCCAGATGTTTGCCAACAGCGCGGGCTTTATCGTTGGCAGCCTGGCTGTTCCCATGGTTGCGTTTCTCGGTCGCGGCAACACCGCGCTTGGCTATCAACTGACGATGGGCAGTTTTCTCACGCTCTCCATCATCCTGTTTCTCATCGCGTTTGCGGTCACCAAGGAGCGCATTCAACCTGCCGCCACGCAGAAGACCTCTGTGGGCCAGGATCTTTCTGACCTGATGAAGAACCCGCCGTGGATCACGCTGTTTCTGGTGACGGTGTTTTATTTCACCGCGCTGCTGATCCGCGGCAACGTGATGCTGCCGTACTTTGAAAGCCTCGCCGGCAACAAGCTGCTCTTCAGCTGGTTCAGCGGCTTTGGATTGACGGCCCTGCTGGTCGGCGTGGCCTGCTCCACGGTGCTCACCAAGCGCTTTGGCAAGCGTGCGCTTTTCTTCTCGAGCATGCTCATCACCGGCATTCTGTGTATGGCGCTGTTCTTCATCACGCCCACGGCCATCGTGCCCATCATCGCGCTTGAAGTGGCGCGCCAGTTTGCCTTTGGCTGTTCCGGACCGGTGCTGTGGGCCATGATGGGTGACGTTGCCGACTACGGCGAGTGGAAATTGAAACGCCGGGCAACCGCTACCGTCACCGCCGGCATTGTGTTTGCGCTGTGGGTGGGAGTGGCGCTGGGCGGCGCCATTGCCGGTTGGCTGCTGGCTCTCTACGGATACGATCAGCATCTCGCTGTGCAGTCGGATCATGCGCTGCTCGGCATTCGCCTCATTGCTTCCGTTTATGCGGGCGCGGCGTTTCTGGCCGCGGCTGTCTGCATGCTCTTCTACGGAATCAACATGAATCTGAACCTCACCATCTCGCAGGAGCTGAGCGAGCGGCGCAAAGCGCTGTCGGCGTAGTTCGAATTCAGTTGAATCAAGCAAAACACGAGAATCGCATCGGTTCGTCTTCGTCTTTGCAACTCTTGCTTCACTGCCTTACCAAAAACCCGGAACGAACGCGTTCTTTCTAAATTTGAGTTTCCCAACACCGGAGTGATTTACATGCTACGTCGCAGCGCTGTCCTGTTCCTTTTGTCCCTCTGCCTTTTCACAACATCAGCTGTGTCTCAGGCTCCCGCCCCGGTCACGCTCAAAGAGACCTTTCACAAGGGGTTCCTGGTGGGAGTGGCCATCAACACACCCCAGATCACCGGAACCGACAAGATCGGCGACGAGCTGATCGCTTCGCAGTTCAACTCCATCAGCCCGGAAAACGTGATGAAATGGGAGGTCATCCATCCGCGCGCCGACGCATACGACTTCACGCTGGCGGATCAATACGTCGCGTTCGGCGTCAAGCACCACATGTTCATCGTCGGACACAACCTGTGCTGGCACTCGCAGACGCCGGCCTGGGTGTTCAAAGACGACAAGGGCGAACCGCTCACGCGCGATGCGCTTCTTCAGCGCCTGCACGATCACATTCAGACGGTTGTGGGCCGCTACAAGGGAAAGATCGGAAGCTGGGATGTGGTGAACGAAGCGCTGAATGAAGATGGAACGCTGCGCAAGTCACAATGGGAAAAGATCATCGGTGACGACTACATCGTGAAAGCGTTCCAATATGCGCACGAAGCCGACCCCAGCGTGCAGCTCACCTACAACGACTACAACCTGGAGAGCAAGGCCAAGCGCAACGGAGCTATCGAGATCGTGAAGAGTCTCAAGGCCGCGGGCGTTCCGGTTGCCATTGTGGGCAACCAGGCGCACGTCCATCTCGACAGCCCTTCCGCCGAGGATGAAGAGGCGACCATAACCGATCTTGCTGCCGCCGGCGTTAAGGTCGCGATCACGGAGCTCGATGTCGATGTGCTCCCGTCTGCCTGGGGACACACGGCCGATGTATCTCTGAATATAAAGGAGAACACCAAGCTCAATCCTTATCCCAACGGATTGCCCGAGGACGTGCAGCAGGCCCTGGCCAAGCGTTACGCGGATCTGTTCGCGATCTTCTGGAAACATCGCGACGTGGTCACGCGCGTGACGCTGTGGGGGGTAACCGATCGCGAGTCGTGGCTGAACAACTGGCCGGTTCGGGGAAGGACGTCGTACCCGCTGCTCTTCGACCGCGAAGGCAAGCCCAAGCCGGCGTTTGAAGCGGTACTCAAGACCGCGAGGTAATCTATCTCGTTACCTCTTGGAAGCACTTTTCGGGGAGGAGATCGCGCCGTTCTCCACCCCTTGTTTCGAATCAGAGTGTTACGTTCCCTGATCAGCCGATTGTTGGAATCGACTCTGTCCAGTTTTCCTACTTATCCTCAGCCGTCCACATCGATTCATGCGTGTCAGCACTTTTCCCCTTCCGCCGCCCGACCTACACTCTTGAAATGGCCTTCATCCCCAACCTGACCAGCGTCGATACCGGATTGCCCGCCGACGTTCAAGCCGAAAAGACGATCCTGGGCGCCATCCTTCTTGATAATGCGGCGCACGCCGAGGCTGCCGAAAAGCTCTCCGCCGACGATTTTTCGCTCGATTCGCACCAGCGTATTTACATCCGGATGACCGAATTGCTGAACGAGCAGCGCGCGGTCGATATCGTTACGCTCTCGCACGAACTGGCGCGCAACAAGGAGCTCGAGGCCGTGCGCGGCGTGGCCTACCTGGCGGAACTGACCGAGGGGTTGCCGCGGCGGCCCGTTATCGACGAGTACATCAAGATCGTCAAGGACAAGGCCCTTCTGCGGCGCTTGATGGCGATCTGTGCCAGCGCGTTCGAGCGCGCGGCCGGCCAGAGCGAGCCGGCGCTGGAGGTGCTGGGAGCGGCAGAGGCGGGACTGCTCGAAGTCAGCGAGAAGAGCATCTCGTCCGGCCTGCAGCCGCTCGATGAAGTGGTGGCCAACTCCTTCGGTTCCATCGACAATCTCTACAAGCAGAGCCGCGAAGTAACGGGGATGGCTACCGACTTCTACGAGTTGGACCGCATGACGAGCGGTCTGCAAAAGGGTGAGCTCATCATCATCGCGGCGCGGCCTTCGATGGGCAAGACAGCGTTCGCCATCAACATCTGCCAGAACGCCGCGGTGAACCACGGCGCGGTGGTTGCGGTATTCAGCCTTGAAATGAGCAAGGAGTCGCTGCTGCGACGCATGCTGGCGGCGCAGGCGTGGGTCGACCAGCGCAAGTTGCAGACCGGCTTTCTGCTCCGTGAGGACCAGGAGCGATTGCAGCGCGCGCTGAACGATCTGGTGGAGTCGAAGCTGTTCATCGACGACACGGCGGGCATCTCGCTGGCGGAGATGCGCGCCAAGGCGCGGCGGCTGAAGCAGACGGCGGGTCGGCTCGACCTGGTGATGGTCGACTATTTGCAGCTGATGTCGGCCACGCTGCCCATGGCTGGCGGCAAGCGCTATGAGAATCGCACGCAGGAGGTGTCGGCCATCTCGCGCGGGCTGAAGGCGCTGGCAAAGGAACTCTCCGTGCCCGTGGTGGCGCTGTCGCAGCTGTCGCGTTCGAGCGAGCGCCGCGGCGAAGACAAGCGTCCGCTGCTGAGCGATCTGCGCGAATCGGGATCGATTGAGCAGGACGCCGACGTGGTGGCGTTCATCCATCGCGAGGCCTACTACAACCGCGATGAAGAGATGTCGGAATCCGACAAGGCGAAGTCCGAGATCATTATCGCCAAGCAGCGCAACGGCCCCACGGGAACCGTGCACCTGCACTTCATCTCCAAGTTCACGCGGTTCGATAATCCGGATGCCGGCCACGACATGGTGCAGTAAGCCTGCGGAGAGCACCCGAAAACCACCGGGATTTCGTGCCGTTGCGGCCATTCCGGCTGCCAGCCGAGGTTAGCTGAGCCACGTCACCTAGGTCTCAAAGGAGATGTGGGCCACCCTGCCGATGATGAGATCCTCGGGCGACTGCCGGGGGGCAAGCTCCAGCAGCTCGATCGGAAAGGCGCGATTGTGAGCGCGCAACACCATGCGGTTCAGCTGGAAGTCGGCATAGCGCAGCTTGAGGCGGCCATTCGTCCGCACGGCGTACACATTGGGCCGGTTGGGTCGATACGGCACGAGCGCACTGTAGTGGCGGTCGAGTAGCACAAGCGCGTCGGCCTGAATGATCGGGTCCATCGGCTGAGAATCGGCCAGCGTGGCCGTGATGGCGACGAAACGCTGCCAGACTTTTCGCGGCATGTCTGAACGGGTGCGGAGCGATGCGGGCAGCGACGCCGGCACCAACAGGCGGCTCTGCACAGCGGAGGGCCGGACGTTGACGTCGTTCATGGCCGTTGCGTGCGAAACCACAGGGATCTGCGCAATTTCATCTCCCATCCGCCAATCGGGCGTTGCATTGGCGGGCAGCAGATCGGCGAGTCCCATCCGCTGAGAAGCCAGAATGCGGTCGAGGCTCTCCAACGAGAGGTGGCGCTTGCTGAGCAGAAAACTCGATAAATGCGATTGCCCATACCCCGTTTGACGCGCCAGCAGAGAAACGCTGAGCGTGCCGCGCTGTATTCGCCGCAGAAGTTCGAGGCGGAGTCGCTCTTGCATCTGAGAGAGATTCATATGTTTGTGGAAATTCCGCTACCAGCACTGGAGCAGACGGGTCCGAAATTGCTGCAAGAAAAGTTAGCAATGCTGAATTGCCCTTATTCTCAGCGCTGGACGGGTGCTTAGAACACCGGGGGATGGAATCTCTAGTCAACGCGTTGACGCTGTGGATACGTGTCGTTAGATTGTCAGTAATTTACTCGCAGTTAATAAGGGAGAGCGGGGCGCAAACGCTCGGTTACGAACGTACTGAAGGAAGCTCTGTCCGTTAGAGATGAGCTGCCATTTTCAGTCGAGGAGCGAGAATCGGCCCGGTCTTCTCCAGATTTGGACGCTGCGAGCCCCAGACTCTGCGCGGTGATGACGATGAGAAGCAAACAAGGGAGTGCAACGGGCGTCTTCGACGACGGGAACGATCGATTCCCGGCAGAAGGCGCGGACTCCCCATCACCCCGGCCAAAAACTACAGACGAAAAAAACGGCCGGGATTGGAACCAACCGCGGAGACGTCACAATGGATCTATGCGTGCAATTGAAAGTTTGCGAAGGGTGCGGCTGTCTTTGGTATCGCACTCAGAATCAAAGGGGAGTTTATTGCCTTGGATGTGATGCCACCTTAAAGCAGTTTCCACCGCCGGAAAACCGAAAGCGGCCGGGACGGAAAACCGGGGCTACGCTGGCGAGAATCTGGGCCGTGACTCGCTACTCCGAAGAGGACCTGCTGTCGCCGATTGAGGCTGCCGGAGGTGGGGTATGAGTGCGGCCCTGCAATTCCGCGGCATGATAGTGGCGGCAGCTTCGTTGCAGCCTGTGCGGACGGAAACAGGCAGCGAAGAAGAGCAGCAACTCGATCCAGAGCTAACGCCGTTATTTGCTGACGAACAGCAGCCGCGTCGTACGCTGGCGTTTTATCGCAAGCGCACCGAGGCACTCTTGCGGCGTTATCTCTATGCCTCCATGCTGGTGGGCCGCACGCCGTCGATGCTTGACCACCAGGTGGCGCGTGGCTGGGCGAGCAGCCGCCCTGTCCGCACATTCGAACAGGACGTCAACTTTGTGCTCGACGTGGAAGCTTGCCTGGCGCGTTTGAACGACCTGGATCGATGCTTGTTAAAGAGGATTGTTTTGCAGGAGTACACCGTGTCGGAGACGGCCGTCCTGTTGAATCTCACGGTAAACACCATCGTGACCAGGGTGAGAATCGCAACGGATCGGCTCACGGAAATTCTGCTCAAGGAGGACCTGCTCGTATTACCGCAATGATCATTCATTCGAGAACGGGAACGGGGCACTCCGGTGCTCCGTTTCTGGTTGCGGGCGGATTGCACCCACCGGCCACGCGGCTCTCTGCTATGGTGGTTGCGTCAAACGAATGAATAGTGTTTGATCGTTGCCGAGACGGAGAGAAACCTCCATGCGCTTGCCTGCAACTCGCTTCATCCTCGCTCTGACTTTCGTCTCGTTCGCTTCCACCTTGCGCGCCGAGCAGGAGCCAGCTCCCAAGCCGACCACCGCGGCCGAGGCGCCCACCCGCGACACAAGCTACATCGACGCAGACGGCACGGCGCATGTGACCCGCGTAGTACCCGTGCCGGATGATCTGAGCCCCGAAGCCCAGAAGGTGCTGCGCCACGCCGAGCCCGACCAGGGTCCACCGCAATCCCTGGCCGAGCGGCGCAAGGGGACCGATGCTTACACGGCGCGCGCACGCGAGGATTGGGTGAAGATCTGCCCGGTGACCATCGAGGACCGCACCATCGCCGGCGTCCCGGTGCACGTCGTCACCCCGCCTGACATGGGCATCGGCAATCACGACAAGATCCTGCTCAACCTGCACGGCGGCGGATTCAACTCCGATTCCGGGTCGTACACCGAGTCCATTCCCATTGCCAGCTACGCGAAGATGAAGGTGATCGCGGTGCTTTACCGGCTGGCGCCTGAGTACCCGTTTCCTGCCGCGGTCGACGATTCTGTCGCGGTCTACAAGGAGCTCCTCAAGGCGTACAAGCCCGACCACATCATCATCTACGGCACGTCAGCCGGCGCCATTCTCACCGGCGAAGTTGCCGTGAAGCTCAAGCAAATGGGCCTTCCCCTTCCCGCCGGGCTAGGCATCTTCAGCGGCATGGGCGACTTCGCGCGCGACGGCGATTCGATGGCGATGTACGCGCTGCGCGGCCTCTCCGGGCATCTCGATCCGCCGGAGAAGGGCGCGCACGATCCGTTCTACGTAGGCTCAACCGACGCAAAGGACCCGGTGCTCTCGCCCATCTACGCCGATCTGCATGGCATGCCGCCCGCTCTGTTCGTCACCAGCGGGCGCGACCTGCTGCTGAGCGGCACCGCCAACCTGCATCGAGCATTTTTGAATGCAGGCGTTGACGCGCGCCTGGTGGTCTTCGACGCGCTGCCGCACGCCTTCTGGTACAACCAGAATCTGCCAGAGGCCATCGAGGCCAATCACATCATGGCCGATTTCTTCGTGAAGACTCTGGCGAAGAAAGCACCAGCGGCGCAGGCGCAGAAATAGAGCGACGCGCGCCGAGGTATTTTTCACTTCTTCACTCTTTCACTTGTTCCCTGCGTTTCTACCAGACGCGGCAGGCATCCGCAGGCTCCATCGGCTGCCCGGCTTTGCAGCGGAACGCCTCACCGAATTCCTTCATGTTCCGGACAACGCCGTTCACCCGGAAGTGTTCCGGCGAGTGCGGGTCGGTCTGCACCTGCATCTTCTCCGACTCCGGCCGCCTGTCGCCGCACCAGTTTTGCCCATAGGCGACAAAAAACTGCTGCTGGCCGTTCAGCCCATCCTGCTGCTGGTCGAGATTCAGGTTCTTGCGCTTGGCATCGGCCAAAAGCGCCATGAACGCCAGACGCAGGCCGCCGTTGTCGGCGGTATTCTCGCCCAGCGTGAGCTTGCCATTGACATTCAGCCCGCCAGCCACGGTGAATTCTCCGTATTCCTTCACCTCGCAGTCGGCCTTGGCGTCGAATTTCTTGCCGTCGTCCGCCGTCCACCAGTCGGCCAGGTTGCCGGTGCCGTCGAACTGGCGGCCCTCGTCATCGAAGCCGTGCGTTAGTTCGTGGCCGATGATGGCGCCGATGTGGCCATAGTTCGTCGCATCCGACGCCTTCGGATCGAAAAACGGCGGCTGCAGAATTCCCGCCGGGAAGTTGATGTCGTTCATACTGGGGCTGTAGTAGGCGTTCACGGTGGGCGGGCTCATGCCGAACTCGCCGCGGTCCACCGGCTTGCCGATCTTGCTCAGCTGCCGGTGATTCTCGAACTCGAGGCGCGCGAAACGCATTGCCGAGCGCATCGCCGCGCACGACCTTCAGGCTGGAGTAGTCGCGCCATTTGTCGGGATAGCCAATCTTGTTGGCGATCGGCATGCAGCTTCTCCCTGGCCTTGGCCTTGGTCTCGGCGCTCATCCAGTCCAGCGTGTCGATGTCCTCGTCCATCGCGTCTTCAATGTCGTGCACCATCTGCAACGTTGCTGCCTTGCTCGACGGAGGAAACTCCTGCGCCGCGTAGACCTGACCGAGCGCTTCGCCCAGGGCGCCGTCGGTGGCGGCAACACAGCGCTTCCAGCGCGCGCGCTGCTCCGGCTGGCCGCTCAGGATCTTGCCGTTAAAGTCGAATTGCTCCTTGTCCAGATCCTCAGGCAGCGCCTCGAGCGGCAGCCGAACTGATGAACTGCCACTTCAGATACACCTTCAGCGCGTCGAGGCAGTGGAATCGAGATGGTGTCGAGGCCCTTGTAAACGTCGGGATACATCACGTTGATCTCCGTGATCGGCGGTGCGCCCGTATCCTTCAGGAACTGGTTCCAGTCAATAGCCGGAGCGAGCTGCTGCGGATCGGCCAGCGGCATCAGGTGGTAGACATTCTTGGGATCGCGCTGCGAAGTGATATCCAGTGAGTTCTTCGCCAGCGCCGTCTCCAGTTCCATGATTGCCTTCGAGTCCGCGGCCGCCTTCTCGGCCGGTTCGCCAATCAGCGTCAGCATCTTCGCCATGTGCTCCACGTACTGCTGGCGCAGCTTCTCGTCGTCGGCGCCCGTGCGCAGATAGTAGTCCCGCTCCGGCAGCCCAATACCGCCCTGGGCCAGCACCGCAATCTGCTTGCTGGCATCCTTGTAGTCCTGCTGCTCGCCGAAGCCGAGCAGAGCATTCACATTAATCAGCTGGAAGTGCGCCAGCAGCGGAGCAAGCTGGCTCTTGCTGGTCAACGCATCGATGCGCTCCAACTCCGGTTGCAGCGGCTTCAGGCCCTCCTTGTTGATCGCCGCCGTATCCATGCACGACGCGTAGTAATCGCCGATCTTCTGCTCATTGGGCGTACGGCTGGAGCTGTTGGCCGCGGCTTTGTCGAGGATGCCGTGGAGAGCCTTCTCGCTCTCGTCTTCCATGATGACGAAGTTGCCGTAGCTGGAGCGATCCGGCGGGATGGGATGGAACTTGCTGAAGTTCCCGCACGCGTATTGGTAAAAGTCGGTGCAGGGATCGGCGGTCTTGTCCATGAACGCGGGGTTCAAACCTTTGATCGCTTCGGCGCCGCCGGCGGTCTGGGCGTTGGCAAACGCCGCACAGGTTCCCAGGGTCAGGATCAGCGCTGCATTGAGCTGGAACGATGTCATCGAAACTCCTCCCGCCAATCGGGAATTGGAATGCGTTCAGGTTCGCGGACGCACGGCCCCAAATGCAATCAGAATGTGGCGGTTAGCCCCAGTGGAGGGACTGAAATCTCACGCCAAGTGTACATGCGGAGCCCCACGCATGAGGAAACGCGCAGTCCTTCTCCAAGAATCCCCTTGACTCAGAGTACTCTATTTTGTAGAGTACTCTCAATCGATCCCGCGATGCGCTCGATCCGGGAAGCTCGATGGGAGGTTTGATATGCAAGTCCTGACCCGCTCGATCAAATTAGCAGTTTTCGGTCTGAGTCTTTGGCTGGGCCTCTGCAGCGCGCCCGCAGCCCGCGCCCAGGGGCCATCCACCGACGTGCAGCACCAGGCCATGCAGAAGTTGGCTTTTCTTGAGGGCCGCTGGTCGGGTCCGATCACCGTGGTGCGCGGCCCGGGCGAGCCCCTGAAAGCCACGCAAACCGAGGATGTGCAATTCAAGCTCGACGGGCTCGTTCTGTTGATCGAGGGCAAAAGCACCGCCGCGGACGGAAAGGTAATGTTCAGCGCACTGGCCACCGTCGCATACGACGAAGCCACAAAGACCTACCGCTTCCGCGCTTACAACCAGGGCCGCTACGTGGACACTGAACTGGCCGTGACCGGCAACGGCTTCTCCTGGAGCTATGCCGCCGGTCCTGCGCACGTCTCCAACACCATGAAGCTCACGGACAAGGGCGAATGGCAGGAATCGACGGAAGTCGATATGGGCAGCGGCCCGCCGCACAAAGTAGTCGACATGCTGCTTACCCGCCAGCACTGACCGGCCCAGCGCTGACTGGTCGGAACCGGTCAACCCCAACAACACAGGACAAGGAGACAGCCATGCCGCACCAGATGGACGAACAGGAACTGAAGGCGCAATTGAATCTGATCGAGTCGATGATCGCCCAGGGCCGGCGCACCACCGAGCACTGGAGCTGGGCCTTTGTGCTGTGGGGCGTGGCCTACATGGTCGCTATGGCCTGGTCGGCCTGGGGCCATTTCCCCGCGTTTGCCTGGCCCGTGACCATGGCCGCAGCCGCCTTGCTGACGTGGCTCATCGCCGCGCGCGACACCGAACACCGCGCCGAGACGACACTGGGTCGCGCGGTGGGCTCAATCTGGCTCGCGGTGGGCATTTCGATGTTCGTACTGTTTCTTACCCTGGGCTTCACCGGGCGGCTCAGCGACGTCCGCGTCTTCATCGCCGTAGCCACGGCGATCATGGGCCTGGCCAACGGCGCATCCGGATTGCTGCTGCGCTGGAAGGCGCAATTTGCCTCTGCCGTGGTCTGGTGGGCCGCCACCATTGCAAGTTGCCTCGTCACGGAAAACCAATCCGTAGTGGTCTTCCTCGTTGCCATCTTCCTGGCCAACATCGTCTTCGGCATCTATGCCATGACGCGCGAAGCCCGCGGCCGCGCGAAAGGAGCGGTCCATGCCTGAGCTGCCCGATCTCAATCCCGTCGTGCATGGGAAGATCCGGCTCGCAGTGCTCTCGCTGCTGGCGGGCGTGGACGAGGCGGAGTTCACCTGGCTGCGCGGCAAAACCGGATCCACCGACGGCAATCTCGGCGCACAACTGCTCAAGCTTGAAGAGGCCGGCTACATCTCCGTGGAGAAGCGCTTCGTGCTGCGCAAGCCGCAGACCGTCTACCGCATCACCGAGCAGGGCCGGCAGGCCCTGATGGAGTATGTGCAGGCACTGAAGCAGTTGCTGGGGTCCGCAATCGAGGCCTGATGCCGGATCAGGCCGCCGCGCTGCCCCCTTTGCAATCGCCGGCCGGTCATGCGTTGCAAAATCTTATGCGGGGGATTTGACCCAAAGTGCTCAGACAGGTGCGCAACTTCCGGTGTATTCTGGCGTTCGTCTCGGAAGGAGGAACACATGCAAGTCCCCCGAAGTTTCCTGATTCCAGCTTTTGTCCTTTTGCTGGCCGGTATCAACCCCGGCCGCGCTACCGCTTCGCCCGCCCCAATCCAACCCCTCGCTTACGGCCAGGAACGGCCATGGGATGAGCCGCCCGCTGAGCTGAATGAGGCCCAGCGCCGCGGCTTTCATGATGGCATCGAGGGCGCCCGCCGCGATCGCGATAACGGCCGCCGACCCGACGTAGACAATCGGGACGAGTTTCGCAACCCGCACATCGAACCGGGCCTCCGCGAGGCCTACCGTGAGGGCTTCCGCCGTGGCTACGAGACCGCCGCTGCGCATCTGTGGGGCGCGCCGCCACCGCCACCACCCCCGCCGCCACCCCCACCGTATCAAGGCGAACGCCGCGATGGGGATGATTGGGGCATGCGCAGCCTGGCCAGTGACGCCGAGCGCCAGGGCTACCACGAAGGGAGCGAGGCCGCTCGCCGCGACTTCCAGTCCCAGCGCCGTCCCGACCCCGACGATGCTCCCGAATTCCGCGAACCGCGCGTTCCCCCGCAACTGGTCGGCGAATTCCGCGAAGGCTTTATGCGCGGATATGAAGTGACCCGCGGACAGCTCACCGGCGAGGGCAACTGGCAGGATCGCGGCGATCCGGATCGCTGGGAGGCCCCGACAGCCTACTCGGAATGGGCTCGCCGTGGCTTCCACGACGGCGCTGTGGGCGCGCAACGTGATCGCGACAACCACCGCCGGCCTGACGTGATGAACCGCGACGAGTACCGCGATCCGCACGTACCCCGCGAATTCGTGGCCGACTACCGCGAAGGCTTCCGCCATGGCTACGAAATGGCAGCGGCGCGCATCTGGGGCGAGAGGTAATCCGCTCAGGTGGAAACGGGTGCGCCGGCCGCCGCAAGCGACGCGCGCACCCGCCGCATGATCCCCAGGTAATAGGCAAGATTGTGAATGGAGTTCAGCGTGCCACTCAGCGCTTCGCCGGCCTGCATCAGGTGCCGCAGATAAGCGCGCGAGTAGCGCCGGCACACCGTGCAGTCGCAGTTCGGATCGGGCGGGCCCTGGTCTTCGGCAAATTGTTTGTTCTTGATGGTCATGCGCCCTTCGCTGGTGAACAGCAGCCCGTGGCGCGCGGCTCGCGTGGGCAGCACGCAATCCATCATGTCCACGCCCATGCGCGCGTACTGCTCAATCTCATCCGGATAACCCACGCCCATCACGTACCGTGGTTTGTCTCTGGGCAGCAGCGGCAGCACCTCCGAGATCATCTCCAGCGTCAGGTCGCGCGGCTCGCCCACGCTCAGGCCCCCAATGGCATAGCCGTCGAAATCCATCTCTACCAGCCGCTGCGCGCTTTCCTTGCGCAGATCGCGATACATGCCGCCCTGCACAATGCCGAAGAGCGACTGCGATTTGCCCGGAAAATCGTCGGCCCATGCCACGCCATCCTGGTTAGCCCGAAAATGCGTGAGCGATCGCTGCGCCCAGGCCATCGTCAGCCGCAGGCTTTCTTCTGCACGCGCGCGCTCGGCCGGATACTCCGTACACTCGTCAAACGCCATGCAGATATCGGCGCCCAGCGCAATCTGCACATCCATGGAGTGCTCGGGCGTAAAAAAATGCGAGCTTCCGTCCAGGTGCGATCGAAACCGCACGCCCTCATCGGTGACTTTGCGTAGCTCGCTCAGCGAGAAGACCTGGAACCCGCCCGAATCGGTGAGCATGGCGCGCGGCCAGCTGATGAACCGATGCAGTCCACCCATGCGCGCAATCGGTCCGTGTCCCGGCCGCAGATAAAGATGGTAAGTATTGCCGAGAATAATCTGCGCGCCAAGCTCTTCCAACGTGTTCTGGGGAACTGCCTTCACGGAGCCGGCGGTACCCACCGGCATGAACACCGGCGTTTCGACAGTCTGGTGCGGCAGATCGAGCTGGGCGAGGCGTCCGCCTTCGGGCGTGGTGTGCAGCTGATTGAAGGTGAGGGCCACGTAGTGATTCTAAAGGTCCAGCCGTAAGCGGAGAGCGCGCCCGCTCAGGCAGCGTCGACAATCAGCCTCTTCCCCAACGCGCGCATCGCTGCGTCCACGCGGTCGATGCGCGTGGTGTGCCGAATATTCGTGAGGCGGTTCACTTCCTGCGGAGTCGTGCCGAGCCTTCGGGCGAGTTCCGCGGGGCGCACCTTTTGCCGCAGCATTTCATTCAGCAGCAGCACCTTGGCGGAGACGCTGGGAGGCAAGTCGACCAAGTGCTGTCCACGTTTGAGTTTCGATGGCGCAGGAATGGCCTTCCCCTCTCGCATGTACCAGTCGAGAGCCGATTCCAAAACGTCAGCACCGTGGCGAAGAGCATCCTCTAAATCCTCACCCTGGGTGATTGCTTCGGGAAAGTCTGGGAAAGTCACGACAAACCCGCCCTCCTCCGCCGGTTTGAATTTTGCCGGATATCTCAACATATCGCCTCCTATCTCAACCCTAGTTGCTTTTTGATTCCCTCGACCGTGCCCTTCTTTAGATCCTTTGAGTGCATGGGGAGGTAGGATGTCTTGCCCTTCAGCAACACCTTGAGATGAGAGCCTTTCGCGCTCTCGAACGTCGCTCCTTGCTTCTCCAGCCAACGCTTGAACTCGCTGCTCTTCACCTTCCGATTATAAACAATTTTGTTTATAATCGCCGGGTTTATCTGCCGGTATCGCCAACCCGCAGCATGATTCCCGCACGTGCCGTGCGCCCCGCCCCCAGCGTCGTCGTCGGCGTCTTCGCCACCTCGATCGTGCGATCGAACAGATTTTCTCCGGCGGCAAAGAGCTGCAGATGCCTTCCCAGATCGTGCGAAGCAAAGGCATCCATCCGGAAATACCCGTGCAGCACGCTTACATTCACGTCATCGTCGAACTGCCGTCCACTCAACCGGCTCTGCAAACTCAGCGCTCCCAGCCGTGGCCGGTACGCCCGCACATTCAGCGTCGCCAGATTACGCGCCACCTCGGGAATCCAGTTGCCCACATCCTGCGTGCCGCGTGTCACCGTGGCGTGCGCATACTGGTAGCCGCCATCCACGCTCAGCCACCGCCGCGGCGCCAGTTCGAAGTCGAGCGAGATGCCGCGGCTCTCAATCTGGCCCAGGTTCTCGCGCACCAGCAGAATCGGCGACGACTTGGCATTAATCGTGACCGCGGTAATGGGCCGGTTCACCTGCGTGTCGAACCAGTTCGCCGCACCGTGCCCCAACTGCGCTGCGAAGCGACACCCACCTCCCAGCCCGTCGCCCGCTCACTCAGCAGCGACCCGTTGGGCTTCGTAAGCTGATTGCCCACTTGCGTCGATCGATAGAGCTCGCTCGGCGTAGGCGCGCGAAACGCCCGAAAACCAGACGCCGACACCGCCCAGTTCGCCCCAATCTTGCGCGAGACACCGAGCCGCGGATCGAAGACGCGCTGATCGAACTGTGGCGGCTGCGTGGCGCTCGGTATCCAGCCGGAGCCGGTCTTCTGCAGCTGGCGTCCATCGTAGTTCTGGAACCAGTCATGGGCCGGAAGCGGCAACTGTCCATTCCCGGTGAACCGCCATTAACTCCGCGTAGAGCCCTGAATCGCGCTGATGATCGTCAATTGCGTAATTGCGGCGGTGGCGCCGAAGGTCTGTTCGCGATCCCAGATGCGGACATCGTGCACGTCGGCCCCGGCCAGCAATAGAAGCCCCGGAGCTCAGCGGCTGTTTCCAGTGCGCTGCTGCGCCTAGCTCGTTATCGGGAATCACGGCGTACCGGGATGGCGTCTCGCCGCAGCGAAACGTACACGCAGGATTCGCCGCAGTCGGCAGTATTCGAGATGATGAGAACGTCTGGTGAAACTGTCTCAGTCGACCCATACAGCCGCACCGTAGCACTGCCATCGCGCGGACCCTGCCAGTCTGCGCCAGTGGCGTAGCGCCACAGCCGCGCGCCGTTCTTCTGGTAGGGCGTCCCGTTGGCGCGATCCTCATTGAACCCGCTGAAACGCGCGGAGAGCCGCAGCGGGTCCTGATCGTATTCCCCAAGCAGAACCCCATTCTGAGCGTGCACGTTTGAGGCTATATCCACCGGCCCCCGCTGCCACGGCGCCTCCTGGATGTAGCCGTCCGTCCCCAAATCCTCCCCCGCTATCGCGCCGCCCCATGGACCGTGCTTCCCCTGGGCCAGCAATCCTCCTCGTACGTCTCCATCCCGCCATAGCTCGACCGCACCTCGGCCAGAGAAGCCGTCGGCCGCACCGGCTGCACATTCACCACGCCGCCAATCGCGCTGGAGCCATACAGATCGCTGGCCCCGCCCCGCACCACCTCGATGCTGTGCACCGCCAGTCCGGCTGCTCTTCCCAATGAATCCATCCGCCCACCGGATCGTTCAGGGGCACATCATCCAGCGTCACCAAGGTGCGGCTGGCCGAAGTCGACCCCAGCCCCCGCAGGCTTATCCCCTGCGACGAAGGATTCGCTACCAGCGAGCTCGAGCGCCGAAACAGCTCGACGCCCGGCAACATCCGCAACTGCCCATCCATGGTCACGGGGGCGGCGGTCTGCAACGTGGTCTGATCCAGCAGCCGGGTAATCACCGGGCTTTGCAACTCGCCCAACGGCGACCGGTAGGCGGTCACCGTGATCTGTTCGGCGGCGTCCGCCGGGTCCAGGTGGATAGTGGAATCGGCACTGACCGCCAGTGTCTTCGCAGCGAATCCCGGCGCATCCACACGGATCGCGCAGGGAGCCCTGCATGTTACCGACACGCGCCCGTCAGAGCCAGTCCGGCCCAGCGGGTGACCGGCCGCATCCGCAACCGCAGCATCCGCGATCACGGCGCCCGACGAATCCTCAATGGTCAGCGTCAGCGAATCCTGAGCGCGCAACCCCGGCACCGCCATCGCCGCAAGGGACAGCATGCCAAAGATCGCTTTGGTGCGGAATGATGGCTTCGGTTTCAAGGGAATTCCCGCTGCGCAAGCCGATGAGCAATTGTGTCACGGTCTCCCGATGCGGGACGACCACCAGCTCCGGCGCAATTTCATGTAGCGGTACAAGAACGAACGCGCGCTCAACAAGCCGGGGATGGGGAATGTCAAGATCCGACTCATGCAGGACAAAGCTCCCATAGAGCAAAATGTCCAGATCCAGCGTGCGCGGTCCATTCCGCGGCCCGCTAGACCGGTCCCGCCCAAACTCGCGCTCAATGCCCAGCAGAGCGGCCAGAAGCGACGCTGGCGAAAGCTCCGTCTCCAGGCCAATCACAGCGTTCAGAAACCACGGCTGGCCGATGTATCCCACCGGGGCTGTGGCGTAGAGCGAAGAACAACAGCGAATGCGGCCCAACGAGCGGATCCGCTCCAGCGCCGCTGCCAGCGTGGCCTCCGGCAGGCCGGCGGGGCTGGGAATGTTCGCTCCCATTCCGATGTGCGCCAGGTGCATGATTCAAGGTTAGCGTGCGGCGCGTAAGGAGACTGTGTGCTGCCGCAACTCGCCGGCCCGTTACCACGGCAGCCGAAGGGTCGACTCTGCTAGCATCGGACTTCGGAGAACCTCCACCGGAGAGAAATGACCAATGGACGCTAACAATAATCTGGGGCTGGGCGCGCGGCGCAACGAAGATATCGCACTGGATCTGATGAGGTTTGTGGCCGGCGTGGCGAATGTGGGACGTGGTGCCGCGTCGTCCACCGGGTTTATCGCAGCGGCGGGCCAAAAGCCCGATGATCACGTGACCGAACTGCTCGAGCTCTACGGCCGCTGCCTCAAAGCCGTTGAAGGCAAGGGAGCGGCGAAATAGGCAGCCACTCCCAGACTCGTGTCCAGGGGCTGCGCGTCGCGGTTGCCGGGGCGGGAGCCTTTGGCCGCAACCACCTGCGTGTCTACCGCGAACTCGAAGCCGCAGGGCCAGTGTCGAGCTGGCGGCCGCTCGTGGAACCGATGCCGGCCGCGCCGCCGAAGCCGAGGCGGCCTTCCGCATTCCGGTCTTCTCCTCGGTCGAAGAGCTGCTGCCCGCCGATCTGCGCCTCGACGCTGCTTCAGTGGCCGTGCCCACCGTCCACCACCACGCCATCGCCTCGCAACTCTGCTCGAAGCCGGCCTCGATCTGCTGGTGGAAAAGCCACTGGCCGCTATCGTTGTCTGAAGCCGATGACGCTCGTCGAACTCGCCCAGACCCGCGACCGCATTCTTCAACCGGGCCACCTGGAGCGATTCAATCCCGCCGTGCTCGCCATCGAATCGCGCCTGCGCCGCCCCATGTTCTTTGAGGCGCATCGGCTCTCCATCTTCACCCCGCGCTCGCTCGACGT
This sequence comes from uncultured Acidobacteriota bacterium, assembly GCA_963846375.1. Taxonomy (GTDB): domain Bacteria; phylum Acidobacteriota; class Terriglobia; order Terriglobales; family Acidobacteriaceae; genus Telmatobacter. The sequence goes on from CAWJVV010000016.1 coordinate 275,022, forward strand.
CGATGTCGTGCTCGACCTCATGATCCACGACCTCGACATCGTCCTCACCTTCGCCGCCTCCCCGGTCCGCGAAGTGCGCGCCGTCGGCCTGCCCATCCTCTCCCCCAAGGTCGACATCGCCAACGTGCGCGTCGAGTTCGAGTCCGGCTGCGTGGCCAACTTCACAGCCTCGCGCGTCTCCACGGAGAAGGTCCGCAAGCTGCGCTTCTTTCAGCCTCGCCAGTACGTCTCCATCGACTACGCCCGCCGCGACCTGCTGGTCATCAAGCTCGACTCCGGCGTTCCCGGAAACCTGCCCCCGGAGATCGCCGCCCAAATCGCGAAACTGACCGCCGCCGGCAGCGTCGATCCGGCCATGCTCGCCAAGCTCGCGGAAGCCGGCGGCGGCCCAAACCCAGGCCTTTCCTTTGCCAAGCCGGAGATCTCCCCCGGCGAGCCATTGCGCCTTGAGATCGAATCGTTTCTCGACTCCGTGCGCACCCGCCGCGAGCCCCGCGTCACCGCCCGCCAGGGCCGCGACGCCCTCGCCCTCGCCCTCGAGATTCAGGACACCATGGTCGCCCACGCCCATCGCGCCGGACTGGGCAACTTCTTCGAACCGGGAGCCTGACACCCTTATCCCGGGGTGGCCCCGGTCGCTCGCATTTGGAGACCGGGGAAAACCAGCCGGCAGCAAAAAAGAAGGCCGCTGCGCCAGGCAGCGGCCCCGACCGTCCCCCTCCCGTCTTGTGTCAGGGCACGACTTCAGTCGTGCCGATAAGGCCGATAGAATGAGCGGGCTTTAGCCCCTGCGGGAAGTTCGCTGCCTTCTCATCCATTTGAAACTGCCTCGGCGCCGAGCCTTCCTGGACCCCCCTCACCCTACTTCTCCGGCTTCTTCTCCTTCTCGTCCGGCTTCTTTTTCTCAGGAGGAGCCGGCTGCTGCCGCGGAGCAGGCCTTGGAGCGGGCTCGGTGTTCTGTCGAGGCGGAGGAGGCGGCGGAGCCGAACGCGGCGGAGGAGCCTCCGGCCTGGCTTCCGGGCGCGGCTGCGCCGGAGGTGGCGGGGCCGGGCGCTCTTCCTGCCGCGGCGGCGGTGCCGTCTGCGGAGGCGGCGCGGGCCGTTCCTGCGGGCGCTCCGGCGGAGCAGGCTGGTTTTGAGGAGGCCGCGGCGGCTGTGCCGGCTGCTGCAAAGGCGCCGGCCTCTCCTGAGGTTGTGGTGGCGTCGGCCGAGATGGAGCAGGCGTCTCCGGCTGTGCCGGCGGCCTCGTTCCAGGAGGCGGAATCTGCTGCGGCCGTGGCGGATTGGCCGGAATCGGCGCCGGCCGATCCGCAGGCGCATTCGGCATCACCGGCCGGCCCTGCGCCGGCGGCGGCACAGCAGGCTGTACGGGACGATTACCCGCCGGAGCCTGTGACGGACGTGGCGCCGTCGCCATCGCCTGCCGCGCACCCTGAGTCATCTTCACATTGGGCGGCGCAGCCACCACGGCGCGGTTCGGCAACGATGGCGGCACAGGCGCCTGTCTCTGCGGCGGAGGCGCCGCCTGCGCCCTGGGCTGAGCCGCCACTGCCATCCCCTTGGCGTTGATCAGCACCGGACGGCCCGCCGCCACCGGAACCGCTCTTGCCGGCGGCGCGCTGATCATCGCCGCGTGCGTCGCAACCGCCTGCGGCCTGGCCAGCACCTGCACGTGCTGCATTTGCTGCGGATCTACATGGATAGCCGCCTGCGCCACCGGCCGTCCCGCCGCGAAATCCTCCTGCCGCACAGCCGTCACGCCCACCGTGCGGTTCACATAGGTAATGTTCGTCACGTTGACGTTCACAATGTTCACGTACGTCTTCTGCACGTGCACCACGTTGGTCTCGCGAATATTGGTGATGTTCACGCGATCGATGTATCCCGGGCTGCACCGATACCACGGTCGATACGGTTCTCCTGGCCCCAGCGGAAACCACACCGCGTCCCCGCCGCCTCCCACTCCGCCGGCAAACACCACCAGCGCGGGCGACCACACGGCATGCTCCTCGCGCGCTCCCGGAATCCATCCCCAACGTCCGTGATACTGGATCCAGCGGCCATAGTGGAACGGCGCATAGCCCCATGGCTCGTCTTCCACCCAAACCCATCCCCACGGCTCACGATTCATCCAGTGGCCGTCGTGGTAGGGCTGCCAGCCGGCGTCCACCTGCGGAAACCACATGTCGCCATATTCGGTTCCCGGCGTCCACTGCCCATAGCCATCCAGATCCTCGGCTCCTGGGGCGTCGGCGCTCACGTATCGGTAGCTGGCGGCTCGCTCGATTTGCACATCGCGTCGCCGGCTCCAGTTGTCGAGATCGTCCGGGGGCGCCGGCTGCAGCCATTGCGGATACACCGGATTGCTGCCCACCAGCTCCAGCGACTGGCCCGCCGGGGTATCCATGCCCAGGTCGTTGGCTCCTGACACGTACACGTCGCCAGAGTAGTTGCTGAACACCGCGGTTTGGTCATCGGGATAGATATCCACCCGGAAGTCGGCCGGCCCCGTCACGGTGGTGCTGCCGCTGGGCGTCTGCACATACAGCGATTGGCCATCCCACAATCCGCGTGTCCTTATGTGCAGCGACCCTTGCGCCGCCCCAAAGGTGATCGCCTGCGAATTGAAGTCGACAAACGTAACATCGGTTCGCGGGCCGATGCGCACAAAGGTCTGGCCAACCTCGATCTCCGCGCGCCCATCGGCGTCGGTATAAATGCGGTCGCCCGGGCCAAGGGGATAGTTCAGGTAGGCCTGGCCCCAGTCCTGCGTTCCCGCCGGCTGAATGGAAACCGTGCCGTTCACGATCGACAACCTGCCTGCCTGCGCGGGCGGGTCGTCATCCTGCGCCGCCAGGGGGAGCGCCATCAGCCCCAGCCAGGCGATAACTCCGGCCCCTAAAAAAAGCCTGCCCACCATCGTGACACACCTTCGATTCATGATGTTCCTTTCATTTGTCCGCTGCACCCGAAACGCCTCTCCCCATCCGCGGCAAAACACGTGCAACAGCCGTCGCGATGCGGGAGCCTTGACCGGTCTTATAAGTCCTGAAAAACATGCGTAAAACCGGCAGCGCCGAAACCTCAAGCATACTAACCCCATCCTCGCCAAAGAGTGGCAGGAAAACTCGCAGCGTCTGGGTAACTTGTTCCGATCGAAACTTGAGACCGCATCGCGATTCTTCCGCTCCGATGCCGAATCAATTACTTGGATGCCGGGCCCGACTGATCCATCCGTATCCAGTCAAGAATCCCTGCTCTGCGAAGAGTCGGTGATTGGATCATTTTTGAATAACGTCGAATCTCGCTGGGTTCACATCGGTTGAGAGTAAGTTGACTTCAATCGGTCATCGCCTTGAAATCGTCACTCACCAGCACACAAATCTATGATCCGGGAATGCGCAGATTTTACCCAGGGCCGGAGTTAAACGAGCAGCGTTTCAAGTTATCCAAGGCAGTGGTCGCGCTCAACGACGGCCGCGTATTGATTGCAGGCGGAGCGGAAAGACCAGAGGTCTACGATCCGAAATCACACGCATTCATTCCCGTGGGAGGCGCCACGCTTGATGGGTTCTGCTTTTCCACGGTCACACGTTTGAATGATGGCCGAGTCCTGCTCGCCGGAGGATGTGCCAGGCCCGGAGGCGCGGGAGTTAATCACGCGTGGCTTACCAACCATGACCACGTCGGCGGCTGATGATGCCAGCTGATTTGAGCAGCCCGAATCAATGATCGGACTGAATCGCCAATCACGCGCTTGCAAACAGGAAGTGCTGCGGGCGCGGCGGGAGATTCTGCGCCCAGCGAGCGACAGGCGACGAAAAGGAAATCGTAGCAACAACGCCGTAAAGCGGAGATCCTCGAATACAGCGTCACATCCCCTTGCTTGCTGCCGACGGATAGCCCGCCCCGCCGAAATAGCACTCAAGGGCCTCCACCTTCCCGTCTCTGATCCGGTGATATTCCACGTTCCGGAATGATTTACCGTTCGTCGTGTGGCAAAGATACTTCACAAATGCCTCGTTGCCACTTGTGATCACGCACTCCAGATCCGATCGCTCGATAAGCTTAGCCTGCGTATCCCAGCATTGCGTTTTGAAGGTGCTCCGGCTGATGTGGTCGTCGCCGGCCGCGCTCGTGAAGGTAAAGTTGTCGGTCATCAGGGACTCGAATTGGCCCTGGTCCTTTTCCACCCACGCCTTATACCACCTCCGGATGATTTCTTCGGTTGCGGTGCTCGACTCCGCCGCCGCGGGCTCGCTTGCCGTCACCAGGAGTCCTGCCGCTCCAGCCAGTAGGCACGCTCCGGCTTCGAGCGCCTTCCGTCGTGATACTCCGATGCTTGTCATGTCCACTCTCCTGAGGTTCTCGGGTTAGTGCCCCTTGGGGCGTCCTGAATGCTTAGAAGGTCACTGCACTTTGGGTCCTGTGCGTGCACGGACCGGGCCGCGCCTTGGTGAGTACAGACCAGTTGGTATGCGTGGACTTGGCCGGTCCATGTTACACCATTCGTTCATCCGCGTTTGCGCCTGCCCGCCGGGCGCAAAGACCGCAGCCACTCCACAATGTTTCTGATTCCCGATTCCATCACTTTCGGATCTTGGGCATTTTTGGCAAGCGCGCCGTAACCTTCCACCATCGCAATCAACAACCCGGCTGCTTGCTCGGGTTCCAGGTCGCGGCGCACCTTTCCATGGCTCTGACCAACCCGCAAAGCAGCGGCGACGCCGTCCTGCCAGTTACGAAATATGGCTGCGAGCCGTTGCCGGAATCCCGCGTCGAGAGGAGACATTTCCTGCGCAAGATTGATCAAAGGGCAGCCGCCGCGCACGGCCTCAGGCTGAACCGATATCCCTTGAACAGCGCCGATCAAAACGTCGATAGGGTCCTTGCAGTTCTCGAGTGGGTTTACCCACTGGCCGCGAGTGTCGGGGGCAATGATCTCTTCGACAATGGCGTATCCCAGGGCTTCTTTGCTGTCGAAGTGATGGTACAACGCTCCCTTGGTAACCCCCGCTGCGGCCAGAATGGCATCCAGGCCGGCACTCTGGAAGCCCGATCTGTACACTTCACGGAATGCCGCCTGCAGCAGGCGCTCCCGGGTGCGCTTCGGATCGCGCGGTGCGGGCCCGCTCCGTCTCGGTCTGTTTTTACTCGCTAACAGATCAATTGTGCCCGGCAACATACCAATCAGTATCCAACTTGCGACTCGACTTTGTCGAGGCCTATGGGACGAGCGCCGGAGAACTCGTGACCTGGGCCGCGGCGAACCCTTTCATGGCGAAACCGTGGGTGCCCGGCTGGTCTGGACGCTGGTCCCTTAGCCCGGGCCAGGCCGGAATCGGAGACTGCGGGATGCGCCCCCATGCGAACGGCCCGCTCCTCCGCCTCTTCGGATTGTCGCGGCGGGAGATTACGAAATTCGAGAACGTCAACAGCGAAATGCCAGGCGGATCACCATTCTGTTGACCCGTGTAACGAAAGCCCAGGCAGGTCGGTTGCAGAGGACGCTCAAAGAAGCTGCAGAAAGCGGTCCCGGCCGGCCTGTGGGAAAACCTGTGGAAAAACCCTTGTCAAGGGGTAAAATCGAAAATAGTTCGTAACCCCCTTTAGAATCAGCGCAAGAAACTTTGCGACGGTTGGTATTTATATCGCCGAACCTGCCATACTGGTATTAGCAGTGAGAAAAGGCCCGCACTTAGTTGCGGGCCTTTTGCATTTTCAGCAAGCACTTCGTCACTCGTTCACTTGCCTTTCTTTCACTGAGCACTGCCTTTGTGTTCCAAATCACACTCAGCACTTTGGGTGTGCTTAACCGCCTGAATTGAAAGCGGTTGTTCGTTTTTATTTTTTGCACATCAAACGTGATTCACCTCACAAAGAGACGATAGAAAACGGGACAGAGGGCTTATTGAGGCAGGACTTCGATGCCGGTGACGGTGGCGTATCCGTCGACGGGAACGAAGTTGAGCAGAAGTTTTCCCTGGGCGTTCGGCACCAGGCCGGTGGCGCGGCGAACCACCACGTCGTTGTCGCGGGCCTGGCTGGCGAGATCGAAGTTCTGCAGCAGGACCCTGCCGTTGCAAAAGACGTTGAAGACGTGGGCCGCCCCGTTGGCCGCGCCGGCCGGGCCGGGCGGCCAGTCGCCGTGGCGGGCGACAAAGTAGAGGGTGACGTCGTACTTGCCGGGCGGCGCGGGGATGGCGTAAGAGAAGTTGCCCCACCGCTCCGAGTCGAACATCTCGGGATCGTCAGTGCCCTTGACCGGCCGGTTATACGTGGCCAGCTGTCCGCCGTCGAAGAAGGCATCGGGGCTCCACCAATGGCTGTCGTTGGAGTAGTAGGAGGTCTGCCGGGCAAGGATGCGGACGGGGCGCATCTGGCCGTGAATGCCGGGCAGGATCTCGATAGCCGAGACCATGGCGGGAACCCCGCGCTCCGCGGAGAAGTCAAGGTGCAGGCTGCCGTCGGGAGCCGGGCTGATGTCGGGAAAGACCTTGACGTCGGCGCCGCCGCTGGCGCCGGCGTCGGCCGCTACGTCGAGGCGGGACACAAGCGGCTTGCCGTTGGCCAGCACGTTGATGATGCGATTGCCCTCACCTCCCGTGCCCGTGGATTCAGGGCCGTAGGTCAGCTCGGCAAAGTGCAGGCGTAGCTCGTAGACGCCCGGCTTGAGCGGGATGTCGTAGTGAAAGGCTCCCTGGCGGCTGGTGCGATAGAAGGCTGGGTCCTGGGTGCGGGCGATGTGCTGCACCTCGCTGCGGACGGCGTTCCCGGCGGTGAAGTTGGTGTCGGCGGCCCAGAGCTTGCCGGAGTGGTCGACCATGGCGTGCGTTGAGCCGCAAAGGATCCTCACCTCCTCGCCGCCGGGCGGCCCGATGCCCAGATCGGGGGGGAGTTCGGTGTGGGCAGCGGTGGGGGGTGGGGCGGCCGGCTGTGGGGCAGGCCTCCGCAGGAGCCAGCCAACGCCCATAGCGATGACCACCAGCGCCGCGATCCCAATGAGGATAGCCGTGCGTCCGGTGAACCGCGGCAAAAGGTGCGGGCCGGGCGAGGAAGTGCCGTCAGGTGCCGGCGCCGGCATGGCGATCGGCTCGGGCGCGGCGGTGCTGCGCACAAACTCCGGAATGTACTGGCCGAGGGGGATGGTGATCTGCAGGCGGTGGCCGGCGCCTTCGCCCGCATAGTACTCAGCCAGGCGCTTGCGGAGGCGGTTGGCTTCTACGCGGACGATGGAGTCGGAGTCCTGATCGAAGGCAGGCCCGCGCTGAAAGACCTCGAGGCCGATGGAGTATTCCTTGATCTGGCTGGTCTCGCCCGCGAACAGGCGTTCGCACAGATACGAGAGCAGATGAGCCAGCTTGGGTGCCCGCACGAACGGCGGTGAACCAAGAACGGCCTCGAGTTCCGCGCGCTCCTGCTCATAGTTCACCGGCGTAGGGCCTGCGATGGTCATGGGCTATTCCCATCTTCCGGAACGACGCGATTGTAGCGCTACTGCTTTGACTCTACCCGGCCTTAACGGTGAATGGGGCGGCGGAAAAGGGGAGTTAACGGAGATGTAACCCCCATTTACAGGGACTTAGCTCACGTTCAGGCCGCAGAGAAGCAAAGGCTTGAGGGATGGCCGGGCGGTTTAACAGGCTCCGGCTGCGCGCTTAGCAGGTGTAGCGTTGTGGCCGCATGCGATTCGGCAGTTTACTGGATTTCATTAGCCGGGGCCCCGGACGGACATGGAGGCGGACCGGAGGCCGGCTTGGGTGGCCTGAAAGAGGTGGACCAAATGAGAGGGCATATGTTGCTGGTTGGGTGGATGGCATTTGCGATAGCGGCGACTGCTTCGGCCCGGACAAATGTATTTGCGGATCTGACCAAGCTGGAACAGAACCGAGTTGCCGATGCGGCGGAGTTGAGGGGTGATCTGGCGCGACTCCATGAGGAGTATGGCGCCGCGGTCAACTATTATCGGACGGCGCTTCGGGCCAATCCCGCCAGCGCGAAGCTAGAGAACAAGCTGGGGATCGCGTATCTGCAGATGGGGAATCGCGGATCGGCGCGGAAGGAGTTTCTGAAGGCTATCAAGATCGACCCGTATTTTCCCAATGCGCTCAACAACCTGGGCGCGGCCTACTGCCTGGACAAGAAGTACAACCCGGCGATCCGCTATTTGAAGCAGTCTCTGGCGCTGGATGAGAGCAACGCGTCGGCGCACCTGAACATTGCGGAGGCGTGGGCGGGTCTGGGAGAGATGGATCACGCGATGACCGAATATGCGCGGGCGCTGGAGCTGAATGCCGACATTTTGAGCGGCAACCCACAGGGCGTGATGGTTCACGTGAACACGCCGGAGCAGAGGGCACGCGTGGACTTCCTGCTGGCGAAGGCGTATGCCAAGCGCGGCAACATGGAGGGCGCACTGGAGTACCTGGAGCGCGCCAAGGAGAACCACTATACAGAATTGGCCAAGGTGTACGAAGACCAGGTGTTTTCAAGTCTTTGGGCCGATCCAAGGTTGCAAAAGATCGTGAAGCGGTAGGCCTCCAACTACCGCGGATCGATAAAAGGGCGCCTCGTGCGTGGGAGCAAGCGAGGCGCCTTTGTTATTGGGCGTGATTTCGGGGGGCTAAGCTGCGGATGCAATTCGAGAGTTATGCATCTGGCACGGCACAAGATTACTTCCGGGTCCTGCCACCAGGTCGATTAGGCCTACAATGAGAATGCCCGGCCTCGCGCCGGGCGTTTCGTTTTTTCCGACGTATTCGATTTTGAGGTCAAACGCTGCATGAGCGAAACCCTACTACTAGCAGGCGGGATTCTCATCATCATTTTTGGTGTGCGACTCTTGAATAGAGACACGGGCGGAACGCTGGGCGGGGCAGCCCTGATCATCGCGGGATTGGGGGCGCTTGTAAGGGCCTACGGTTATGACTGGACCAATACCGCTCAATGGGTAAGGTGGTTGGCAAAATAGAAAGCCCGCCCGCCGTGGCGGGTCGACGGTTCGCGTACTTCAAGCGAATCTTCGCATAGGATAAGTGTGTCATGGGGGGTCAGGAGAGGAAGGAGATCTGCCTGATGCGTTTGTTCTTACTTGCCGCGATGTTGGCGATTCCGCTTTGCCTTGCCGGCCAACCTGCGCAGGCTCAGAGCCCGGAGCCGGTTCGAAGCCAGATCCGCGCGCTGATCGACCAGTACACGCACTCGATCGATGTGGCGGATCCCGAGTTGGGCGCGAAGATCTGGCTGACGACGGCTGAGGCTTCATTCATCCATCCGCTGGGCGAGGAGAGCGGCTGGGATCAGATTGCAGCCGATGTCTACGGGAAGCTGATGGGGCAGACCTTCAGCAAGCGCAGCCTGAAGCTGGCGGAAGAGCCGATGATTCACGTTTTCGGGGATGCAGCGGTGGCGGAGTTTCACTGGGACTTTGTGGCGACGCTGCGCAGCAACGGGAGCGAAGTGCACACCAAGGGGCGGGAGAGCCAGGTTTACGTCAAGCTGCCGGATCGGGGCTGGAGGCTGGTGCACGTGCATTACTCGGGGCCGGCGATGGCGATGCCGTCTAGCGGACAGTTTTGACATTGATGACAGACTAGTGGAACTTCCCGCAGGGGCTGAAGCCCGCTCATTCTGTTGGCCGTATCGGCACGACTATAAAGTCGTGCCCTGTTACAAAACAGAACCCGATTCGAGTTTTTCAGCAAGCGCGGTTTGAGCCTTGCAGCGAACTTAGCGGGACTATTTGGCTTTTGCGCGTGCAGCTACCGTCTTCCTGCGTTCTCGAATCATCTTGCTGCGTTCTTTCTCGGGCATGGCGAGGATGGTCTTTGTTTTCTTTGGAAGCTTGTCGAAGATGAGCTGGTGGGCGCGCTTCAGTTCGTCTTCAATCTGGCGCGGAGGCAGCACGTCCCAGCGCTCCAGCGTTACCCAGAAATGCTTGGCGGAGTAAGGGGTGGGCCTCATGCCTTCGATCTCAAGCAGATCGTGAAAGCGCTCGGCTCCGCAGTGAAACGAGAGAACGCCTACGCCACTCCCGTCAAGATCGGTTGAGGCAAACATTTTGCCGCCGATGTCGCGGTCGCCGGCCCAGTAGACCAGGTGATGTCCCCAGTTCACGGTTTCACACGTGTGAGGCAACGCCATGCAGATGGCCCGGATGCGTTCGTTATCCATGGCGGCCAGTTTACGGCGAAGTTTGCGAACGGCGCCAATCCAAAAGGAGAGATCCCGAAGGCCCTGCCGCGATGTCCGTAGCGTTCGACATTTCCGAGGGCATGGGACGAATGTGCCTGGAGTCTCGGCGGAGGGAATGTTTGCGCCGTCCCTACGGGACTCCGCACAGAGTCTATGCACGCCCACCCAGCGCTAAAGGCGCTGGGCTAACCAACCTCGCGCCTCCGGCGCAGCAGCGCAGTCGGCGCAGCAGCGTCGTCAATGTCGAACGCAACGATTTGCGGGTGATGAGTGAGTGGGTTTCAAGGCCCTTTGAGGACCGACGATCATAAAGCCTCCGGCTTTGCCGGAGAATACATTACTCAGAACTTTGCTTCGAAGGCGCGGAAGCGGCGCTCGAGTTCATACTGGGCGGCGGCCTTCTGATTGGCTTGGAGGAATTTGGTGCAGGCGGCGGATGGTTTTTCCGCACCTACGGCCTCGCCGCGGCACTCCGGCGCGGGCGTGGTGAACTTGTCGGGCTCGGTCCAGAGGCTTTTGCCGGGAAGGAAGTTGTGTTCCATGCCGGTGCGGGCCAGCTGCTTCAGGTCGGGGTAGGTGAGGTGATAGTCGAGGGCGGCGCGGACATATTCATGGGTGAGGTCGATGCGGCTGACGCCCTCATCGTCAGTGGAGAGCGCGGCGGGTACGTGGTTGGCGCGGTAGAGGGGGAAGGGATGGTCCGAGCCCTTCACGCCCAGAATGCCGTCGTTGGAACTGAGATTGATTTCGACCATTACGTGCTTTGCTGCCAGTTCTTTCAGCAGAGCCGGGGCATCGTCTTCATAGGAAATGTCGACGCCGTGGCCGATGCGCTCGGCGTGTCCGAGCTGGACGGCCTGGCGGATGTGGAAGCGCAGGCCCTCGGGTGGGACCAGGCCGAGCGCGAGTTCGCCGGCATGCAGGGTGATGTGAACCTTGGATAGACGGAGTGAAGATAGTCGACCATCTTCATTTCCAACGTGTAGTCGTGCATGGAGGCGTAGCCGTCTTCAGGCTGAACGAAGTTGATGCCGAGAAAGCCGGGTTCGCCGTTCTCGATCGTCTGGTTAACGGTCTCAAAGCCCAGCAACGTTTGGGCGAAGACCACTTCAGGCGGGTTGGCGCGCAGGACCTGGTAGATGTAGCGAATCTCAACGGAGCAGGCGGGTTGGGCCTGGGCGGTGCCGCAGTGCTCGAGCTCTTTGCGTTTGGCCTCGGCGGTATTGCACATCGTCCCATGTCGGCCTTGAGCTCGTCGCGCACGCCGCGATCGAGCAGAGCCTGGCGCATGGCGGCGAAGTCGACGTTCTCTGTATCCGCGGGCCAGCCGATTTGCCGGGAGAGCACGGCGGCATGAGAAAAGGGCGGCGTTTGCATGAGCTCGAGGTACTGCTGATTTTGCGTGGCAGCGCGGGAAGCCACCTCGTCGACCCATTCTCCGGTGTGGCTCTTGTCGACGCCGAACTTGGCGAAGGTAGAGAAGAATTGATCGTGGCCGCTGAAGCCGGGCGTGGGAACAAAGCTGCGCATGGAAAAGGAATCGATGAGGCGGTCGTAGAGGTCCTGATCGGCGGGGGCAAGCATGCCGGAGAGCCGCGTGGCGGGAACCATGTTATAAGCGCACGGGGGATGGACGAAGCGGAGGCCTGCGGGATCGACACAGAGGCCGTCCTCGGCTGCCTCGCGGATGAATGTTTCGGCATAGACGGCGCCGGAGAGATGGACGTGGAGGTCGGCGCCTTTGGGGAACCGCAGCAAAAACGCATAGAGCGCGGGCGGGCCGGAGCGGGCGGCTTCGTCAAAGGCGTGGGTGGCGCGGGCTTCAGAGCCGATGGACGCGGGGGCACGTTTGGCGGCCTGCGCAGACGCCGAATGGATTATTGCAAACAGGAACAAGACGGAGGCAACGCTGCCTATCAGCTTTTGAGGAAGGGTGCGCATGATTGCCTTCCAGTGTAGGGCACGGCATAGGGGCTAAGGACTGGAGACCAGGGAGGCGAGGAGGCGCAGGTTCGATCCGATTGGGGTGTCCGAATGGGAATTGTCGACGATTGAGACTGCGCTAAACCAAAGCTAATCGCAAGGTTGGGCGGCTATGCGGGGGTGTGCGCGGCTTGGCCGGATGGATGGAACGTTGTTATACTCAGAAAGTTGTTGCAGCGTACTGTTTGAGGGAACCCAGCCCCGCCGGCGCGACCGGAATCCACAGGAGATTGCAAGCAACGAGTCTGCACTGAGGCCAGGTAGCTCAGTGGTAGAGCGCGGCCCTGAAAAGGCCGGCGTCGGCGGTTCAATCCCGTCCCTGGCCACCACATAATAAAAGACTTAGCGGTTGCCCTAATCCTTCAAATTAGGTCGCGGACACAATACGGACACATCCTGGACTGGAAATGTGTCCGTCTTTCGTTTCTCCAACCTCCTCCCTCGCTTGTTCGACTGGATCAAGCTTGCTCCAGATTTCACGCGACACACTTCCGGTCTTGATGATGTGCTTCTGGGCGAGCTTCGCATAGCGCTCGGTCATGCTGATGTTGGAATGACCGAGCAGCTTAGAAAGCTCATAGAGATCTCCGCCGCACATCATGTACCAAGAAGCAAAGGTGTGCCGCAAATCGTGAAAACGAAAATTCCTAATCTTGGCCCGCTTGAGGAGGTTGGCGAAACTCTTGTCCGCACGCTGACGCCCGCTTGTCGCTCCAGCTTCGGGCGGCAGGATCCGATCCTCACCGAAGACGGCCGGATAGCGCCGGATTTCCTCTGCGAGTTCCGGGGTCATGGGTACGTAGCGCTGACGCCCTCTCTTCAGCTTGGCATTCACCGCGATCAGTCCTTCGCTGTAGCGAATGTCGCTCCATTGAAGTCGGAAAATCTCCCCGCGCCTCATCCCGGTTCCAACCGCAATCAAAACCAGCAAGCGGAGGCGAAGATTGGTCTTGTTGATTGTCTTCGTGCCCTTCTGGTACATCCGCTCGTCGAGAGCGACCTTCAATCTGAGAAGCTCTTCCTCCGATAAGTAGCGCTCGCGCGAATCATCGACCTGCTCGACTTCCACCTGATCAGCCGGATTGCGGTCGATGCCCGTGAGTTTCGACCAAATGGTAGATGCCTTCTCCATCATGTGGTGCATGACGTGGAAGTGACGTACAGCTGTATTCGGAGCTAGCCCGCGAACATCGGTCAAATTCTCGTACCAGCTCTGCACAGCCATTCCATCCACCTCTCGGACGAACAGATGCCCTAATTCGGAGCGAATGCCCTCCACGATGCTCTTCTCTCGATCCGCCGACTTCTTCTTTGATCCGTAGTGCTTCCAGTAATGATCGATCAGATCGTTCACCCGGTAATTGACTTCTTTCTTCACATCGAGATGGCGGTTCTCATCTCGAAGTGAAAGCTTCTTACGTTCGATTTGCTTTGCGAGCTCGGCCGAGCCGCGAACACGCTTGCTCCGACTCCGGCCTCCCTCTCTCCAACGAACTCTGAACAGCCCCTTGTCGAGCTTCTCGATTGACATCTGACGTCTCCTTTAGTCAATGGTTCCGATCGTGTGTTCGTCGATATAGCGGTTGAGAGCCGCCAGATCAAACCGCAACGCACGACCGGCCTTGACGTGAGGAATCGCCCGCAACTGGACCCACTTGTGGAGGGTATCCACGCTCAGGCCCAGGTATTGGGCAGCCTCCTCAACGTTCAGGAGCCGCCTTCCAATACTTCCATTTGACACTATTGAGCCGGACTTATCGGGCCCGTCCTTCACTCTCTTCTCCATCACGGGCATAGAGTTGCCCCTCCATCTCTGGTGCGGTTGGTATCCCAGGCTGAGGGGCCCTGCGGCTTCTGACCAGCTCGCTGTTCCGACCAAAACAGCGGTCTGCGGGCAACACGGGACATATCCATCAGCCTGGGTACCTCAACACGCGCGTGCTCGAACAGAGGTACAGCAGGTCCAAATCTTGGTCAAATGAGCCACGATTTGCGTGGTTGTTCACTTCCCGTGGCTGTGGCGGAGGCTGGCGAGTTCCAATCGTTCAGCTTCTAAAGAATCGGTGGTACAAAAGGATCAGCCACTGTGCTGCGGGAGCTCGGGTGATGGACGACGAGTTCGACATGGAATCCGACTGGATCACCGAGCTGGGAAAGACGCGGAGCGACGAATATACGGAGAAGATTCTTGCCTTCGTTCAGGAGCTCGAGAAATCGGCTCCTGAACCCTTCCTGCCTCTGTTGACGGATCTTGCCTTGGCACGCACCCTGATCGTGCACCTGGTCATCCGATACGGACCGGAACGAGGGATGGCCGAGGCGCGGGATGCTTTCGAAAGCACGTTGGAACAGATGAGACCGATGCTCGAAAGAATGAAATCTCGCAAAGGACCTCCCCCGCAATGAAGAGACTCATTCCCTCGCTTTTCCTACTCGCAGCATTCAGCTTTGCAGTTGGAGAGTTTACGGGCTGCAAGCGTACTCCTCCGCCACCAACTGAACAAGATGCGATTGCCGTTTGGAAAAATATCAATAGATCGCCCCACTATGAAGACCTCTTGAGTCTGAAGGAAACCAACGGTCAGATGGAAAAGGTGAATGGGGTTCAGGTCTACACGCTCTTCTATCAAGCAAGAATCCGGAGTGCCATGAAGCTCGGGAATAGACCCGCTGGAACAGAAGAGACCGTCAGTAGCAACTACCCATTCAAGTGGACTGAGAAGGGTTGGCTCGGCCCGGACAACCAAGTTTATCCAGGTCACTGAGCCGCTGGCTTAGCTGACGCCCGTTTGACCGAATTCCAAATGCATCCTACGCTCTCCCCACGTCAGAGCGGTTCGGGAGTGTGGACCGGATGTTTGCTTCACCATCAGAGACCCTCGCCGCGCTGGTGAGCGCGGGCTACCTTACCGATATCAAAACGGCGACCGCGGTTTACCTGGCGGCCCGGATCAATCGCCCGGTTCTGCTCGAGGGACCGGCTGGCGCGGGTAAAACGGAACTCGCTCAATCTGTCGCGCGCGCTTATGGCGTGTCCCTCCTCCGCCTCCAGTGCTATCAGGGCATTAACGAAGAAAAGGCTATCGGACAGTACGATCGAGGGCTCCAGGAACTCTACGTCCTCCCCATGAGCAGGAGCGGCAAGGCACCAGACTGGGCGCAGATCAAACGTGAGATCACCGGCAGGTCGTTCTTCATGGCTGGCCCCCTACTCGAAGCGATTGAGCAGGAGAAGCGCTGCGTTCTTCTTATCGACGAAATTGATAAGGTTGACTACGCCTTCGAGGCGGTGCTGTTGGAATTGCTTTCTGTGTGGACGTTATCCATTCCGAAACTCGGCACCGTTCGCGCGGCCTCCATCCCGCACGTGTTTCTCACTTCCAATCAGGAGCGCAGGCTGGGCGATCCCCTTCGCCTGCGCAGTTTCTACCTTGTGGTCGAACATCCGAACGCCGAGCGCGAAGCGGCGATTGTGGCAGAGCGCACCCCGAAGGCGAGCGTAGCGACGCACCGATTATCGCGGGACTGGCCAAGAGCCTTCGCGCGTATACCCTGGAGAAACCGCCTTCAGTCTGGAAATGAACGACGTCGCAATGGCAATGGAGCTATTGCGAATCGACCGAATACTTCCGCAGCACAAGGAAATCATGTTGCCGTTGATCGCAAAGACGGAAGGTGATCGCAAGCGCCTTTTGATGAAAGAAGCGTTTGAGTCGATCGTCCGCATGGCTGGGAAGCACGCTGAACATATCGCGAATGAGGATGTCTGTGAGTCTGGCGTGGTTGTCACCGGAAGGGAGATCGAAAAGTGAAAAAGCTCATTCTCATGTTTGCCGCATCCGCCATGCTTGTGTTCTCGGTCGAATGTGCTGGCGCACGTGCGCAGGCCCCAGAGCCCGTCTATTACGCCGATGCCTACGCAGACCATTACGGCGTGCCCCGCGCACTCGTTCACGCCATCATCGAGCAAGAATCGGCCTGGAATCCCCTGGCGATCTCAAAGAAGAACGCCGAAGGCCTCATGCA